>JAGOLX010000080.1 GCA_017993835.1 Phycisphaerae bacterium
ACAAGGCACCAACGCGTCTTCGGCCATAACTGTCGGAGCAAACCGCTACCCCAGTATCATAACCGGTTTCTTTCCGACACCGGCCGCGAAGCGGCTGAGCGACTCAGGATGACAAGACGGCCGGCCGGCGCCAGAGGGGGGGCATTCCCTGGCCTGTTCTTTCCTTCTCACTGCATTTTCTGTCGCAAAACCGTCTCGGGCTGCACTATATAACGAGAACGTGGTCCTTGAGAGTTCGGTGAGGTGTCTTATGACAGAAACAGACAAGTACTATGTGGAGCGATGTCTGGACGGCCATCCAGACGACTTTCGCCACCTGGTCCGGCGGTATCAGCCGGTCCTGCTCGCCCATCTTGCCGGCAAGTTGGGTCGCAGAGATCGGGCTGAGGAGGCCGCCCAGGAAACCCTGGTTCGGGCGTATTTCAAGATGGACAAGCTCAAGAAGCCCGAATCGTTCCTCGCCTGGCTGCTCGGCATCGCCGACAACGTGGCGAAAGAGCAGCAGCGAGCGGAGCAAATTCGCCGCAAGCGCGAGTCCGTCCGCGCCTTCTGTGAAGAGACGCCCCAACCGGAACTCTCACAGGATTACGCTCTCGAAGCGGCGATTGCGGCCTTGCCCGAGGCGTATCGAACCGTGATTCTGCTGCGATACTATGGCGGACTGTCGTGCAGCGGGATCGCCGAGAAGCTCGATACGCCTCTGGGCACGGTGACGAAGACGCTTTCGCGGGCCTATGTCCTGCTGCGGGATTCCCTGCACGGGCAGACTGTCAATGAGGTGCAAGCATGAACTGCGCAGAATGCAAGGAACTGTTGGTGGCGAGCCTCGAGGGGCTGCTGGGCGATTCGCAGAAGCAGGCTGTCGAGGATCACATCGAGACGTGCGACACCTGCCGGGCTGAACTCAAGGGGCTGCAGACTCTTCGAGAACGCCTGGTCGGCAACGGCAAGGCGCTGGCCCAAAGCAGTGTCGAAGACGAAGTGATGAACCGGATCATTCGAGAACAGAGCGCAAGGCTCAAGTCGGCCGCACAGGCTGGCATGGGCCTTCGCATCAGGAGATTGATTATGAGGAATCCGATGGCAAAGATAGCAGCCGCAGCGATTGTGATCGTTGCCTGTGCAATTGGCATGATGTTCTGGACAGGCACCGAGTCCATCGCGTTGGCCCAAGTCCTGGCCAGAGTCGAGCAGATTCAGGCGTACGTGTACAAGACGAAGATGACGACGGAAGACTCCATGACAGGCACGACCAGGATCGAGAGCACCGTGTTCGTGTCGAACGAGTACGGGATGCGGATCGACCAGACCGGCGTGCACTCGCACGACGGCCAGGAGACGCCGATCCAGGTCAGGACGTATTTGCTGCCGCAGAAGAAGATCGTAGTAACGATCAACCTGGCGGACAAACAGTATGGTCGGCTGACGTTCGACGACGCGACGCTGGAAAATGCACAGACCAAGAACCGCGACCCGCGGGAGATCGTCAAGACGATGCTGGGGCACCAGTACCGGGAGCTGGGGACCTCGGTGATCGATGGCAGAAAGGTCCAGGGATTCGAGACCACGGATCCAGGCTTCATGAGCGGCTCATTCAAGAGTATACGCGGGACGTTGTGGGTCGATGTCGAGACCTGGCTGCCGGTCCGGTCCGAGACCGAGATGGAGGTCGGCGAAGGCGTCCGGGCCAGCGCCGTGGACTATGATTACCAGTGGGACGCGCCGGTCGATGCCAGCACGTTCGAGCCCGAGATTCCCGCCGGCTTCACGGCGGATCGGATGGACGGAACGCAGATGCCATCCTTCAGCGAGAAGGGCTTCATCGAGGCGCTGCAGATGGCGGTGGATTTCACGGGGCACTACCCGAAGGCGGTCGACAGCGACAGCCTGCGACAACTCCCGATGGAGATCGCCGAGTCCATGACCACGAGCGACCGTCCTGCCGCGCAGCAGTGGCGCGAGGAGCTCAAGCAGTTCAAGGATGCAGGGGGATCCAAAGAAGCCGCCATCCGGGCCGGCCAGGAACGAATGATGAAGCTCATGGCCCTGAGCATGTTCCCCATGATCCTGAACCAGCAGCAAATGGACCCGGTCTATCGCGGCGACGTGGTCACGCCGAAGGATGTCGAGCTGCCGCTCATGTGGTGGAAGCTCTCGGACAATGAGTACCGCGTCATCTTCGGCGACCTGCACCCCGACACGGTCGATGCGGAGACACTGGCCACCCTGGAGGCTGCCCTGCCCAAGTAGTCCGGCAGTATGCTGAGTGGATATGCAAGGCCGGGCCAGCGGAGTCCGGCCTTGTGCTTTGGCCTGCGCAGTGCAGTCGCCTGCAAGGGCGCCAAATGCCTTCGATGTGATGATTCTGGGGAGAAGGCCGAAGATTGGCCAAAGAAAAGGTGACCTGAGGCAGCCTCGCGGGGTACAATACTCCAGGGGGTCTATCGCGTTCAAGCAGGAGAACTGTGGTCAGAGGAGATTGAGCGTGGCTCAAACCGAGGAGAACACAGGCGGTGCGAGGGCCAGACACACGGTGCCTAAGGTAATCGGTGCTCTGGCGGCCGTGGTGATCGCCGCGCTGGGCGCTTGGTCCATATGGAGCGGGACGCAATCGGGCGTGGCCCTGGCCGACGTACTGGTGAAGGTCGAACAGATCCAGGCCTTCATGTACAAGATGAAGATGCACGTCACGGGCCAAATGCGGGGCACAGTGGCGATGAATACGGATATGAACAGTTCTGTACTGATTGCCAACGAATATGGGATGCGGATGGATATGAGTATGACCGATCCGAACAGCGGCCTGGACATGATCCACCAGATGTACATGCTCCCACAGCAGAAGCTGATGATGGTGGTCATGCCGAAAAAGAAGCAGTACACGCGGATGGAGTTCGATGAGTCGATGTTCGAGAAGATGCGGAAGCAGAACAACGATCCTCGCATGATCGTCAGGCAGATCCTCGACTGCCAGTACCGGGACCTCGGCGAGGACGTCATCGACGGTGTCGAGGTCGAGGGATTTCAGACGACTGATCCGGCATACGCGGGCAACGCTCTCGGCGACGTCGATGTGAAGATCTGGGTGGATGCGAAGACCTCGCTGCCGGTCCGCATGGACATGAAGATCAAGACCGGCGAACAGATGGAGATGGAAGGGACTATGTACGACTTCCAGTGGGATGTCCCGGTCAGTGCGGATGAGTTCAATCCGGTCCTGCCGGAAGACTTCACCGCCGGCCCGGGCGACGGCATGAAGGTCCCCGCGATGACCGAAGAGACTGGCATTGAAGGACTCAGACAATACGCCGCGTATGCCGGGGAGTACCCTGCGGAGCTGAGCGTGATGGGTCTGATGCAGAAGGTCACGGACTTCAAGAACAGCGAGACACCCGAGGGACAGAAATTCCGCGAGGCGCTGGAGCAGGCAAAAACCGTGGACGAAAAGACCAAGGTACTGCTGCAGCCAATGATGTCGGTTCAGATGCTCGGCGGCTTCTACGCAACGTTGGTGCACGAACAGAAAGAGCCTGCTTACTACGGCAAGGTCGTCCAGCCCGGCGACGTGGCCTCGGTGCTCCTGCGGTGGAAGACGGGCGACAACGAATACCGCGTCATCTTTGGCGACCTCCATGCGGCGACGGTGGATGCCGACGCCCTCGCCAAGCTCGAGGCGGCGCTGCCCAAGTAGACCGACGATCCTGTGGCCAAATCAGCGAAGCCGGGTCAGCACAGCCCGGCTTTGCTTTTGGATCCAATCTGTTGTATGATGTTCCACGAGCGTTGGCGCATTCGGACAGGGCAAGGAGTATTCGAGGAGAACGAACATGGCCGGTACGGCTGAGCAGACAAGCGGAACGGGGAACAGACATACGATGCCCAAGGTGATTGCCGTTCTCGTGGTCGTGGCAATCGTCGCGAGCGGCGCCGTCTGGCTCACCGTGGTCCGCGGCAGCGACAAGTCGGCGCAGGACGTCGCGACCTTCCCGGCCAAGCGGGGTCCCCTGACGATCAGCGTCGTCGAATCCGGGACGATCAAGGCCCGCGATCAACTCATCATCAAGAACGAGGTGGAGGGCCGAACCTCGATCATCACCCTTGTCCGCGAAGGCACCCACGTCAAGAAAGGCGAGGTGCTCGTCGAGCTGGACGCCAGCACGCTCCAGGACAACAAGATCGACCAGGAAATCCGCACCCAGAACGCCCAGGCGGCATACACCAACGCCGAGGAGAACCTCGCCATTGTGTCCAGCCAGGCCGACAGCGACGTGAACGAGGCCGAGCTGGCGGTGGAATTCGCCAGCCAGGACTTGCGCAAATACGAGGAGGGCCAGTACCCCAAAGACGTCAATGAAGCGAACAAGAAGATCACGCTCGCGCGGGAAGAACTGGGCCGGGCCGAGCAGACGCTGGCCTGGTCTGTAAAGCTGTTCGAGGAAAAGTACCTCTCCGAGACGGAGAAGACGGGCGACGAGATCGCGGTCAAGCGGAAGAAGCTCGAGGTCGAGCTGGCGCAGGCCGACCTGAAACTCCTGCAGGAGTTCACTTATCCTCGTCAGATCCGTCAGTTGCAGAGCGACGTGCAGCAGGCGGTCTCGGCGCTGGATCGCGCTCGGCGCAAGGCCGACTCGGACAAGAGGCAGGCCCAGGCCGACCTGACAGCCAAGGAGGCCGAATACACCCGCCAGCAACAGAAGCTCGCGAAGATCCTGGATCAGCTCACGAAGACGACGATCCGGGCGCCAAGCGACGGGCTGGTCGTCTACGCCACCAGCACGAAGGGCGGCCTGGCGAGCATGATGAAGGAGCCCCTGGCGGAAGGCCAACAGGTGGTCGAGAAGCAGGAGCTGATCTACCTGCCCATGGGCAATTCGACCATGGCGGAGGTCGGCGTTCACGAGGCGAGCCTGGCCAAGGTGCGTGTCGAGCAGCCCGCCATCGTGACGGTCGAGACCCTGCCGGGCAAGCGGTTCCTCGGGACGGTGGGCCTGGTGGCTCCGCTGCCGGACTCGACGGGCATGTTCCTCAACCCTGATCTGAAGGTCTTCAATACACAGATCCACCTGGACACGGACGATCCGGCCCTGCGGTCCGGGATGACCTGCAGAGCGGAGATCATTGTTGAGCAGTACGACGATGCAGTCTACATACCCATGCAGGCCGTGACGCGAGTCGGGGGCGATGCAACGGTCTACGTCCTGGAGGGCAAGGAGAGTGTGCCCCGCAAGGTCGAGATCGGCTTGGATAACAACCGGATGGTCCGAATCGTCAGCGGGCTGGCGGAAGGCGAAGCGGTCGTGCTCGATCCGCCGCTGAAATCGTCTTCGGTCGATGTCGCGCTAGCCGGCGGCGCGGAGCCGAACGCTGCTGGCGAGAAAACGGATGGGATCGACCAGCAAGTTCGCACGCGATTGGACGCCTCCCGGCAGCCAAGTCCGGGTCCCGCTCCCGCCGGCGCCGGTCCACAGGCGACGCCATCGGCCCCGACGCCAGCCGGCCCGTCGGCAACGGCGCCGGCTCCCACGCCCGGGCAGGGTTTCCCCGGTATGACCCCCGGCCAGATGCCGCCGGGCATGCCGAACCTGACCCCCGAGCAGCAGGAGCAGATGAAGAAGCAGATGCAGAAGGCGATGGAGATCATGAAGAACCTGTCCGAGGAGGAGAAGGAAAGGCTCAAGAACATGTCCATGGAAGAGAGGATCGAGTTCTTCAAAGAGAGAATGGGCCCGGAGCAGGAACCATGACTTGGCACACGATCAAAATCGTCCGGAACATTCGCTCCGGCCTGGAGAATCTGCTCCTCCATAAGCTGCGGTCGTTTCTGACCATGCTGGGCGTCGTGTTCGGCGTGGGGAGCGTGGTCGCGATGCTCTCGGTCGGCGAAGGGGCCGGGAAGGAGGCCCTCGAACAGATCCGCAAGCTCGGCAGCAATAACATCATCGTCTCGTCCATCAAGCCGGCCGAGGACCAATCGGCGAGCATGAACCGCGCCTCGGCGGGCATGAGCATCTACGGCCTGACCTACGAGGACCAACTGCGGATGGCCGAGAGCCTCAGGCACGTCGAACGGACAGCGCCGGTGAAACTGCTGCGCCAGGACGCCCGTCTCGGGGAGCAGACCCTGGAGGTCCGCGTCGTGGGGACCACGCCGGACTGGTTCGACCTCGTCAATCGCGAAGTGCTAGCCGGGCGGGTGCTGTTGCCGATCAGCGAGGCAACGCCTGCCCCCGCCGCGGTCCTGACCGAGTATGGCGCCAGAAGACTCTTGGCCACCAAGCACAGCGTCGGCGAATGGATCCGAATCGGCGGCAACTGCTTCCAGATCGTCGGTATCGTGAAAAGCGAGGGCGGCAAGGCGGGCGACCTCCAGATGCCCGATGACCAGGTCGATGCCTATGTCCCCATCGCGATTGCCCGCCAGTACTTCGGCGACGTGTCCACGCGGTCGGCGTCGGGCTCGCGAGCGCTCGAGCGGGTCGAGCTGCACCAGGCGATTGTCCAGGTGGACGCAATCGGGAACGTCGAATCGACCGCCCGGGCCATCGAGCGGATGCTCGCGCAGTTCCACAAGAAGAAAGACTACAACGTCAGCGTGCCGCTCGCTCTGCTGCGCCAGGCGGAGGACGCCAAGCGCCGCTCGAGCATTGTCCTGGGCTCCATCGCCGGCATCAGCCTGCTCGTCGGCGGCATCGGCATCATGAACATCATGCTGGCCTCGGTCACCGAACGGACCCGCGAGATCGGCATCCGACGGGCCATCGGCGCCAAACGACGGCAGATCATCTACCAGTTCCTCGTCGAGACGGTCGTACTCTCCACGACGGGGGGATTCATCGGCCTGGGGATCGGCGCACTGATCCCAAGACTGATTACCCATTTCTCCGGCATGATCACCATCCTCACGTGGAAAGGGATCCTCCTGCCCATGCTGATCAGCATGAGCATCGGCATCCTTTTCGGCCTGTACCCGGCCATTCACGCCGCCAAGGTGGACCCGATCATCGCGCTGCGGCACGAGTAGTCGGCGGTGGCCGGAAAGCCCTCTGCGGCATTCGTGCTACACATCGAGATTCTGCACTTCGAGCGCGTGCTCTTGGATGAACCGCCGACGTTTCTCGACGTCGTCGCCCATCAGGATGCTGAAGAGCCGGTCGGCCTCGCCCGCGTCGTCCAGGCGGACGTTCAACAGGGTCCGCGTGTTCGGGTTCATCGTCGTCTCCCAGAGTTGATCCGCATTCATCTCGCCCAGGCCTTTGAACCGCTTGATCTCGATGCCGGCGCCCCCGATCTGGCGGATTGCAGGACATATCTCGCCCAAGGACGCGATGTCGTGGGTCTCTTCCCCGTGGACCAGCGCGAACTTGGTGGGGACCGCCTCCCCGGAGTCGGTCTTCTCCGCCTTCAGGAGGAAGTCCGTCAGGTCCAGCGCGAAGTCTGCCTTGAGTTTCTGAGCGATCTGCTCGATCCGCACGACCTCATGGAGTTCCTCGCCGACGGCGGACGGTTCCTCCTCGCCATTGGTCTTTCCTCCGTTGGCGCCCTTTCCGTTGCCGTTCTTGGGGGCGCCGAGTTCGTCCAGTCGCTTGTCGTACGCGGCCGCCTCGACGAAGAACTCCGGTTTCTCCTGACCCTGGCGGCGAATCAGATAGTGCGGCAGCTTACCGTCCTCATACTGTTCCGCGATGAACTCAGCAAACGGCAGACCGCGCCGGCTGAGCACGCTGGCCGTTCGCTCGATGTCCGCGAGAGCCTTGACCAGGTCGACGAGCGCAGCGCCGCTCACCTGGCGAGGTGCGTCCTTGTCCGACTTTTTGCCCTTGCCCTTGTCATCCGTGCCGTCACGGATCAGCAGGTGCGTCCCCTCGAGTCCGCGGGCAATCATCCGACGGCGCATCTCGTGCTCAGTCAGAACATACTCGGAGGTCTTCTTGCCCTTGATCTTGACCTCGTACAGGGGAGGCTGAGCGATGTACACCATGCGCTTGTCGAAGAGCAGAGGCATCTGGCGGAACAAGAAGGTCAGCAACAGCGTGCGGATGTGCGCGCCGTCGACGTCGGCATCGGTCATGAGGATGATCTTGCCGTAGCGACACTTGTCCACGTCGAACTCGTCGGTCCCGATGCCGGTGCCGAGCGAGCTGATGAGCGTCCGGATCTCTTCGTGCGCCAGCATCTTCTCGATACGGGCCTTCTCGACATTGAGGATCTTGCCTCTCAGAGGGAGGATGGCCTGGATGTTTCGATCACGTCCGCCTTTGGCGGACCCGCCTGCGGAATCGCCCTCGACGATGAAGATCTCGGCCGACATCCGCTCCTTGCTGGAGCAGTCCCAGAGCTTGCCGGGCAGGTTGGCGCTGCCGAGCGCGCCCTTGCGTCGCGTCAGCTCGCGGGCCTTTCGCGCCGCTTCGCGTGCCGCGGCCGCCTGGATCGCCTTGTTCAGAATGCGCTTGGCCTCCGTCGGGTGCTCCTCCAAGAAGTGGCTGAGCTGCTCGTTCACCGTCGTCTCGACAAAGCTGCCGACCTCGGGGTTCGTCAGGCGAACCTTCGTCTGCGCCTCGAAGTGTGGATTGGGCAGTTTCACCGCGACCACCGCGGTCAAGCCCTCGCGGAGATCATCGCCCGTCGTCGCCTGGCCTTCCTTGAGCAGGTTATTCGCGCGGGCGTAGAAGTTCATCGTCCGCGTGAGCGCGGTTCGGAATCCGGACAGGTGCGTGCCCCCGTCGATGTTGCGGATATCGTTGGCGAAGACCAGGACGTTGTCCGTGTACCCGTCGTTGTACTGCAGGGCCACTTCGCAGCTCAGTTTCGACTCCGGGTCGTCCTTGGCCATGTAGACGATGCTGTCGTGCAACACCGTCTTGCCCTCGTTCAGGTGCTTGATGAAGGCTTTGATGCCATCCTCAAACTGGAAGAATTCTTTTTTGTCCGTCCGGTCGTCGCGGAAGGTGATCTTCAGACCCGCGTTGAGGTAGGCCAGCTCGCGGATTCTCTTGAGCAGCGTGTCGTAGTTGAACTCGGCGTCGCCGAAGATATCCTCGTCGGGCATGAAGGTGACCTTCGTTCCCCGCTTGGTCGAGCTTCCGACCAACTGCACAGGTCCGGTCTTCTTCCCGCGACGGCACTCGAAATGGTGATGGGTCCCGTCCCGGTAGACGTCCACGGTGATCCACTCGCTGAGGGCGTTGACGACGCTGATGCCGACGCCGTGAAGCCCGCCGGCGACCTTGTAGCTGTCTGAATCGAACTTGCCGCCCGCGTGGAGCGTGCACATGACCACTTCCAGGGCGCTGACTTTGGCCTCCTTGTGGATTTCCACGGGGATGCCGCGTCCGGTGTCCTCCACGCTGCAACTGCCGTCCGGCTGGATGCGGACGGTGATGCTGTCGCAGAAACCCGCGAGCGCCTCGTCGATCGAATTGTCCAAGACCTCGTAGACCAGGTGGTGCAGGCCCGCGACCCCGCGGTCGCCGATGTACATATCGGGCCGCTTGCGAACCGCATCCACACCCCCGAGAATCTTGATGTTACTGGCGTCGTATTTATGTGCCTCCATACCGGCCCTCAATTGTCAAACCAACCTGTAGACCCATGCATATCAAATAGCAAAACAGCAACTGTGCATATTATCGGAAAATGCCCCTCCTCGCCTGTAGGGTTCTCCACCCTGCGGCAACGTCGCAACGCAGGTTTTCACCGCATTATGCCGATGTCAATCCGGCGGATCTTTGCCGACGGGCACACCCGCTTCAACTCTTCCAACAACAGCCCCTGACATAGCTGCAACTCAAACCGATACGTCGACTCGTCCGCGACAATTCGCAAACACCCGTTGGCCAGACCAGCGACCCTGCAATGTGCACGCAGCCCGCCGGGAAGAAGGGTATCCCAGGCCTGCGTCAGCGAATCGTATTGCTTGTGCGCAGGCTCCAGGCGCTTGGCAAATCCGGTGAGCAGGTCGCCGATCGGACAGGCCTCAGACGTCCGGGACTCACCCCTTGGCAGTATCCGTGTCTTTGTCTGGCTGCTTTCCAACGTCCTTGTCGTCCCCCTAACTGAGATTGATCGGCATCAGAACATACAGGAAATCGCTCCCGCTCTTGATCACGCCCGGGCGGTCCGGTTGGCCCAGTTCCATCTCGAATTGTGCCGCGCGGATCACACGAAGGCCATCGATCAGGAACTGCGGATTGAATCCGATATCGATGGGTTCACCGTCATATTCGACCGGCATGCTCACTTCCGCTGCGCCGGCTTCGGGCGAACTCCCAGAAAAGACCAGTCCGTCCGAATGCAGCGAGAGCTTGACGCCTTTGGATTCCTCGCTCGTGAGCAGGGAAGCCCGGCGCACGCCGCTCAGCGCCGCCTCGGTCGAGAGTGTGAGCTTCTTGTCGTAGTCGGTCGGAACAATGTCCTCGTACTTCGGGAAGTTGCCCTCGACCAGGTTCGAGCTGATGACGACATTGGCGCAGCTCAGGAGGATCTGGTTGTCTACGAACTTCACGGCCACCACGTCTTTTTCGTGCCGCGCAAGCTTCTCCAGGAGAGCCATGGTCTTGGCTGGGACGATGACCTTGTTCGCACACTCCTCCGGCGGCGCCTGCTGGAGGTCCACTCGGCAACGGGCGAGGCGCCGTCCGTCCGTCGCGACGAGCATGAGTTTCTTCCCCTTGCTCTCCCACAGGACCCCATTGATCGCGTACCGACTGCTTTCCTTGGCAGTTGCGAACAAGCACTGGGCAATCCCCGACTGCAATTCCTCCAGGCCGACGGCCATATCCGCTGGTCCGGTGCCGAATGCCGGGACCTTGGGGTACTGCTTGGGGTCCTGCCCATAGACGGTGAAATGGCTATCCATGCCGCGGATCTCACAGGTCGTATCCGCGGACTCCAGAACCAGAACGTCCTCCGAACTCTCACGGACGATCGAGGCCAGGCGCTCCGCCTCGACGACGACTTCACCCTCTGTGCCGACGTCCACAGCAGAGATCACGTAGTCCAACCCCAGTTCCAGGTTGGTTGCGCAGACGCGCATTTCTTTGCCGGCGACCGCAATACGGACGCACTTGAGAATGGGCTTGGGCGTACGACTCGGGACAATAGCCGTCATGAGCCCGAGAGCTTCAGCCAACGCAGAACGATTAAAGGTCACCTTCATGACAAACCTCGTAAAATCGAAGGGTGAATGGACGCCCTATGATCATCGGATTGCCGCTAGTCTACCGGCCTGTGCGTCGCCAGACAACCCCTTTTTCATCCAGGAGGCCCTTGAGCGTGCCTGTGCACAGCTTGCCGGCCTGGGTCAGCGGGTCGTCCGGACCTGGGCTTGGCACAGGCCTCGGTGTGTATATAAGATAGATAGTCTGAAAGAAAGGTAGGATGATTAGTCATATAGGGTGTCTCTTTGTTACTTTCCAGAGCGTCGTTGATGTAAGTCCTTTCTCTTAATACTGATACGTCTTTTGTTATCAGACTGTTGCTGTGCAGAACCTGTTACTGCCTTTGTGTGTAGCCTTGACAAAATCACAGCTTTGGACTATCTAAAGGGTTTGTGTTTTCAGTTTTCACAGGATGGTGCTTCTTTACTAACAGGCATTATCAGCATTATTCACAAGGGGACAGGTATTGACGATGAGTCCTAGAAAAGAGTCGTCGCGTGCGGAGACGTCGCACCTTTTTGTTGGTTTTGACGTAGGCAGCAGTTTCGTCCATGCTGTGGTCCTCGGGCCCGACAAGACGGTTCTCCATTCACCTGACCCCATCATGCATTTCGCAAACCCGCTGGGTGCAATCGAGGAAACCTGGGCGGACATCACCTCTCGTTTCCCTATCACGTCTCTTCACAGCACAGCCTTCACCGGCAGTGCCGCGGAGTCCTTCCCGCGCGTGATGCACGGCGCGCTCCACGTCTACGACAGCGTCGCGATTCCCAAGGGAGCCGAGATTGTGGCGCCCCGAGCGAAGTGCATCTTCCACATCGGCGCCAAGGACTCGTACTTCTTCAGTCTGGGCAGCGCAGACGGCAGACAAATCATCGTCGAGTGGCGGACCGGCACCAAGTGCGGCGGCGGTTCCGGTATGCTCGTCGAAAAGCAGTGCCGGCGCTTATTCCAGGGTGAAGTTCCGGCGCCGGAGCTCGACGATCCGGCCGATGCCCGCGATGATATCCAAAAACAGGCTGTCATAACGCGAAACCGCGTGCGATTGCAGGAGCGCCTCGAAGAGATGCTCCGCCGGGCGGAGGAGGAGGCCGCGAGGTCGCGCGAGCCCAGCGAGTTTCTCGCACGCTGCGGCGTAGTCGTGCAATCCGATCTCATTCACAAGCAGAACGAAGGCGCCACCCGGGTCGATAATCTCGCGGGCCTCTTTCGGACCGTCGCGCGGAACTACATGATCGATGTCCTCGGGTCGCGGGACTTCGCCTCCAGCTTCAGCGCCGGCGAGTGCATTTCCACCGGCGGAGTCTTCTCCAACGACCTGGTCCGCCAGAATCTGTCCGACCTGCTCCATGTCGAAATCGAGCGCCCGGCCCACCATGGCAACATCGCCGCCATCGGCGCGGCGCTCAAAGCCATCGAGCAGAACAACACCTTCGTCCTGGACATCGCGCAGCTTCGCCACGTCGCCGAGTACAGCCGCCAGAAGCGCAAGTTCGCGCCGCCCCTCTCGCAGAGCCTGGCCCGCGTCCGCGCCAGGAGCGAGAGTCTGCCGCCGGAAATCCCGGCGGGCACCGAGGTCGTCCTCGGCATCGACGGCGGAAGCACCACGACCAAAGGCGCCCTCGTCGAGATCAAGACGGGCAGGCTCCTCGACAAGCTGTATATCAAAACGCACGGCAACCCCGAGGAATCGCTCAAACGCGTCCTGCGGTATCTCGCCCGGCACAGGGACAAGGTCATCATCAAGGGCGTCGGCGCCACCGGCTCGGCCCGCAAGCTCTACGAGAAGATCCTCATCAGCAAGAGCAAGAGCCAGCAGCTCGCCCAGCAGGGCGTCGCCCTTGCGGACCGCATCACCGACGAGATCACCTGTCACGCGCTGGGCGTCAAGCGCAACAATCCCGACGTCGACACCATCTTCGAGGTCGGCGGGCAGGACATGAAGTTCACGAGCTTCGCGAAGGACGGGACCGTCAAAGAAGCGAAGATGAACTACAGTTGTCAGGCCGGTTCGGGCCAGACCCTGGAAAACATGGCCGACGTGATCAATCTGAACGTCGAGAACACGCTCCAGACTGCGGCCCTGAGCGCCGAGCGCGTGCCGATCATCGACTCGACCTGCGGCGTCTTCATGGAGATGGACGAGAACCGCCTGATTGCCGAAGGGTTCAGTCGGAACGAGATCGCGGCCGCCATCGTCCGCGGCACCGCCGCCAGCTACTACTATAAGTTCGTCGGCGGCTCCCAGCACGCGGGCGACAAGTGCTCCGCACAAGGCGGTCCGGCGCTGGGCGACGCCTTCCTGGCCGCCCTCGCCCAGGTCAGCGAAAGGCAGATCGAAGGTTATCCCCATCGCGAGATGTTCGGCGCCTGGGGCCAGGCCCTCGATATCATCCAGACCATCCAGCGATTCGAGCGGGAAGGCAAGGCCCACGACACCGCCTTCCGCGGCTGGCAGATCATCGACATGGCCTTCCACAAGCGCAAGGTCCTGTGCCGGGAGCTTTTCGGCGAGAAGTCCTGCGGCATCCGCGACTGCCAGCTCGAAGTCTTCAGCATCGAGGACGACGAGATCATCACGGGTGGTTTCTGCCCCCGCGGCAACTCGGAGTCCGCCAAGAAACCGAAGATCAACTACGTGGACCGCTATCACAGAATCTATGAGAAGCACTTCAAGAAACAGGGCTGCTTATTCCAGGAGTTGGGCACCGCGACGCACGAGGGCCCGACCGTCGGCATCAAGCGGAGCATGGCGACGCTCGGCAGCAAAGGGATCTGGAGTGCGGCCCTGTTCCGCAAGCTCGGCTTCTATCCGGTGGTCTCGCCGCGGAGCGACAAGGACATCGCCAAGATCGGCGTGGACAACTCGCGGACCGAGTTCTGCATCGCCCGCAAGCTGGCGACCGGCCACGCCGCCATCCTCAACAACAGCCCCGAACTGAAGTACCTCTTCAATCCGAGCTTCATCGAAGTCCGCCAGAAAACGCCTCCCGACCTGAAGTACTGCATCTACACCGAGTCCGAGGGCTACGTCCTCAACGACGTCCTGTCGCTCGACAAGAACCGCCAGATCAATCCGATCCTGCACTTCGGCGACTTGCCCCTGCTCGTCCGCCAGTTGCGCATCGAGTTCGACCGCCTGGGCTTCCACTACTCCAACAGGCAGATCCGCGACGCCATTGCCTTCGCGGACCAGGCGGAGGGCCACTTCCAGACCGAGCTCTACTCCGAGGGCGACAAGTTCCTCGAACGCATCGAGCGCGAGGGCACGCCGGCCTACGTTGGCATCGGGCGCGACTACGTCATCCTGGACCCGGAGGCCAGCTCCAGCTCCGGCGCCATGTTCTCGCAGGTCCGCGGGCTCGATTACATCCCGCAGCAGTTCATCGAGCACCGCTTCGACAAGATCCCGATCGACGGGTTCGTTGAGAACGAGTTCTGGAATCAGAGCGTCAAGATTCTCAAGGCGAATCTCTTCGTTGCGGACCATCCGAACCTCTTCGCGATCCGCATGATCAACTTCGCCTGCGGGCCGGACAGCCTGAAAATCTATCAGGAAGAGACGATCCAGCAGGCGGTGAACAAGCCCCTGCTCGTGCTCGTGACGGACGCCCAGACGAACAACGCGCCGTTCGTCACGCGGACCGAGGCCCACGAGCGAGTCGTCAGTCAGAGCCGCCCGGTCCGCCTGGACATCGGCAAGCTCCGGATCAACGCGTCGAAGACCTACGACAAACGGACCTGGCTGATCCCGTACATGGGCGACGCCAGTCACGTGGCCGCCGCGGGGCTCAGATACTTCGGCATCGACGGCCAGGTCCTCCCGACCAACACGCCGCGAGGCTACGAGGTCGCCCGCAAGCACGTCTCCACCGAGGTCTGCTACCCGCTCAAGGGCGTCGTCGGCGACGCCATCGGCTTCCTCCAGGAGCAGATCGAGAAAACGAGCCGCCAGGCGGTCGAAGAGAACTACCTCGTCATGCTCCCGACCACCAGCGGCCCCTGCCGGTTCGGCAAGTACAGCGAGGTCCTGCGCCACTTCATGAAGCTCGAAGGGCTCGAGAAGGTCCCGGTGGTGGGCCCGTCCTCCGAGACGGACTACATCGACATCCCGCTGCCCGGCGGGCTGCGCTCCTCCGACCGCATGAAGATGCAGCAGATCCTGTTCAAAGGCATCAACGGCGCCGACCTGCTCGAGGACATTCTGCGTCGCTTCCGCCCATATGCGGAGGACAAGCCCGCGATGGACGCCCTCAAGGCCACCCGCCTTGAAGAACTCGGCAGAATCGTGAGCGCCGGCGCGGAAGTTAGCAAGCTGTTGGCCTGGGGCCGCGAGACCGTCGCTCTCTTCAAGGCAGCCAAACTCCGCTACCACGAGCGGTTCCCGCTGGTCCTCTACATCGGCGAAATCTACATGCGCCAGCACGATCCGTACACGGACTTCGTGGTCCACCGCCTGGAGGAGAATCGCCTGGAGGTCGTTCGCGACCCGATTACCGACTGGCTCTTCTACGTCAACAAGATGAACCTCCGCAACGCGAAGCGCGACATGGGCCTGGGCTGGTCCGACCGCGACCTGGGCCGGGTGTGGCGCTCGACCGGCAAGGCCGGCAAGTCCATCCTCAAGGGTCGGTACATGAGTCACATCGCGGCGAAGCTGGCGGAGCCCTTCCACGAGGTGCTCGAAGGCCGGCACGTCCTGCCGCACCCGATGGAGATCATCGAGACGCTCGAACGAGCCCACGAAACGCACGGCAATATCGAGGGCGAGTCCCCCCTGAGCACGGGCATCGCCTACTACCTCATGCACGAGATGGTCCAGTGTGGCCCAGCCGCCCCCGACTGGGGAAAGAATGGGCAAGGCTCGGAAAAAGGCGAATCGGGCCTATATTCTTCAACGAAATCTGTTGGTTCGATTTCGTTGAAGAATGGACAGGACGAAACCCTCGACGCGCGACCAGAGTGTGAGAGGGAAAAATCGAAGACGGAGATTTTTCCCTCTCAAAGTAGACCCGATTCGCCTTTTTCCGACCCGGGTCACGGCCCGTCTGGCGAGTCACAGGTCCCCTACATCTCCGGCATCTTCCACGTGGGACCCTTCACCTGCATGCAGGAAGGGGTCGCCACGGCCAAGATCGAGGGTCTCGTCAAGGAGTTCCGCAAACAGAAGCCCGACCTGGTCTTCCCGATCATCCACGCCTTCTTCGGCGATTCCGCCAGTGCCAACCTCGCGTCCGAGATCGCGGTCTTCCAGGAGCAATGCTACCAGAAGCGCGACCTGCTCCGCGCCAAGCACGGCGTCCCGGCTCGCCAGGGCCCGGAGATTCGCGAAATCCCCCCAGGACACAAGCACAAGGACGCGCAGATCAAGGCGGACCGGTAGCCGCGATTGTGGAGTGCCTGTAGTACATGTTGAACTCTCCTTGATGTAAGGAGCCCGACGATGCGCCAAGTTGCTCTGCTGCGTGCCATGTGGCGGAGATGGTCGCTGATCGTGCTCGCCACCATCGTCGGACTGGGTGGAGGGTATCTGTGTTATCGCACACTCAGGCCGACCTACACATGCACGGCGCGTCTGGTCATCGAGAAATCTTCTGGTTGCAGATGGCAATGGCCGCCAGTGGAGCCTGGTTCCCACAGTTTCTTTCAGGCGCAAGCTGCCCTATTGACCAGTCCAACGATTGTCGGCGAAGCACTGCGGGACCCCAATGCAGTGGCGATCAGTGGCTCACATGCTGGCAGTCGTCTACCTGATGTCATTCGCAGCCTCACGGCAACGGTCGGAAAAGACCGCGTCGTGATTGTCTCGGCGTCATCCAGAGATCCCAACACGGCTGCTGTGGTCGTCAACGCGGTGGTGCGAGCCTACAGGCGGTGGATAAAGGCGCCCGAAGGGGATGGCGTGGCGAACGACCTGTGGAGCAGGCTCCAGCGCGAGTTGGAGACTACCCGTGAGGCTCTGCTGAAGAAACGTCAGGAACTCATGGTTCTCGAGCAGAGAAATCCGGCGCTGCGGGAGCGCGGCCAGCGCGAGGCAACGGCAAAGACGCTTGACGATCTGAGCGGGGAACGCAATACTGCCCGCTTGCGCGTCGTCGAACGGGAATCTCACTGCGCCATGCTCAGAGAACTCGAATCGGATCCGAATCTCTTTCGCGACTATGTCGTGAGTCACGAGTTGCGCCTGGATGACAGCGAGCGAGCAGGCCTTGCAGAAGCCCTGTCCTCTCTGCGATCCGCGTTTGCCGCTGTGGAGCCCAACGGGAGCCCTCAGATTGACTCCCCGCAGGAAAACGGGGGGCAATTCGACAGAGAAACCATGCGGAGATACATTGCCCCGGCCGACACCCTGTGCGAAGATGCAAAGGCGCGAGAACAGGCCGCACACTATGAACTCCTCAGGGCTGAATGTCACATACTTGAAGCCATGTACGAAAGACTCCTGGAGATGACCACACCGCTCAATCGGAATGGGCAGCTTGCGGGAAGTCAATCTTCGTGAAACCCCTTGATCTGTTCAGCGTCACCATACTCTTCTCCCTTCCGCCGCGTTGCAGTCCCTCAGCGTTCTGCTTGTCGTCCTGAGCGAGAGCGAAGGACCTGGCGCGCGAATGCTCGACTCCCACGCCGGATGCTTCACTTCGCTCAGCATGACACGCGCATCCCGGCTGATCTGCACTTCCTGCCTCTGTGGGCCTCTGTGTCCTCTGTGGCCAACGCTCTTTCAATCCTGGACGGCTGTCTCGTAGCGGACGCCTTCGCGGACCGGGACGGGTCAGAGCGCGAAGAACGAACAGACGCGCCGGAAGAGGGGCCACGGGTCCTCCGGATCCAAGCGCCAGTGGCGCGCGAGCGCCTCGACTTCCATGGGCGCCAGGCGCAGGAATCGCAGGTAGAACGCCCCTTCGGTTCGGCGCTCGGACGCGAACGCTTCCAGGATCAGGCCGACCTGGCGGCTCGTCGGGTCGGCGGATCGGCGCATGGTGCGGATGCGCGCGGGGGCGGTCCGCCCATCGCGTTGGCTATGCATCGCTTGCATGGATCAGGTCCTCCATGGCCAGCCTCGCGGCCACGGCCTCGGCGCGCCGATTGGCTACTCGTGCCGTGGCTGTCGCGACGCGGAATTCGGCCGAGCAGATCGAGCAGCGTGCAGGGCCCGAGCGGACGTAGTGTCCTGGCGGGGTGAGGAGCTGTGCCCCGCACGAGGGACAGACCAGGTCGCCGAACACGTTCAGACGGCTGCGCGGAATCATAGAACCTCCCTCGCAGGCCAGGCCTGCAAGCACGAATGACCCAAGCCCCCAATCCAAAACGGAGCCTCCGGCCGGCGCTAGCGTTTCGGTCATTTTGCTCCTTTGGATTTGTTTCGGATTTCGAGCTTCGAGCTTCGGATTTCCCCGCGCGTCACCCGGCAGCGCGGCAGGCATCCACGATGCGCCAGCCCTGGTTCTGGTGGCGTAGACATAGGATTGCCTCCAGGGGGATGCAGCGGGATTCTCCGCTGTCGAGGTCGGTGACGGTGATCAGACGCAGCGCCTCGTCGCTCGCCCGTGACGGGCAGGCGGACAAAAGACGTCGGACCGGAAAAAGCCAGATCGGGCCTACTTGGAGGGGCGTCGAGGAGCGTGGTGACGCCGGGGTTGTCATTCCCGCGAAGGCGGGAATCCAGATTCTCGGGCTGCGCCCAGTCCCTCGGTTCCTGGATGCCTGCTTTCGCAGGCATGACAGGGTCGGGCCGGGTGTCCGGCTCGGACCCCGTGCTCCGTGGCGTGTGACCCGGGTCACACGCCACGCGCGACGGGTCACTTCCGATCAGGCCCGATCTGCCTTTTTCCAAGCCTTCCGCCTCGCGCTTCAGGAGACAGAGGTCACTTGCCATACCGCAACTCCTTTCGCAGAATGCTCATGAAGACCGCGTGGCGGTTTCGCGCCTGGCCGACC
>JAGOLX010000081.1 GCA_017993835.1 Phycisphaerae bacterium
CGTCAAAGCTCGGCCAGCCGCAATCGGATCGGAACTTGGACGATGACTCGAACAGCTCTGAGCCGCATTGCCGGCAGGTGTAGACCCCTTTTTCGAAGTGGCGGACGTACTGGCCGCTGAACGGCGCCTCGGTGCCCTTGTGGATGATGACCCGCTCTTCTTCCGCAGTCAGTTGTCGGAACATATTCCCCTCTCGGTAGAACCCGATTTCGTCGACGTAAAGACTCGCGACGGATTCCCTGTCGTCCGCGACGACAGCGACGCCTGTCAGTTCCATCAGATTCCTCGGTCGTGTCGCCGCGGACGGCACGAAGCTCATAAACGGCAATCTGATCTCTTGCCACTGCCCGCTCGTCGCGAACTGCGACTGATAATACTGCTTCGGATAGCGAGTGTCTCGGGTTCGCAGTCGAATGGCGTAGGTTTCCCCATTGCCTCTGGCGACCAGGCGAATCCCGGCGTAGAGGCGCCCGTCGAGCGGGCGACGCCTGACGATCAGCGGCCGCCGGACCTCAATCCCCCCGCCCGGGCCCGTGGAGACGGCCCCGCTCACATACAGACACGTCCGGCCATCAGATTCTGCAAGCTCGGCTTTCTGGGCGGTCCCCTGGTTCCCCCCGCCTCCGACTAGAGTCCATCTGGCCGCAGGCAAATCCGCACCGCTGTTGGGCGAGAAATCATCAATCAGTAACCCATCGCCCACAACCTGGCCTTGGCGGCCCAAGGCCACCATCACCGCACACCCCAGGGTGATTCCGAAAACCGCCGTCAGGACGGCGGGCAAGCATCTTCCTGCACTCACGATCAGACCTTTCACAGACAACCGGCACGTTCTATACCGCTCAAGGGCAACAGTTGTTTGCCGATTTCCGGCGAGTGAGTTTTCGTCAAGGTCTGGAACCAATTCGAGGGACCGGCCGCTCCTCCCATGTGGAGGCCGATGGAGTGTTCCTCAGAGCTATCGGCTGCTACGAGGGACGCAGGGAGAGTCTGCTACGACCTGACTTTGCGGCAGAGGTATGCGCTGCCATCGCCTGTGAACAATAGGACATTCGGGCCCTCGGGAGAACCGGGGACCAGAAAGCACGGTTGGTGCATCCGCATTCGATAGCCGTGGAATGTGTGCTGCCTGTCTCGTGGGGGAGAGGTTTCCGAGAAGCCAGAGCATTTATCGACAGAACGATAGCCCGATCTCACTTCGCCACTCAAGGACCCAGGCGAGACCGCGTCGCTTCGTCCAAGTCCGGAACTCCCATCCGACTAGAAGGGCCCTACGCCCTGAAGCACCATCCCAAGGTAATGGAATTCCGTAGAATCAAGCCTGCCCGTGCACAGAGGAAAAGCCTGCCCGACCGGGAGGCAGGGGCAGACCACACCCCTCCCCGCCAGATCATAGCAGTCGGCGGAATAGTCCGTCACAAGCCATGGGCGCCACGCGAGCGTGTTATGCGAGCCGCCGCCTCACACGCCCGACGATTCCCGCGCCAATCGCAGCCAGCAATGCTGCACCGGGGGCTGGAATGCCTGATGGTGTGTCACCGGGATTGTCCGTGTAGACGACACCGTCAAAAAAGGCCTGCAGATGAAACGTCTGAGCGGAAGGCTCTGTGATCCCCAAGACCAAGCGATATGTGTCCGCTGAGCTTGCCGTGAATGTCCACGGCTCCCAGGCGGTGCTCCTCTCGGTGCTATTCGCCCATGACGTCGCGACCAGCGTACCGAGGCTGTCGTATACACGCACATACGCTTCTGCCTCGGAGGCGATGTATCGATCGAACCACGCATACCCCTCGAGCGTATCGCCGACCCCCATGGACACCTCCTGGGACAACGTTGTCCACGGGGACACATCGGAGCAGAGGACGGCGAACCAGTCTCCTTCGATAGGAAGAGGAGGGCTCCCGGTTCCGCCCATTCCATATCTCGTTACATCTCTTGCTGTTATGGTCCACCCATCGAGGTTGCCTGTTTCAAACCCGCCGTTCACCAGGCCGGCCGGAGCAGGCACCGCCAACCCGACACACGCCACCATGCAGACCACATGACATAACCACGACTTGTTTATGGACATCTCATTTTCCTCCTTCCGTTATCCACATTTCTCTCCCAAGAGTTCTGACCGCACAGCCGGAATTCACTCCCCCCTCGGGAGCAATATACTCTGCCTAGACTCCAGTTTGCATTATAGTCGCTAGATCGGAAACCAGTCAAGGCAAATCTTGAGACTCTGCTTTTGGGGCCATGAGACATCTGAATGGGGGCACTCCGGCTCCTACGTGTCCGACTACACCGGGGCACTCCCCACGGTTGGATTCTTTTGCCACAAGCGCGGGGCGTGGATAGAATCCGCGGATCAACCAGAAATGGGTGTGGTGGCACGTTTCTGCCATGCAAAACTTGCAGGAGGACACGAAGTGTTTTCACTAGGCCGTGCTTTTAGGGTGCTGGTTCTGGGGGTCTCGACGAGCACAGTTGCGATCGCCGGGGACGAGGGGTACGTCTTTGCCGGCAATGAAAAGTCGCTGGAGGCAGTTCAGAAGGCATACTCGGAGATTCCGCCGGTGGGGTACTCGCCGCCCGCTGAGCGATTCGAAAGACTGCCCAAGACTCGTCGACTGCTGATCGAGGGCGGCGTCCTCCGCGTCGTCATGCTGGGGGACAGTATCGTCAACGACACCAGCCGGTCGGGGTGGGATTTCGTCGTTAGCAGGCGGCACCCTTGCTGCACCATCGAGAAGGTCACCTCTGTGCGGGGTTCCACCGGGTGTTGGTGGTACAGGGAGTCCGGACGCGTGCAGAAGTTCGTACTGGACCACAAGCCGGACCTCGTCATCATCGGCGGCATCAGCCATCGTGACGATATCGACTCCATTCGCGAAGTGATTCGCCAAATCCGCGAGTCGGCCCAGCCGGACATCCTCCTGATGACCGGGGCATTCGGATCGATCAACCCTCCGGACAACGCGTTTCTCGACGCCGATGGTGTACATAACACACCCTATAATCGGAATCTGAAGACGCTCGCGACCGAGGTCGGAGCCGCGTTTCTCGATATGGAGACCGCCTGGGGACAGTACGTGCGGGATTCTGGGCGGGAGCTGAACTCGTTCAAGCGGGACGTGGTCCACGCCAACGCGCAAGGCGAGCAGATCCTTGGGCACATCCTCGCGAATTACCTGTCCTATCCGCCCCGGCCGGGACAGTCGCCCGCCGACCAGGAGAGCGATCCGCTCGTCTGGGACAGACTGGACCGGTTCCAGGACTGGAAGTTCGGGTTCATGATGCACTGGGGGATCTACAGCCAGTGGGGTTGCATCGAGTCCTGGCCGCTGGTGGAAGCGGACCGCTGGGCCCGGCCGGACGACCTGCCCGCCTGGACCGAGCGGGGCGAGGATTTCCCGCGGTTCTTCCGCGACTACGTGGCCCTCAACAGGACGTTCAATCCACAGGACTTCGACCCGAGCGAGTGGGCAGCCGCAGCCAGGGGGGCCGGCATGAAGTACGTCGTCCTCACGACGAAGCACCACGACGGCTTCTGCATGTTCGACACGAAGCAGACGGACTACCGCACGACGCATCCCTCGTGTCCCTTCCACACGAACCCCAAGGCAGACGTAGTCAAGCAGGTCTTCGACACCTTCCGAGCCGAGGGCTTCGGCATCGGGGCCTACTACTCCAAATCCGACTGGAACCATCCAGGGTACTGGGCCCCCGACTGGCCGCACAAGGACCGCAACGTCAACTACGACATCACGAAGTACCCCGAGAAGTGGGCCACGTTCGTCAACTTCACCCACGGGATCGTCGAGGAATTGATGACCGGCTATGGCCCGGTGGACATCCTCTGGCTCGACGGCGGCCAGGTCCGCCCGCCGCAGCAGGATATCAACATGCCGAAGCTGGCGACGATGGCGAGAAGCCACCAGCCGGGCCTGATCGTCGTGGACCGCACCGTCGGCGGCCGATACGAGAACTACTCCACGCCCGAGCAGGAAGTCCCCGAGAAGGCCCTGCCGTGCATCTGGGAAACCTGCATGACCATGGCCGGCCAGTGGTCGTACAAAGCCAATGACAACTACAAATCGACGCGGGACCTGATCCACCTGCTCGTCAACATCGTCGCGAAGGGCGGCAATTTTCTCCTGAACGTCGGTCCCGACCCCAACGGGCAACTGCCCCAGCCGGCGATGGAGCGGATGGAGCAGATCGGGCGATGGATGCAGGTCAATGGGGAAGCGATTCACGGCACGCGTCCTCTTCCCCCGTACAAAGTCGGCTCGATCTGTCTGACGAGAAAGGGCGAGACAGTCTATGCGATCTGCCTGGCCGTGGAGGGACGCCAACTCCAATCAGTGACCCTCACTGCCGTGCGAGCGGCCAAGGCCGTGCGAATGCTCGGGTCCGATACCGCCCTCGAATGGGAAGTATCGGCGGATGGCCTGTCCGTCCGCATTCCAGACAAGGTGTGGCAGTCCCCGCCTTGTGAGCACGCCTGGACGCTGGAGATCGCCGGCGCACGAGTCGAATGAAGCAGATATGGGAATTCCACAATGCGGATCGGGATCATTGGCGCCGGACACGCCGGCGTAGAGGCGGCAAAGACCATTACGGACAAGGGCGGCGAGGTTGTCCTGTACTCGGACGAGTCGGTTTTGCCGTACATCCGGCCACGCGTGGTGCTGCTGGCGTTCGGGCGGGTCCAGCTCGATGGGATCGCAATCAGGCCGCAACGATGGTACAGCGACCGCAAGATCGACCTGCGGCTGGGCTGCCCCGTCACGCAGATCGACGCCCGCACGAAGACCGTAACCGCCGACGGACACCAGGAACGGTTCGACGCCCTGATCCTCGCGACGGGGGCCGGGCCTGTCCTCTTGCCCTTCGTGCAGGGATTGCCGGACGATGTGATCCCCATCTGGCGAGCAAAGGACAGTCTCACCCTCCAGCAGCGTCTGAAGAGCATTCGGCGTCTGACCATCCTCGGCGCGGGCATCAGCGGTCTGGAGGCCGCGGCCTACAGTCGGGAGGCAGGCATCGAAGTCACGATCATCGAGAAGTCGGCGCATGTCATGGCCCTGCAGTTCGGTCCCACCGCGGCGGGCGTCCTCGCCAATCGACTGCGGAATCAGGGAGTCGATCTGAGGACCGGACGCTTTGTGACCGACGTGTCGAAGAGTGAGGGCGAGCTGAAGATGATCCTGGACGACGGCAAGGAGATTCGCAGCGACCTGGTCCTCACGACGGTCGGCGCCGTCCGGAACACCACGGTATTCGCCCAAGCGGGCCTGCGAACCGATAAAGGCGTCCTCGTGGACGAGCACCAGCGAACCTCCGAGCCGGGCGTCTTCGCCTGCGGCGATATCGCCCAGCGAGACCACATTCGCACCGCCAGCATCGTCCTGGCGGCCGAGCAGGGCCGCGCAGCCGCGATCAATGCGATGGCAACCCTGGCGGGCGGACCGCTGACGCCGGTTGCCGACCGTGCGATCCCCCTATCTTTCAAGCACGATCGCGTCGAGTTCCATTCCATCGGAGTTCCATCAGGCCCGGGTCTCGCAGAGAAAGTCCTCTCAGACGACGGACAAGGGATCTACCGCTCCGTTGTCCTGGAGGGTGATCTCCTTCGCGGCGTGCAGATGGTCGGAAGTCGGGAGGGCTTCCGCCAACTGGCCGACTGCCTCGGCCAGCAATACGCCGGATCGTGACCGGGGATTCTCCTCCCCGAGCAAGAACTCCCGATCCGACTTGCACCCGGGGCTCCAATCTGCTATAAATGATGCTGGAAGGCAATGTGCCACTCTTGCCTTCACGGGTTGCTGCCTCGTTTGGGTCGTGGGCACTGTGCAGGGCCCGTACCGACTGTAGGAACTTAGGAGGAGTGATCGATCCGCAAACCATCTCCGCTACGGCAGGCACTTGCGCCTTCGCGGTGCCGTTCTGCGGTCAGCGCATTCGAACAGAAGAGAGGAGGTATGTGAGAGCACAATCATCCGTGTCGTGTACGTGTAACCGGAAACTGTATTGACGAGGTGAATGACATGAACAAGAAGATACTGATATGTGCGGTTCTCGCGAGCGTGGGCGCGATGCTGGCTTCGACCGCCTTGGGCGGCAGCGTCGTGGTGGGCGACTTCGAAGGCGGTCTGGACGGCTGGCGAGCGGGTGACGGCATGACGCTCTCGTCCAGCGCAACCGGAGCGACGGTCGGCGCCCAGGCATTACAGATCGATGGTCCCGGCGGATGGCACATCGCGACTCTCCTGGATGCGAGGGCCCAGATGGCGGCGCTGGCCAACAAGGGCGTGAAGATCACCGCCGACGTGACCGTGGTTGCGGCCGATATGACCACGACCTGGATGCAGGTCGGCATGGTCGTCAACGCCCAGAACAACGACAACAACGGCACGAACAACAATCTCGGGTGGAACGATCTCGGCAGCCAGGACGTCGCGATGGACGGTCAGCCCCACACGTACACGTGGGTGCTTTCGGACGCGTTGGTAGGCAAGATCGCGGGAGCGGACGACAGCATCGGGTGGTTCGAGCTGGCGTTGATATCGAACCTCGACGGCGCTTCGGCGACGAAGTTCTACGTCGACAACATCCAGGTGGTTTCCGAGGAGCCGAGCGAGAGCATCCTCGTGAGCAGCTTCGAAGGCGGTTTCGACGGCTGGTACACCGACACTTGGACAGCCGGCACCGTCTCGTTGAGCGCAACCGGCGCGACGGCGGGCGCCCAGGCGATGCAGGTCGATGGTCCCGGCGGATGGCAACAACTTACCAAGGCAAACGTGAAGCCCCACATGGCGACACTGGCAACGCCGGGCGTGAAGATCACGGCGGACGTCACGGCATTTCCGGCCGACATGACCACCACGTGGATGCAGGTCGGAATGGTCATCAACTGCCAAAACAACGATGACAACGGCGCCAACAACAATCTCGGCTGGAACGAGCTCGGCTCCCAGGACATCACGCTCGATGGACAGTCTCATACGCTGACGTGGACGCTTTCGAATGATCTGACGACCAAGATCGCTGGTGCGGACGAGAGCATCGGGTGGTTCGAATTCTTGCTGATCACGAACGTGGATGGCGCGTCGGTCGCCAGGTTCTACATCGACAACATCCAAATAACCGGCGTTGCGGCCGAAACCGGCAAGAGCACCGACGTCATCATCGGCGACTGGGAACAGAGTATGGACGGCTGGGTCGTGGGTGGCGGCGCCGACGTGCTCTTCAACGACCACAACGGCGTAACCCTGAACAGCTACAGTCTCGATGTCTGGGTCGAGAACGGCGCATGGAACACGGATATCCTTACGCTGAACCTCCTTGACCCGAATCAGTCGGCCGTTCTAGGAGCATTCAAGACCAATACCAAGATCTCCGCGGACATAACCCGGCTGGTGGCCGACTGGCCCACCGACGACATCCCCAGGTGGAACGAGATGCTGTTGGTCATCAACGCAGGCGGCGACGGGTGGAGCCTGTGGCAGCTCTTGGGAAAACTGGCAAACTGGCGGCAGCCTGACGGCGACAGGACGATCACGGCCACCTGGGACTATGGCCCGTACGTCAGCCAGATGGACTTCGACAAGCTCACATGGTGCGAGCTGCACTTGGGCATCAACGCAAACGACGAAACCTACACTGGCCCAGTGTGGTTCTACATCGACAATATGAGATTGAGCGGCGGCGGCATCCCGCTGAATCCGCAACCGGCCAACGGGGCCAAGGACGTCTACGTCGACACCCTGCTCAGTTGGACGGCAGGCGCCTTTGCGGCCTGGCACAACCTGTACCTGGGCACTTCCAGCGGTGCGGTGGTCGGTGCCGACGGCGACAGCGACCCAAGCGTGCTCTTCGCTTCGGTCGACGGGACCAGCTTCGATCCCAACAGTCTGGAGTTCAACACGCTATACTTCTGGCGGGTCGACGCCGTCAACGACGTCAATCCGGACAGCCCGTGGGTAAGCCGCACTTGGAGCTTCACAACCGCCAACTTCCTCCTCGTGGATGGATTTGAGACCTACACCGACGACGAGGCGGGCGGCGGGACCATCTACCAGACCTGGGGCGACGGATACAACGACCCGGACAACGGCTCGCAGGTTGGCTACTTCTCCGCGCCGTTCACGGAACAGACCATCGTCCGCACCGGCGGCAACTCCATGCCTCTGGACTACAACAACGTCGAGGCCGCAGTCTCCACGGCGGTCCGCACCTGGGCCGAACCCCAGGATTGGACGGTCAACGGTTTCAACGCGATGAAGCTCTACATCCAGGGCAAGACCGATAACACCGCCGATCAGCTCTTCGTCACTGTAGCGGATGCGGCGGGTGCCTCGGCTACCGTGGTCAGCGACAACACAGCGGCCGTGACCACGGAGGCGTGGACCGAGTGGGTGATCCCACAGGCTGACTTCACCGGCGTCAACATGGCCGCCGTGACGGAGATGACCATCGGCATCGGCAGCGAGGGCAACCCCTCGGGCGCCAAGGGATTGCTCTTCATCGACGACATCCTCATCGGATTCACCCCGGTCGGCCTGGTGGCTTCCTACTCGTTCGACGGCGACATCGCAGACGGTTCCGGCAACGGCCACGACGGTGTCCTGGCCGGCGACGCGAATTACCCCGCCACGTTCGTGAGCGGCCCGACGGGCCTCGGTCAGGCCATGCTGTTCGACGGGACGGACAACCACCAGTATGTGAGTCTCGGGACCTTCAATCCGTCGGCCGCGACGGGCCAGCTCTCCCTCTCCTTGTGGGCCAAGTGGGACGGACCCAGCACGTCCTGGCAAGGCATGATCGGCAAACGAAATGCCGGCAATTGGGAGGCCTCGATCATGATGTGGTATTTCGAGCTGGAGAGAGACGTCTGGGACGTCAGGTTCGTGCAACCAGGCAGCGGACTCAACACCGGCAAGACGCTTGAGGTCGGCCAATGGACCCACCTGGCCGTCACGTTCGACGGGACGACAGGGAAAGTCTATTTCAACGGCGAGGTGGCCCTGGAGGGCGCCTTCTCCTTTGGCGAGGACAAGACAGCGCCCATGCAGATCGGCGCTTCCGTAGACGGCGGCGGCAATCCGTTCAACGGCGCGCTGGACGATGTGCGCATCTATGACAAGGCCCTGTCGGCCGACGAAGTCAAAGCGATGATGACCCCGTAATGGTTCGTCGCAAGCGACCTCGACGAATACAGGTCTGATCTCGGGGCCGGCATCGTTCAACGCGGTGCCGGCCCCGATGCTTTTCGTCCCCTCAGCGAAGATCCCCCCTCCCATTGGCGGAGAACACACCAGGCACGAAGCAAACGCCTGACAGCGTCGCGGCCCCGCAAACACGGTTCCTTTTGTGCTTGATTGGCGCGACCGGTCGGTGTAGTTTTCTGGCTTCGTTCTGAGGTGAACGTTATGAAGAAGGGTTTGCAGCGACGGCCATGCTGACTGGATTGAAGCTCGACATCGGATTCTCGCAGGAAGATCTGTACCGGCGGCTCTACGGAAGCCGGGAGGTCCTCCCTTTTCTCAGGGAACTGGGTTTCGATGCGGTCGAGACGCCGGTCGGGCCGGAGACGGATTCACAGCGACTGAGAGACCACATCGCCCGCTGCACCGACGCGGGCCTGAAGACCTCGCTGCACCCCTATTCCGAGACCACCGTCTTCAACCCGCTGCACTTCTCGCCCGATGTGGACAATCCCTGTCGGCGGATGCACGAGCGGTTCTTCGCGATCGCCGCCGAGGCGGCCAGGATGCAGCAGTGCCCCACGGTCGTGAACCTCCACGGCGCCGCAGGCGCCTCCAACGACGACCGCGAGCACTTGCTCCGCCAATCCATCGCCTTTTTCACATGGGCGGGCCAGTGGTGTCGGGACCGCACTCCCGAGGTCAACGTCACGGTGGAACTGCAGATGAGCCCGAGTCCCGGCGAGCCGAGGCAGCGGATCGGGGACACCTATGTGGAGTTGCTCGATGTCGCCACGCAGAGTGATGTCCCCGTCTGCTGGGACTTCGGCCATGCCTTCTGGAACACGCGCCTCTACGGCTGGCCGGTCACGGCGCCGGAGCCCCTGCTGCGTCGGATCGTCCACGTCCACTGTCACGACGCGTCCACCGAGGACCATCAGCCGCTCGTACACGGCAACGTGCCCTGGCGTGACTTCATCAAGCTGCTGCGCAGCCACGGCTTCGACGGCCGGGTGATTCTCGAAGTCCCTCCCGACCAATTCCTCCGCGCCGGCGGCCTCCAGAGTCTCCTCGAATCCGCCAGGGCCCTGCGGACTCTCCTGATGAGTTTTGACAGATAGGTTCGCTGGCGTGTACCCCCGCGATGGCGGACTTCGTTCGCTTGGCTCGGAGTTCCTTCAGGCGACAGTACAGTAATGTAGCCCAGCCGCCCCCGGCTGGGATCACCCCCGAGGGCGGGGGTGCCACACCGTTCGATTGCCGATCTTGCTCGTCAAAACTCATTAGACCGGGCGCGGCGTGCAAACGGGAATGACCAGACAGCCACGCGGTGCTGGAGATGCCGCCGGGATGGGGCTTCGCTACGGGACCGTCACGCAGGAAGGCACTCTGCGTCCGGACTTGGACGAGTACTCAACGATCGGGACACGGGCCAGGAACGGCTCTGCCGAATACGTCGCCTGCAAGGCCTCCCAGTTCCGCGTCCCGCTGTCCCTCGCGACGAGCCAGTCCCGAGTCCGCTCCCAGCGAGGATGGAACCAGTCCTGCACAGGCGACTCCCAGAACTCCTGCGGGAGCGGGCTGTCCCGATGCTCTTCCAGGGCCTGTCTGGCGCCGCTGTAGTCGATGTAGACCAGGGTCCATCGCGATTTGAGTTCCAGGCGGCGAAGGAGCCCGATGTGCTCGCTGTGCCCCAGCGAGGCCAAGGTCCACGCTGCTTCGACGCCCAGCTCGCATTCGACCTCATCGCGGGCGATTCGTTCGAGCAGCCCGACGCAGGCCGCGACCACTTCGCTCCGCACGGTCGGGTCTGCTCGGACCGCCAGTTTGGTCAGTCCCCAGAGCTGGCCCCAGGCCTCGGACGAAACGACTTCGTCGATGACGACGCCGAAGACCAAAGGCAGAATCACCGGCCCCATCGCACCGGCTGCGGCGGTGAGGACTTCCATCATGAGGTAGTCGTCCTGCTCCCCCGCCTCGACAAGCCGGGCGATCAGCGACTCGCCGACCTCCTGCCGGCGCCGCTCGTCGAGCTTGGGCGCCGCGAGGGCAAAGATGGCCGGCACGTACAGATGGACGTAGCTGGCCCTGTCGAGGACAGCTTCCCGAGCCTCGTCGTAGGCAAGAAGCAGTTTGTCGGTCAGGTCCGGCTGGGCAACCAACGCTTCGGCCACAGCTTCCATCTCGGACCACGGAATATCACCTTCGCTGCGATGCAAAGCATCCCAGAGAGACTGCAAGGATTCATCGTTCACGGATGGGACTCCTACACATACCCCAAACCCTGCCTGCGGCGCAAGACTATCCACAGACAGAGACCTTCATGATTATAGACATCGACCCGAGATTGGCAAGGAGCTTGAGCCTTTTCGCGAATGGTACCGGCTCAACGTCGCAAAGCGGCACAGAATGGTGTTTTATAGGACGCACCACAAAAGATGCGATGCCACCAGAGGAAGTGGGCGTTCTCAGCGTATCGCGGCGGTGATCATGGCGTAGGCAAGGGCGCCGTCGCGGTAGCCCTTCTCCATCGACTTGAGGGAATCCACGAAGCGCCGGAGATGGCTGCCCTTGGTGTACAGGAACATCTTGGCCATCGGAGTGCTGGCCACCTTGTTGCAGTACTCCCACGTGGGCAGAACGTTGGCGGTGATATTATCGGCCTGGACATCCTGAAAACCCGCGGTCTTGAGCATGGAGACCTGCTCGTCCAGGGTGAGCAGCGAGGGGCACAGCGTCGTCTCGCAGACCCCGCGAACAAGCCGGTCATGCTCGGGACCGTCCGCCTCGCCGCGAAGCCACACGCACAGACCCAGCCGACCGCCGGGACGAAGAAGCAGCCGGGCACAGTTGTGGAAGAAGGCCTGCTTGTCCTCCACGTGTTCACTGCACTCGATGATCCAGAGGCGGTCGAATTGCCCCAACGATGCGTCCAGACGATTTGCATCCATCTCGCGGAAGGACACGCGGTCGTCCACACCCTGCTCCACTGCGTGCTTCTGAGCGGCTTGCACCTGCGCCGCGCCGAGCGTCACGCCGAGGACGGAGCAGCCGAAGGTCCTCGCCAGCCAGCAGGCGGAGCCGCCGAGCCCGGACCCGATGTCCAGCACGCGGTGCTCGGGGGCCATCTCCAAGCGTTCCGCGAGACGCTCGATCAGCTTGATCTGTGCTTGGGCCGGCGATTCGCCGTTCTGCCAGTAGCCGTGGTGCATGTGCGGCCTCCAGAGAAGCTGATAAAAGGCCGACAGCATGTCATAGTGCTTGCGGATATCCGCGGCCAAACTCGATGGGGGGGACGACTGGCTCATCCGTGTTCTCTCCGACAGGGGGCTGACAACAAGAACGGGTGGCGCCCCTGTGTGTTGGCGGCGCCACCCGCTGGGTTCTGTCGTTTGGGCGGGTTACTTGATACCCGCTTTGTCCTTCGCCTGAGCCAAGGCGGCTTTGGCGCGATTGACGAGGTCGTCGCCCGTAGCGGTTTGGGCGGCCTTGTCGAGCGATGGGACCAACTTCGCAGCGAAGGACGCCGCGTTGTCGGCCTTGAGCAACTTCTCGGACACTGTCACAACCGCGAGCACCGCCTCCTGTCGACAACTTGCGTCGTCGAGGTAGGGCGCGATCACCTCCGCCGCGTCGGGCGATTCGATGTTGCCCAGCGTGCCCAGCAGCAGGCGTTTCTCATCGTCACGGGCGATCAGGCCCGCCGCCTGTCGGCACATCGCCAGGCGCTCTGGAATCGGCAGGTCGCCCCGCGCGGCCATGCTCACGTAGCCGCGAAGGAAGAGCGTCCTCTCCGATGCGTTGCTCGTCTCCTTGGCCAGGCTCAGCAGAATCGGCGCGGCATCGACCGTCTTCCACGTGCCCAGGGCGCGGGCCGCGGCCGAACGCACGTCCGCGTTGTCGCTCTTGGCGCAGGCGACGACCGCCTGCAACGCATTCGGCCCGCCGACGACGCCGAGCACGCGGACCAGAATCGCCTTCTGCGGAGGCTGCGACTTGTCGAGTTGGGCGATCATCGCATCGGCCAAAGGCTTCGAATCCGTCGCCTTCAGGCAGATCGCGGTCATCGCCTGCTCGACGGCGCTGAGGTCTTGCGACTGACTGGCGTTCTTGAGCAGATCGAGGACCGCGGGCAACTGCTCCGGTCCGCCCAGGTCGCCGATCATCTTCGTGGCGTCCGCGTGGACCTTCGAGCCCGACTCGCCTGCGGCCTTCAACAGAGCGGGGATGCCGCTGGTCATCCGTCGGCGTCCCATCAGGTCGAGGGCCAGCCGTTGCTTGTCCGTATCGTTACCGGCGAACAGCCGCATAACGACAGCATCGGCCTGGGAGCCGGGGAAGGTCGCGAGTGCGTCCTGGGCGGCCTTGGCAACCTCGCGGTCACTGTCGTCCAACAACTGGACCAGGACGGGCACGGCGGAGGGGTCACCCAGTTCGGTGACAGCCTGGATCGCCGCGATGCGGACCCGCGCGTCGCCGCTCTTGGCGGCATCGAGCAGGGCCGGAACCGCACTCTTCTCGCCCCGAACGCCGAGGGCCTGGATCACGACGATCTGGCGGTCGGCGGGCAGGTACTTCATGGCGCCCGTCAGGATAGCCGTGGTGCCGGCACTGGGCATCTGGTGCGACGCCTGGACCGCGGCGGAAAACAGGATGTAGTCCGTATTGGGGAGCTGCTCCTGCAACAGCTTGAGCCCCTGGGTCTGGCGGACGAGAATCGCGGCTCGCAGCGCGCCGCCACGGACGTGATGCGGCGCTTCCGACTGGTACAGCGGATCGTAGATCGCGATCGCATCCTGGGTCTTGCCGGCAGCGGCCAGAGCCTCGGCGCAACGGAGCAGCCCCTCATAACAGTCGAGCTTGCACTCGGCCGGGACCTTGGGCAGCGCCTGGCGAAGGGCCTGGACCGCCTCTGCGGTGCCGATGCTGCCCAGCGCCCGCGCCGCAGCGCCGGCCACGACCGGATTGCCGCTGTTCACAAGCTCGCCCAACGTGCCGACCGCCTTCGCGTCTCGCCGATAGCCGACCGTGTGAATGACGCCGACGAGCGGACGGCCCTTGACGGTTCCCAACGCGCTGCGCAGTGCCTCATCCACCGCCGGGTCTGGGTTCATCTGCAGAGCGTACCGGGCGTTGTGCGAGAGCTGCTCGTCGCCAAGCAGCGCCGCCAGCGGGGCAATCGAGTCCTTCCCGCCGATGATGGCGAGCTGGCGACAGGCGTCGATCTTCGCCTTGAGCGGGGCCGCAGGGTCCTTCACGACCGCGATCAGCTTGGGCTCATCGCTCTTCGCTGCGACGGTTTGCGCGAACGCCGGCCCAGCACAGGCCGCCAGCAATGTAACGATCAGAATGAGATGTACGCTTGATTTCGACATATCTGTATCCTCGTTTGTCTGAGTCCCTATCCGGGTTAGATGGTCCACGGCTCGCGCATCGCACGCGAACGGAAGCGGCTGGCCTCGGCGTCGTTCACGAAATCCTCTTTCACCGGGTCGAACTTCATATCTCGCTTAAGCCACATGCAGACGTTGGCCGCATGGACGGTGGACATGGAGCGATGCATCACGACCGGGTTGGCCACGGTGAGCCGCCGGGACTTGACACAGTCGAAGAAGTTACGGACGTGGTTCATCGGACGCTGCGTGCGGGCCATGTAGTCGTCGACCAGCTTCCGGAAATCGGCCATCCAGGCGGGATTGGAGACCTCGCATTTCGAGTAGCCGTCCGCGATGGCGACCCAGCCCTGGTCGCCCTCGTAGCGGACGCCGCAGGAGCCGTGCCAGATCTTGCCGGCCATGTCCCGTTCGAGGACCAGTTTCACGCCGTTGGCGAAGGTCGCCACCATACCGTCGCCGCTGTCGTTGGCGACGTACTTGTAGTCCACAGGCGACGTGTCCGCCAGGCCGGCGGCCACCTGGACCTGAGCGAAGGTGTGGGCACCCCACTCGCCGATGCAGCTCGTGTGGAAATCGTAGTGGTTGCGCCAGCCGCCGCGGGTGTATTCCGAGTTGTAGGGCCGCCAGGGACAGGGTCCCAGCCAGGCGTCCCAATCCGTTTCCTCTTTCGGAGGCAGGGGCTGCTCGGGCAGCCAGTCATGCCGCATCTCCGCGGCGTCCCACGGCGCGATGTGCGCCCGGAGCGTGTGGAGCCTGCCCAGATAGCCAAGCCGGAGCAACTCGTTGGCGAAGGTGAAGTTGCCCTCGCTGAGCCGCTGGAGGCCGCTCTGGTAGACCCGACGGTATCGCCTGGCGGTCTCCACGACGCCCTGCCCTTCCGCGATCGTCATGGCCGACGGCTTTTCCGAGTACACGTCCTTGCCCGCTCGCATCGCCATGATGGCCGCGAGGGCATGCCAGCGGTCGCCCGTCGTGCTCAGGACCGCGTCGACGTCCGTGCGGACCGCCAGGAACTCGCGGATGTCGGCATAGAGGGCGCAATCGCTGTTGCCGTAGCGGGTGTCCACCATCTGCTTGACCTTTTCGCGCCGGGCCTTCTGCGGGTCGCAGGTGGCAACGAATTGGACGTCGCGTTCCGGCAGCATCCAGTTCAGGACGCCCGAGCCGCGACTGCCGATCCCGATGCCGCCCAGGATGATGCGTTCGCTCGGCGGGACGGCTCCGTTGCGCCCGAAGACCGTGGCCGGCACGATGGCGGGAACCGCGATCGCGGCCGCCGTGCCCAGGAAGGCCCGCCGCGACAGGTGGGAACAGTTGTGTGACATGGCATTCTCCTCTTCACTGATTGTAGATTCTGGATGATCGCGGGTTGGCACGAACCATCACCAGCCATCAATCACCGTTGCCTTAACCATGCGCAGATTCTACAACCCTCGCGTCCCCGCGCCCACCAGAAAGGAGAATCGTCACAAACAACCTGGCGAAATCGCGCGATTGGCAGAGCCCGTCGCGGCGGAGGGACCCCCGGGATGTTCCGGTTCCTCTTATTCTTTGCCCGATGAAGCTTCGAGCTGGATCAGTCTGTCGGCCGAAACATCTTCCGTGCTCAGATCGCCGAAGGCGACTCGATACGTGTTGTCACCGATCTTCCAGCGGAACAGGACCGCCCGCGGGGAGGCTGCGGATACTCTGTCCCCGTAATAGGCCGGGTCTTTACCGTCTCGTTCCAGCGTGGTGTACATCATGCCGACCATATCGACCTTGATGAGCCTGGCGATAAGCTCCTTGCCAGGCTTGGCGGAGAGCTTCTGCTTGAGCACCGGCGCGAGGGCATTGACCACGGTCACCGTCTTCAGACTGGAGGGGTACACGCCGTCGGCGAACTCGACGAACAGGCGCAGAACGTCGATGATCTCCTCGCCCTCCTTTCCGGCTTCCCATTTTCCCTGGGCTACCAGCTCATAGTCATCGGGGATCTGGGGATTGAGATGGGCCGGATCGAGATCGACATCCCATTGGAACTTGTCGTAGACCATCTCCATCGAAACCCGTCCGTCGGTGGACGATCCTGTGGCGTAGATCCGTATGGGCAGTTCGTGCTCCTGGTCCACCCAGAGCTGAACGGTGGTCTGGTCGAACATGCCGCCACTGATGAAAGACCCCATCTTCGTACCCAGCTTGGGATCGGACACCTGGATTCCCCAGGCGGCAACACCGTCGATAGTCCTGCGCCCCAGTTCGGCGTACTTGTGATCGAGCAGCGCCTTGAGCAGTGTGACCGGATCGCCGTTCTCCTCCCCCATCTTCTGCATTTGCTCGTCGCTGATGGTCACCTTGAAGTACTTCTTCTGGTCCGGGATGACGGTGATCGCGGCGCCCTCCTCAAACAGGACAAACGTCTGCGAACGTCGCGTTCCGCCGAGGAGTTGCAGTACGGAATCGATCCGCACCGCGTTCTGGTCGTAGGAGACTGCAACGTCTTGGGTTATGTGCGTCGTGTATCCCTCGGGGGTTCCCTGCATCCCTTTCAGGTCGGCGGTGATCTGATAGCGCAGGGTCTTGATCGCTCCAAGGCGCTGGACCACCTCGCCCCAGACAATGCCGGACGTTCTATTGAAGAAGGTCGCCGCCAGAATCGTAACAAGCACAATCACCGCCGCTGCGGCTAATCTGGTTGTTCTGCTTTCCATGATGGCTCTCCATATCGACGGCTGTCGTACAGCCGAGGGAACGCTCTTGATCTCTGCGATGGCTCTGTTGATCTCGCCATGGACTCGCTCGTCGTATTCCGGACGAGGGGCCACTCGCAGCCTGTTCATCAGTTCGTATACTTCCTCTGCCGGTCTCACCGTCTCACCTCGCTATTGAGCAATGACCGCAGTCTGTCGATTGCGTATCGGTACCGACCCAGAGCCGTGTTCGTCGAGACTCCCTGCTGCCTGGCGATCTCCTTGAACGGCATCCTGCCGTAGACTCGCAGCGAGAGCACTTCTCTCTGCTGGAAGGGAAGCTCGCCGAGCGCCCATTTCAACTGATCGAGCTGCTCCTCAGTAGCCGCGGCCTCGTCCGGTTTCACATCTTGAGCCGGAATCGGGTCTGCTTCGTCCAGTTCGCCCGTCAGATGGCGGCGGCGAGCCCGAATCATGTTGCGGGCGCCATTCATTACGGAGGTTGTCAAATAGCCTCGGAGACTGCCCGTGAGCCTGAGCCGGCCCGACAGTTTCAGCAGGGACAGGAAGACGTCCTGCACGACGTCCTCCGCGGCCCCCAGGTCGCCCAGGAGAGCCACGGCCAACGTCAGAAGGTCGGTCCTATACTTGTCATAGACGTGGTGCAGAACCTCCGGCTTGCCGTGGTTGAATCGCCAAACTAGGATTCTGTCTTCCAGCATCTGAAAACCATTCTCCTGAGCCTGGACAATCGACTGTCATAGTATACGACACCGCAGGCGGGCCGTTATTGTGTGAAAAGTGATATTCCTGCTGACCGAAGATCGGCTTCCCGCGAAGGGTTGACCGCGACACCCCTACCGAAGCCACACTATCTAACCTGCGTTCCAGCAGGTATGATGCCCTTCTGTAAAGAAGATCCATTGACCCATGAGGTATCGCGATGCATTTGAAGAGCGTGCGGTTCCATCCGGACCTGTATCCGACGCGGGAGCACTATCCATTCAATCTCGACATCTTTCGCGAGACGACCGGGCTGGAACTCACTACTCCGGTGACCTTCTTCGTCGGCGAGAACGGGACGGGGAAATCGACGCTCCTGGAAGCCATCGCCCGCCGGGCGGGCATCCACATCTGGCGCGAAGGCGAGCGGACCCGTTGCGTGGTCAACATCTACGAGGACAAGTTCTACCGCGGGATCTCTATCGAGTGGGTCGACGACATGGTGCCGGGCTCGTTCTTCGGCTCGTCCGTATTCCAGGACTTCGCGCGTCTGCTGGACGAATGGGCGGCCGCCGACCCCGGCCAGCTCGACTACTTCGGCGGCAAGTCCCTGCTCACCCAGTCTCACGGCCAGGCGATCATGTCGTTCTTCAAGGCCCGCTACGCGATCAAAGGCCTGTACCTGCTCGACGAGCCGGAGACCGCCCTATCGCCCAAGACGCAGATCGCCCTGCTCGACCTGCTGGCGAAGCTGAGCCAGGCCGGCCACGCCCAGTTCCTCATCGCGACGCACTCGCCCATTCTCCTGTCCTGTCCCGGCGCGACGATCTACAGCTTCGACCACAGCCCCATCACTTCAGTCCCCTACCAAGACACGGAGCACTACCGAGTCTACAGGGGTTTCATGGAGGACCAGAGCCGACGAGAGCCGCCAGACGCTTCCTGACGCCCGAGT
>JAGOLX010000032.1 GCA_017993835.1 Phycisphaerae bacterium
TCCACAGGTCGCCGATGTTGACGCTGCCCAGCGTGAAGTCGGGATGCAGATACGTCGTGCCCATGATGTCGTGCTCGCCGCCGGGATTGACGATGAAGGCCTCGCTCTCGATCCGCGGGATTTCGAGAGTCGTGAAGTACGGATCGAGATCGTTGGGACACTGGATGGGGAGCCGACGGGCATCGAGGCTCTCCCACGCTTTGGCCTGCGGCAGGAACTCGATCTTCTCGCTGGTCGCCCGCTCGAGGAAGGCCAGCGTCTCGTCCCGCAAGAGCGTCGAATAGCACCGACTGTGCGGGCCCGCCCACTGCCTCGTCGCAGGGTGGAACCGACGGGCCACGTGATGCCACGCGAACTCGTGCAGCTCCGCCAGGACCGTCAGCGTCTCGCTGTCGCGGACGTGCTGACGCATCCGCGTGATCTCCTCGATGGCCACGCAGGTGTAGGTGGGACTGTTGTACTCGGTGAACGAGCCCTTCTCCTTGACGTACTCGTAGAACCGTCGGAATCGCTTGCGGCCGTAGTCGGCCAGATCGGGGACGCCGAGCCGCTCGCCCGCGACGAGCGTGACATACGTGCCCATCAGCGCGATGTTCGTGTACCCGGGCCCGACATCCCGCCGTTGGATGGAGCGGGCCGCGTGCAGGATGGAATTCTTGACCCTCTGCTGCAAGTCGGGCGGCAGGCGGTTCATGTGGTCGATGGCGACCTGGAGGAGCTGGACGCCGCAGAAGTCCGCCCAGTTCCAGTCGGGCGGCGACATCCGTCCCAGCGGCTCTTCGAGGAACCACGGCCAGATCCCATACGTCCCGCTGTTCGGGTCCTGGTCCTGCAAGCCGATCACGCGGTCCAGGATCGCCTCGGCCCGCTGGAGACGGTCCGGGTCCCCGCTGTCGAGCAGGGCCACCGCGTACTGGAGACTCTCGCGGGTCCGATGGACGGTCCCGCCTTCGAGCGTCGTGTGGTAGCCGGGCGAGGAGAACGCCCCTCGGAGCATCCGCCCGGCGGGGTCGTAGTTCTCATCCTCCCGCGCGAGCGCCCGCAGAAACGCCTGCCGACGATCCTCCGCGGAGAACTGGCCGGCCACAAGGCACGAGCCCGACAGCATCAGGATCAGCAGTCCCACTCGATGGATTTGCACAGAACGCATCATCCCGGTTGCTCCTTTCGTCACGTCCACAGCCCAGCGCCCGGCTATGATATGCCCAAGCGGGCGCGAAGTCCACCATCCTGACCACCTTGAGAATCTGGAGTTCGTCGTGTGCCCGTCAAGGCATATCTTCGTTCGTAGTGTGTCCGTCAGGACATATCTTCCTGGCGTGGGAGGAAGATAACGCCTTACGGCGTCACTACAAACGAGTCCCGACCCTGTCATTCCTGCGCACGCAGGTATCCAGAAATCGCGGGACCCGGCACGACCGAGAGAGTGGATTCCCGCGTGCGCGGGAATGACAAGGCGCGGAGCGACCGTAACTCAGTCGCGGATGGGGCCATGATCCAGCCCGGAGTCGGACGCGATTGAGGGATGATACCCACACACACGTCACGACCCCGTCATTCCTGCGCACGCAGGAATCCAGGAACCGCGGGACTGGTCACAACCCGGAGAGTGGATTCCCGCTTCCGCGGGAATGACAACGCGAGGGAACCGGCGCGAGCCCGGCGTAGTGATGGGACACGTGCCAAGTCCCTCTCTCCGTGACATCTGTCATGTGTCATTCTGGGTTTTTGGGCAGATAATCCACATGACACATGACAGACACACAGGCACTCAACTGGGATACATGCCCTACCCCTCGACCGTTGGCGCTTGGCGTCCTTGGGTTTTTGAGTGAATAACGCCAAGAGCGCCAAACGCCAAGCGCCAAACACACAGGCCTCTTGGCATCTGGAGCACTACGGGTATAATAGCACTATCCTGCTACAGTGGGGTGTTTGGATGGTGGAATCGCCCAAGTTGACGGACATCCTGACGACGGAGAAGCTCAAGCGGATCGAGCGGGCGTTCCGCAAACGGTTCGGGCTCGGGCTGGAGACGACCACGCCGGACGGCATGGCGGTGGACCGACTGTGCAGCGAGAACTGTCGGCCGGGGTTTTGCAGGCTCGTGCAGGCGGTCGGCGAGGGTCGCAGGCGGTGCATCGCGGAACGCAGCCGGGCCATCGAGATCGCGGTCGAGACCGGGCAGTCCTTCATCACGATCTGCCACGCCGGGATCGTGCTGGTCTGCGTGCCGGTCGTGGATCGGGATCTCGTGCACGGCGGGCTGTTCTTCGGCAAGTGCCTCTCGGAGCCGGTGACGACCTTCCTCGTGGAGGACGTGACTGGGCGTCTGCGCGGCATCCCCATCCAGGAGAGGGAACTGGCGGAGGCCCTGGGCGAGCTGGCGGTCGTGCGGGGCCGGCAGATCCACAATGCGGCGGAGTTCCTCTTCGACCTGCTCTACGAGGTCGGCGGCTTCGACGCCAAGGTCATCCGCTGGCGAAGGCAGCGAGCCCGCCAGCAATCGGAGCTGGGCGAGTTCATCCAGGAGCGAAAGAAGCTCGGCGCCCAGTGGCAGTACCCGCTGGAGAGCGAACGCGCCCTGCTGCGGAAGGTCAAGATCGGCGACCGCACCGGCGCCAAGGAGATCCTCAACTCGATCCTCGGGACGATCCTGTTCAAGGACCTCGGCGACCTGGGCATCCTGAAGGTCCGCCTGCTGGAGCTGCTCAGCGTGCTGAGTCGCTCGGCCGCCGAGGGCGGCGTGGACGTCCACACCATCCTGGAGAAGAACCTCGCCTACGCCAACAAGGTGATGCAGATCGACACGCAGGAGGACCTGTGCGCGTGGATCAGCACGGCGCTGAACGAGTTCATCGAGCTGGTGTACTCCTCGCAGGACGCCAGGAAGGTGACGCAGATCCGACCGGCGATCAACTATCTCGACGCCCACTACGACCGCCCGGTCACGCTCGCGGAGATCGCACGGGCGTCCCACCTGAGCGTGTCGCGACTGGCCCACTTGTTCAAGGAGCAGATGGGAATGACGCCGATCGACTACGTGACGACTGTGCGGATCGAGCAGGCCAAGGAGCTGCTGCTGGGCACGGATCGCAGTTGCACGGAGATCGGCTTCGAGGTGGGCTACAACCAGGCGAGCTACTTCACGCGGACGTTCAAGTCGCTGGTCGGCATGACGCCGCGACAGTTCCGCCAGCGAAACCAGCGGGCGCCGCAGGACGAAGGCCCGGGCGGATGATCGCTGGTCCGGCCTCCCGCATGGCAACGAGGCATGAGCACGATCCAGCCGGCGTCGCCCGTGATCCGGTAGGGAGGCGGACGCGACCCACGGATAACAACCGACCGCACGTCACGACTCTGTCATTCCTGCGGACGCAGGAATCCAGGAATCGCGGGACTTGGCGCAACCCAGAGAATGGATTGGCGTTTGCGAGGGAATGACAACCGAGGGGCTTCGTCAGGACAAACGCAGAGTCACCGGACGGGTCTCACGGATGTCATTGCGAGCGAAGCGAAGCAATCTCCCGAGCCGGGAGTTGAGATTGCTTCGTCGCGATGCTCCTCGCAATGACCTTCCCGGCAGCTCTCCGAAACGGTTTCGCGTTTGCCCCAGGGGCCTCCTGAACCCCTCTTGCACGCACGCAAGTTCGGCCGTCCCCCCGGAACCTCGGAGGGGGAGTCGTCAGGCACCCGGCTAGCCCGGATCGTCGCGCTTGGGCAGGGTGAAGGAGAACGTGCTTCCCTTGCCCGGCTGCGATTCGATGCCGACGCGTCCGCCGTGCATCTGCACGATCTTCTTGACGACGGCCAGGCCGATCCCGGTGCTGTCGCCGTGGGAGGACCCGAGCGTCTGGAACATCTCGAAGAGCTTGTCGAAGTGCCGCGGATCGATGCCCATGCCGTTGTCGGCGACGGTGAACTTCCAGCACTCGCCTTCGTCCGTCGCGGCGACTCGGATATCGCCCTGCGGCTTGTCCATGTACTTCACCGCGTTGCTGATGAGGTTCTGGAACACCTGGGTGAGCCCGACCCGTTCGCAGAACACCACCGGCAGGCTGCCCTGGACGCGGACCTGGATGTGCGTCGGCGGCGCGATCTGCTCGATGGTTTCCGCGACCACCTGGTTCGTATCGACGCGCTCGATGAGCCGGTCGCCGTGACCGATCTGGGCGTAGCGAAGGATGCCGTCGATGAGCCGGCCCATCCGGTCCACGCGATCTCGCATCAGGCCGAGGTTCTGTCGGCCCTGGTCGTCGATCTTGTCCGCGTAGTCCTGGGCGATCCATTCCGCCAGCGTGGCGATCCCGCGCAGCGGCGCCTTGAGGTCGTGGGCCGCGACGTGGGCAAACGCGCGAAGCTCCTCGTTCGAGCGTTCCAGGTCCTCGATCGTATCGCGCAGGTCCCGATTGAGGCCCTCGAGCAGGATCTCGGCCCGCTTGCGATCGGTGACATCGCGGAGCAGGATCACCAGGCCGCGAACGCCCCCCTTCTTGTGGACCACGGACGCACTGCACTCGACGAAGAGCAGTTCGCCTCCCTTGTTGGTGATCGACAGGTTCAGGGGTTCCTGCGTGCCCAGGAGCACCTGCTGAAAATGGGTCATGAACCGCGGGACATCGCCCGCATCCAGCAGGCCCAGCTCGATGAAGTGCTTGCCGACCGTCTCGGTTTCGGTCTGCTGGAGAATCTCCAGGGCCTTCTTATTGACGTCGAGCACGCGTCCGACGTCGTCGAGGTAGACGATGCCCTCGTGCGCCTCCTCGAAGATGACCTTGAACTTTTCCTCGCTCTCCCTGAGGATCTCCTCCGCCTTCTTGCGGTCGGAGACGTCCCGTGCGATCCCGAGGACGACGTTCCGCCCTTCGATCTGGACTGGGTAGGTCCGAATCTCCGCATGGACCTGGGTGCCGTCCAGGCGGTGCAGGCGGAATTCGACGGGACCCACGGGGTGCCCGAGGGCGTTCTTGGCCAGGTATCCCGCCGCCCGCGGCAACTGCTTCCTCGACAGGAGGTCCAGCTTCAGGAAGCTCTTGCCGACCAGTTCCTCCCGCCGACAGCCGATGAGTTCCTCGGCCGCCTTGTTGCCGTCGAGGAAGGTGCCCATCAGATCGCTGAGGTAGTAGGCGTCCGGCGCATACTCGAAGAGGACTCGCAGTCGCTCCTGTAAGCTGGCCAGTTGCTCCCGGGTCCGCGTCAGTTCCGTGACGTCCCGACCACTGACCAGGACGTGGACCGTGCGGCCCAGGTCGTCACGGACCGGCGCGCAGTTCGCGAGCAGGTCGAGACCGCAGCCGGCCTTCGTGCCGACACGGAACGCCACGTTCTCGGCGAGATGTCCCGCCACGGCCTGCTGCATGGCAGCGTCATAGGACGAACGCGATTCCGCGCAGACCAGGGCAGCAGCACTCGAGCCGAGGACCTCCCGGACGGAGTGCCCTGTGTGCTGCTGCCAGGACGGGTTCGCGCAGACGATCCTGCCGTCGAGATCCACGACGAGCACCAGGTCCGTCGTCGCCTGGAACAGCTCATACGACGGGGTCCGGCCCGGCTGGAGTTCCTGTCGCAGCACATCGGATTCCTCGCAAGACGCGAGCATCTGACGGTCCCGACAATCCATATTTCTCTGTGCCTGGTTTTCACCCATATGCGACCATTCCTTCAATTGATGGAACGTCCATCGTCATTGTGCGTGTCGTCCGTTCCGCAGCCGGCCAGACAGACCGCCTGCGGTTCGACGGAATTCGGCACGGCGTCCCGACGATTCCGCGGGAACGTGAACAGGAACGTGCTGCCGTCGCCGACCTTCGATTCGACCCAGACGCGTCCGCCGTACATCTCGACGATCTTCTTGACCAGTGCCAGACCGACGCCGGTGCTTTCGAACTCGTCCCGCGGCGCGAGCGTCTGGAAGAGCTTGAAGATGCGATCGAAGTGCTTCTCTTCGATCCCCGGCCCGTTGTCCGCGACGCTGAACCGCCAGAACCCGCCGTCCTCGACGCACCCGACGCGGATCTCTCCGACCGGCTTGTCCATGTACTTCACCGCGTTGCTCAGCAGGTTCTGGAACACCTGCGAGATGCGCGTCCTCTCGCCCTCGACGACAGGGAGGTCGGATTCGACGGTGATGTGGACGTGGTCGGGCGCGGCGAGGCCGTCGATGACGCTCGGCAGCAACTGGTTCAGGTCCACCGCCTGTGTTTCTTCTTTGACGCGTCCCACGCGCGAGTATTGCAGGATGCCGTCGATCAGGTCGTGCATCCGTCCGACGCGGCTCTGGAGCAGATCGAGCTGCTCCTTCCCGTCGGCGCCGAGCTTGTCTGCATAGTCGGCGCAGAGCCATTCCGCAATCAGTTTGATCCCGCGCAGCGGCGCCTTGAGGTCGTGCGAGACCACGTAAGCGAAGTGCGTCAGCTCCTCGTTGATCCCGGCCACCTGCTGCAGGAGCGCTTGCTGCTTGTGCTGAGCCGCACGCTTGTCTGTGACATCGCTGGCCACCAGCAGGAGCTTGTCGCAATGGCCGTCATCGTCGATCAAGGGCACCCGCGTCGTGGCGAACCAGCGCATGGCGCCGTCGGGCGAGGCAACCGGGTCCTCCGCGATGACGCGGGTCTTCCTGGCGGCCATGACCTCCTGGTCGATGCGATGCCAACGCTCGACCTGCTCGGGATCATGGAAGAGAGCGGTTTCGTATTCGCCCTCCAGATCCTGCACGTTGGCGCCACAGGTCGTCGCCAGAGCGGCATTCACCACCATCAGCCGACCGTCCTGCGACCTCACACAGACGAACTCCGGGAGAGAATCGATCACCAGACGCAGGAATCTCCGCTCCTTCTCGACCGTGGCCTCGATGCTGCGCCGGCGCCGCGCGTCCGCCCAGGTGAGAAAGGCGATTCCCGCAAGGAAGACGATGCACAGAGCCAGTGCCACCAGCATGTGACGCCAGACCTGCGCGCGGGCGGCGAGATAGGACGCGTTCACCGGCACCGCGGCCAGATCGATGGACAGTTCGCCCACGGAGCGGCCGAAACCCGCTACAGGGCCATACTGTCGTATCAGCGATTCGGGCGCGTCTTCCGGTCGGCCGTGACACTCGAGACACGCAGGTGTGAACCGCCGCGGAAGCGCGCACACGAAGTGCTGCTGTCCCGACTCGAGAAGGTCCATCACGCCGGACCATGTCTCGACCTCCGGATGCTCCTCGAAGTACCGGATCAGCGACGCCTCCGAGCGCGACGCCAGGTTGGTCGGGTTGCGCGGGTTCGTCGAGGGGAAACGCACGATCACGTCGGGAAAACTCTCGCGAGTCATGTCGAAGACGCTGCGGGCCACAAACGAGGTCGACATGGCCTGCGGAATGAACTCGCCCTGCTCGACCCGTTTCTCCATCTCCGGGCGGATGTGCCGGCCCACGTAGTCCCTCAGGGCCTTCTCCAATTCGACGGCCAATTTTGCCTGTTGTTCGGCCGTGGCGTCGATGTGACGATATGTCCAGTGACGGGTCTGGAGGAGGACCACGCCGAGGAACGCGACGCCCAGCACTCCCATGCCCGCCAGGAGGCCGGCGCCTGCGTACCGGCCGGGCTGGGGAGTCGTTTGCCCCCAGGCCGGCGGATTCGCCGATTCGATGCCGCCCGACCGCCGGTTCCGCACCCACGAGGTCGCAACCGCAATCCCGGCCAACAGAACCGCCAGCACGACTAGGGAGACGAGCAGGGATTCCCGCCGGGCCATGCCCAGGGTGGCGCCCCAGTCTTCTGCGGGAACGTCGATCCCGACTACCATCAGGACCTCGCCGCTGTCCGGATCGAACACAGGGGCCAGAGAGCAGACGAAGGTGCCGTACTCGTCCGTGATCGGGCCGAACGTCGCGGGCTTGCCCGTGGCAAAGACCTCCAGATCCTCCGGAGACGACTCCTCGTAGACCGTCCCCGGCGGGCTGGCCATCGGATCGTCCTGGGGGTAGCTCTCGGGCCCGAAGACCAGTTGCCCGTCCCGGAGAGCCATGCTGTAGATCCCCCGGTTGGGGACGTACCCACCGAGTCCGGTCATCTGCCTGCGGATGAATTCGAAGGCGGGCGTCCCCTTATCGGCCTCGGTGAAGGAGAGTTCGTGGACCATCTGGGGCTTGAGCGTCCGTGCGACGTACGTCGCCTGTTCCAGCAGGTGGTGCCGCATCTGCGCGTCGATCCGACCCGCACGCCATTCGCCGATGCCCCATCCTGCGGACGGCGCCGCGACCAGCAACAGGCATAACCACCCAGTCATGCGACCTGTCATTGGCGGGCCCTTCTCATAAGATGAATCCGATTATACACGGTGTGCTCCATGTAACTCCTCAGTTGCGTAACTCCAGAGGCTGCAACTGCCTTACTCTATCCGGCGGATTCTGCATGGGCAGTGTGAAGTAGAACGTGCTGCCCTCGCCGACCTTCGATTCGACCCAGATGCGCCCGCCGTACATCTCGACGATCTTCTTGACCAGCGCCAGGCCGACACCACTGCTCTCGAACTCGTCCCGCGGCGTCAGCGTCTGGAAGAGCCGGAAGATCCGGTCGAAGTACCTCTCTTCGATCCCCGGCCCGTTGTCCGAAACGCTGAACCGCCAGAAGTCGCCGTCCGGGGCACACGCGACCTGGACGTCGCCCGCCGGCTTGTCCATGAACTTCACCGCGTTGGTCAGCAGGTTCTGGAACACCTGCGTGATGCGAGTCCTCTCGCATTCGACCACAGGCAGGTCCGGCGCAACGGTGATCCGGACGTGCTCGGGCGGCGCAATGCCGTCGATGATGGCGGGAATCAACTGGTTCAGGTCCACAGGCCGGGTCTCCTCCTTAATTCGTCCCACGCGAGAGTACTGCAGGACGCCCTCGATCAGGTCGTGCATCCGAGCGACGCGACTCTGGAGCAGATCGAGCTGTTCCTTGGCGTCGTCGCCCAGCCTGTCCGCGTAATCGGCGCACAGCCATTCCGCGATGAGCTTGATCCCGCGAAGCGGCGCCTTCAGATCGTGCGAGACCACGTAGGCGAAATGGGTCAGTTCCTCGTTGATCTCGGCCACCTTCTGCAGCAGCGCCGCCTGCTTCTGCTCGGCCCTGTGTTTCTCCGTGATGTCACGGAAGCTCCATACGCGCCCGACGATCTCGTCTCCCATGCGCTGCGGTTTGGAGTAGTACTCGACCATGCGGCCGTCTTTGAACTCGATGATCTCATGGCGGTCCTGCTCGCGGTGCGCGTACAGATCACGGACTTGGGCGAGGAACGCATCCGGGTCCATCAAGAGAGGGGTTGCCGCCGCGAGCGCGAGGTTGTCGTCTCGCGTATCGAGAACGCTGTCCGGCAGTCTCCACAATTCCTGGAACTGCTCGTTGTACTCCTTGACCCTTCCGAGCCCATCGACGATGAGCAGGCCGTCCGCCATGGACTCCAGGGCTCCCTCGAGCAACGAGAGGGATTCGCTTGCCTGGCGTTCCGCCTGGGTGAGTCGGGAGATGTCGACGAAACTCTCGATCAAGTACTCGTGTCCCTGCCACGTCGCGGGAACTACCGTCTTGAGAATCGGGACCTGGGCGCCGCGGCGCAGCAGAACGTGATCCGATTGGTCCATGCTCTGTCCCAGGTCGGTGATCGGGCAACTGCCCTTCGGCGCGGGACAGACGAAATGGTGACAGGTTCTGCCGATGATCTGGGCTCTGGGCAGGCCGATGGCGGCCGCGGCGTGTGCGTTCACGTCGACGATCCGGTGGGTCTCGCGGTCGATGACGAGCACGCCCGCGATGATGCGGTCCAGCATGGCGGGCAGGCGAAGCGCCGTGTTTGCTGCCGACGATTCCATGTCATCGCGGAAGATCTCCGTGCAGGTGATTCGGTCGGACATGGCTCTAACCCTGCTCCTTTCTCATCAGTTCAGACTCACGCACATGGGACTGAGTGGATCTGGTTCCGCCGCGACCTTGTGTTTCGGCAGCGTGAAGAAGAAAGTCGTCCCTTGTCCCACGTTCGATTCCACCCAGACGCTCCCGCCGCACAGTTCCACGATCTTCTTGACGATGGCCAGACCGATGCCGGTGCTCTCCCGCTCGTCGCGAGGAGCCAGTGTCTGGAAGATCTGGAAGATCTTCTCGAAGTACTTCGCCTCAATCCCCGGCCCATTGTCGGATATGGAGAACCGCCAGAATCCCAGTTGCTCCGAGCAGCCGATCACGATGCGCCCCTCGGGCTTGTCCATGTACTTGACCGCATTGTCGATCAGATTGCGGAAGACCTGTCCCACGCGGACCTTCTCGCAAACGACGACGGGCAACGGGCCCTCGACCACGACCTTGATGTGCTTCGGCGCGTTGAGCAGAGCGATCGTCTCGGGGATGAACTGGTTCAGATCCACCGGCTCCTGGCGGCGGGCCACCCGACCGATCTCCGAATAGTGCAGGATGCCGTCGATCAGCTCGGAGAGCCGGGAGACGCGCCCCTTGAGCAGGCGCAACTGCTGACGACCTTGCTCGTCGAAGCGGTCCGCGTAGTCGGAGGCGATCCAGTCGGTGAGCGTCCCGATCCCTCGCAGCGGCGCCTTGAGGTCGTGGGCGGCGACGTAGGCGAAGTCCTGCAGTTCCTTGTTCGAGCGGCGCAGATCCCGCACGGTCTCGGCCAGATGCTCGTTGGCCTTCGCCAGGGCCCGCTCGAGCTTGCGCCGTTCGTTCGACTCCGCCTGCAGCGCGATCATGTCCGCGACCGAAGCGGCGAAGTCCTGCTCCTCCAGCGACCACTCGCGCACTGCGCCGACGTGCTCATAACACATCACGCCGAGCAGCTTACCGTGCAGACGGATGGGAACGTCCATCAGGGACATGATGCCCAACGGCTTGAAGTAATTCTCGCTGAAGGCCCGGGTGCGTGGGTCTTCCCTCGCGTCCTTGACCGCGAGAATGCGACTGTTCTCGATCGCGTCGAAATACGCCGGGTAGTCGGCCACTCGCAGCCGAATGCCGGCGCCCTGATCCTTGCCACTGAGACTGTACGACTGCTCGCACACCAGTTCGGAGGACTGCTCATGAAAGAACCAGATGCTGACCTGCTCGACGTCGAGCGTCTTGGCCGCCTCCTCGGTGGCCATCTTTGTCGTCGCCTGGAGGTCGCCCTTGATCTCCTTGGTAAACCGCAGCAGTGTTCTCTGGTGGTTGACGAGGGTCTCGGTCCGTTGCACGAGGACCTGCTCGGCCTGCTTGCGAAAGGCGATTTCGCGAACCAGGTTCCTGTTGGCTGTGGTCAGTTCGGCGGTCCGCTCCTGGACGCGGGCCTCCAAGCGTTCGTTGGCATCCACCAGGGCGGCGTCCCGCTGCTCGATCTGTTGGAGCATCTCGTTGAAAGCGTCGATCAGCAGGCCCACTTCGTCCTTGCCGTGGTGCTGGGCCCGCACGGAGTACTGTTGTTTGTCCGAGACCAGGCGCGCCACATCCGCCAGGTGAAGAATGGGACGCGAGATGATCCTCTGGAGTCTGGAGGAGACGATGTACGCAGCCACGGAGGACAGGAACAGGACACACAGAATCACCGTGGCTCCGCGGCGGATCCTGCCGTACATGAAATCGAGGCTCTGACAAAGGCAAACCGTGCCGATCCGTTCTTCGTCGAGCAGCACCGGCTGCGTCAGCGTGAGCAGACCGGCGCTGAAGACGGGATGCTCCTTCAGATCCCCGGCGAGGGGAACTGCCGCTCTGCTTCCCTCTCGCACGTACGTGGCGAGCAGCTCCCCGTCGACGGCGTAGACGCAGGCGACCACGATGGAGGGGATCGGTTCGACTGTCTGGAGGATCTCGCCCGCGTCGGCGGTGTCGCGGAAGGTGACCGCGGCTCGGCAGTTGTCGGCCAGGATGCTCGCGTGCGTCGTCAGATCGCGAACCACGCCGCGGTGAAGGGTCGTCCATTCCCAGGCGGCGAACACCCCGCCTGTCAACACCAGCGCAGCGACACACGTCAGCATGACAATCGCGATCAGCTTGGACTTGAGCGACAAGTCATGCGCGAATGACCAGATCATGCGTCGGATGTCATGGACGTGTGGTCCCACCTGGTGGTTCCTCCGCTTTCTCCGACTCCAGTTGATCGTGCTCGATCGTTCGAACGGCCAGTCGCAGCAGGCTGGATCGAATCGTCAGCCTGGCGCGGACGGCCGCCGCCAGGTTGATTTCAAATCGGACCTTCTTGTCCTCGATCAACAGGTTGATCATGCCTCCGCTCTCCAGGAACGAGGGGACATCCCCGACGGTGAGAATCCCGCTTGCTCGAAGCGGGGTCAAGATCCGCGACAGGAACGTCTTCTCGGACGGGCACAGAACCAGTACATGACAGGCACGGATCGCATCGAGATCGGGGTGTTGCTCCGGGAGCGCCTTGTCCTCCCCGGCCAATGCCTCGAAGCCCCGGAACCAGCGAACGGCAATCGGCCGGTTGCCAATTTGTTTGCCCTGGAGTTCCTCGAAGGCCACCCGGGAGGGCGGCACCCCGAGAATGCCGACCAGGAGCGGATCGTTCGGATCGACTTCGTTCTTCTTCCCCTGCTTCGGGGTGAATCGGCCTCCGTCGACGAACTTGAGGAAGTTGTACACGAAGGCGGCCTTGATCCGGTACTCCCGGTCGACCGCCTCGTCCGCGCGCAGACAGGTTGTGTGCGACATGACCATCACGGCCGCCGCAAGAACCCAGAGCAGACATCGCGGTTTGGCGCTCATCATCACGTTATGAACACACGATCAATCCATGAATCATTCATCCACCATGCAACCCCATCCCGACTCCACCCCAGTCGCACGTAGCCGTCCGGATCCCCTGTCGGTACAACGACACGGTGACCGTCGTCCCACCGTGGGCCGCCGCTCTTCAAACGGCCCGCCCACACCCCATGGCGGACCCATAACGGACTTCGGGATCTTCTATCGTCCAATTTCATCCCCGAGTAGAGCCGCCGGGTAGGGAAACCGAACCGGAGGGCATTCTGCGGGATGCCCACAATCCGATGCCCAAACTCGGCAGCGTTTATCAGACGCAACGGGTGGTCAGAACCGATAGGTCAGACCGGCCCGGAAGGTCCGTCCATCCTGTTCGATCGTGTCCTGGACGCTCCCTGCGAAGCTCGGGAACGCATAGTCCACATCGAAGAGGTTATATACACTGGCAGCGATCTCCAGCCGCTTCGAGACGCTGACATAGGTCAGCGTCAGATTCGTCAGCATGAAGTCGTCCGCATGATCGCCGGCGACGGTCTTGACCTCGCTCTCATAGAGAAACTCCAGTCCTGCGAAGAGCCGCTCCGCGACGACCGGCTGAATGAAACTCAGTTTCGCCAGGTGCTTCGGCGAGTTCACCAGGGTCTCGTCCGTGGTCTCGTCCTCGGCCTCGACGTACGAGTAGCTGGCACGGGCTTGCAGGCCCCCTGTCCATCGGCCGCGCAGCGCCAGCTCGATCCCGCTCGCCTGCACCTCGCCGCGATTCTCAAAGACGAGCCATCCGTCGGACGGATCGACGACCGTGTCGATCAGATCTTCCAGGACATAGTGGAATCCGCAGGCCGATGCGAGGAGATTGCGGGTGAGCTGCTGATCGACGACCGCTTCGTACGTCCGGATTCTCCCGGGTTCCAGGTCGTTGGCCGCCTTCTGACCCTGTGCCGCGTTCTCGTAGTACAGAGAGTAAGCGGATGGCGCGCGAAATGCCTGGCCGTAGAGAAGCTTCAGCGTGGTCCGGTCACACAGGTCGTAGATCAGCCCCAGACGCGGGCTCGTGGTGCCGCCGCAGGTCTCATACTCATCATGCCGGACACTCCCGATGAAGGTGAGCTTCTCCAGCAGTTTCACCTCGTCCTGGAGGTAGATACCCCAACTGCGGTTGTCCTCGGAGTAGTCCAGCAGAATCAGATCGTCCAGCCAGAGGGTCTGATCCTGTTCGTACTCGTAGCGAAACTCCGTGCCAACAGTCACGGTATGCCCTTCGATCGGGCTGCCCGTCAGGCCGAACTCGGCCTCCCACCAGCGCCCGGTCCAGGCATTGCCGCTGATGGCGACGACGGGGTCCTCGGCGCCCGGCGCCAGGTCCAGTGCGTTGCGCAGATCCGTATCGCCCTGGCAATAGGCGAAACGCGCCTTGGCGGTGTATTGTTCGGACAGCTCCCGTATCCAGGTCAGGCCGGCCAGCGTTCCTTCGCTGAGGACCCGCGTGCGGGAGTCGCCGAAGGCAGTATTGGCCATGGTCACGGGGATGCCCTTGTCGCGTTTGGCGTGGATCAGATCGAACGAGAAATCGCCCCAGGACAGCGTGCCGGCGACGTTGGTCGTTTCTTCGTCGTCGTTCTCCACCCAACCATCGCTGGTCTGCGGCGTGTCGAATCCCCTGTAGTACAGCGAGGGACCATCGCTGGAGTACGTGCTCGCGGACAACAGCAGGTCCACATCCTTGCGGAGGAGCTTGCCATAGGTGATTCGGCCCTTCTGCGCATCGAAACTGCCCGTCTGGCCGTTCAGTTCCAGGCCGTCGATATCGCTGCCTCGCTTGGTAATGACGTTGACGATGGCCAGCACCGCGTTGCTGCCGTAGAGCGAGGAGCCCGGGCCACGAATGATCTCGACCCGGTCGATCAGTTCCACATCCAGCGGGAATTCCGTGCCGCTGGGCGGGGCGCCCGAGACGCTGTCGTTCATCTTGTGACCGTCGATCAGGACGAGGATTCGCGTGTCGAAGTCGCCTGGCCTGCGGAACCCTCGGGTCCCCACGTAGTGGGCCATCCGGTCGTAGTTCGCGTAGAAGCCGGGGGCGCTCTGGAGGATGTCCGCCAGGGTGCGATAACCGTACTTGCGGATTTCGTCGGCGGTCACCACGGTGGCCGACGCGGGCGCTTCCTCAAGTCGCTGAACGCGTTTGGAGGCGCCGTACACCGTATCGATGCGAACGTCCATCAGTTCCTCGATGGACATCGCGAAGAAGTCCTCGTCCCCCGCCGCCCGGCTCCGGTCGACGGACGCCAGACCGTCCGCGCCCGCTCGTGCCGACGCAGCGAGTCCAGACAGCAAGACCAGAATCGACAAGATCTTCCCGGCAGTCACAACCACCCCATGTATGTCGTTCCCAGAACGACGGTCATACCCAGCCGCAAGAACCTCTGCGGCCCCCAACTCCTATCGTCCCGTTTCGGACGGGAATGGAGCAATCCAGACGCAGAACTGGAATAAAGGCCTCTGCACAGGAGATCGAGCGATTCAAGATCCGAGATTGGAGGAAGTTATCGGGATTTGCAGCGGTCAGAACCGATAGGTCAGCCCGACCCGAAACGTCCGCCCGTCCTGCACGATCGTGTCCTGGGTGTGCTCGCCAAAGCCGGGGAAGGCGTACTCCACATCGAAGAGGTTGTACACGCTGGCCGCGATCTCCAGCCGCTTCGAGAGGCCCACGTACGTCAGCGTGAGATTCGTCAGAGCGAAGTCGTCGGCGTAACCGCCGGTCAGCGTCTTGGCCTTGCTGTCGTAGAGGACCTCCAGACCCGCGAAGAGCCGCTCGGGCACCACCGGCATCAGCAGATGCAGCTTCACCAGATGCTTGGGGGAGTCCACGAGGGTCTCGTCGGTGTCTTGGTCTTTGGCCTGGACGTAGGAGTAGCTCACGCGCGATTGCAGGCCGCAATCCCACTTGCCGATCAGAGCCAGCTCGGCGCCTGCGGCCTCGACCTCGCCGAGATTCCGGAACACCAGCAGCTCATCAGCCGGGTCCAGGTATTGATCGATCAGGTCCTCCATGACGTAGTAGAAGCCGCTGACGCTCGCCCGGACGTTGCGATGGAACTGCCGTTCCAAGACCGCCTCGTAGGTGTCGATCTTCTCAGGGTCCAGGTCGAGAGTGGCCTTCTGTGTGTAGCCACCATCGTGATAGTACAGTTCATAGGCGTTCGGCGCGCGGAATGCCTTGCCGTAGAGGAGTTTCAACGTCGTGTGTTCAAACGGGTTGTAGATCAGCGCCAATCGTGGGTTCGTGGCGCCGCCGAAGGTGCTGTACTTGTCGTAGCGGATGCCGCCGATGAGTTTCAGGCTCGCCAGCAGCGTGAATTCGTCCTGGAGGTACACGCCCCAGTTGTCGCTGTGCCTGCTGTCGTCCAGGTAGGTTTCCTCGATGTCCCAGCAGGCCTGATCCTGGCGGGCGTTATAGCGGACCTCCGTGCCGGCGGTGACCACGTGTCCCTCGACCGGATTGCCGATCCATTGCAGTTCGCCCTCCCACCAGCGGCCTTTCCAGTAGTCCTTGTTCACAACGATATACGGCTCGTCCCCCTCTTCCGCCCAGTCGTAGACGTAGCGCCCATCGTAGTCGGAGTGACCGTACGCCGCACGGGCGGATATCGAGTGCTGTTCCGACAGGGCGTGGCTCCAGGTCAGGCCCGCGATGGTGGAACAGTCCCAAGTCCTCGTTCTGGGATCGCCGAAGACAGTGTCCCAGGCTGCCGTGGGAATGCCCTTCTCGCGCGAGGTGTGAGCGAGCAGGAACGAGAGGTCGCCCCAGGAGATACGGGCAACCAGGTTGTCAAACTGATCATCGTCGTTGTCCACGAGGCCGTTCCGGGTCTCGGGACTGTCGAACTCCCGGTAGTACAACTCGGGACCGTCGCTGTTGTATGTGCTCGCCGACAGCAGTACATCGATCCCCTGGTCGAGACGTTCTCCGTACGTGATCCGCGCCTTCTGCGTGTCGAAGCTTCCTGTCTGACCGGAAAGTTCCAGACCCTTGACGCCCTCTCCTCGTTTCGTGATAACGTTCACAACAGCCAGCACGGCGTTGCTGCCATAGAGTGCCGAACCGGGACCTCGGATGACCTCGACCTTCTCGATCAGGTCTACATCCACCGCCAACTCGGTGCCGAAGGTCGGAGCATCGCCGACGTTATTATTCGCTCTGTGACCATCGATCAACAGGAGGATACGCGTGTCGTAGTCGCCTGGCCGGCGGAATCCCCGCGTTCCCACGAAGTTGTAATTTCGGTCATAGTTGATGTAGAAGCCGGGGGCGCCTCGCAGGATCTCGGCCAGGGTGCGATAGCCATAGCGACGGATCTCCTCCGCAGTGATGATCGTGACCGACGCGGGCGCCTCAGCCAGCGTTTCGACACGTTTCGAGGCACCGAACACGGTGTCCACACGAACGTCCATCAGCTCTTCGATCGACATGTCGTAGAGATTCGCGTCCGTCTCCGCGGCATTCGAGTCGGCGGGCACGGAGCCCTCCCACGCTCCCCACGACAGTCCGCTCGGCCAGAGCAACAGGATCACCAACGACAGGATCTTCCCGGCAGCCACGACAACTCCTTACGTGCTTCACGGAATTCAGCCACGCCGCAGAGTCCTCTGCGGACACATTTCCTTTCGTCCGGCGTCGCACCCACATTAGGCCCTAGCTGAAAAGAATGGAATTGCAGGCCGTTATGCAAGGAACGACACAACCCAAGGTCCGAGATTGACGAGGATTATCGGAAGTCCCGGGTAATCAAAACCGATAGGCCCAGTCGAGCGAAAAGGATGGCGCAATGCATCACCGTCGTCTGGATTCCTTGTCCGAATGGAAGTGCTTTGAGCTTGACAGTTTGCCCATCTTCATCATACTATCGGCCTTATCGTGGGCGGGCCCCCGGCAGGCAGGTTGCATTGTCTCAAGGTGGCTGCCGTGCAATCGTAAGTGCCTGTTGCGACAAGGGAATACGCGACCACGCGACGGAAGGAACGTGTCGAGTTTCGATCTATGTCAAGGGGCATCGCCATCCTGGGTTCCACCGGCTCGATCGGGCGAAACGCGCTGCGCGTGATCGAGGCCTTGGGACCGGAATATCGAATTATAGGACTGAGTGCTCACCGTAATGTAGAGCTTCTGGCGCAGCAGGTCCGCAAGTACCGCCCGCGATACGTTGCGGTGACGAACCGGGAGTACGCCGGCCAGTTCCGCTCGCTCACGGACGGCCAGGATCTGGAGATCCTCTGCGGACCCGACTGCCTCACCGAACTCGTCCAGTGCGAGGGGGTCGATACCGTGCTCACCGCGGTGGTGGGCGCCGCCGGGCTGCCTTCGGCGCTGGCGGCCGCGAGGACCGGGAAACGACTGGCGATAGCGAACAAAGAGCCGCTCGTCGTCGCAGGCGAACTGCTGACCCGCACGGCGAAGGAGCACGGGAGCACACTGCTGCCTGTGGACAGCGAGCATTCGGCGGTCTTTCAGGCCATGCAGTCGGGTTCCTCGCACGAGGTTCATCGCATCCTGCTGACCGGTTCCGGCGGCCCCTTCCGCGGGGCGAACCTCCACGACCTGGAAGGCGTAACACCCGAGCAGGCCCTCTCGCATCCGACCTGGAGCATGGGACCGAAGATCACCATCGACTCGGCCACCCTGATGAACAAGGCCCTGGAGGTGATCGAGGCCCGATGGCTGTTCGGCGTGCCGGTGGATCGGATTGACGTGCTGATCCACCCGGAGTCGATCGTGCATTCGCTGGTGGAGTTCGTGGACGGTTCGGTCATCGCCCAGCTCGGACAGCCGGACATGTGTCTGCCGATACAGTACGCGTTGACTTATCCGCAACGCGTTCCCGGCGTCTCGAATCGCCTGCGACTGGAGGATATCGGGAAGCTTCGCTTCGAGAAGCCCGATCTCCGCACGTTCCGGGCGCTGCCGCTGGCGTACGACGTGGCCCGGGCGGGCGGCACCGCCGCGGCGGTCTTCAACGCCGCCAATGAGACCGCGGTCGAGGAGTTCCTGGCCGGGAGAATCCGATTCCTGCAGATCCTCGAACTGATCGAGCACTGCCTGGACCGTCATAGTGTCCGCCAGACGACGTCGCTGGAGGAGTTGCTTGAAGCCGACGCCTGGGCCAGGAGAGAAGTCAAGGGCAGGTTGCTCGTCGGCCGATGAACCGGTGTGGGCGGCGCGAGCCGTTCGTCAATTGTAAGGGGTGGATCGTCACTTATCGGAGTACCTGGATGTCGCAAACGACGAAATCATGGACGAAGTGGGCCGGTGCGGCCTTTTGGGTCGCAGTCCTCGCGGGCGTTGTCTACACGATCGTCCTCCACATAGCGGTGGTCGGCAACGTCCTGCTGGTTCTGCTGGGCTTCGGCGCGGTCGTGCTCGTCCACGAGTTCGGCCACTTCATCACCGCCAAGCTGGGCGGGATCAAGGTCGAAGCCTTCTCCATCTGCATGCCTCCCACCGTGCTGGGGATTCGCAAGGCCCCCAGCGGATTCAAGTTCCGAGTTCTGCCGGGCTTCATGCGACAGGAGGAAGAGGAACCCGCCGGAGAGAAGGACGAAGCGACGGAGTACCGCATCGGCTTGTTCCCATTCGGCGGCTACGTCAAGCTCCTCGGCCAGGAGGACACCGGGCCCGTCAAGCAGCTCGATGATCCCCGGTCGTTCAACAGGAAGTCGGTGCCGATCCGTGCGGCGGTCCTCGCCGCCGGGGTGACTCTGAACGTCATCAGTGCAGCGATCATCTTCATGGTCGTCTTCCTGGTCGGGATCAAGCTGCCGCCGCCGGTGGTGGGCGGCGTCATCCCGGGGTCGCCGGCCGCCGAGGCGGGCCTGGTCCCCGGCGACGAGTTCATCGAGATCGACGGCAAGAGGCTGGCCCTGGATTTCAGTGACATCGGGATCGCCGCGGCGCTGTCCGGCTCCGACGAGAAGGTCCCAGTCACCATCCGCCGGGCGGACAACTCCGTGTTCGAAACCTCGCTGGTCGCCCGGGGTCTCGGGCGATCCTTCCGCGAGTTCGGAATCTTCGATCCGTTGAGCCTGGCCATTTCCCAGGTCTCCGAGCCCAACGTCCTTCGCGAGCGAACCGGCCTGCTGCCCGGAGACCGCGTCGTGTCGGTCAACGGCGTCAAGGTCGAGCACTACTGGCAGTTCGAGCAGGTCGTCGCAGAGACCCTGACGCCGACGGTCCAGCTCGCGGTCGAGCGGAAGACGGGCGAGAACGTCGAGACCGTGGAGATCCGTCTGCCGCTGGATTGGGCCGCGGCCGACAGCAACGTGGGCGTGCCCTCCGAGGCGAGCCTGGGCAGTATCTATTCCCTCGTGCCCCGTCTGCGAGTCATGGGCATCAGCGAGGAGGAGGCCCGCCCAGCCAAGGACGGCGAGAACCAGGATACGAAGCATCTGAAGCCCGGCGACATCATCGTCGCCATCGGCGACGTCGAGTATCCCACGTACAGGGAGTTGCGCGAGGTCACCACGGATCATGAGGGCAAATCGCTGTCGCTCAAGGTGCTCCGCGCGGACGCCAACGGCGTCGAGCAGCCCCTGACCGTGACGGTCAAACCGCGCAAGCCGCCGGGGGAGGACCGAGTTATCATCGGGTTTGCGCCGGTGCTGGACGCTCAGCACGCGGTGGTGGCCAAGGCCCTTCCCACCGAGGGCAACCCGGCGGGATTGGACATTCCGCGGGGAGCGAAGATCGTCAGCGTCAACGGCAAGCCCGTCGCCAGCTTCCATGACATCATCGCCCAGGTCCAGCAGTGGCAAGGGCAGCCTGTGACCCTGCAATACCAGCTCGACGGAGCGGTGGAGGGAGGAGTGACCCTGCCGACGGAAGCGGGCAAACCGACTGCGTCGGTGAGAGCCCAGTTGGCCGAGACGGTGCCCTTCGAGCGACTGGAACGCCTCTATCGGGCAGAGAATCCGATCGACGCGGTCGCGATGGGCTATCGCAGGACCCTGGGATTCGTCGCCCAAACCTATGTCACGCTTGCCCGCCTGCTCAAGGGCTTGATCGGCCCGGACAATCTCATGGGCCCGCTGGGCATCATCACGCTGAGCTATCGCATCGTCGCCCAGCAGCCGCTGGTACACTACGCCTACTTCCTCGGACTGATCAGCGCGACCATCGCGGTGGTCAACTTCCTGCCGTTGCCCCCCTTCGACGGCGGACTGATCGTCCTGATGCTGATCGAGAAGATCAAAGGCTCCGCCCTGACGGAACGGACCCAGGGGATCGTCGCCTACACAGGCTGGGTGCTCGTCCTGGTTCTATTGGTGTATGTCACATTCAATGACATCCTCCGCAGTTTTTTCAGTAGCTAAAGAGGGGCGACTGCCGATACAACTCATAAGGCACGGAGTGTGCAGAAAGCAGAGATCCTATGGGACCTGACGGGATCGGCGCTTTCACGAGTGTGGTGGGATCGCGTGCCGCAACCGGAGAAAGGATTTGAAGGTTTACGCATGTTGGTGGACAAACGCACCGGCGAGACGCTCTCGCGCATCGACAAGCCGGTCTATGAGATCATCGAGCCCGCGGCGCAGAAGGCGCTGAGCAACGAACAATATCATCGCGGCCTGTTGAACGCACTGGAGGAGGCAGACGCCGATGTCTACCGCCTGGTCACCCAGGAGTATGACCGCCAGCAGATGACGCTCCAGCTCATCGCGGCGGAGAACCAGTGTTCCCGCGCCGTTCTGGCGGCTCTGGGCTCGGTCGTTCAGAACAAGACGACCGAAGGATTCGCGGGCGCCCGCTTCCACGGCGGCTGCGAGGTGGTCGATTCCCTCGAAACGCTGGCCATCAGCCGGGCCAAGGAGGCATTCAAAGCCCGCTACGCCAACGTCCAACCCCACTCCGGCACCAGCGCCAACCAGATCGTCTTCATGGCCATCCTCGAAAAGGGGGACCGCATCCTGAGCCTGGCGATGGACCAGGGCGGGCACGTCTCCCACGGAGCCCCGGTCGCCCTGGCGGGCAGGATCTTCGAGGTCGAGCACTATCGCGTCTGCCCGGACAGCTTCCTGCTCGACTACGACGCGATCCGCGAGCAGGCGCTGCGAGTCCGCCCGAAGCTGATCATCTGCGGAACCACCGCGTATTCCCGGATCATCGATTTCGCCCGGTTCCGCCAGATCGCGGACGAGGCGGGCGCCTACCTGATGGCCGACGTCTCGCACATCTCCGGCCTGATCTCCGCGGGCGTCCACCCCTCGCCGGTGGATCACGCCCACTTCACGACGACCAGCACGTACAAGCCGGGCGGCCCTCGCGGCGGCCTGATCCTCATGGGCCGCGATTTCGACAAGCCCTTCCAGGTCGGCAGCAAGACCGTCCCGCTCTGGGAGCGGATCGAGAAGGCCACGTTCCCCGGCTTCCAGGGAACCCCCTACCTGAACAACATCGCCGCCAAGGCGGTGTTCTTCAAGGAGATGCTCAGCAGCGAGTACCGGGCCAGGCAGGCCGCGATCGTGGAGAATGCCAAGGCCCTCGCCCAGGAATTCGTCCGTCTCGGCTATGACGTCCTGACCGGCGGCACGGAGAACCACCTGTGCCTGATCAACGTCGCCAACCTCCGCAAAGGACTCACCGGCCTGATCGCACAGAAGAGCCTCGAAGACTGCGGCATCATCGTGAACATGAACCGCCTGCCCTACGACGCCCACAACGCACGCATCACGAGCGGCATGCGCCTCGGCACCCCCATCGTCACCAGGAACGGCATGCGACCCAGCGAGATGAAGGTGGTCTCGCAACTGGTGGATGGGGTCCTGACCCACGTCGAGATCCTCAGCGAAAGGGAGTACCGCCTCGATCCGGCCCTCTGCGAGGGAATCCGCGACCGGGTCCACAACCTGTGCATCCGCTTCCCGATGCAGTAGCACGACCCCTGTCAGCCCCATCCGCGGATCCCGCACGCGCATAAAAAAGGCCATAAGTTGCTGGCTTATGGCCTGTGGCTTGTAACCGAGATCTTCTTTCGGTGTTCTGCAAGATCATGCAGTTTTCATTCCCTCCGAGGCGGCGGTCGAACCGAGATCGGGCCATACCACGACAGTAGAGACGAGTCATTGGATGCGTTCAGAAACGTGGTTTGAAGGTGTGTTGGCTCACCGGTTTCGGGATCGTGGATCGCTCGGCGGAGCCGGCTGACTGCGCCGTCGGCCCCCAGTCCCCAGTCATCGATCCACAGCCCGAGCAGGAAGATTTCCGTGACGACGATCCATGTCTTCATGCGACAATCCTTACTGATCCACCGTGCGTATCGGCGCGTGACGGAGATTTTCCTTAGACGATCTGTGCGACCCTGGAGTCCCCTCCCTTGCGGCCGATTCCCCCACGATTTGCAGGAATTTGGATATCAATGGTGAGAATCGGTCTTTCTCGGGCGTGCGTTTCACGCCCGCCCGGCGGGAAGCAGGACACCGGCCCTGTCAATACTGGCACCGTGGATGACGAACCGTGAGAAGTTTTTTTGCGCGAGCGTTTTTTCTTGGTTCTTCAGGGAATTGAGGCGACGAACGGATCCGGATTCCGACGCTTTGCGTCGGGAGTTTCGCGCGTGGGGCCCATCAGCATGCAGGGGCGTTGCACGCCCCCGCGCAACGTCCGGCCCCGCAAGCGAACGCCTCGTTCGCGTTGAAGCCGGAGGCCACAACGCGACAAACTCCCCCTGCACAACCGCTTCGGGCGTGCCGCTGAAGACAGTTCCAATGATCGCCCGAAATTCTGTGAAGAACCTTCTGCTTTGAGGCCCCTCCGGCTTTCGCGTACTTCCATGACCCCGGGCACGCCCAAAGCGGCGTGCTCAGGAGATTCTTCGCTTTGGGCCAATGGCATGATGCTGTGGCCCACGGCCCGTGACCGCGTGCCACGAATTACGGGAAAATGACGGTCGCATCTTAAATCTTAAGTGTTGTCAGGATCGTCGTCTGGTTCGCGAGATCACGCAGATCCGACAGAGACTCGCAGACGGTTAAGATTTAAGATGCGAACTCGGCTCTTCCCCAGTGAACTGGAGCCCGAGATGGGTCACGTGGATGTGGAGAAATCGAGATGGACCCAATAGACACGCAAACTGAAGAGCCATCGGTGGAAACAGGAGGGGAACGTGAAATGCGCAGGTTTGCCCCCCCTCGGATTCCAATGCCCCCCACTTTTCCGGACTCCTCTTCTGCCTTCATACGGAAAGCAACAATACTAGGAATACCCCATTGATCACCAGTGAAATCCAAGCCAAAGTCCTCCCGCAGAGGCGCGACTTGCTCTTCGCTATCCTCCTTAGCGACAGTAACGCCATTGGGAGCCCAAAATACGGAAAGAAGCACAGCAGAAGAGAGAAAACCGCCAGTGAGCTCACCCGACGCTTGGACTTTCCGGACGAACGTCGCACCTTCTTGTTTGGATCGCATGATTCATGGCCTGGTGTCTCTTCATTTGGCTCATTGTCTTCCGACCATTCAGCTATGCTTGAGTCATCTCCTTTTTCTACTGCTTGAGCAATACACTCCTTCTTGTCTGCCCTCCTGTTCGTCCGCGTTCCAGTGGCAGTCGTGCTCTTTTCATGAGATGAAGAAGCGCGTCTCTTTGAGTGCGATTGCCAAGCCCAAGCCAAGATAATGCCGGCGGCAATCAGTGCCCATTGGGGCACCTCGGGCAGCCCTCCCCACCCAGTCACCCTAAAAGACCGCATCACTTCCTGCAATACAGGATAGTAATCACCCTGATTAGCCTCTTTCGCAAAGCCTGCGACTTCATATGTCACGCCATTGCCCGGCACCATATACCCCGTGAAACTGATCTCTTGATCCTCTACGGTAAGGACGCCCGAGAAGGCAAGGCAGTCTCGATTGGCAAAGTGAACAACCCCATTCGTGAAGTCTCGCAGTGTCAGGCCCATAGAACGGAACTGTTGCTGGATGCGCTCGGATATTTCTGTACGATTCGATACTGATGCTCTCCCTCCGAGAACGTTGACATACAGGCAGGCAGGGAACTCCTCAACGGTATCTCTATACATCAGAGCATCAATATCCACATCATTGAAATCAATGTCGAACTGGGACCAATATTGCTTCAACATCTCTTTCGCTAAGACTTTGCCTTCAGAATCTATGACTATCCAGTGTTCTGGAACTTGTAGAACGTATCCCTTTGAGCTCACATACTGTAGAGTATTGGACGCGTCCTCATCCAGCACGCGACCACCTTCTGCAATTGTTGCCGAGACAACGACAATACCCATGATGACTCTTCTGAAGGTAGTACTTGGTCCGTGTGGGCAAATGCTCTGAGTGACCATGGAGAGATCCCTCCTGCAAAAGCGTGTTCTCATGCACAATATCCCATCCATCGACCGACGGATACTACTGATAGCTACCGTCTATCCCTCGATCTTACCGTCTGCGTTTGGTAGTATCAAGGGTTTTTCGCTCTTGTGTGTATCCTCATGAAGGGACAGGATAAGCGGTGGGCGGAGCCCACCCTTGTATGTTACGAGCGACCCGGTATCTTTTGATGCCGGCAGGAGATGTTCGGGCTGTGGGGTGGGTGGCCACCCACCCCACAGCGGCGGCGACGAGATCGTCCCACCCTGGGGCTTCGAGCCCGTCGGTAGCTGGATCCGTCGTCGCTCCGTGCGTTCTACCCCGAACAGTCGCCTGAGCCATTGTATCCAATGAGCTCGTATATGCAAGGAAGGGGAATTCTATGAAGGTTGTGGGAATCGACGTCGCCAAACACCATCTCGATCTGCATCTCCTGCCCGAAGGAAAAACCGCTCGGTACGCCAACGATGCCGACGGCATCCGCCAGTGCCGCTTGTTCCTCGCCCAGGTCCGACCCGAGCGAATCGTCCTGGAGGCCACCGGCGGATACGAAACCGCCTTGACCGTCGAACTCCAGACGGTCCAGATGCCCGTGATCGTCGTCAATCCCAGACGCATTCGCGATTACGCCAGGGCCATGGGTCTCATGGCCAAGACCGATCGCATCGACGCTCGCGTCATCGCCGAGTTCGCCACCCATCCCCGTCTGGCCGTACGGGAGCTTCCCAACGCCTCCACGCGGAAATTGAAGGCCCTCCTGGCTCGCAGGAACCAATTGCTCGATATCCATGTGGCCGAACGCAACCGCCTCGAACATGACGCCGACCCGCTCGTCACGCGAAGCATCCGCCAGATTCTCCGCGTCATCGAAAAACAGATCGCCAAGATAGACTCGAAAATCTCCGAGCATGTCGCGGCCGACGAGCAACTCCAACGCAGGGCCGAGATCGTCGATTCGGTCCCCGGCTTCGCCGAAGTCACCGCCGCCATGGTGGTCACGCAATTGCCCGAACTCGGACAACTCAACCGCCGCCAGATTGCTGCCTTGGTCGGGGTAGCCCCCATGAATCGAGACAGCGGCCAGTTCCGAGGAAAACGCATGACCGGCGGCGGACGTGCCCGAGTCCGCTGCGCCCTGTACATGCCCATGTTCGCCGCGGTCCGTCACAATCCTGTCATTCGAGCGTTCTATCAGCGACTCGTGAACAACGGTAAGGCCAAGATGGTTGCCCTCGTGGCCGCCATGCGAAAGCTCTTGACCATTCTCAATACCATGATCAAAAATAATCTACTGTGGAACCCAGATCTCACTTGATTCTTAACACAGTCGCTACTGCGCCGTCCACGTTCAAATGATGAGTGACATACACATAAGGTGAAATGGCAATCCGGACCACATCCGGATTCCGCCGCCTTGGGGGAACTGAAGGTGTCAGGTACATTTGTTCCGACTTCTCGGGGGAACTGAAGGTGTCAGGTACATTTGTTCCGACTTCTCGCGTATGTCTCTGGCGGAAAAGAGCTCATCCACGCCCCCTGCCTTGGCTGCCTATCGCTTGGAGCACGATGTTGGAGACCCCAGGCCGCGTGGCCCGTGACCCGTGGCTTGTTTGGAATCCGCGAAAATCGGCGTCAATCGGCGTAACCGGCGGATAAATTGAAATGGTGCGTGATACGCACCCTACTACGCCGTCCATGTTAATTGGGTGGGTGGCCACACTTGTGTCGAGGGCGTCCCGCCCTCGAATCGCGGGCAGGATGCCCGCGACACGCTCATCATGCCCACAATTTTAAGGTGGACGGCGTACTACGAGACTCCGCGCCTTTGCGTCTCTGCGCGAGAGCCAATCCGTCTATCCCAGAACAACGGTGGACGGGGTCCATCCTGTCGCTGACGCTGGGGGGAGAATATCTGTACTATTTTCGGTTCTTATGCAACCTACAGCCCTCTCGATGCGTCTTCTATGAAGACAGGCGACCGCGTTGACGGTCCTTCCTGAGTCCCATGCGGTTTTGGCGGACTTCGATCCTGTTGTGCGAAACGAAGCCAATTCGGGACAGGGCCCGAGCAAGGGTAAATGCTTTGCAGAGAAGGGAATATGGCGAATCAGATGCGTAAACGACATCGGAGAACAAAGCCAATTGGCCTGCGCTGGGATCCCCCTGTATTCCACGATTCCATCATTCCGTCCTTCCCATCTGACGCCAATCGTGCGAAACGAACCCAATTCGTGGATCGCGGGACGGGACTCCCGGCGCGGACGGAATTGGCTTCGTTTGGCGCGGATGCAGTACGCGGGGGAGGGTCGAAGGCGGGCATGCACGAGCCGGATGACGCCCTTTGGGGATCGGTCCGGCCGGGGGAACTACTTGTTGCGATCCAGAAGAACGGTTGCCAAGTGGCACAGAACGTCGGCGCGGGCGCCGAACGGCTCCAGTTCGGCCACCGCCTCGTGGGCCAGCGCGTGGGCCAGTTCCCTGGCCTTCTCGATGCCGACGACCGCGGGGTAGGTGCATTTTGCCGCTGCGACATCCTTGCCTGCGGTCTTGCCCAGTTGCTCGCTGGAGGCGCTGACGTCGAGGATGTCGTCGGCGATCTGGAAGCCCAGGCCAATTTTCAGGCCGTATCGACCCAGCGATTCACGCTGTCGTGCGTTCGCCCCGCCGCACCATGCGCCCATCAAGGTCGCGCAACGGAACATCTTGGCGGTCTTGTTCGTGTGGATGTACTCCAGGACCTCGACGGTCCCGGCCTTGTTCTCGGCCCTCAGGTCGGCGACCTGCCCGGCCACCATGCCCGCAGGACCCGCCGCCTGCGCCAGCTCCCGCACGAGATTCACCGCCAGCGACGGATCGCTCACCCCGTCCGCGAGGACCTCGAAGGCAAGCGTCAGGAGCCCGTCGCCCGTCAGAATCGCGGTCGCTTCATCGAAGGCCTTGTGGCAGGTCGGACGCCCGCGGCGCAGGTCGTCGTCGTCCATCGCCGGCAGGTCGTCGTGGATGAGCGAGTAGGTGTGGACCATCTCGATGGCCGCCGCGGCCAGGCGGGCGGCCGCGTTGTCTCGCCCGGCCACCAGCTCGCAGCACCACAGGACCAGCGCCGAGCGAATCCGTTTTCCCGGCGAAGAGAGCGTGTACCGAAGCGCCTCGCGCAGCGCCTCCGGGATTTCTTTCTGCTCGGCCAGGAGCCGGTCGAGCGTGTCGTTGACGATCTGAACCCGTTCGTCCAACGAACGGGAGAAGTCTGAGTTGGCTGTGGACGATGACATAGAACCGTGAGAATTTACTATTTATGATTTACTATTCGCGATTGAAGTCCAATAGTAAGCCGCAAATGGCAAATAGTAAACCACGAATGATTTTAGTTCTCGGCGTGACCGCCTCCGGCAAGGCCCGCCTGGGCTTCGAGCTGGCTCGGTCGCTGGCCGGCGAGATCCTCAGCGTCGATTCCATGAAGGTCTACCGACGAATGGACATCGGCACCGCCAAGCCCTCCCGCGACGCGCAGCAGCAGGTCCGCCACCACCTGATCGACGTGGTCGAGCCGAGCGAGTCCTTCAGCGTCGGCCTGTTCCTGGAAAGGGCCCTGGCGGCCATCGAGGACATCCGCAGCCGGGGCAAGACGGTCGTCGCGGTGGGCGGCACTGCTCTGTACCTCAAGGCCCTTCTCTACGGGCTCTTCGACGGTCCCGGCAGCGACGAGTTCATCCGCGCCGAACTGCGGGCCCAGGCCCAGCGCGAGGGCCTGGCCAAGCTGCACGAAGCTCTGCGCCAGATCGACCCGGATGCGGCCGCCCGGATCGACGCGAACGACGCCAAACGCATCATCCGCGCCCTGGAGGTCTTCCGCCTGACCGGAAAGCCCATATCGAGCTTTCAAAAGCAGTTCGACGCCCCACAGCCGATGCACGACTGGACCATCCTGGGCCTGTGCCGCGAGAAGGCCGAGGAAAGCCAGCGAATGAACGCCCGCGTCAAGAGGATGATCGAGCAGGGCCTCGTCGACGAGGTCCGATCGCTCCGCGCGGAGGACAAGCCGCTCAGCCAGCAGGCACGATGCGCGATCGGCTACGCGGAGATCATCGAGCACCTCCAGGGCCGAATCAGCCTGGAGGACGCTATCGAGCAGATCAAGAAGAACACCCGCCGGCTCGCGAAAGGCCAGCGAACCTGGTTTAAGACGTTCAAAGGGGTCCGCTGGCTCGATGTCGGGCCCCAGGAATCGGCAGAGTCCGTGATCGAGCGGGCGACGAGGGAATTGGACCTGTAGCGCGAAACATCGAGAAAGAAACGCCCCGAGGCGGGAAGACTCGAAATCCGAAACAAATCCCAAGGGCCAAAACCCAAAGGACCGAAACGCTGCCACCCGCCGAAGGGTCCGTTTTGAATTTCGGATTTGGGGCATTTGTGCTTGTTTCGGATTTCGTGCTTCGAATCTCGGATTTCCGCAGCGAGTCCGACGGAAAAAGGCAGGTTCGTCCCTCGTCGCGCGTCGCTCGGACCCCGGCGCGACCGTGGCCCAGCCGCCCCCGGCTGGGGAAAGGACATGTAGCCCAGCCGCCCTCGGCTGGGGAAAGAACATGTAGCCCAGCCGCCCCCGGCTGGGGACAGGACATGTAGCCCAGCCAGCCCCCGGCTGGGGAAAGAACATGTAGCCCAGCCAGCCCCCGGCTGGGGAAAGAACATGTAGCCCAGCCGCCCCCGGCTGGGGGAAGAACACCCCCGAGGGCGGGGGTGCCACATGTGCCACAGGCGACCATGGTTTGGGAGGGAACAACCGATGAAGAGATTCTCCCCTCCCAAAGCAGGCTCGACCTGCCTTCTTCCGTCGGATTCACCCGGCAACGCGGCGGTCTCAGGCCGTCTGGAGTTCCTGCTGGGCTCGAAGGATCGCGGCGGCCTCGCCCAGGACGAGCTGTTTGACCAGGCTCTGCGGGACCAGGGTCATGCCCATGCTGAAGATCCGCTCCTCGACCATCGCGGCCACGACGCGGGCCGTCTGGCGGGACAGTCCCGACTCGTCGGTCAGCTCATCGATGATCCTGCTCTTGTCCCAGGGCACTCGCTCAGGCGGTCTTGGCGTGCGGTACAGCCGTTCCACGTCCGAGAAATCCCGCACGTCCACCGCCAGGACCTCCGTCCGGGCGCGTTTGAGACGACGCTCGATGGCATGCTCGCCCAGCGCCAGCGCCGCATCCTCGAAGCCGGTCGAGACCAGCACTGCCTTGATCATCGAGAAGATCTCGCTCGAGCTGGTCTGGCGGGACTCCTGTCTGCGATACAGGTAGTAGGTCACCACCTCGGCCAGGTCCTCCGCCATCGCCATGTCCGGCTCGCCCGCGCTGGACAGCGCGTTGTTGATCGTACCGACCACCTTCGTGTGAATGTACTCCTCGGTCGTCCCGTCGCTCTTAGTGACCTGCAACTGCTTGCGCATCTGAGCCGTCTGCCTCCATGCCGAACAAGCACGAAATCCGAAACTCCAAATCCGAAACAAACTCGAATGATCGAAATCAGAATGACCGAAACGCTCGCGCTCGTCGCACGCTCCGTTTTGGATTTGGGGTTTGGGTCATTCGTGCTTGTTTCGGATTTCGAGATTCGTGCTTTGAATTTCAGACTTCCGCCCGATCTTCCATTTTTCCGAACCCTACTTTCTAATGCTCAAAGAGCTTGAGCTGTTCAGCAGGCTCCGTTTCCCGGATCGCCTTGCTGACCTCCTCGATGAGTTCGCCCGCGTCGTCGAACTCCCGATAGACGCTGGCGAAACGGATGTACGCGACCTTGTCCACGTCGCGCAGGTGCTTCATCACGCACTCCCCGATGAACGCGGAAGTCACTTCCTTGTCGAAGTTGCGGAAGATGTCCTCTTCCGTCTTGTCGGCCACCTGCTGGACCTGTTCCGCGGAGATCGGACGCTTGTAGCACGCCTTCTGCAGGCCCGCGATGATCTTCTCCCGCTCGTACGGCACGCGCGACTTGTCCTTCTTCACCACGTGCAGCTTGAAGCTCTCGCCTGTCCTCTCATAGGTGGTGAAACGCCTCTTGCAGACCAGGCATTGGCGGCGCCGCCGGATCACGCGCCCCGAATCGCTCGAACGCGAATCGACGACCTTATCGCTGTCTTCCTTGCAGAAGGGACATCTCACGACCCAACTCGACCTCCCTGAACGTCCATCCCCGCCGGCCGAAACCAAAACCCCCGGCTATCCATTCCACGCACCTGCGATCCTTCTACACTATATAGCTGACCACCCGATTGTAGGACCTATATATAGCGTGTCAACGGAAAATCCGAGGACCTGACGCGATCAGAGGGCGAAGAACCGGCTTGGAAAAAGGCGAATCGGGCCTATATTCTTCAACGAAATCTCTTGGTTCGATTTCGTTGAAGAATGGAAAGGCCGAATCTCTCGACGCGCGACCGGGGTTTGAGGGGTTTTGACCGGCTTCGCTTTCGCGGCACGCTGCGGTCGATCTGTTACGCCGGGGGCATGGATCTGTTTCTGGCCCGTGTGGGCGTTCGATAGAAGGACTTCAAGGAAGTGGCCTTGGGGTGGTCGGAGCAGTTGGTCGAGCGGGGTCGGCAGGTGGCCCGGGAGGCGGGTCGCCCGTTCCAGTTTATCGCCAGCAGCCACGAGGACAAAAAGGCCGAGGCTCTGCGGATTGCCGCTATTATCGCGTTACGCCCAAAGGACAGCAGATCATGACGGCGGCCCTGAGGCTGCGTGACGCGGATGTCGCGAAGCTGGTAGCCTGAAGATGCTTGCTAGGAAAACAAGATCTTACGCCTTTGCAGTGCAGGAATGACAGGATCGATTCGCGAGGCTCGAAAGAATCTACCTGCAAACGCGAATCGCACGCTTCGCCCCGGACCGCCTGGGGCGGTTCTTGATAACGCGGCCGCGATGGAGTATGATGCCGGTCTTCGTCTGGTTCGGGAGAACTTTCATGGACAACAAATTCGTCAGGGCGATCTTTCCGGGCTCCTTCGACCCGATTACGAACGGGCATTTGGACGTGGTCCGTCGGGCCATCAATCTATTCGACGAGCTGATCATCGCGGTCGGGCGAAGCCCGATCAAGAACCAGCTCTTCACGCCGCAAGAGCGGGTCGAGATGATCCAGGAGTTGATCGGCGACATGCCGGGGGTGATCGTCGAGAGCTTTGAGGGGTTGATGGTCGAGTACGCCACCCGGCGGCAGGCGAACGTCGTCCTTCGCGGCCTGCGCAGCCTGACGGACGTGCAGTACGAGTTCCAGCTTGCCATGACCAACCGGGCGGTCGCGGGAATCGAGACGATCTTCATCATGACCAGCGAGCAGTACGGATTCACCAGCTCGACCCTGATCCGCGAGATCGCCTCGCTCGGCGGCGACCTCTCGAACCTGATCCCCCAGAGCGTTCACCGCCGTCTGAAGGAGCGGTTCGCCCGACTGCGGGCGGAGAACCGCTGACATCCCGATATCAGTATCGCTTGTCGATCGGCTGAGGGATCTTGTCCTGCGGATTGAGGAGCGGTAGATACTTGATGTGTCCCCCTTCGCTGAGCGACCCGTATTGCTTGTAGTGCGTGTAGAGCTTGGCGAGCTTCACGTCGTCGCCGGCTTCGAGGTACATGGCGTAGTCGCCGATCTCAGCACCCCAGATGATCTGCACGTCGTCTTTGCTCTGCAGAGTGATATGGGGCTGCGATCCGCGGGGATACTTGCGTCCTTTGTAGTTGGAGACATCGATGCTGGCGATCTGATTCAACAGCGGGTTCTTGAGCGCGTGTTCGGTGTCCATCCGGTTCAGCAGGAGAACCAGAGCGACCGCAGTGGAGAGATCGCCCACGTCGAACACCTGGCCCGGCGGGGGCACGACGTTCAGCGCGACGCCTTTGGCCTCGACGATGGGCAGGTGCGGCATGGCCATGTAATCCATCACGACGAGGTCCCGATCGACATAGATCTTCTTGGCGTCCTCGCGGATGTCGATCATGACCAGGGGCTTGCGCCATCGAGCGGTGAGGCGCACCGACTCGTGCGTCACGCGGACGTTGATGTCGTCGAGCCAGGCCATGGACGCCAGCTTGCCGGCGATGTCGGAAGCGGTCCTCTCGGTCAGCGGGAATCGCGTTCCGCCCGCGATCTCGGCCACACGGTTCTTCAAGTCCCAGTTGACCCACTCCGGCACATTGACGAGGACCAGGCCGCCCTCGGGGACCGGGTCCACGGACCGGACGTACCCCTCTGCATACCGCAGGAACGCCCCGGAGCCCACGAGAAAACCGATGACCGCCGCCACCTTCAGGATGGCGACCCAATTCCAGTTCCGGATGGCGGTCAGCCGCTTCTCGCGGGCCCGCCGGTTGTTCTTCCAGGAGCTGAGACGCTCCCTAAAACGAATCTTCTTTGCCTTTGCGGCCACGTTCACACCTTGGGATTTGTGAATTGCGATTTACGATTGTCGATTTGAGGGTGCCGCCGGATAGGCCACACCACAAATCAAAGACCCTATGTCCTGCATTTGCTACGCGCCAGCGCCGTTTGGACGATCCGCACGCACAGCTCGCTCATCGACAGGCCGATCTTGCCCGCCGCCTTGGGGAGCAGCGAATGTGTGGTGAAGCCCGGGATCGTATTGACCTCCAGCGCATAGGGAGTCCCGTCCTGGCTCACGATGAAGTCGACGCGCGAGAAGTCCCGGCAGCCCAAGGCGTCGAAACAGGCCATCGCCGCATCCGCGACGCGGGTCCGCACGGCCTCGTCTTCAATCGTATCGAAGAGGTATTCCGTCCGGTCGTCCACGTACTTGGCGTGGTAGTCGTAGAACCCGGTCTTGCTGCGAATCTCGATGATGGACAGGGGTTGCCGACCGAGAACGCCGACCGTGACCTCTCGCCCCTCGACGAACGACTCGATCATGCAATCGCCGAACTCGTCGCGAACGGCGCAGGCGGTCGCGACCGCTTCGTCGCGGCTGTTGACCATGTGCACGCCGACGCTGCTGCCCTGTCGGAGCGGCTTGACCACGAATCGCTGGCCGAGCCCCTTCAGTTGAGTGTCCAGGCCCGACGGGTCGGCGCCCGGACCGAACTCCACCACCGCCGGCACCGCCACCCCGGCGGCGCGGAACAGCCGTTTGCTGGCCATCTTGTCGAACGCCAGCCGGCTGGCCGCCGGGTCGCAACCGGTATACACGAGGCCGCGATCCTCGAAGACCTGCTGAAGCTGACCGTCCTCGCCGAACTCCCCGTGCAATGCCAGGAAGAAGACATCCACGTCTGTGCTGTCCAAGATCTGCATATCGTCCGGGCGGATATCCGAAACCACCACGTCGAGACCGCCTTCACGAAGGGCCTCGGCGACACACCGCCCGCTCTCCAGGCTCACTTCGCGTTCCCGGCCCACGCCTCCCCGCAATACGGCTACCTTCATCTTCTCATGCCTCGGCGACTTGTCAAGACCTTTGAAAAGTGTGATGTTTGATCTTTGATTTTTGATTTCAGAGAGATTTGCCTTCATCCATGGTCTCTTCCGTATTTTGAGGTTTTGACCGCTGATGTGAAGATCGCAGTCAGCGCGTTGGCTTCGTCCAGGAGGGCTGCCACCCGCTTCGCGGGCAACAGCGTGCTCTCGATGATCAGTTCGAGCCAGAAGCAGGTTTCATCCGCTTCTTCCTCCACGGTCCCCAATTTGGCCGAGAATTCCGCTTTTGACCGCGAGCGACATGCGGCCCGGTAGTTCGCGCCAACCGACGTCCCACAACGAACCAATTGGCCTCCGATTGCCCGGCCAATGGTGGTTCTCAGCAGCGCACCAACGAGCTTCATCACACGCAAGGCAAACTGTTTGGTCCGGATCTTCAGTTCCTCGCTGTTCATCGCCGACGGCCTCAAATCAAGAATCAAACATCAACCATCAGAAATCAGAATGCTACTGCCAGACTTCCAATTCGAGCTCCAGCTCGACGTCGAACTGCTCATGGACCCGCTGGCGGATCACATCGATCAATCGCGTCACGTCCCGGCTGGTGCAACCATCCTTGGCGACGATGAAATTCGCGTGCTTCTCGCTGACCACGGCGCCGCCGATCTGGTGTCCTTTGAGGCCCGCGCGGTCGATCAGGGCGCCCGCCGACGCGCCGGGCGGGTTCTTGAACACGCACCCGCAGTTGCGGGTGTTCAAGGGCTGGCTGTTCTTCTTATAGATCCAGCCTTCCTTGACCGTCCGCATGATCTTCTCGGGATCGCCCGGGGTCAGTTTGAGCTGGGCATTCAGGATGAACCGGGCCCGGATGTTCACCGTGCGATAGTCGAAGATCAGCTCGGGCTTCTTCTTCTCGAAGACGGTGCCCTGGACGTCCATCAGGGTGACTGCTTCGACCGCGGAACCGATGTCGCCGAACCGGCCGCCGGCGTTCATGCGGACCGCGCCACCGACCGAGCCGGGGATGCCCGTCAGGGCCTCGACGCCCGAGAGCCCCTTCTCCACGCAATCGAGGACCAGCTTGCTCAGCTCGGCGCCCGCCCAGGCGGTGACGGTCTCGCCCTCGAACTGGGTCTGGCCGAACTCCCCGCTCTGGAGCTGGATCACCGCGCCGCGGACCCCCTCATCGCTCACGAGCAGATTGGACCCGAAACCCAGGACGTGCATGCGGATGTGGTTCTCGCCACACCGACGAATGATCTCCTTCAACTCCTTGGCATTCCTCGGGCGGAGAAAGAAGTCCGCAGGGCCTCCCAGGCGATACCACGTGTGCGGCGCCAGCGGGTGGTTCTGTTCAACGATTTCTTCGTAGCCGCTGAATATACTCATCTGCCACCTTCCAGACATCTCCGGCGCCCATGGTGACGACCACGTCGCCGGCTCTGACATGCTGCTCCAAATGGTCGCACGCCGCATCAAACGTCATGACGTGCTCCGCGTCCGTGCCGCTGCGCCGGATCCGGTCGGCCAGGATCTTCGCGTTGACCGCGCTGCAACTGGCCTGGGAATCCCGTGCGAAGTAGATTTCCGGGATGATCACCTTGTCGGCCTGGGCGAAGCTGGTCGCGAACTCCTCGAGCAGGGCCTGCGTCCGACTGTACTGATGGGCCTGGAAGACGCACCAGAGCCGACGGGGCTGGTACCGCTGGCGGATCGCCTTGAGGCTCGCCTGGATCTCCGTCGGGTGATGGGCGTAATCGTCGAGCACGGAAATGCCGGCGAGCTGCGCCTTGAGCATGAGCCGACGGTCCATCCCCTGGAAGCCGTCCAGAGCGCCGAGGAGCGGGTCGGGCTCGACCCCGACACTCAACCCCATCGCGACTACCGCCAGGGCGTTGCGAACGTTGTGTACTCCCGGCAGCGAGATTTTCGCGGGTCCCAGGCGCCGTCCATCCTGGAACACGTCGAAGTGATAGAGGCCGTCGACCTCGCGGAGGTTCTTGGCCGAGACGTTGCACTGCGGATCGAGACCGAACGTGATGACGCGCGGGTGCACGGAGGCACTCTCCCTCCCCAACGCGTCGAGCATTTTTCGGACGTTGGAATCCTCGCCGCCGGCGACGATCAGGCCGTCCGGGCGGGTCCCCCGCGCGAACTGACGGAACGATTCGATGATCTCCTGTTCGTCCTTATAGCAGTCGAGGTGATCCCGCTCGATGTTCAGGACGCAGGCGATTGCCGGCTTGAAGTTGTGGAAGCTGCGGTCATACTCGCAGGCTTCGACGATGAACAGATCGCTGTCGCCGGCGCCGGAGGAGCCGTCCAGTTGCAGGATGTCGGCGCCGACCACGAAGTTGGGGTCGAGACCGACCTGTCTAAGGCAGCAGACCAGCCAGCCGGTCGTTGTACTCTTGCCGTGGGTCCCGCTGATGGCGATGCCCTGGAAGTGGTTCATCAGCTCGCCCAGCAACTGGGCGTACTTGACGACCCGACAGCCCCGGTGGCGGGCCGCCTGCAGCTCGGGATTGCTCTCCTGGATGGCCGCGGAGATGACGACGACATCGGTCGAAGGATCCAGATGGTCGGCGCTGTGGCCGGCGTGGATCGTCGCCCCCAGGGCATTCAGTCGCGATGTTATCGCACCAGGCCTCAGGTCGGAGCCGGTAACGATCGCCTTCTTCCCGATCAGCAAGCGGGCCAGTCCACTCATGCCGACTCCGCCGGCCCCAATGAAGTGGTATCGCGTGCCCGCGATTCTCAATCGGCTCATAATATCTACGACCTCATATCGGTGGGCCGCCCTGACCACCCCCGTGCGCCGCGGTCCCGCGGGCACAGGATGGGTCTGAATATCCTCCATGCTCATGGCATCCTTTCCGTGAAAGCCAGGGACGTTCGAGATCCGATGGCGAAGTCTGGAAGGAGCACCGGCTCCCCCTATCACTTCACACGTCGCACCTCAAACTTCCCCTCTCTTAACATCGGCAGAGTCTATCAGAAACCCACACCCAAAAAAAGGCCAAAACACCGTCCCCTTGCGGAAAGCCGCCGGCCGGGACATATTGCCAGGTTACCCAGTTTCGCCATTCGATGGAGATATCCCTATCACCAGACCGGAGTTTCTTCTTGACTGGGAGTTATAGGACAGTATAATGATGGACAATAGCGGTTGGATGTGCGTAGCTGATTGACAGAAGATCAGAGGTGTTTTGCAGCGAGATGCCCCTGAAGTGCCGCATCGGTACTTGTGCGGAGGGTGATCCCTGCGATTGCCGGTATGAAATCCTTCTCGGACAGTTCTGGAGGGAAGGAGATGACATGCCAACGGCACTCGAACGGGCGAGAGTGCCTGTCCGGATGCAAAACAGGCATGCCGTAGCAAGAAACGGCCAGTGATTCCACTTACGTTAATGGAGGCAGATGATGTCTGAGAGTCGGTCACTTCGCAGGAACCGGTTGGGCGTCTCGTCCCCTAGTGGATGGCGAGCACAGAGTGGGAGGTATCTGCCGCTCCTGTTCTGGTCGATTTCCATGGTGCTTTCGTCATCAGGGAATCACGTCTGGTCACAAGAGGCTGATTCTCAGGCATTCACCTGCATGCCCGCCGACTCCACGGCGACCACACAATGGGACGTGTCTCTGGCCGCGGCGGGGGACCCGGAGACAAAACGAGTTGTTGCACTTCTGATAAACACGTCCATGCTCGACCTCATTCAGCAGAACATCGACCAATACAAGGAAGATGTGGAGTCCTCGTTTCCGGTCACACTGATGGTCATTCCGGGCACTTGGAGCAGCGCGGAGACAATTCGCCAGGAACTCATCGCGCTCTATGAGTCGGAAGGTATCTCCGGCGCCATTCTCGTTGGGAGTCTACCATACGCCAGGTGGACGTTCCCGTGGGGGGAGCGGTGCGTTGCGCCGTTCTTCTATGAAGATCTGGATGGTGACTGGCTGGACACGAATAACGACGGCTACTATGACTACCATACATGGGGAATCCGTGACGGGGCGGAGATATGGGTCAGCTTCATCCGACCCACTCGGCCCACAGGTCGCGAAGCCGCATCCCTGCGGTCCTTCTTCGAGAAGACGCACGCATACTACCAGAAGGAATTCATGCTGGACGACAGGGCCCTGGTATACGTTTCTCACGACTGGCGGTCTTTCACGGAAGACCTGGAGGAGGTGCTCTCCCCTGTTTTCGGATCCAGCATCGACGCCCTCGGCGGGGAACCCTATTATTCCAACGGCAGCAGCTACCTGACAATGCTCCAAGGCTACGCATATACGCTGGTAACTGTGTGGTCTCATGCCGGGCCCGACGCGCACACGTTCGACGCCTCCCCCCAGAGGGTGACGAGCCAGAATATCCTGGCGCAGCCCTCCGTCGGCTTACTGACTCACATTTGGGGCTGCTCCGTGGGGAACTTCATGGAATCCGACGCGGGCCAATTCGACAATCTCGCGCTGAGCTACCTCTTCGGAGACAACTACGGGTTGGCAGTCTGTGCGGCGACCCGATCCATCGGCACGGAGAAGCACGAGGCGGTCTTCCGGACCATGGGTCTCGGACTCGACTTGGGGATCGGCTATGCTGAAGTGCTGAGGGCCGCCTACAATTCATCGTTCATCAAGCAGCGGTTCTCCAGCGACGATGTGAACAGGTTCATATGGGGCTGGGCCCTGATGGGAAACCCCTTCATCACCATCACCGACACAACGCCCACGTACCGAGCACCCAATCACGTGCTGAACGCAACTGCGGGTCTGATCTACGAATACTACGAGGGTAGTTGGAGTGCCCTACCTCCATTCAACTCTTTGACTCCGATAGCAACAGGCTGGGCAGACTCATTCACGGTTGCGCCGAAGAGGCGGCAGAATCGCTATGCACTGCGTTTCAAGGGATTCATCAATGTCGAGCGCAGTGGGGTCTACACCTTTGCGACAAAATCAAACGATGGGAGTCAGCTTTACATCGGCAACGCTCTTGTGGTAGACAATGACGGACTCCACGCCAAGCAGAAACGCGCGGGCTGCCTGCTCCTAACGCAGGGTATGCATCCAATCACGGTGACCTTCTTCGATGATACCGGGGTTGATATTCTGGAGGTCGAGTACGGCGGCCCTGGGATTCCCGACCAGATCATCCCAAGCGACGTCTTGTTCACGGGGTCGGATGGGGGTCAGAGCGGTCCCCCGGTGGCGCAGGACATGGCCGTCTCGGCAAGCATAAGCACACCGGTTATCGTTACTCTGGAGGCCGTCGACGATGGCCGGCCCAATCCGCCCGGGAGCCTGAGCTACACGATTGTGTCTCTGCCCAAGCACGGACGCCTGGAGTCCGTGGGCGGCGCGGCAATCACGACCGTCCCCGCCGCATTGGCCAATCCCGCCGATAAAGTCGTCTACCGGCCGAACCAGGACTGGATCGGAGACGACAGCTTCACCTTCTACGCGCACGATGGCGGGACCGCCCCCCTCGGCGGCAAATCGAACACCGCCACGGTGAACATCACGATCGTCAGGGAGATCACCGTCGAGTACCGGATCGCCGACGGCAAGGACGACGCCCACGGCATGAAGTTCGCCATCAGCCAGTGGGTGGACACGCCCGCGCTGGCCATTGGAGGATACGCCGGCGGCGTGCGATTCCGCAACGTGGAGATTCCCCAGGGCGCGCTGATCCGCAGCGCCAGCCTGAAGATCTGCTCCTACTCGGTCGGCCTGACCGGCCAGTTCGACGGGATACTCTATGCGGAAGACATCGACAACTCGACCGACTTCAACACCACGAGGTTGTCGAAACAAACCAAGACACAGGCCTCCCAGGCGTGGGCATGGGACGCCGCGTCGCCTTGGACGGCGGACACCTGGTATGAGAGTCCCGATATCACGGACTTGGTCCAGGAGGTTGTCGATCGAGCCGGCTGGTCCTCAGGCAATGCGATGACCCTGATCTACTGGGCCAACTCGAACAGTGGCAGCGACCGCAAGATCTGGGCCTACGAAGGGAATCCTGACCGGGCCGCCAGACTGGTGATCACCTACCAGCCGCGATAGACGGGGCGGCTATTCCTCGGCCAGAGGGATCAGGACCAGCCGGGCGCCGTTCTCGCCGCGGACCCGCAGGAGGACTTTGCCCTTCTCCGCGCCCTTGGCCACCGCCTCGTTCCATTGGCGCACGTTGCGGATGGGCTCGCGATTGACCTCCGTGATGAGGTCGCCGGGCTGGATCTGCGCCTCGTCGGCGGGCGAACCCGCTTCGACCTCCGTCACGACCACGCCCGAGAGCCCTTCATAGCCCAACTGCTGGGCCAGATCCCGGGTCAAGGTCTGGACCTGCACCCCCACCTGTTCCGCGGTCTGCGATTCCCCGCCCCTAGCGAGCGTGGCGCTGTCGGGTCGCGTATCGAGGGTGACGGTGAGCTTCCTTCGCTTGCCGTCCCGCAGGACCGTAAGGTTCACGTCGGTCCCCGGCTTACGCATGGCGACCTTGTTCATCAGCTCGGTGGCCCCCGCCACCGGCTCGCCCTCCAGCTCCACGACGATGTCGTCCACCTTGACGCCGGCCTTCTCGGCGGGCGAGCCCTCGACCACCTTCGTCACCATGGCACCCCGGTCATCGGCGGCGCCGTAGAACTCGCCCACGCCGGTCCCAACGTCGCCGATCTCGACGCCCAGATAGCCGCGGACGACCTTGCCGCTCTCCTTCAATTGCGCGTAGATCGCCTTGGCCATGTTGATCGGGATCGCCAGGCCGATGCCAATGTTGCCGCCGGAACCGATGATCGCCGTGTTAATGCCGACCGCCTGGCCGTCGAGGTTCAGCAGAGGACCGCCGGAGTTGCCGAAGTTGATGGCCGCGTCGGTCTGGATGAAGTCCTCATAGTCCGCTACGCCGATCCGGCTTCGCCCCTTGGCGCTGACGATCCCCGCCGTCACCGTGTGGCTCAGGCCGAACGGGTTGCCGATGGCGATGACCCATTGGCCCACTTCGAGGGTGTCTGAGTCCGCCAGCTCGACGTACGGCAGGTCCGTCGCGTCGATCTTGATCACCGCCACGTCCGTCTCCGGGTCGGCCCCGATGACCCGGGCCTTCACCGTGCGACGGTCGTCCAACTGCACGCGGACTTCCTCCGTCTCGCCGACCAGGTGGTTGTTGGTCAAAATGTAACCGTCGGCGCTGACGATGAACCCCGACCCCTGCACCACCTGTTTGGGCTGTCCCCGCTCGTACTGGCGGGGCATCTGACGACGGAAGAAGTACTCGAAGAGGTCCTGATCGAACGGACTGTACTGCTCCGAGGGAGAGTCCATGCGGGAGGCGCCTCGTCCGGTCTTCGTGGCCCGGACCCCGACCACGGCGGGCGAGGTCTTGCCTGCAATCGAGGCGAACGCCCTGCCCATCTGGCGCAACGCCGCGATGCTCTGCTCATCCTCCGCGGGCGCCACAGGCGCAAGCGAAAACAACAACGACGCGAAAACAGCCAGGAACAGCGTCCTCGGCAACCGATTCTCTGAACGCACGACACTCATGCTCATTGTGGACCTCCAATTCATTCCGTACTGACCCACCCCCCATGAGAGGCGAGAGACCGAAATCCCGGTGCATCTCCCACCGCGCAGTAGTCACAACACGCATACGATTCTATACGTCTTGGTGTTCGGGATGTCAATTCTCTGATGCCGGCGACAAACTGAGGCTGGCGGTCCGGCCGGAGATCGGGTATAATGATGCCCGACGTGGATCGGTTCTTTCAGACAAGTGAATACGGGGGCGAACGGCATCGACCGGATCGCGGATGGATAAGATGCGTGCCCAGGACGCCGGTTGGCCTGGTTAATCATCCGGTACCTAATTTCTAAATGGCAACTACAACTATGCCATGGCTGCGTAAATAACGCGGCCCGTCCTGTCGGACTGCGCCTGCGGGTCTGACAAGGGCGTCAACAAGTGGGCTGGCTTCGTCGGTCGTCCGGGCCGACGGAGTGAGAAACACCGGACTAGCCGATCGCAGAGCTTGTGGCTTGGCGCTGCGTGACGCGAAATCTCCAATAGGGCCACTACGCACGTAGATGCTTGTCCTGAAACATCTCGGGACGGGGGTTCGAATCCCCCCGCCTCCACTGTATTTCACTTGCCATAAGTGCCTGTAGCGACAGGCATCGGTGTGCGTCTATTGTGACGGCTGTCTGCACTTGGTGCGCCGACGGCACACCGATTCCGTGCCGAATCACCGGCTCGGCCTTTTGAAATCGTCCGCATCGCGAGGAGAGAGTACACTCACTCAGCGAGGATCTCGATGCCGCAGATCTGCGGGTTCTCGATGTTCGGCGTAAAGCCGATCACCAACTGGCCGCTCTCCACCGACACGCCTTTGTACTCCTTCACCAGCGGCTTGAGCGGACCGACGGTCTCGTACAAGTCGAGGTCCTTCAGCGCCGCCTGGCCCGGGACACTGACCGAGAAGACCCTCATGCCCGACCCGGTGATGCCCTCGAAAGTCTCCGCGAAGTGCAGACGCACGGTGTACTTGCCGTTGGGAACCGTGAACTGGTACGAGCCCATGCTGTATCGCTCGGTCTCGTAGATGGCGGGCATGTCCGTGCCCGTGACTCCCAGGCCCAGGCGGTCCACGGTCATGCCATCGTCCGCACCCCACGTCTTGCCTGTGCCCAACTCCTGGTCCGCGGCCCAGACATTGCCCTGCTTGTCCTTGTACGGCTCAAAGCCGCCGCAATCGACTCGCAGCACGAACTTCCCGCCGGGCTCGGGCGCCGTCGCAATCGTTGTGGGCGTCTTGAAGATGTGCTGGGCAAAGAGGTACAGATTGTTGGCCCATTCGGTGCCGTCGTGGCCATGCGAATCGACGTGCCAGACGTGCGGCACGTTGTTCTCTTTGAGATACTGGTGGACGCCCTGGCTGATGCGGATCAGGCCGTCCTTGTTGCCGCAACCGAGCCAGAGCAGCTTCAGTTTCTCCCTGGCGACCGCCGGGTCGGGCACGAGTTCGGCTGGAGGTTTGGTGTTGGGGGCTGAGGAGAACCCGCCGATCCAGGCGAACACATCGAGGTGAGCGAGGCCGAAATTCAGGGACTGGCCGCCGCCCATGGACAGTCCCGCCAGCGCTCTGTGCTCGCGGTCCGCGAACACGGAATACTTGGCTTCGATGGCCGGGATCACATCTTTGAGCAGATCGTTCTCGAAATTGGCGAAAGCCGCGGAGGCAGCGAAGACGTTCCCTTCGGCGCGGTCGTTGGCCTGGGCCCGGCCGTTGGGCATGACCACGATCATGGGCTGGATCTTGCCGTCGGCGAGCAGGTTATCGAGGATGTTCTCCGGGCTGCACAGACGCTGCCATTCGCGTTCGTCGCCGCCGATGCCGTGCAGCAGGTAGAGGACGGGGTACTTGCGGTCGGCGGAATAGCCGGGCGGCGTGTAGACAAGCATCTTCCGGCGTGTCCCGACCGTCTTGGAGTCATACTCGACCATCGTCAGCTCGCCGTGAGGGATAGTCTCACGCTTTGCCCTGAACCCCTCGGGGGGATCGGCGAAGGCGGGTTTGTCGTCCGGACCCAGCTCGATCGGTCCGCCGAATCCACCTCGCCCCGGACCTCTGGGGGCTTCCCGCTGGGCCGCAGCAGGCGAGGCGGGAGAAGCGGACGGACCTTCCTTGAACAGCAGTTGGGCGAACTCGCGCAGGCTGCGCCGCCAGGACTGCCACTCATGGGCGGTGTTCGGGGAGACGTAGAACACGCTGTTGACGCCGGCCTGCTGCAACGCTTCCGCAGTCGCCTTGGGGTCGCCGCCGAAGCCGCGACCGCCGCCTCTGCGGTTGGCGGGGTCGATTTCACGACTGCCGTAGCTGACGAACACCAGCCGGACCTTGTCCTTGAAACCGGGCGTATTGGCGACGTCATCTGACGAGATGCTGCCGCCACTGAAGAGTCCGATGTGGGAGAACTTGTCGAGGTTCTTCAGGGTGATCTGCCTGGTCTCCATTCCGCCCATGGAGAGGCCCGCCATAGCGCGATGCGGCTGATCGGCGAGCGTGCGGAAGTTGGCGTCGACGTAGGGAATCAACTCGTCGACGAGAACCGTCTGGAAGGGATCGATCTTGAAATCTCTGAGGCCGCCGATCCGGGTGTCGTTGGTCATGCCGTAGGTCATCACGATGATGAAGGGTCTCGTCTTGCCTTCGGCGATCAGGTTGTCCATGATCAGATTGGCGTGGCCCTGGGCGCCCCAGCCGGTTTCATCCTCGCCCCAGCCATGCTGCAGGTACAGCACGGGATAGCGCCGGGTCACATCCTTGTCGTAGTCCGGCGGGGTGTAGACAAACGCGCGGCGCGAGGTGTTCGTGCTCGTCGAGGGGAAGAGAATCTGACGGAGTTGGCCGTGCGGGACATCCTTGAGGGCGTAGAAGTCCTGGTCCTTGGCGGGGATCTCGATACCGCTGCCCCAACGGCTGCAACCATAGAAGAACAGGGTGCCGGGATCTGGAACTTGGGCGCCATCGACGGTGATCTGGTAGTAGTGGAAGCCCTCGTCCAACGGACGCGTGGTGCCGACCCAGGCGCCGTCCTCAGCTTTGGCGAGCGAGATTCCTCCGCCCAGGTCGCAGCGGACGTTCTGGGCTTCGGGCGCGACGATGCGGATCAGCGCGCGGCCTTCGGAGTTGACTTGAGGATACTGCTTGCCCGGCTGATTCGACGACGCGGGATGGAAATCATCGACCGCCGTCGTCGGAAGAGTCTGTGCCAGGCACAACGGTCCCCCGAGGATGGAAACCAGCACCGCAGCGATAAGAGTCGTTTTCATAGGGATCCTCCATCATCATTCTGCCAGAATCTCGATGCCGCAGATCTGCGGGTTCTCGATGTTGGGCGTAAAGCCGATCACCAACCGGCCGCTCTCCACCGACACGCCTTTGTACTCCTTCACCAGCGGCTTGAGCGGACCGACGGTCTTGTACAAGTCGAGGTCTTTCAGCGTCTCCTGGCCGGGCACACTCACCGAGAAGACCCTCATGTCCGGCCCGGTGATGCCCTCGAAAGTCTCCGCGAAGTGCAGACGCACGGTGTATTTGCCGTTGGGAACCGTGAACTGGTACGAGCCCATGCTGTATCGCTCGGTCTCGTAGATGGCTGGCATGTCCGTGCCCGTGACTCCCAGGCCCAGGCGGTCCACGGTCATGCCGTCGTCCGCGCCCCAGGTCTTGCCTGTGCCCAACTCCTGGTCCGCGGCCCAGACATTGCCCTGCTTGTCCTTGTACGGCTCAAAGCCGCCGCAATCGACTCGCAGCACGAACTTCCCGCCGGGCTCGGACGCCGTCGCGGCCGCCTGCGGCTGTGCTGCAGGGCCAGTGGGCAAACTGCGAAGGCCCTCCTGGAACAGAAGCGGAGCGAACTCACGCAGGCTGCGACGCCAGGACTGCCATTCGTGGGCGGTATTCGGGGAGACGTAGAAGACGCTGTTGATGCCGGCCTGCTGCAACGCTTCCGCATTCGCCTTGGGGTCGCCGCCGAAGCCGCGACGGCCGCCACCGAGCTCGCGGCTGCCGTAGCTGACGAACACCAGTCTGACCTTCTCTTTGAAGCCGGGCGTATTAGCGACATCGTCCGGGGAGATGCTGCCGCCGCTGAAGATGCCGATATGGGAGAACGTGTCGAGGCTGGTTAGGGTGATAGCCTTGGTCTGCATGCCGCCCATGGACAGGCCGGCCATGGCGCGATGCGGCTGATCCGCAAGTGTGCGGTAGTTGGCATCGATCATGGGGATGATGTCCTCGAGCAAGGTCTTCTTGAACGTGTCGGCCCAGCCTGCGGGGGGCCATGTGCCGCCTTGGCCTCGGGCGGGCGGGCGTCCCCCCCTACTCCATGTGCCGTTGTCCATGACGATGATGAAGGGCTTGGACTTGCCCTCGGCAATCAGGTTGTCCATGATCAAATTGGTCTTGCCCTGACCGGGCCAGCCGGTCTCATCCTCGCCGCCGCCGTGCTGGAGGTACAGCACGGGATAACGGGTCGTGGTGTCCTGGTCATAGGCCGGCGGCGTGTAGACGAAGCACCGCCGCGTGGTCTTGGTGACCTTGGAGTAATAGAGATTCTGGCGGATCTGGCCGTGGGGGACATCTTTGAGGGCATAGAAGTCCTGATCCTTGGCAGGGCATTCCACACCGCTGCCCCAGCGGCTGGCGCCGTAGAAGTACAGACTGCCGGGGTCCGGGACCGCAGCCCCGTCGATCCAGATCTGATAGTAATGGAACCCTTCGTCCTGGGGTTGCGATTCCCCGCCGGTCCAGACGCCGTTCTCGCCCTTGGTCAGGGGGTACTTCTTGGCTCCGATATCGAGTTCGACCTTCTGGGCCTGGGGCGCCGAGATGCTGGTGCGGACCCGGCCGTCGGAGGTGACCTGGGGATACTGCTTGCCAGGCTGATTCAGGGTCGAGGGCTTCCAGTCGTTCGCGTCCGCAGGCTGACTCGTCTGCGCCAGGCACAGCGAGCTTGATAGGATCAACAACAACACAGGTGCCATCAGCTTCCGTTTCATAGCCTTTCTCCTTTGGTCGTTGAATAGAACAGATCGTGCCTCATGACGATCCACCTTTCTCCACTGGCCGGTTGGCGCTCGGCCGACACAGTCTTTTTAACACTGCCCAGAAATGCCAAGAGTGAGATGAAAAAAGAGAGCTTGGCCACGGTTTCTGGTCTTTTTCGCAATTTTCATATCCCTTTCAGTCGTTCCTGCCGGTGAATAGGATAATGGCTATGGGTCAGGACAAACGCACTCTGGACTTCCTGGGCCTGTTTGTGAGGCACCAACAGGAGATCTACGCCTACATACTGACCCTGGTGCCCCATGTCAATGATGCCGACGACCTGTTCCAGGACGGGATGACCGTGATGTGGCGGAAGTTCGACCAATTCAAGCCGGGGACAAACTTCGCGGCCTGGGGCATCCAGATCATGCGTTATCAGATCCTGGAATACCGTCGGACCCTGGCCCGCAGCAGGCGGGTTTTGATCGAGGATTCGCTGTTCGAGGCCTTGCTGGACTACATGCCCAGCATTCAGGACGAGATGGCCGTGCGGATCGAAGCCCTGCGCAAGTGCCAAGCCCGCCTGGACGACCGGGCCAAACGGATTCTCAAGATGCGCTACGAGCATAACAGCCCGGTCGAGGAGATCGCGTCCTACCTGAAGGTCTCCCGCCGGCATGTCTACCACCTTCTCGGCCAGATCAATGGAGTGCTGCTTCGGTGCATGCGCAGGACGCTGGCGGAAGGGAGCCGTCCGGTATGAGCACGCCTGCGTTCCCGAATATGGACGAATTGTTGCAGCGTCTGCTGGACGACCAGATCGAGCCCGACGAGATGCAGCGTCTCGGGAAGGCGATACGCGAGGACCCCCAAGTGAGGGACTACTACCTCGACAGCCTGTTGGTCTCGGCCGTGATCCGCCGTTCCAGCCAGGTGACCGGGGAGCTTTCGAAGTCAGATCTCATCCGGGCGCTCTCCAGCGGCGCCGGTCGGGGCAGTCCCAGACGTCTGGGGCGGCGCTTCCTTTCGATTGCGGCCCTCCTGTTGCTGGGGGCCCTGGTTCTGGCGTCTCTCCATTTGCTGCGTCAGAGGGCCCAAGGCCCGGCAATCGGCGTTCTGGCCGGCGAGTATGAAACGCGGTGGCGAGGATCTCATCCGCGTCCCGGTGAGTCGGTGTGCATCGGTTCCTACGACCTGCGCGAGGGAATGGCCAGGGTGGATCTGGACCAGGGGACGAGCCTGGTGCTCGAAGCTCCCTGCCAGATCGAGTTTAAGAGCGTCGCGGAAGTGGCTCTCAAGAGCGGCAGGCTGGCCGCCACGGTCCCGACGCAGGCCAGGGGTTTCCGCGTGCGCACACATGCCGCGATTATCACGGACCTGGGCACGGAGTTCGGCGTGATCGCCCATTCCGACGGGAGCGCCGAGACCCACGTTCTGAAAGGCAGTGTGACCGTGGCCCTCGATCCGAACAGATCAGGTCGGACCGCCTCGCTCGCAGTCGAGGAAGGGCAGGCCGCAGCAGTGGATGCAAGCGGACGGACGATTCGCGACGGGCTGACTGCTCGAGCGGACCTCTTCGCCCTTCAGTTGCCATCGATCAGCCAGCCTCCCGGTCCGGCGGGACGACTGAACCTCGCGGACGTCGTGGGCCAGGGCAACGGCCGCGGCGCCGGCACGTTGGATCGGGGCATCGACGCGGGAACCGGCCGGGCGTTCAAGGGGCCAGCCACCACGATTCGGGTGGCCCGACGAAACGAGTTTCGACCGGCGCCGGAGTTCCCCTGCGTTGACGGCGTGTTCGTACCCAACGGAGCTTTGGGCCCGGTCGTAATCAGTTCCACGGGATTGACCTTCTCCGAGTGTCCACGGACAATGGGGAGCTATTACGGTGGCCCGGTGAACAGTGGCAAGTTCTTTGATATTCCAAGTCAGCGGAGTTATGCCGCCCGGCTCGATGGCGTCAGTTTTGGCACGTCCGCCCATCCGGCTCTGAACCTCCATCCCAACGCAGGCATCACGTTCGACCTGGACCAGATTCGACGGGAGAATCCCGATGTCCGGATCGGTCGGTTCACCGCGGTGTGCGGCGTCCCCAAGGATCTGCCTCAAGCTCAGTTCAGCGCCGCCGATGCGTGGGTCCTTCTCGATGGCGTCGTTTGCCTTCGCCTGCAATATCCGGTGGAGCGGAGCGTCGTTGAGAAGGTGGATGTACCCATCCCCGCCGGGACACGGTTCCTGACGCTGATCGCCACCTGCCCCGGGCGGGCGGACTATTCCTGGGTCTTCTTTGGCGATCCGTATCTGGAATAGGTGTTCACTCTTCGGAGGCTTGTATGTCTGTCGGCACACGTTCTACGCTCCTGATGTTGATTCTGACCCTTTCCTGTAGCACCCCCGCCCCCGGGGGTGTCCGATCTTCCCCAGCCGGGGGTGTCCGATCTTCCCCGGCCGGGGGCGGCTGGGCTACGCAGTCGCCTGCGGAACCGCTGAGTCTGTGGTATCGCCAGCCGGCCCAACGGTGGGTCGAAGCCCTGGCCGTCGGCAATGGCCGACTCGGGGCCATGGTCTTCGGCGGCGTGGCACAGGAGCGGATCCAATTGAACGAGGACACGCTCTGGGCGGGCGGGCCGTACGACCCCGCGAATCCCGAGGCGCTGGGAGCGTGGCCCAAGGTACGGGACTTGATCTTCGCAGGCCGATACCGGGAAGCGCACAACCTGATCGGCCAGAAGATGATGGCCAAGCCCCTGACCCAGATGCCCTATCAGTGCGTGGGGGACCTGCTGCTGACGTTCCCCGACGCCAACGGGGTGACGGACTATCGGCGGGATCTCAACCTCGACACCGCCGTGGCCGCCGTCGCCTATACGATCGATGGGGTACGCTACAAGCGAGAGGTGTTCTCCAGCCCGGTGGATCAGGTCATCGTGGTTCGCCTGTCAGCGGACAAGCCCGGCAAGGTCACGTTCACCGCGAGCATGAAAACACAACAGAAGGCATCGGTGACGGTGGAGTCACCCAATACTCTGCTGATGCAGGGCGTCAACGGGGGAGCGAGCGGCATTGCCGGCGGATTGAAGTATCAGGCCCGCGCGGCTGTTACGACTTCGGGGGGCCAGATCACGCCGGGCGACAGACAGATCACCGTCACCGGCACGGATTCTGCAGTCCTGCTGATCGCGGCGGCGACCAGCTACAGAAGCTTCAAGGACGTGACCGGCGACCCGGAAGCGTTGACCCAATCGACGATCGCCAGGGCTTCCGGGAAGTCATTCGATGCATTGCTCCAGGACCATGTTACCGTTCACCAGAAGCTCTTTCGTCGCGTCACGCTGGACCTCGGCACAACGCCTGCCGCCCAACGCCCGACGGATGAGCGAATCCGCGATCTCAGCAAGGAGAACGATCCTCAACTGGCGGCGCTCTACTTCCAGTTCGGCCGGTACCTGCTGATCAGCAGCTCACGGCCGGGCTGCCAGCCGGCGAATCTCCAGGGCATCTGGAACGACAGTATGAATCCGCCCTGGCAGAGCAAATACACGATCAACATCAATACCGAAATGAACTATTGGCCTGCCGAACCGACGAACCTGGGCGAGTGCGTCGAGCCGCTCGTGGCGACGGTGATGGACCTGACCGAGACCGGCGCTCGCACGGCCAGGACCATGTACAACGCCCGCGGCTGGGTCACCCACCATAATACCGACCTCTGGCGGGCCTCCGCTCCGATCGACGGTCCCCAGTGGGGCATGTGGCCGATGGGCGGCGCCTGGCTTTGCCTGCACCTGTGGGACCGCTACGATTACTCCCGTGACAGGGAATACCTGGCCAAGGTCTATCCGGCCATGAAGGGAGCGGCGCAGTTCTTCCTCGACACGCTCGTCGAGGAGCCCAAGAACAAATGGCTCGTGACATGCCCGTCGCTGTCGCCCGAGAACGGGCACCCGTTCGGCACGAGCGTCTGCGCGGGACCCACGATGGACATGCAAATCCTTCGCGACCTGTTCGCCAACTGCATCCGAGCAGCGGAGATTCTGGGCGTCGATGAGGACTTCCGAAAGCAGGCGGCCGCGACACGCGAGCGCCTGGCTCCAAACCAGATCGGCAGTGCCGGCCAACTCCAGGAATGGCTTGAGGACTGGGACATGAAGGCCCCCGAGATTCACCACCGGCACGTCTCGCACCTCTACGGCCTGTATCCGAGCGACCAGATTCACGTGCGGACCACGCCGGACCTGGCGGCTGCGGTGCGCAAGAGCCTGGAGATCCGCGGCGACGAGGCCACCGGCTGGGGCATCGGCTGGCGACTGAACCTCTGGGCACGCCTCCACGATGCGGAGCACGCGTACACAATTCTCACGATGCTGTTGCGGCCCGAGCGGACCTACCCGAACCTGTTCGACGCCCATCCGCCGTTCCAGATCGACGGCAACTTCGGCGGCACCTCCGGCATCGGCGAGATGCTCCTGCAAAGCTGCGCCGGCGAAATCGAATTGCTGCCGGCTCTGCCCAAGGCCTGGCCCAGCGGCTCCGTCAAAGGTCTTCGCGCCCGCGGCGGCTTCGAGCTGGATATTCAATGGAAGGACGGCAGGCTCGTGAACGTGGCCGTACGTTCTCTCGCAGGCGGATCGTGCCGACTTCGCTACGGCGCCGTCATTCGAGATTTGAACCTGGCGAAAGGCCAGAGCACTCAATGGGATGGAGTATGACATGCTACGTTTTCAACACCTTCTGAGATTCGTGAGTCTGGTCGCGCTGGCTGGCGGCATTACGACGGCCGCGACGTCGAGTCCTTCCGGGATCTCCGCTGACGCGGCAAGACACTGGACCGCCGACAACGGCAACGGCACGTATTCCAATCCCCTCTTCTACGAGGAGTTCGAGGACCCCGACATCATCCGCGTCGGCGACACGTACTACCTCGCGGGCACGACCATGCACATGAACCCGGCGGTTCAGTTGATGCAGTCCAAGGATCTCGTGAACTGGGAACTCGCCGGCTACTGCACGGACAGGCTCGACCTCGGCCCGGCCTTCCGCCTCGAAGACGGCCGAGGCATCTACGGCCAGGGCATCTGGGCGCCCTGCATCCGCTACCACAACGGCATGTTCTACGTCTTCACCAACGTCAACGGCGCCGGCCTGCAGGTGTTCCGCTCCAAGTCGATCCAGGGCCCCTGGGAGCGCAACCAACTCCCCGGCCGGCACGACCTGTCGGTCCTCTTCGACGACGATGGCAAGATCTACCTCATCTGGGGCGCCAACAGCCCCTATCCCATCGAGGAACTCTCTCCCGACCTCCGCTCCTTCGTCGCTGACGCCCCCAAGCGGTCGCTGCCCGAGAGAATGGGAGAAGGCCACCACCTCTACAAGGTCAACGGCAAGTACTACGACATCTCCGCCATACCCGGCGCGACGACCGACCAGATGGTCGCCCGCGCCGACTCCATCGATGGCCCGTGGACGGTCGAACGCATGGTCCAGGGTGAATCGCTCGGCGTGACCACCGTGGCGCCCGCCCGCGCTACACCTGGCGACCGCGGCTTGACCCTGCACCAAGGCGGCATGGTCGATACTCCCTGGGGCGAATGGTGGAGCGTCATCATGTCCGACCACGGCAGCGCGGGACGCATGGTCGCCCTCGTTCCGATCACCTGGGACAACGACTTCCCGGTCATCGGTCTGCCGGGCAATCTCCGCAAGGCCCCCAACACCTGGGTCAAGCCCGACCATGTGGCCCAGCCGCCCTCGGCTGGGGAATCCCAAGGACCACAGCCGAGGGCGGCTGTGCTACAGAATCCCAAGCCGGCATTTACCCATGACGACAACTTCGACAGCGGCAAGCTCAACCCCGAATGGCAGTGGAACCATGTGCCCGATGACACGAAATGGTCCCTGACCGAGAAGCCCGGCGTACTCCGGCTCCACTCGCTGCCAGCCGGGAGCTTCTACGCCGCTCGCAACAGCATCTGCCAACGGCCGCCAGGACCTGAGTCCATTATGACCGTCGAACTGGACACGTCGGGCATGGTCGCAGGAGACAACGCAGGTCTGGCGCTCCTCAGCTCGCCCTACGCCTGGATCGGCATCGTGAAGACCGCTGAGGGCACGACGCTGCAGAGGTACACCAGCCCCAACATGGGGCGGGGTCGCCGAGGGGCTGCCGCCCCGCCGGCCAATCCCCCGACGATGGGTCCGGCCAATCCGCCTTCGCGCCTGTGGCTTCGCGTCCACTGCAATTTCGACACCGACCAGGCACTCTTCAGTTGGAGCGCCGACGGCAAGGAGTTCACGCCCCTGGGCGAGCCCTTCACCATGACATTCCAGTTGACGACATTTCAGGGCGTCCGTCCGTCCCTGTTCCACTACAACACGTCGGGCGGGCCCGGCGGCTACGTGGACTTCGACAACTACACCGTGCAGGAACCCCGGGCGCGGGGCATCGAACGCCAGATCCCCCTGGGCAAGACCATCGTGCTGACCAGCGGCGCCGACGGGACTTTCCTGGCCGCCGACACGCAGAGCAACACGCTGATCAGTATGGCGGCCGATCCGAACCAGCCGGTTCCCCAGAATGCGAGGTTCCATGTCCTCGATGAGGGCCTGGGTCGCGTGACACTCACGGCCGGCAACGGCAGGATAGTGTCCGTCAGAAGCGATGGGAGCGTCGTTCTCCAAGATCGAGGCGACTTCAAGCCCGGGCCGTCCGAATCGTTCCAGTGGGTCAACCTGATGCGCGGCGACACGATGCTCATGTCCCTGACGAATCATCGATATCTCGCCACCACGCCCAACAAGCCCGGCCCAGTCACGGCCACCGCCACCGGCCCACAGCCCGCCCGCAAGAGCGGCGCGGAGTTCAAATGGAGAGTAGCGGAGTAGAAACCGTTCGGATCGGCCTTGTGGCGATGTCAATTCTGAAAGAGAGGACGCCATGCAGAAAGGACACGTGGCATCGACAGTCGTGATCCCGTTGATCCTGGTGCTTGCCGCCACGTCCTTGTCGGCGGATCTCAAGCCGCGAATCATCGTGCTGACCGACATATCCCCCATCTCCGTGGAGCCCGATGACATGGAATCCATGATCCGGCTGATGGTGCACGCCGACGTGTTCGAAATCGAGGGCCTGGTCGCCACGACCGGCTGGAGCAACAGCGGTGGCCAGGAACATCCCGACCTCATTCAGGATGTGATCGACGCCTACGAAAAGGACCTCCCCCATCTCCGCAAGCGTTCCCAACAGGAAGGGCACCTGACGGATGAGTCTCAACAGAAGGTCGGCTACTGGCCGAGTCCCGACTATCTGCGGTTGCGTACCGTCATGGGAAGCAGGAAGATGGGATTCCGTCTCATCGGCAAAGACAATGACTCCCCAGGCAGCGACCTGATCCTCAAGATGGCCGACGAAAAGGACGACCGTCCCCTCTGGGTCCTTGTCTGGGGCGGCGCCAACACGCTTGCCCAGTCCATCTGGCGTGTGCAACAGGATCGAACTCCGGAGCAACTCGGCGCGTTTCTGCACAAGATTCGCGTCTATACGATCACCGATCAGGACCGCCCACAGCGCGGGGGTTCCTACGATTTCAGCTCTCACTACTGGATGCGCAAGGAATTTCCCAAGGACCTGCTCTTCATCTGGGATGAATCCGCGTGGACATATCAGAACGGCACGGGAAGAGCCAACTGGGACGAGTATGTCACCCATATTCAGAACCATGGCAATCTCGGCCGCATGTATCCCAAATACAAGTACGGCGTGGAAGGAGATACCCCCTCGTTTCTATATGTCATGCCCAACGGACTGAACGATCCTGAGAATCCGGGCCATGGCGGTTGGGGCGGCTTCTTCGTCTGGGCCATAGGTATGGACAAGCAGACCGAGGCCTATACGAACGACCGGGGAACCCAGGCGCACGCCGTTTCCAGAAAGTATGAGGCTCGTTTCTACCCGGTGATTTTCAACGATTTTGCCGCCCGGATGGACTGGGCGAAGGACGGCGCGGGCAATCACAATCCCGTGGTGGTCATCAACGCAAACAGTGGCACCGCCCCCATCGAGCTCGCCCCCACACAAGGCGATTCCATTACCCTGGATGCTTCGGCCTCCCATGATCCGGACGGCGATCAACTGGCATTCTCCTGGTGGGTGCTTCCCGAGGCGGGCACCTGCAACCAGCAAGTCAAGATCTCCGGCCCAGACTCGGCACGCGCCACGATTGCGGTTCCGTCGGACGCAGCAGGAAAGAGCATTCATGTCATCTGCGAGGTCACGGATGACGGAACCCCCAACCTCACCAGCTATCGTCGGATCGCCCTGACGCCAACCGGCGCTGCGACCAGACAACTGTCGCCGCAGAAGCCGGCGGCTGTCGGCAGACCGCGCGTGATCATCCTGTCGGACTTCCCGCCGCTGGACGTTATTCCCGGAGGCGCGGGCTATGGGCCGGCCGAGAAGCGCAGCGACCCGGACGACGTACAGTCGATGGTTCGCTTTCTGGTTTACGCGAATGAATTCGACGTCGAGGGGCTGATGGCTTCGGCAGGCACCCTTGCCAACATCGCCCGGAAGCAGAACATTCTGGATATCCTGGACCTCTACGACCAGGTAGATGAGAACCTGAGGAAACACGATTCCCGGTATCCGACGGCGGACCAACTGCGTGCGGTGACCCGGCAAGGCCGCGACGGCACCTGGGGCAAACCGGCCCACGACATCGTGGGCGAGGGGCGGAACAGCGAAGCATCGCAAGCTATTATCGAGGTCATGGACCGTCCCGATCCCCGGCCGGTATGGGTGTCCGTCTGGGGCGGTCCGTGCGATATGGCGCAGGCAATCTGGCAAGTGCAGAAAACACGCAGCCCGGCCGAGTTAGACCGATTCCTCAGCAAGCTGCGTATCTTCCTGATCGGGCTGGGCAACCAGCCGGGCCAGGATGGCTCGGGCCAGTGGATGCTCGACAGTTTCCCGAACTTGTTCATGATCGTCTCGCAGAAGACCTACGGAGGGATGTTCGCCCAGAAGTCTCCGATTGGGAACTTAGAGTGGCTCAACGCCAACATCCGCGCGGGACATGGGCCCCTGGGCGCCGCGTACCCGCGCAGTGGATTCAATCCAAACAGTCCGGGGCAGCAGGAAGGCGACACGCCGTCGTTCCTGTACCTTGCCAGCGCGGTGCGCGGGATGAACGACCCCGAGAAGCCGGACCAGGAGAGCTGGGGCGGTCAATACGTGCGCCGCGACCCTTCCAAGAATCATTGGTATGACGGTCCGGGCGCCGAGAGCATCTCCAAGTGGCTGCCTGATATGCAAAGGGATTTCGCCGCCCGCATGGATTGGTGCCAAGCCCGGAAAGACTGAGTCCAGGCGAATCAGACAACATCTGACAGGAGGGTCGAAAGGACGACCCGTGTTTCGAATGGAAGACGCTCGAATGGGATGCAGTGACATCCACCCATGCCGACGTTGTGGTGGGAGCAGGACAAGGCAAGCATTACACGATAGGAGTCCCATGAATTGCATCGCTCAAAGACAATTCGTCATGACTGGTTTGGCCTTTCTGCTTACCTGCATCTCTTGCGATGTGTACGCGCAGAAGACCACCATCACGATTCAAGCTTCCGAGCCGGGCAAGCAGATCAGCCCCGATCTGTTCGGCGTCTTCTTCGAAGACCTGAACTACGCTGCCGACGGCGGGCTCTATGCCGAGCTGATCCAGAACCGGTCCTTCGAGTACAGTCCCACCGAGCAGTCGGACTGGAATCCGCTTTCCTTCTGGCAGCTCCAAAAACGCGGCGGGGGCGACGGCTCCATCGGAGTCGCCGAAATGCGGCCCATCCACGAGAACAATCCGCACTATGTTCTGCTGACGGTCCGCACCCCCGGCGACGGCGTGGGCCTCGCCAACAGCGGCTTCGACGGCATCCCGCTCAAGGCCGGCGAGACCTACGAAGCCTCGTTCTGGGCGTACCAGGCGTTCATGGGACAGATGTGGGGTCGCGGCGACAACAGCAAGCCCATGCCCGTGACCCTCCGGCTGGAGAGCAAGGAAGGCGACGTGCTGGCCGAAGCTAAGATGGAGATCCTGGGTCGCCCATGGCGGAAGGTCGGCGCCAGGCTGACGCCGACCCGGACGGTGAACGACGCGCGTCTGGTCCTGCTGGCCCACGAAACCGGCGGCATCGCGCTGGACATGATCTCCCTGTTCCCCGAGAAGACCTTCCGCAACCGCCCGAATGGACTCCGCGCGGACCTCACCCAGGCTGTCGCCGACCTGAACCCGAAATTCGTGCGCTTCCCCGGCGGCTGCCTGGTTCATGGCGGCGGCCCCCGCCGATACTACAACTGGAAGGAAACCGTCGGGCCGGTGGAACGACGCCGGGCCAGGCGCAACTCCTGGGGCTATCACCAGACGATGGGACTCGGCTACTTCGAATACTTCCAGTTCTGCGAGGACATCGGCGCCAGGCCGCTGCCGGTCGTGACCGCCGGCGTATGCTGTCAGCATGCAGGTAGCTCGCCGGGCCGGGGGCAGGAGGGTTTGCCCATGGAGGAGATGCCCGCCTACATCCAGGATGTCCTGGACCTGATCGAATGGGCGAACGGGCCTGCGACCTCGAAATGGGGATCGATACGCGCCGCCGCGGGTCATCCGGAGCCCTTCGGCCTGAAGTATCTCGGAGTCGGCAACGAAGACGCCATCACGCCCATCTTCAAAGAACGTTTCCAGATGGTCTATGAGGCGCTGAAGAAAGAACACCCCGAGATCACCGTGATTGGAACCGTGGGCCCGTTCGCGGGCGGCGAGGATTACGAAAACGGCTGGGCCTTCGCGCGGGAACTCAACCTGCCCATGGTGGACGAACACTACTACGTCCCGCCGCAGTGGTTCTGGGACAACCTCCAGCGATACGACGGGTACGGTCGCAACGGCGCCAAGGTCTACGTGGGCGAATACGCGGCCCACGATCGCGACCGACGCCGCAACAGCCTGCGCTCGGCCATTGCGGAGGCCGCCGGGATGACGGCCTTCGAACGCAACGGCGACGTCGTTCACTTCGCGTCCTACGCCCCCTTGTTCGGCCGCAGAAACCACACCCAGTGGCATCCCGACATGATCTACTTCAGCGGGACCAAGGTCTTCTTCACGCCCAATTACTACGTGCAACAGCTCTTCGGCCAAAACAGCGGCGACGCATGCCTGCCCACGGCGCTCGACGCGACGACCAAGCCGCCGACGCTGACCGCGTCGGCCGTCCGCGACTCCAAGTCCGGCGACCTCGTCATCAAGATTGTCAACGGCGCCGGGGCTCCGGCCGCACTGACGATCAAACTCGCGGGTTTGGCAGCCGGAGAACTGAAGGCAACCAGAACCGTGCTCACCGGGGCGACTCCCGACTCATTCAATGAGGACGGTCAGTCACCCGCGGTGAAGCCGGTCGCGAGCGAGGTGACGCTCGCGCCGACGTTCGATTACGAGGCCCCGGCCCATTCGCTGACCGTGTTCCGCATCCGGAGCTAGTCCCGTACAGAGGGCAAGCCCATGAAGACGTTTCCTGGAGCAACGAATGGATTCAAGAACATGAGCAGATCCCAAACCCTTTGTGGCGGAGACCGCGTCTCCCTCGCTGAATGGTCGCAAGCGAATAGCCTTGGTGCCGGTCCGTCGCAGGTTTCCAGGTTGCATCATGGATATCTAAGGACTATGAGAATGAATCGGGTATCGTTCTCACTGGCCGTATTGCTGTTGCTCCATACGAACGCCTTTTCTCAAGATCCGAATCTCTACGTCTTTCTCTGTTTCGGACAGTCCAACATGGAGGGCTTTCCGGGAATTGAGGAGCAAGATAGGGCGGGAAACAGGCGTTTTCAGGTCATGGCGGCCGTCGATTTTCCCGATCTGAACAGAACGAAGGGCAACTGGTACGAAGCGGTTCCTCCGTTGTGCCGGGGCAGCACAGGTCTTTGCCCCGCCGATCATTTCGGCAGAACGATGGTCGCCAACCTGCCGGAGAAGATCAGAGTCGGCGTCATCAATGTCTCGGTCGCAGGCTGCAAGATCGAGTTGTTCGACAAAGACCACTACCAGGCATACGCCGACACGGCGGCACCGTGGATGAAGAGCATAATCAACCAGTATGGTGGAAGCCCCTACGCACGTCTTGTCGAGGCGGCAAGACTGGCTCAGAGAGACGGCGTCATCAAGGGAATCCTGCTGCACCAGGGAGAGTCCAATACGAACGACAAGCAATGGCCTGCCAAGGTCAAAGCGGTCTACGACAACCTCATGGAGGACTTGAGCCTTGAGCCTGAGTCGGTGCCTCTGCTTGCAGGCGAGCTGGTGAATGCCGATCAGCAAGGCGCGTGCGCGAGCATGAATTCCATTATTGCAGAGCTGCCGAAGACAATCCCTAGTTCCTGCGTCATTTCTTCGAAGGGTTGTGCCAGCCGTCCGGACCATCTGCATTTCTCTCCGGCGGGTTACAGGGCGCTGGGAAGGCGATATGCAGAGAAGATGCTCTCAATCCTGGGATATGAGATCGCCGAGCCGCAATGACCCTTTCATCATAAGGTGAGACTATGTGCAGATTTCGCTGTTTCCTGTTCATCGTCGCGCTCGGCTTGGCGCCCTGCGGACTTCGCGCGCAAGAGAATGTGATCGCGACGATCGATGCCGGCAAAACGGGCATTCCGATCAATCCCAACGTCTACGGCATGTTCATCGAACACATCGGCAGCCTCGTGTACAGCGGCGTGTGGGCTGAGATGATCGACGATCGCAAGTTCTACGATCCCATTACTATTCAGGCCCCGGCCAGTGACGCACGCGGCGCTCGAGGTGCCCGTGGACGCTTCGGCGGCATGCCGCGCCGCTGGATTCCGGTCGGGCCGGCCGAATCGATCACCATGGACACCCGGCACGCCTACGTCGGTGACCATTCGCCGGCCATCGCATTGAGTCCCGCAGAAGCCCGGGGCATTCGCCAGTCCGGTATGACGCTCATGCGGGGCAAGGACTACGAAGGCCGCATCGTCTTGGCCGCCGATGCGGACATCCAGGTCTCTGTGAGCCTCGTGTGGGGAACCGGGGAAAAGGACCGTCAGTCCATTGCGATCAAGCAGCTCACCCCTGCCTTTGCGACATTCCCTCTGACCTTCCAATCGCAGGCCGATACCACCGACGGTCGGATCGAAATCACCGCTATCGGTAGCGGGTCATTCCGTGTCGGCGCGGTCTCCCTGATGCCCGCCGACAATCTGCGGGGCTTCCGCCCCGATGCCATCGCGGCCCTCAAGAGCCTCCGCTCCGGCGTCTATCGTTTCCCCGGCGGCAACTTCGTTTCCGCGCATGAATGGCGCCATGCGATCGGCGATCCGGACAAGCGTCCGCCGATGTGGGATCCGGTCCGGCGCGGCTTCCAGGTCAATGATATCGGCACCGACGAGTTCATGACCCTGTGCGAACTCATCGGCGTCGAGCCGTACATCACCGTCAATGCCGGCACCGGCGACGCCTGGTCCGCTGCTCAGTACGTGGAATACGCCAACGGCGATATCAGCACCCCCATGGGCAGGCAGCGCGCCGCCAACGGCCATCCCGAACCATATCGGGTGAAGTTCTGGGGCATCGGCAATGAGATGTGGGGGCTCACGTATCAGTACGGCGCGATGAAGCTCGATCAGTTTGAGTTCAAGCACAACGAGTTCGCCAAGGCCATGCGGAAGGTGGACCCGACGATCACGCTGCTGGCCAGCGGCGCCATGCCGGGCACGATGACCGGTTCCCGGCAATCGTTGCGGTTGGCGGTGGACAACCTCGTGGAGAGCGCTTTGAATTCCCGTGATTCGGCTGCCAAACTGAACGGCTCCTGGGAATCGTTCTCGGGGACGACGTGGGAATCGTTCTTCCGCAGCAAACTGGTTCCGGCGTACCTCTCGCCGGAGGATTGGACCGGCGGTCTGCTCACCCACTGCTTCGACCACTTCGACGTCATCAGCGAGCACTTCTACAACTACGGCAACACGCACTTCAGCCTGGCGGAAGGCCGCCAGGTGCCGAACGACCCGAACGAACCCGTCACGGATTGGATGCGGCGCGCCGCCAATCATATCCGCATCAAGGTCGAAGCCTACAGAGAATACGAGAAGCTGCTGCCTCGGCTCGCCGCTGAGCCCAAGCCTATGGCCATCAGCGAGTGGGCGTACACCGGCGGCCGATATCCTGTGCAACCGGCGTTGGCCTGGGTCTTCCACGAGATGTTCCGCCACACCGACCTCATCCACATGGCGGATTACACGTTCGCCACGTCCCTGCTCGGCCGGGACGGAGCTAACGTCTCGTTGAATACCAACGGCCTCGTCTTCAAGATCTATCGCGATCACTTCGGGTCCATCCCGGTCGAGGTCTCAGGCAACTCGCCCCAGCCCAGGCCGACAGACCCTCCCGGCGGCGAACAGCCCATCGTCAACGCCGGCAGCGACACCTTTCCGCTGGACGTGGTTGCCGCCTGGACGACCGATCGTAAGGCCCTCACGGTCGCCGTCATCAACCCGACCAAATCCCCACAGGCCTTGAGCCTCCAGATCCGAGGCGCCGAACTGGCCGGCAAAGGCACGTTGAGCCGGATGGTGTCGCCGAGCCTCGCTGCCGGCGGCGGCTTTGGACAAGGGCCGGGCGTGAAGATCGAGGAACAACCCGTCGGCCAGATTCCCACGAATCCGACGTTCGCACCGTTCAGTATCAACATTTATGAATTCGCCGTGAAGTAAGGAGACCTTTCCATGAAGACGTGCATTCTCTCGTTGTCCATCACTGCGGCGCTGCTGTTCGGAAGCGCTCTCTTTGCTTCTGCGGCCGAGCCGGTTGCCCAGTCCGCTGCGCCACCGACGGACAGTACGGATGCCCCCAAGTTGCCCTTTGCCACGCCGCTGAGGTGGGAATCCACCGGCGCGCTGGTCAAGCCCGTCTCCGATCCCAACCACACCATCGTGTCCGTCAAAGACCCGACGATCGTCCGCTACAACGACCTGTGGCACATCTATGCAACCGTCTACTCGACGTCCGCCAGGACCTGGAACATGGTGTACCTGAACTTCAAGGACTGGTCCGACGCGCCGAACGCCAAGTTGCACTTCCTGGATCAGAATCCGAATCTCAGGGGGTATCACTGCGCACCGAGTCTGTTCTATTTCCGCCCGCACAAGAAGTGGTATTTGGTCTTCCAGTCGCAGCAGCCGCAGTACTGCACTACCGACGACATCTCGAGGCCGGAAACCTGGACCCGGCCGCAGAACTTCTTCGAAAGACAGCCTGCAGGCATGCCGAGGCTTCCGATCGACTATCATGTGATCGCCGACGACACGCACGTCTATCTGTTCTTCACCGGCGACAACGGCAACTTCTATCGCAGCCGGACCCTGATCGAGGATTTCCCCAAGGGCATGAGCGACCCCCAGATCGCCATCCAGGACAACCGAAACAGCCTCTTCGAGGCGAGCATCACCTACAGGATCAAGGGCACGAACACCTACCTGACTCTGGTCGAGGCTCTGAGCCCGGCGCGCTACTATCGCGCCTGGACCTCCGACCGACTCGACGGCGCATGGACGCCCGTTCCCGAGGCCGACACGTGGCAGAAGCCCTTCGCAGGGATCAACAACGTCGCCTTCGAAGACGGCGTGACGCCCTGGACTCGGGACATCAGCCACGGAGAGATGATTCGCGACGGCTATGACGAAACGATGATCCTCGACCCGAACAACCTCCAACTGCTCTTCCAGGGTCGTGATCCGGCCAGTGGCGGGCGATACGAGCTGTTGCCCTATCAACTCGGTCTCTTGAAGTTGTCGGCTCCCTGAGTAGGGGCCATAGTGAAAGGAGTGAATCGTGAGTATGAGTAAGACAGTCGCTGTGGCAGGCTTGGCAATCCTGTGGATCGGTGCGGCGCACGGCGTGGCCGGGCAGAATGTGCCCTTGTTGAAGGATGTGTTCAAGGCCGATTTCCTGATCGGCGGCGCTCTGAACCGAAACCTCGTGACGGGTCGGGATCCCAATGCCGCCGCCCTTGTCGTCAGACACTTCAACACAGCGACCGCGGAGAACGACCTGAAGTGGCAGCGCATTCATCCCCAGCTCAGCGAGTACAACTGGGAGCCGGCCGACAGCTTCGTCGCCTTCTGCGAGCAGAACAGGCTATTCGTCATCGGCCATTGCCTCGTCTGGCACAGTCAGGTCCCACGGTCGGTCTTTCGCGACGACACGGGAAACAACTTGACGCGAGACGCCCTTCTGGCTCGCATGGAGGAGCATATCAGGACCGTCGTCGGGCGATACAAGGGCCGCATCCAGGGCTGGGATGTGGTGAATGAAGCCCTCAGCGAGGACGGAACGCTGCGAAACAGTTCCTGGCTGCAGATCATTGGCGAAGGGTCCCAAGACAAGCGGTACGACTACATCGAATGCGCCTTTCGGTGGGCCCGCGAAGCCGACCCCAACGCAGAGCTGTACTACAACGACTATGGCCTGGAGACGTCGAAGGCCAAGTGCGACGGCGCCGTCGCCCTCGTGAAACACCTCAGGTCCAAGGGCCTGCGCATCGACGGCGTCGGTATTCAACTGCACGGCGGGCTGACATACCCCAGCGTCGAGGGCCTCGAATACGCCATCACGTCTCTGGCCGCGACCGGCGTCAAGGTCATGATTACGGAACTGGACATTCGGACGCAAACCCGCGGCTATCGCGGCGCCGATGTCAGCCAGGTGAACCGCGACAGCACGAGCGATCCGACCGCCGCGGCCGCGGAGACACAGAAGAAGCTCGCCGACAAATACGCCGAGATCTTCTCCCTGCTGCTCAAGCACAAGGAAGACATCAGCCGCGTCACGTTCTGGGGCGTCTACGACAAAACATCCTGGATCGGTGGCTCGCCGCTGCTGTTCGACCGGAACTGCCAACCCAAGGAGGCGTTCTTCGCGGTCGTGAAAGCTGCCCGGCGAGAATGAGCCCAGCCGCCCCCGGCTGGGGAATGAACATGTAGCCCAGCCGCCCCCGGCTGGGGAAAGAACACCCCGAGCGCGGGGGTGCCACAGTGTAGCCCAGCCGCCCCCGGCTGGGAGAAGAACACCCCCGAGGGCGGGGGTGCCACATCAGGCGTCATTCCGGCGTGGCGGAGTAGCTGGCGTCCACTTCCGTGTAGAGGTCCCACTTGGCGGGCATCCAGGAGGCAACGGTCCCGCGCCCGGAGATGCCCTTGAACCGCTTGGTTCCCGAGAGGAACAGGATCGTCCCGGCCTGTTTGGCGCGGGGCTCGCCGGAGACATCGACTTTGGCCAGGATGCTGGACCCGTCGTCGAAGTCGTACATGATGAAGCCCTGGTAGAACTCCTTGCCTTCAAGTGACGCGGTGTGCACGAGCGAGCTCCACAGGCGCCCGAAGGTCCCATCGTTGAGCACGATGTACCCGGTCCGCTGGATACCGTCCACCGCGGCCATCCGACTGTCGAACCGATTCGTCTGCTTGGCGTAGGAGAACTCGCGCCAGCGAGTCACATCGCGCGGCGTCTGGGCGGGACTGAACCGGGCCGTGAAACCCAGGACCGAGACGATCGCGGTGAAGAGAATCGCTTCCCACCGCCCGGCGGCTCGAACGTTGCGTGACGCCCTTCTCATGTCTCGTATCTCCAATCCCAACAGGGTTCCCCCGGCTCACGCATGCGCCAGCATGACGAGGTTCTCCGCGACCTTGCCCAGGGGGACGATTCGCTCGGCGCCCCCGCGGGCGATGGCCTCCTTCGGCATGCCGAAGACAACGCAGGATTCCTCGTCCTGGGCGATCGTGTGCGCCCCCGCCTGGCGCATGTTCAGCAGGCCCGTGGCGCCGTCGTCGCCCATGCCCGTCAGGATCGCGCCGATCGCGTTGGCGCCCGCATACTTGGCGACGGAGTTGAACAGGACCTCGACGCTGGGTCGCTGGTGGCAGACCGCGGGACCGTCCCGCAGGGCGACGAAGTAATTGGCGCCGGAACGCTGCAGGATCATGTGCCAGCCGCCGGGGGCGATCAGCACGCGACCGGGCACGACGTGGTCGCCGTCCTGGGCCTCCTTCACACTCACGGCGCATTCGCCATTGAGACGCTGGGCAAACGACGTGGTGAAATGGGCGGGCATGTGCTGGACGACCACCGTGCCGGGGGCGTTGGCAGGCAGCGCCGACAGCACGCAGGTCAGCGCCTGCACGCCGCCGGTGGAGGCGCCGATGGCGAAAATCTTGTTGGTGGTCTCGGCCATGCTCAGGCGTTGCACGGGGGCCGCGCTGTGCAACCCTGCAGCCGGCGTCCTGTTGATGCGGGCTCGCGAGGCGGCCTTGATCTTCTCGACGAGAACGGTGCAGACGTCGCCGACGCTGTAGGAACCGCCGGGCTTGCACATCACTTCGACCGCGCCGGCATCGAGGGCCTCCATGGCGGTCTTGCCCCCTTCCGGCGTCAGCGAGCTGAGCACGATCACCGGCATCGGCTGGGCCTTCATCAGCTTGCGCAGGAAGGTGATGCCGTCCATGCGGGGCATCTCGACGTCCAGCGTCAACACGTCCGGGTGCAGGGCGAGGATCTTGTCGCGCGCGATGAACGGGTCCGGCGCCGTGCCGACGATCTCGATTCCCGAGTGTCGACTCAGTTCCTGGGTGAGGATCTTGCGGACGATCGCCGAGTCATCGACGATGAGGACTCGCACAGTCCTGTTGATGGTCAAAGTCATTGCCAATCTCCCTTCTGTAGTGTGAAGCGTAAGAAACGATCCGCCCGGCAAGGGGGGCTTCACACGCGACGCACTTATCTCAGGTACTTCTCCAGTCCGTTGGACCGGACCGTGACCGTTCCGTCCGCCATGTCGAGGTAGAGATTGCGGGCGCTGTTGCCGCCGATGTCCTCGGCGTCGATGATCATGCCGTTGCTCCAGAGAATCTTGCGAATCGCCAGGTAGTTGCGTTTGCCGATGTCGAAGCCCTGGGGACCGGTCGCCATGGTGGCGCCGCCGGCGAGCCGGACCTGGAGACGCTTCTTCATCGCCCCCATGGACAGGAGCTTGTCCACGAGGAGCTTCATCCCGCTGTCGGCGAACATGAAGGGTCTCGACTGGGCCCGCGTCGGGTCCATCGTGGAGGTCGGCAACTGGTAGTGCAGCATCCCGCCGATATGAGTGGCCGGATCATACAGGCACACGCCGATGCACGAACCCAGGGAGTATGTCACCAGGACATCCGCAGGATTGTCGGATACCTTGGCGTCAGAGATATCGATTACTACTCGGGTCTTAACCATGATCACCCTCTACGACTTGGTGTAGATCGTCGGTTGGACATACTTGAACCGGTGCTCGACTCCCGTCAGGGACTCCGAGTGACCCGTGAAGAGAATCCCTCCGGAGGCCAACAGATCGTAGTAGCGGTTGACCAATCGCTCCTGGGTCGGCTTGTCGAAGTAGATCATGACGTTGCGACAGAAGATGAAGTCCAGCGGCCCCTTGACCGGCCAGTCCTCCATCAGGTTGAGGTATCGGAAGAGAACGACGTTGCGGAGGGCGGGAGCGACCTCGTACCAATCCCGGCCCCTGTCCCGGGTGTGGATCAGGTACTTGTTCCGCAGCGCGGCAGGAATCGGATCGATCCGGTCCTTCTCGTACACCCCCTCCTTGGCACGCTCGAGCACGCGGGTCGAGACGTCGGTCGCCAGGAGCTTGACGTCCCACTGCCCCCGTCCGACGATGGCCTCCAGCAGGGTGATCGCAATGGAGTAGGGCTCTTCGCCTGTGGAGCAGCCCGCGCTCCAGGCGCGAATCCGCAGGTCGCGACGGGCTTGCTTGGCCGCCAGCACGCGGGGCAGAAACTGCGATCGCAGGTACTCGAAATGCTGGTCTTCGCGGAAGAATTTCGTCAGGTTCGTGCTGAGCGAGTCGACCAGCAGGGAGAATTCCCGCCCGCTCGAATCCTCCAGCACGAATCGGATGTAATCGGAGAAGGTCTCGAAGTTGCCCTCGCGCAGGCGCTTGGCCAGGCGGGCCCGCACCAGTTCCTTCTTCCCGTCGTGCAGGTTGATCCCACAGTGCTTGTAGACCAGGTCCGAGATCAGGCGGAACTCCTTTTCGCCCAGAGCGACTTCCTGGAGCGTCAATGCCGACATAATACGATCCCCCATGATAGCTACTGTTCCTGGGCCAGCTTCACCAGCCCGGGCACGTCGAGAATGAGCGTGACTCTCCCGTCCCCCATGATAGCCCCGCCGGAGACACCTCGGACCCGCCCGAGGGCCTCGCCGAGGCTCTTGATCACTACTTGTTGCTGTGCCAGCAGGTCATCGACCATCAGGCAGCATTTGCGCCCGTCCTCTTCGACCACGACGATCAGCGCATCAGTGGGCTCCTCCGTCGATGGGACGACGTTGAGCAATCGGTACAGGCGGACCATCGGGATCAGCTCGCCTCGCTCGAGGACCATCTCGCCGCGGTTCTGCACCGTGGAGATCTGCTCTCGCGTGGGACGCAGGCTTCGCACGATCGCGTTGATTGGGATGATGTAGCGGGCCTCGCCGATCCGGACGACCTGTCCATCGATCACGGCCAGCGTCAAGGGCAGGCGGATCGTGAACGTCGAGCCCTTGCCTTTCGCCGAGGTGATATCGACCCGGCCGCGGAGGGCCTCGATGTTCTTCTTGACGACATCCATGCCCACGCCGCGTCCGGAGACCGCCGTGATCTTCTCAGCAGTCGAGAGGCCCGGATGGAAGATCAGCTTGAAGGTCTCCTCATCGGAGAGTTCCTGGCCGGGCGCGATCAGTCCGTGCTCCGAGGCCTTCTTCAGGATCCTGTCGCGATCCAGACCCTTGCCGTCATCGGCAAGTTCAATCACAATATTGCCGGCCTGGTGGAAGGCCCGCAGTTCCACGCGACCGGTCGGGCTCTTGCCCGCCTTGACACGGTCCTCGGAAAGCTCGACGCCGTGGTCGATGGCGTTGCGAACCATGTGAACCAGGGGATCGGCGATCTTATCGACGACGGTCCGGTCCAGTTCGGTCTCTTCTCCAGTCGTGACGAAATCGACCTGTTTACCGGCCTTGCGCATCACATCGCGCGCCAGACGCGACATCTTCTGGAAGACGCCCTGGACAGGGACCATGCGCATGGACATCGACAGGTCCTGAAGCTCTCGAACGATCTTGCCCTGATGCCCGACCTTGCGGGCCAGCTCGTGCTCGAACGACTCGGCATTGTTGACCTGCTCGGCAACCATCAACTGGGCGATGACGAGTTCGCCGGCCAGATTGATCAGGCTGTCCAGGCGCGTAATGCTGACCTTGATCTTGTCTTCCGCCGTGTGCGACCCGGATGCGCCGGAGGCCTTGGGTTTCTGCGAATCCGCGGATTCTTCGAGCATCAGATCGAGTTTCTTGTCGGTTTCCTCGGTTTTCGCCGGCACCTGCGGCGTAGCCGCAGCTCTGCCCTCGGCCGCGGCCTTGACCTTCTCCAGCAGTTGCGGCAACGGCTCGAACGCCCCGACCGGCGAGCCCGATTCCAGCGAGGTTTTCAGCCCAGCGAGCATCTTTTTGAGTGCGTCGATGGATTCGAACGCCACGTCGCTGTTCACGCCGGCCAGGACTAACTGGCCTTTCCGCGCCAAGTCCAGCAGGTTCTCCGACGAATGGGCCAGAGATTGGATATCGGAGAGATTCAAGAAGCCGGCCATCCCTTTGATCGTGTGGAAGGCACGGAAGATCTTGTTGACGAGTTCGCCGTCCTCGGGGTGGTTCTCCAGCTCCAACAGGGCGGACTCGGCGGTTTCGATGTGCTCGCCGGCCTCCGTGATGAAATCCAGCACGAGCGGCGCATCCTCCTCGGAGATCGTCATCACCTTGGGGGCAGCCGGAGCGGACTCCTGGGCCGACGTCGAGGCGGGAGTCGTCGTCGCGACCGGGGCGGGTTCCGTGTTCGCCGGGGGTTTCACTTCGGTCTTTGGGTCGGCCTTCGCCGGGGGCTCGGCCAGTCGGCCGATCAGTCCCTGGAGCGCACAGATCGCCTTCGAAACCGTCGCCAGCGCATTGCCCGTATCTTCAACGTCCTGCTCGAGCACCTGTTGGAGCGTCCGGACCGTCTCGCTCGTGGTGTCCCGCAATTGCGTGCATACGTCTGCGGGCCCCTGATCGAGCTGGCCGGCAACCTCCTCGATCTGTCGAAGAACATCCTGAAGCTGCTGCGCATCCGACAGATCAGCCGGGCTGAGCATGTTGATGCAACAGGCCGCTTGCTCGACTAACTGAGTCAACCGGGTTTCGTATTCCATTGTCCTGCCTTCCGTCACATCCATATCATCCGCCCCACCACCACTAGATCAACAGAGCGGGCGCCTGAGGCGGCCTGCCCTGGAAGGAAATGCTCTTGTCCGATTCCAGAACGCGAAGGAGGATATCGAACACGGTGACAATCCCCTGTACCGCTCCCTTGGCGTCGACCACGGGCAGGCATCGCCCCCCGCAGCGACGCATCGTCTCGATCATCGACGCCAGGGTCGCATCAGGCCGGACCGTCCGAACCGGCCGGCTCATGATCCATTTCACTTTCACGCCCAGCGTCGCGTCATCCTGCGGGCGATGCCACTTGGCGAACATCGGACGCAGGTACAGGCTGACCGCGCTCTGGATGTTCGAATTCGAAATCAGCCCCTCCAGCACGCCATTGACGCCGACCAGCACGTACCCCACGTTCTGCTGCTGCATCTTGGCGATCACATCGTGCACAGTGTCTTCCGGACCGGCCCAGGCCACGTCCTTCTCCATGACCTCCGAGGCCGGCGTGGCGAGGAACTCGGCCAGCGGAGCCGGCGGCTGGGACTGGATGTAGGAGGCGTCAAGGAACGCGAAACCGCCCGGCGATGCGGCGGCGCCTGAAGCACGGGACTGCGCACCAGCCAACTCCGAGGGCAACATGCCCGCATCGATCAGCGGGCTCCGCCGGGTCGGCGGGACGAAGCTGTCGGCGGCCTCCGGAGCCGGAGGCTCGGGACTCGCGATCTGAGGTCCCGGACCCGAGCCGGCCGTTGCGCCAGACGAGCTGCCACTCGTGTCCTGCGAAGGAGTTTTCGTCGGCTGAGGCGGTTCCGGAGCGGACTTCGCACTCGCTGCGGGCTCCGCGGGTTTCGGCGTCGGTGCAGGGCCTGGCTCCTGAGCTGGCTGTGGCCCAGCCGCCCCCGGCCCAGGCGCCGGTTTGGCCTCCGCCGGCTTCTCGGCTGCCTGCGGCGCAGCGGCAGGAGTCTGGCTCGGCGCCGGCTCGGCCTGTGCCGGCTTGTCTTCTCCAAAACCCTCGAGGACTGCGGCGGGGAACACGGCCGCACAGGTGAAATCCGGGTACGACTCGATCCCCATCTCGTACGTAACGACGACGACTTGGGTGTCGGACTGCAAATCGATCTGCTCGGGTTTCTCCCACGGCTTCCCCAGGAACGTACCGGTTTTGACGAAGTGCCCATGCCCGGGACACTCCTCGCGGAAGATCCGATCCCACGAGCCGACCAGGAGGTTCCCGACCTCGCGGGCCGCATCCTGGAGGTTCGTGGCGTCCTCGATCGAACCTCGCTTGGCCTCCTCGAGAATCCGCGACTCCGGCAGCATGACGATCACGCCCGACAGGATGAACAGGCCCCCATGGTCGAAAACCAGGTGGAACGTCCCGTTCACGGCCCCGTCCGCCTTCGTCAGGTGTACGACGCTGAGCTTCTTGAACAAATCCCGGACGGCGCGCACGGTGGACGTCTCGGCCTTCCGCCGAGCACTGTGCATCTCCACCCCGAACATGCCGCCGATATCGTCGCAGAACGCGGCAAACGCGGCGTCGGACAACTCGGCGATGCGAGACAAAATGTCGGTGGCTGTTGCTGCCATAAACGCACCTGCGTAAGACGTGACTCGTGGCCCGGGTCACGGATCACGGATCACGACGGATTGCCTTCCCGGTACAGCAGGGAGAACTCCGCCCGGTACTGCTCCTCGATGCTCACACGGACCTTGACCTGCCCGGAGCCCTCGCCCAGGCTGTTCTTCAGCTCGCGACCCTGGACTACCGACGGGATCGACACCTCGACGGTCCCGACCTCGCCCTGAATCCGGGCCTTGACCGCGCCCATCACCATGTTGGCGATCTCGCCCATCGCGTCGCTGATGTCGTTCTCGCTGACCTCCTCGGGGCTCAGCATGCCCAGCATGTTGGACGCGATCGTGCGAGCGCACGTTTCGTCGCAGCAGACCCCCAGGCAGCCTTCCAGATGCCCTTTGAACGTGATCGAGCCCAGCAGGGTGGTGTCCCCCAGGCTTGTGGTGTCCTCGCTCGCTTCCTCCATGGCCATGAAGACCATCGTCTCGAACACTTCTCGGGCACTGTCGAGCAGCGCGTCTTTCAATGACACGGTTGTCATCATACTCAATACTCCGCAGTAAAGGGTTACGACTCGGATGGGAAAAAGGCAGATCGGGCCTACTCTGGGATGGAAAAACCTGCTCCTCGTTTCTTCCATCCCAAACCTCGGACGCGCGCCGAGGGATCGGACCTACTCGTTCTTCAACGAAATCGAACCAGGAGATTCCGTTGAAGAATCTAGTCCCGATCTGCCTTTTTCCCATCCAGGCCACGGGTTCTCAGTTCAGCAACGGCGTCAACTTCTCCTGGAACTTCTCCGGCGTGAACGGCTTGGTGATATACCCGTCCGCTCCGTCGGCCATCACCTGCTTGATCAGGTCCTCGGCGCTCTCCGTCGAGACCATGATGATCTTCGTCGCGGCGCAACTCGGGAGTTGCCGGGCCTGCTTGACCATCTCCGTTCCGTTCATCTCCGGCATGTTGATGTCGCACAGCACCACGTCGATCGGCCCGGCCTTGAGCTTCTCCAGCGCCTCGACCCCGCTGCCCGCCTCCTCCGTTCGCTCGAATTCCAGACCCGACATCCGTACGGTCCGCATAATGATCTTGCGCATCGTCGCCGAGTCGTCGACAATCATCAGTGACTTGCCCATATGAACTCCTCTAACATGACCTTGGGCTCCCCCCCGACGCGCTACGCCGCATCAGGCGATACCCAGTTCCAACGCCGACGGGCGTTACCCGTCGGGACCCCCTTCAGAGTACTTGCTGTCCCTAAATCGGTCGGCAAGCCGACCCACTGAAGTCCGTTTCGCGATTTTCCCCTCTCATTGCCGTGCCCGGCGCCGGGGTGGCGGGAGGTAACCGTGCTCTCGCTCGACGCTTGACATCGCGCCCGCGCCCCGGTAGCATTCCCTCCGATGGCGGGCGCCGCGAATCGCGGAGGAGTGCCTCAGGGGGTCGCCCCGCCCTCAGCTCGGATTCACACACGGGATCTTCGCGTGAAACTGTCGGACGAACAACTCGATACGCTGCGAAAGGCCTT
>JAGOLX010000082.1 GCA_017993835.1 Phycisphaerae bacterium
TCGGCGACCGAGAAGGTCGTGCCGGTCTGGTTGCCCTTGAACTCGGGCGAGCTCTTGTCGGCCTCGGCGACCGCGCCGCGGTCGGTTCCGAGGTACACGTCGTGGGAAACCGCTGAAGTGCCGGCGGACCAGGACAGCTCGGAGATGTTGCGAATGTCCACCTCGAAGCCGTTCGTCGGCGAGGGGGCTGCGGCCAGCTTCGCATTACCGAGCATGATGGTCGCGATTTCCGCATCGGTGGAGGCCTTGTCATAGACGCGGACCTCGTCGATCAGACCCGGGAAGGTCCGGTCGGTCTGGGAGGAGTACTGGCGTCCGATGTGGAAGAACTGGGAGCTGGGGACGAACGAGATGTTCGTCGTGGCGCCCTGTTTGACGCCGTCGACGTAGAGGGTGTTGGCCAGGCCGCTGTGGACGCCGGCGACGTGGTGCCAGTCGGTGTCGGTGTAGGTGACATCGCTGCTGACGGCGCTCTTGGCCAGGTCGGCGGTGCCGTCGCCGACCCAGAGACGGAAGGCGTTTCCGCTGTGTCGGACGATGCCGAAGCCGTAGTAGTTGGTGGCATAGTGGAGCTTGCCGGCGATACCGCCGTAAACGCCGGCGTTGCCCGCGCTGAGCTTGACCCAGGCGGCCAGGGTGAAGTCGCCGGTGACGTTGAGGGCGGCTTCGCCGCAATCGACGACCCGGCCCGCGCCGAATTCCAGAGCGCCGCCGAAGTAACCTTCGGTTCGCTCGATGTCGCCGGACAGGATGCCGTGATGGCCATAGCCTGAGGAGTCGACGGCCGTGTCGGAGACGCCTTCATCGAAGCCCCAGTAGCCGACGAGGCGGGTGTCCGTGATGGGGACCACGGGCACGGTGCTGAAGCTCCAGACCTCGCCTGCGGTGATGCCCATCGGGGCGAACTCATCGACTCGCCAGTAGTAGGTCTTGCCCGCTTCGAGAGCGATGCCGAACAGGTAGAAGTCGAATGTCGGGTCGACGCTCTGCGAGGTGGGTTCCACCGCGTTGGCGACTTCGTCATAGCTGGTGCCGAAGTAGACATTGTGGAAGATCGCGTCCATGCCCGCGCTCCAGCTCAGATCCTGGTCCAGTCGGACGAGCGTGGCTCCATTGGCAGGGGCAGCACCCCAAGCCGTGAAGGGCAGCACGAAGAAGCTGTGGACCGAGCCTTCGTAGACATTGGCCCCCTCGATCTCGTCCACGCGCCAGTAGTAGGTCGTGCCGCGGACCAGGTCCGCGAGGTCCAGGGTGGTGGCCGTCGACGAGGTCGGTGTCACTTGACCGGCGTTCAACGCAGCCAGGTCGGTGGTGACGTACACGTTGTGCGAGGTCGCGGAATCCCCGGTTCTCCACTTGAGAGTCCAGGCGGTGTCCGTGATGATCTCGCCGTCCGCGGGGCTCAACTGAATGGCGTAGTTGTAGGGCTCCATGTAGTTGGCCAGGTTGATGATGTCCTGGATCGTGGTCGTGCTGGCGGACGAGTCGTAGGTCCGGACCAAGCCGCGGGAGGTGTCATGTGCCAGATAGTGCTTCACCCATGCGGCAGCGGCGCCGTTCGTGTCGGTGGCCAGAATAATGTCGACACTCGCGGCCGCTGCCGGGCGGACGGACGCCCATGGCGTCGTCAGTCCCCACGTGGTCCCGGCCTCCGTGATCGTGACGGTGCCGCCCACATCCCACGTGCCGTTGGCCGCGTAGAATCCCAGAATGCCGGTCGATCCGGTGTCGCTGTAGTTGTCGTAAGTGCCGTCCGGCTTGGTGACGTTCCAGAACGGAATGTCGCCCGGCCAAACGATCTTGCCGCCCGCGTTGAGGTACTTGCGGAACGTGCAATTGCCATCGATGGTCTCGCACACGGTGATCGGCCCATTGTCCCGGCACATCACCACGACGCTCGGCGCGCCGTCGGCGATGCGAGCGTCCATGAAGTCCTTGAGCTGGTCGGCGTCCATGACCGTGAAGCCGGCGGCGCTCAGTGCGTCGCGCAGGACTACCGAGTGCGCCTCGTTGATCCAGTTCGTCCAGTGTGCGCCGTCCCAGTAGGCGACGCGGTTCAATTCCGCCGCCTGCATGGTGCCCACGCCGCACACCAATGCGATGAGCGCCAGATATACCAGTGTCTTACTCATTGTGATCCTCCTTACCTAGTTCCTCTTGGTTCCGAAGTGAGAACACGATGCTGTCACGCCCATGCGTCATGGCGTGTCGACAAACATCCAACCTCCGCGTTTACGCCGCGGTTATGCCCCGATACCTCCTGTGAATGCTCGATACCCTCCTGCGGCCGGGCCCCGGTTCACCACGCCCAGTGCCGCGGGCCTGGTGACACGTATGCAGAACACTACTCCTCCGGGCCGGAACGCAGCAACCGGTGTCCATCGCTGGACAGTGAGAAGTACACACAGGCCAATCCAGGTAGCATCCTAGCATCCTTTCGCCCATTTTGTCAAGCGAGATTAGTTCGATGGCGGATTTCGTGCGGCGTGTGTCTGTGGCGGGAGGATTCCGGTCAACAGAACCAGATGAGAGGGACGCACGGCGGTGCGCTCCATCGGGTGTCTATGCGCCAGGCGTCTGAACAGGACGACCACAACCGCCGGGACGTCCGGTCCGCAACAGTACCCGAAAGCACACTACACCTTGGGGGATTCCGGGTTTACGTTCTGGACGCGACGCTCGGGAGGAACAGCAGCATGACGAACAAAGCAAGAAGCATTTCATTCATAGCTTGGCACCACCCCATAAAAGGTCTCATTCATTCTACCACGGTGGTTGTCAACAATCAAGAGGCAGTTTGACGCCGGTTCGCTCGGATGCGAAGAAATCCCGCGGCACCCGCGCTGGAAGATGCAGCACGCGGGTTTCTGGGACCAACCTGAGAAATTTTTTTCGAGGTTTCGTCGGCCCTTGATGTTCCCATGGGGCGTAAGACTTGAGGCAAGGCCCCCGGATCGCCTTCCAGGCCGCAGGAACAAGCCTTGCCGCCACCGCCTTGCGCGAGTACATTGGCAGTGCTGTGTATGCGACAGGACGTTTCTCACCGGATGTCGGAAGGTTGACAGAATGAGCATCAAGTGGATTCGGATGACACTGTTGGGAATCTTTTCTCGTTGTCTTCTGCTGCTCCTGCTCCTGGTGCCAGCCTGTGCGAAGTCCGCAGAACCGTCGCAGAAGGCCCGCAGCGGAGCCCGGCCGTGGACGCGAATCGAGCCGACCGGTCGATGGTCGTTCACGGGCCATGTCGCCGAGGATCAGGATCTCAGCGGCCTGGCCTGCGTCTCGGAGCGATTCGGCCTCGTCGGCGCGGATGAGTCGCGCGATGTGCAGGTGGTTGAACTGTCTCGCCAGACCAGAGCGCTGCGAGTCGTGGAGACCCTTTCGCTGGCCCGCTCGGGCGACGAGATCGATACAGAGGCCATCGCGTCCGAGGGAGACCGCTACTACATCATCGGCTCGCATGGGATCTCCAAGAAGGAGGGGCTGCCGCAGGGGAACCGGTACAGCATCTTCCGTCTCACGGTGGACCGGGGAACGGGCCTGCCGGTCCGAACGGCTTCGCCCGACCGGGCGAGTCTTGCTGCCGTGCTGCGCGCGGACCCCGTCCTCGGGCCGCACTTCGGCCAACCGCTCCAGCAGCGGGGACTGAACATCGAGGGACTGGCCGTGCGGGACGGGCGTCTGTTCGTCGGACTGCGCGGCCCGAACCTGGAGGGCGACGCGTTCGTCCTGGAGATCCCGGCGGACGACGTATTTCGCGGCAATCCCCAGCCGAACTACGTGCTCCACAGGCTCCGCCTGGGCGCCGGGTTCGGCATCCGCGAGATCGTCGCGGGCCGTGCGGAGTTCCTGATCATCGCAGGCAACTCGGCCTCCGAGCCCTCCGAGAAGTACACGCAATCCGTGGACTACGACGAGGATCGCGAGTTCCTGTTGTGCTCGTGGGACGGCAAGGGTTCGGACGTGCACAAGATCGGACCCATCCCGGACGTTCGCGGCAAGGCGGAGGCCATGACGATCCTGGAGGAGGCCGACGACCATGTCACCGTCCTGATGCTGTTCGACGGCCCCCGCCAGGGCCGGCCCACGGAGTATCGGGTTTACTAGTTGTAGGTTATTCTGTTTTATCGGAGGTGGACGTGTGCGTGCCGCAAGACTGTTGCTGATTGTCTGTGCGAGTCTGGTCTGCATGCCGGGCGGGGGAGCCCGGGGAGCGGCGGCGCCCGACTTGCTGCGGATCGAGAACGCGTCGGTGGCCGTCGAACTCGACGCGCGGGACATGTCCTTTGCCGCGATTTGCAGGGACTCCGGCCTGGCGTTCGTACAGCGGGGGACCTTCGAAACCCCGGGCGAACGGGCTGAGCGTCTCGATGTCACGCACCCCATCTGGGGGCGGGGCTCGATGATCGAGGTGACTCGCGGGTCCGGAGCGGCGGACCGCCTGATGGTTTTTGCGGACCTTCCGTTCGTCGTCTTCGAGAGTACGCCGGCCAACGAGTCCGATGCCGATGTCACTTTGACTGCGATCCGTCCCCTCAGCCTGGTGCTCGGGTCCCGGACGCCGGCAGGCGCCCTTCGGGCCTTGGGGACTGCGGGCCTGACCGGCGTGGGGCGCGACGCCAACCCGGGGAGCTACTCGTTCCTCGCGGTGGTCGATCCCGAGAGCCGGGCGGGAGTTGTCGCGGGCTGGGTCACGCACGAGCGGGGCAGCGGTCTGCTGTTCTCGGACATCCGGGAAGGCAGGGCGGTCGTGGAGACGCGCCTCGACTACGGCCGGCTCCTGCTCAAGCCGGGCCGGAAGGTCGATCCGGAAACCCTGCTGATCGGGCACTTCGCCGACGCCCGCCTGGGCCTGGAAGCCTATGCCGATGCGATTGCCCGGCATTACAGCATTTACCTGCCGCCGCAGCCGACGGTCTATTGCACGTGGTACCACGCCGGGGCCTCGAATGAGAAAGACCTGCTGGCGAACGCGGAATTCGCGAAAGAGCACCTGGCGCCCTTCGGATTCTCGGTGGTGCAGATCGACGACGGCTGGCAGGCGGGCATCAGGGGCAACGGTCCGCGAAAGGGCTTCACCATGCACCGGACCGATGGGCCGTATCCATCGGGCATGTCGCAGACCGCCCGGAAGGTCTCGCAACTCGGCCTCACGCCGGGGATCTGGTTCATGGCGTTCGCGGGCACGTGGAACGACCCGTTGTTCGCGGACGAGCAGCACCTGTTCGCGACCAAGGACGGCAAGCCATTCGAAGTCTTCTGGGGCGGCACCTGCTTCGATATGACCAACCCCATGACGCAGGAGTATGTCCGTTCTGTGGCGAGCCGGATCGGTCGCGACTGGGGCTACAAGTACTTCAAGCTCGACGGGCTGTGGACGGGTATGGCCGCCGACATCCTCTACGTCAACACGGGCTACAAGGACGACCGCCTGGGCGAGACCGTGCTGCACGATCCCGAGAAGTCGCACGTCGAAGCCTATCGCACCGGCCTGAGGATCGTTCGCGAGGCTGCGGGCGAGTACGTCTTCTTGCTCGGCTGCAACGTCGCCCAGAACATGCGGACGCTGGGCGGCTCGTTCGGCCTGCTCGACGCGATGCGGATCGGTCCGGACAACGGTCGCAAGTGGTCCGACATGTGCGCCGGCCCGTTCAGCGGCAGCAATCTCTACTTCCTCAACGGCCGCGTCTGGTACAACGATCCGGATCCGATCTACGTCGGCAACGACATCCCGCTCGACCATGCCCGGGCGCTGGTCTCCTGGGTCACCTTGACCGGACAGTTGAACGCCAGCAGCGAGGACTACAAGGCGCTCCCTGCGGACCGCCTGCACCTGTTGCAGCGTTCGATGCCCGCCCACGGCCTGAGGCCCCGCCCGGTCGATTTGTTCGAGCAGCGAATCGCGAGGATCTGGCTGCTCACCGACGACCGGCGCGACCCGAGACTGGACGTGGTCGGCCTGTTCAACTGGAGTGAGAAAGAGCCGGCCCACATCGCCTGCTCGGCCGAGCGGATCGGCCTGGCCCGCGCCGACGGGTATGTCGGGTTCGACTATTGGGCGGACGCGTTCGTCGAGCCCTTCGGGACGACGCTGGAGAGCGATCTCCCGCCGGCAAGCTGCCGGATTCTCGCGATTCGTCCGGCTTCCACGCAGCCGCAGGTGCTCGGCACGTCCCGGCACATCACGCAGGGCGTCGTGGACCTCCTCGAAGAGAAGTGGGACGCGGACACGAGGACTCTGCAGGGCGTCAGCCGCATCGTTGCAAACGACCCCTACGAGCTGAGAATCGCCGCAATGGGCCGAGACGGTCCCTGGCGTGCCGGCGACCTCGTCGTGTCGTCGGTGAATCCGGCGGAAGGGGCGTCGGTCCATCTCGTCAGCCAGGACGATTGGCGGGTCAGGGTTCGCATCGACAGCCCGCGAAGTCAGGACGTCCGCTGGTCCATCCGATTCGCCCCTGCCCGGTGAGGGCGGACTGCATTCGACTGATCACTCGTATGGCAAAAAGCCGAGGCCCCGACGTTCGATGTCGGGGCCCCGGTTCTCTCATCCATGCCGTTGAACGAAACTGTGCGACGAATCCTTACTGCTTGGTCACCCAGATGTCGTCGACGAAGATCCTGCCGGCGCCGCCGGCGGTCGTAGCTTCCCGTTCGCCCGCGCCGATGTACATCTTCTTGATCTTGGCGGCGTTCACGTTGGCGAACTCGGACAGCGGAATGTCCAACTGCATCCACTGGGGCGAGTTCACCGCCTCGTCGTCGTACACGACGGCGAGCTTGCCGCTGCTGTCCTCCAGGGCCACATAGAACGGTCCCTGGCCGTTGTAGATGCGTCCGCGAACGAACAACGTCAACGTGTCCACACCCGCGGCGGTCCAGTCCTGAGCGCTGTCGAAGGTGCGAACCGCCTCGGCATAGTAGGGCGAGTTCACGTTGTTGTAGTCCATGGGCATCGACTGGCCGCCGCCATGGACGAAGGTCGTTTCGCCGAATGTGCCGGCGACGGCGGTCTCGTAGCCGACGTAGGAGGTGGTCCCGTTTTCGACGCCGTCGATCCACGTCTGCCAGATGGCCTGTCCGTTGTCCTGGTCGTTGGTATAGCTTTCGAAATCGTCAACGATCAGATAGGCGGGCACGGTGAAGCCCCAGACATCGCCGGCGTATGCGCTGCCGTCGGCCTGGACTTCGTCGATTCGCCAGTAGTAGGCGCCGCCGAGTTGCACCAGCCCATCCAGATCGAGGCTGGCGCCGGCCTGATTGCCCTGGAACTCGGGCGAGGTCTTGTCGGCCGCGGCGACGGCCTTGCGGTCCGTGCCGAAGTAGACGTCGTGGGAGGCGGCTCCGTCCCCTGCGGTCCAGCTCAGTTCGACCGCGTCACGGATGTCCACGATGGCGCCTTGCGATGGCGACGGGTCCTGCGCCATCAGGGTGTCGCCGCGGAGGAGATCGTCGATCTGGTCCGCCGTGAGAGCCTTGTTGTAGACGCGGACCTCGTCGATGGTCCCCTTGAAGAAGGCGACTCTCGGGTTGGTCCAGGCTCGGGCGCCGATCGAGATGATCCGGGTGGTGTCGTAGTTGTCGTTCTTCGTGTTCGTGTCCTCGGCTTTCAGCTCGCCGTCCAGGTAGAGCTTGTGACCGACCGCGCTGTCCTTGGTCGCCACGGCCATGTGCCACTCGTCGGAGTCCCAGATGATGTTGCCGGCGCTGATGGCGCCGAAGCCGGGCGTCGTGTCGTAGTAGTGCAGGGATAGGTCGCCGTTGACGCCGACCCCGTCCTCGACTCCCAGGATCAGGTCGCTTCGCGATCCGAAGCACAGCAGATACTGGGCGCCGCTGTTGCCGTAGATGTTCTTGGCGACTCTGAACCAGAGGCTGTAGGTGTAGTTTCTCGGCAGGAAAAGGGCTGCGGGCGCGCCGAAGGTGGCGCAGTCGTCGACGCCGTCGAGCTGCAGCGCGGCGCCGCGGAAACCGCCCGTCCATGTCGCGCCGCCGGCGAGGGCGCCGTGATAGCCATGGCCCGACCAGTCCGTGACGCCCAGGCCTTCGCCCTCATCGAGCTTCCACCAGGCGAGGAGATTCGGATCCGCCACTTCCGTGATTGCAGGTCGCGTGCGGAAGCTCCAGACCGCGCCTTTCTGTGTGCCGGACGGGAGGAACTCGTCGACCCGCCAGTAGTATGTGGTGTCTGCGGCCAACTGGCCCGGATCGTACGTGGTGCTGGTGGTCATCGTCGCGCCTACGGTGGCGGTGTCGACCTCATCGAAGCTCTGACCGAAGTAGACCGTGTGGAACAGGGCGCCGGTGCCGGTCTGCCACGAAAGGTCCTGATCCGGGTCGACATAGGAGATCCCGTCTGCCGGGGTGGGACTCCAGGCGACCAGCGGCTGAACGGAGAAGCTCCATACCGCGCCCTTCCAGGGGCTGTCCGGATTGTCGGGATTGACCTCGTCGATTCGCCAGTAGTAGGTCTTGCCCGGCGTCAGGAGCCCCGCCGCGGAGGTCGCGAGGGCGAGACTGGTGGCAGTGGTATTGCCCAGGAAGATGGCGGTGTCCGTCTCCGTCGCAGCGGCCACCGCGTTCTTGTCGTCACCGAAATAGACGTTGTGGGAGGTCGCCAGTTCGCTCGCCTTCCAAGTCAGCGTGACCTGTTGCGAGGCGACCATCGCACCGTCCTGGGGCGCTGTTACCGAAGCGAAGGGATAGACCTCGCCGGCCATGGCCGCCAGGATTTCGCCGCCCGACAGGATGTGATTGAAGACGCGGACGTCATCGATGGCGCCGGTGTACCATTGGTTCCACTGGTTGTTGGCGATGCGGAAGGGGCCTGTGCCCGCCGCCACTGCGGAACTGTTCAGGCGGCAGGTCTCGCCTCCGTTGAGGTAGAATATCGCGCCGTTGGTCGTGCTCGGCTGGAAAGTCACGGCTACGTGCTGCCAAACACCCGTTTCCAGGACGGTGTTCGTCGCCGTGTGGTCGAGAATGCCGGGCGTCGTGAATCGCAGGCTCGTCCCGTAGCATTTGAATGTATAGCCCGCGTCCCAGGCGACGAGGGCTTTGTCCTCCGACAGCACCGTCGGTTTCACCCAGCAGGCGACGGTGATCGGTCCCGTCGTGGAGAGCTTCACCGCGTTGCCGCAGTCCACGCAGGAGCTGCCGTTGAACTCCAGGGCGCCGTCCAGCATGCCGGTCACCCAGACCGGGGCGCCCACGAAGGTCCCGTTGCTTCCGTTTCCGCTGGAATCTGCCGCGACTGTGCCGGTCCCTTCATCGAATGTCCACCAGCCGATCAGATTCCCACAAGCCGTGGATGCCACGCCCAGGGCGCAGACCAAGGCCACACACATACTTCTCCTGTACATAACCAACCTCCCAGTAGTAAAAGAGATGATATTGGTTCGCTGCCTGCCGACAGCGTTACACTCTACCCATGTGTGATCCTCTTCCACGGTGATCGACCTACCCTGCGCTCCATTCTGACGAGAAAGCCGTCACGCTCCCATTTTACCAGTCGCTGCCCTTGTGAGTCAACAGCTAATCCCCGCTCATTTCACGGGGCCTGTTTGACGTCGGGTTCTTGCCCGGAATCGGAGTTCGCTCCGCGGCTGTGGTGGGCGAAGAAGTGCCTTCTGAGCCAACCCGGGCGATTGGTGGTGATCCCGTCCACGCCCATCGCGTGCAGGCGGGATGCGTCGGCCGGATGGTCCACCGTCCAGGCGTAGAGCTTCAGGCCGGCCCGGCGCATCGTCTGGGCGAACCGCCACGTTACGCCGGACCAGTGGATGCTCATCCCGTCGAGCCCGTGCTCCTTCGCGGTCTTCGCCAGCGAGCGGCTGAACGGCCGCCAGAGCTTCTTGTCGCACAGCCAGTGGGCGGGAATGTCCGGCATGGTCTGTTTCGCGGTTTTCATGGTCTGGAGGTCGAACCCGAGGATCGCGACCTGCGACCGCTTGCCGCTGCGGGTCAGGACCTCGTTCAGGACCGGCAAAATCTCCGGGCCGCACTTGATCTCGATGAACAGGTGCCGGCCCGCCGGGATCGTGTCCAGGACCTCCTCCAGGAAGGGGATCGTCTCGCCGGCAAAGTCCTCGTGCTTGTGACTGCCGACGTCCAGGCGTCGAAGATGCCGGGAGTGCGTCTTCGCGACCTCCAGACCGGCGCCTGCGGTCCGCGCGGTGGTCGGGTCGTGGATCGCGACGATTCGCCCGTCCTTCGTCAGGTGCACGTCCACCTCGACGATGTCCGCGCCGTGCTCCCAGGCCAGGTTCGCGGCGGCCAGCGTGTTCTCCGGCGCCAGGTGCGAGGCCCCGCGGTGGGCGATCACCTTGATCCGACGGGCCAGGTGCATTCGGCTCAATCGTCGCGGTGCAAACCGACAGCATACCCTCAGCCAGCAAGCGTAGGCTCTCGCGAAAGAGGTCCTGCCCCGAGCAACGATTTCGTGCCACATGAGTCCAACCGTCCGAAAAGCCATCGATGATCGTGAATGCATTCTACCAGATCCGCCCGGCCGGCCCAGGCATATTCTGTGCGGACGCAGCCCCAGAAGAGACACTCGACACGCCAGACCCTCATCAGGCCGCTCTGAAGGGGTGCAGTTCAAGTTTGCAGGTAGTTTCTGGTTTGCTGTGAAAGGGGGCGTTCGACGTCGATTCCCAGGGGGTGGAAGAATCTGCCGACAAACGCGAATCGCACCCCCTCGGAGGGGCACGCCCGCGTTTGCGTTGACAGAGGCCGTCGTTTTTGCTATAAGAGATGATATGGGGCGACGGCGACGTACCCGTTTATCCTTTCAGGAAAGGGGTTGATCATGAAAAGGCAAATCGTAGCTTCGGCAATCATCGTCTTGTTGGGCCTGGCGGGCGGCGCGTGGGCGAGTGAATTCTCTGAGGACTTCGAATCGTATATCGCGGGGACCGACCTGCACGGCCAGGGCGGATGGAAGGGCTGGAACAACTCGGCGTCGGCCGGCGCCCTCGTCTCCAACCTCTACGCCCGCGGCGGCAGGCAGTCCGTCGAGATCTCGCGCGACTCCGATCTCGTGCACGAGTTCAGCCTGTCCGGCGGCAAGTGGATTCTCACCGCCTGGCAGTATGTTCCCTCCCATTCCACCGGCGTCAGCTACTTCATCCTGCTGAACACCTACAACGACGACGGTCCCCACGACTGGTCCATCCAGACGCAGTACGATCTGGAAACGGGAGCCATCGTGCCTTTCTCCGGCGACACCGGCAGCGGAGCGAGGATCGCCTTCGACCAGTGGGTCGAGATCCGGCTCGTCATCGATCTGTCCGCCAACACGTTCGAGGAGTACTACGACGGCACGCAGATCGCGGTCGGCGAGTGGGACGACGACCTCCACGGCACGCTCCAAGCCATCGACCTGTTTGCGAACGAGGCGTCGTCGGTCTACTACGACGACATCAAGATCGACAGCGGCACGACGGCCAGTGTCTCCTGCTTCCCCCGGCCGGCCTACAACAGCGGCTGGATCGTCACGCCCTTCGGCGACCCCACCGATCGCTACGGCGTGATTCTGGCCCACAACCTCGGCGGCGACACGGACAACTACGTCATCGATCTCCAGTGGAAGGTCTCCGGAATCGCCGGACCCAACCTGAGCAACCAGGGCCTCGGTTCCACGTTCTCCTATAGTTTCCTCACGGACCGCACGGTCACCCTCTCGGCGCCGTACAGCGCGGTCGATCTGGTGACCAGCCTCCGCATCCGGATCTGGACGTACGATTGCGACACGGAGTCCAGCGAGGGCGAGCCCAAGACCGAGTGACGCGCGAGTGACGCGAAGAGAAGCCGTCCGGTACGACCGCGTCGTCATTTGGCCGGCCGCGATGTCCATCCTCTCGTCATCCCCGCGGAAGCGGGAATCCAGGCTCTTCCCGCCGCAGAGGCCCCGGCGGGTCGCAGACGCAAAGTGCAAGAGCATGGAATTCGGTGTCAGCGCCTCGTACGCCGTCCACGTTAATTCGGTGGGTAGCCTATCGGCGTATGGCCTGTTCGGAGTTCCGCGTTTACGCGGTCTTCACCCGCCTGAAGGCGGAACTCCCAACGGTGTCCGCGACGTTTGCCCACTATTTCAAGATGGACGGCGTACGAGGGTGGGCTGTGCCCACCGCTTGTCTCATCTGGCTGCCACAGAACATGTACAGCGGCAGGAAGCACCACGGGTCATCCCTGCCTATTTGTTGCCGTGCGGGCACTTCTTGAGGCAAATGAACCAGTCGAGGACCTTCATATCGGCCGTGGGTTTCTCGACCCGTTCCTTGGCTGCGCCGCACGAGCCCGGCGGCGGCACGATCACATCGTCGCCAAGCTGCCAGTTTGCCGGCGTGGCGATCTTGTGCTGGTCTGAGTGCTGCATCGCGACGAGCAGCCGCTTGACTTCGTCCATGTTGCGCCCGTTGCTCAGCGGGTAGTACAGGATCGCCCGGACCTTGGCCTCGGGATCGATGATGAACACCGCCCGCACCGCTTGGGTGGTGCTGGCGCCGGGCTGCAGCATGCCGAAGGTCTTGGAGACCTCCATCGTCAGGTCGCTGATGACCGGGAAGTTCACCTCGACGCCTTTCATGCCCTTGTACTCGATCTTCTCCTTGATCGTCCGCAGCCAGGCGATGTGGCTGAACGTGCTGTCGATGGACAATCCGAGCAGCTTGCAGTTGAGCTTCTCGAACTCGGGCTGCATGGAGGCGAAGGTCATGAACTCCGTGGTGCAGACCGGGGTGAAGTCGGCGGGGTGGGAGAAAAAGACGACCCACTTGCCCTTGAAATCATCAGGGAAGTTGATGGGCCCTTGGGTGGTCTCCGCCTTGAACGACGGGGCCTTCTCGCCGATCAACGGCAATCGGTTCTCGTTACACATTGGCAATGCTCCTTTCACTTGAGTTGGCTGTTGGATTCTGTGATCACACAGAAGGATATCGACATTCACGCACCGATCAGGTCAGGTCGAAACGGTCGAGGTTCATGACCTTGTTCCACGCTGCCACAAAGTCGCGCACGAACTTCTCCTGGGAATCCTCACATGCGTAGACTTCCGCGAGAGCCCGGAGTTGCGAGTTCGAGCCGAAGACCAGGTCGACGCGGGTGCCGGTCCACTTCAGTTCGCCCGTTTTGCGATCCTGACCCTCGAATACGTCCGCGTCTTCGGAGGCTGGCTTCCAGGCTGTGCCCATGTCGAGCAGGTTCACGAAGAAATCGTTGGTGAGCGATTCGGGCCGTTTCGTGAAGACGCCATGCGGAGACTTTCCGAAGTTGGCGTTCAGGACTCGCATGCCGCCCACGAGCACGGTCATCTCAGGCGCCGTCAGGGTCAGCAATTGTGCCTTGTCGACCAGCAGTTCCTCGGCCGAGACGGCATAACGGGCCTTCTGGTAGTTGCGGAAGCCGTCCGCCTTCGGTTCGAGCACGGCGAAGGAGGCCGCGTCGGTTTGCTCCTGCGAGGCGTCCATGCGTCCCGGCGTGAAGGGGACAGTCGCCTTGCAGCCGGCGTTCTTCGCAGCCTGCTCGACGCCCGCGCAGCCGGCCAGGACGATCAGGTCCGCCAGGGACACTCTCTTGCCGCCGGACTGTGCCTTGTTGAACTCGCTCTGGATGCCCTCCAGGGTCTTGAGCACCTTCGCCAGTTGGGCAGGCTGGTTGACTTCCCAGTCCTTCTGCGGCGCCAGGCGAATACGGGCGCCGTTGGCGCCGCCTCGCTTGTCGGAACCGCGGAAGGTGGATGCCGACGCCCAGGCGGTCGAAACCTGTTCCGAGACGGACAGGCCGGAAGCGAGGATCTTGCCCTTGAGGGAGGCGATGTCCTGCGCATCGATCAGCTTGTGATTGACCGCGGGGATGGGGTCTTGCCAGATCAGCTCTTCGGCCGGAACCTCGGGACCGAGATAGCGTGCGCGCGGGCCCATATCGCGGTGCGTCAGCTTGAACCACGCCCGGGCGAATGCGTCCGCGAACAGGTCCGGATTCTCGTAGAAACGCCGCGAGATCTTCTCATAGGCCGGGTCGAATCGCAAAGCCAGGTCTGTGGTCAACATGGCTGGCGGGTGGCGCTTCGACTTGTCGTGGGCATCGGGCACCGAATTGGCGCCTGCGCCGCCCTTGGGGATCCACTGATGCGCGCCGGCCGGACTCTTGGTCAGTTCCCATTCGTAGCCGAACAGGTTCCAGAAGAAGTTGTTGCTCCACTTCGTGGGTGTCGAGGTCCAGGTGACTTCCAGGCCGCTGGTGATCGTGTCGCCGCCTTTGCCGGAGCCAAAGCTGCTCTTCCAGCCCAGACCCTGCTGCTCGATGGGGGCCGATTCGGGCTCAGGTCCCACGTGGGACGCAGGGCCCGCGCCGTGGGTCTTGCCGAAGGTGTGCCCGCCCGCGATGAGGGCGACGGTTTCCTCGTCGTTCATCGCCATGCGGGCGAAGGTCTCGCGGATATCCTTGGCCGCCGCGAGCGGGTCCGGGTTGCCGTTCGGGCCTTCGGGGTTGACGTAGATCAGACCCATCTGGACTGCCGCCAGCGGGTTTTCGAGGTCCCGCTCTCCGGAGTACCGCTTGTCGCCGCCCAGCCAGGTCGTTTCGGCGCCCCAGTAGACGTCCTGGTCCGGCTCCCAGACGTCCTCGCGACCGCCGCCGAAACCGAAGGTCTTGAACCCCATCGTTTCCAGGGCGACGTTGCCGGTGAGGATCATCAGGTCGGCCCAGGATATCTTCCGGCCGTACTTCTGCTTGATCGGCCAGAGCAGGCGGCGCGCCTTGTCCAGGCTCACGTTGTCCGGCCAACTGTTGAGCGGCGCGAAGCGTTGCTGGCCCCGTCCGCCGCCGCCGCGACCGTCGCCCATGCGGTACGTGCCGGCGCTGTGCCAGGCCATGCGGACGAACAGGGGCCCGTAGTGGCCGAAGTCCGCCGGCCACCAGTCCTGCGAGTCGGTCATCAGCGCCGCGAGGTCCTTCTTCACCGCCGCCAGGTCGAGACTCTTGAACTCCTTCGCATAATTGAAGTCCCCGCCCATCGGATTCGACTTGGCAGAATGCTGGTGCAAGATCTCGAGTCGTAACCGTTTCGGCCACCAGTCGCGGTTCGTCGTCCCGCTGGCGGCCGCAGGTCCGTGGCCCATGCCGGTCACCGGGCACTTGCTGTGTTCACTCATGGTATTCACTCCTTTCGTCGTGGGAATTGTTGAACATCGCGATCATCCGACGTTGTCCTATGACTCGTTGTTTTCACAACGTCCCTTGTTTCGGTCTTGTTTTGCTTGCGCGTCGGGCACGCGGCACGTCGGACCCGTGTGGTCGCGCCTTTGCCTTCCGTTTCGCACAAGCTGCACAGATCCCCCGAATCTCGACCTGAGCCCAGTCGATCTGCCCCAGGGCCTCCACGGACTCAGGGATCGGCAGGCGGTCCAGAGCCTCGCTGGAGAAGTCGCTCACCAGGCCGCACGCCGTGCAGATGAAATGGTGGTGGCGGTCCAGGTTCGCGTCGTACCGGGCGCTCTCGAACAGCGACTCGACCTTTCGGACCAGACCCTCGGCCTCGAGCGTCGAGAGCGTGCGGTAGACCGTGTCGCGCGAGATGCCCGGCAGATTCGCGGAAACCCTGCGGAAGAGGGTCTCCGCGTCCGGGTGTTCCGCACTGGCGGCCAGCTCCTGAAAGACCTCGACCCGCTGCTGGGTGATCTTCATACCCCGCCGGCGGCATGTGTGGACGAACGCTTGTACGCGACGGTCGATTTCGGCCTTGGACGGCGGCATCTTGGACCTTCCGGCTAAATCATAATCATTCTGATTTAGGCTCTACCGGCCCGCCCGCCCGTCGGTTCGGGAATTCCCGCTCGCGACCGGAATTTTCTTCTCCGGCCGGCCCGCGAACCCGCCGGCAAGTGCTGCAACAGCCGTAGAACCGCCGATGAACGCGGATGAACGCCGATCCTCACACGAAGGCACAAAGGCACGAAGCAAGACAATTTCTCTCGCAGAGACGCCAAGGCCGCGGAGGCTTCCCCTGATTTGTCATTCCCGCGGAAGCGGGAATCCAGGCATCCTCGCTACGAAAGATGCGAAGAGCGCGAGGGGAACTCAGCCACAGAGGGCTCAGAGGACGCAGAGTGATGACGAAGGTAAGACGGCAGGAGGGTCAGGAGGTCGGACAGCCATGCATCACGCACGACGCTTCGCGCTCCCCGCCAGGCAATCTGATTCCATTGGAGACCCAGCGACCCTGCACCTCCGCGTGAGAACCAATCTGTGGAATCTGTGCAATCGGTGGACAAACCCTCTTGCCTGCCTTTGCGGCTTCGTGGCTTTGTGTGAGATCGATCATCCATCATCCAAGCGCCGACGAGAGGTGTATGCGTGGAGGCGACGATGCGTTCCGATTCTGACACCTTCGATTCAGTTCAGCACCAGTTCATGTCGTCGCGGGGGGCCAGACGCCTCATGAACAGGCTCTTGTCGGCCTCCTCGTCGTTCGTGATCTTCATATTCTTGGCGTCCCACAGCAGCGTCCGGCCCGGGTGCAGCAGCGCGATATCGCCCAATACGATGATCTCGGACAGCGGCCCGGCGTAGTCGAACTGCGACATCGCGGTATCTTCGCCTTTGATTGCCCAGGTCCAGTTGTCGAAGTGGTTGCCCGCCTTGCAGCGGAGCGCCACTTGCGGCGGCCTGGGTGTCTTCTTCATGACGCTCTCGGGAATGATCCGCCCGCCCTGGCTGTGACTGCCCGCCATGATGGAGGCGCGCTCGCCCACCATGACCGACCCGCTGTCGATCCCGCGGCGCTCCGGCTCCAGGTGCTTGGGACGCGGGAACTCGATGTCGTCGCCCAGGTAGTACTTCATCGTGACAGGGGGCATCGTTCCCCGCGCGCCGAACTCGTACGTAATGACGCCCGACCGGGGGAGCGAGCCGGGATAGGCGGGGGTCTTCACTTCTGCCCGGACGCTCAGCGGGACCCGCAGGTCCAGCGCGTAATACGCCGGATCGAAGATGTGCGCCGCCATGTCGCCCACCGCGCCGCTGAAGTGCGTGTACCGAATCCACTCGCGGTTCATGTAGCTCTCGCTGAACGGGATCATCTCCGCCCGGTTCAGGTACAGGTTCCAGTCCAGTGTCTTGGGCACGACGCTGCCCTGGATCACCGGCTTGTCGATCCAGTAGTTCTTCGTCGAATAGCAGACGACCTCCTTGATCGGTCCGACGCTGTTGGCCTGCCCCCAGTCCCTCAGCATGGCCGAGCTGCGGCTCGAATGGCCCTGATGGCCCATCTGCGTAATCACCTTGGGCTGCTTCTTCGCCTCCTCCATCAGCATGCGGACCTCGTCGACCGTGTGGCACAGCGGCTTTTGGCAGTAGACGTGCTTGCCCCGCCGGATGAAGTAGGTCGCGATCGTGTAGTGGTTGTGTTCCGGCGTCGCGATCAGGACCGCGTCGATCTCCTTGCCGATCTTGTCGAACATCACGCGATAGTCCGTCCACAGCTTGATCCCCTGCAGCGAGGGTCGCTTCGCGATCTGCTTCTTGTGCCAGGCTTCATCCACGTCGCACAACGCGATCACATTGTCGGTCCCCGCGAGGTACTCCGCGTTGCCCGAGCCCTGCATGCCCACGCCGATGCAGGCGATGTTGAGCTTGCTGTTGGGCGATGCGCCGGCCTTGAGAATGTTGAAGGGCGCTGTCCCGACGGCGGACGCGGCCAGAGCGGTCTTCAGGAAGTCGCGACGATTCAGTGACGCCATGATCCATACCTCCACGTGCATGAGGTCGTAAAGACGCCGGTCCATACCCTGGACGCTGCATAGCCTCCAGGATACCGCGTCGGAAAAGCCGCCGCAACCCTGTTTTCGCGGACTTCTTCCACACAGGCACAGAGCCACGAAGGCAAGTGAGTTCAATCACGCAGAGGTGCCAAGCCGCAGAGGGCAGGGGGGCGACACGGATCGGACTCCGTCATTGCGAGCGGCAGCGCGGCAATCGCCTCTTGTCATCCCCGTGAAAACGGGAATCCAGTCCTGCGGCCCACGATGCTTCACGCTCCCACGCTCGGACGCAGCCAAAGGCCGATGAGGATCGAGAGACGATGTACGTGGTGTTTTGCGATTGACGATGCAGAAGAATGTGCCTGACACCTCCAGAGTCCCCTTGAGATTGACGTGGCAGCCGCCCATTCTGCACACTCACCTGCGAACAGGCCAGTCGGAAACGGGGCTCCCGACCCCTGTCTTCATGGCTCGCCTTGCGGAACGTGGCGGTCGATGAAAAAGAGCGTATTTTTGGAGACTGTAGCAACGTTGCAGAGCATTTCTATCCTGTCTCACGGCGTTGTTGATGGAGAGTGGCGGTGGTTTGATAGCGGGCGGGAGCTTGCAGGTCACGCTGCATGTCCAAAGCGATACGGCAAC
>JAGOLX010000033.1 GCA_017993835.1 Phycisphaerae bacterium
ACCGCGCGTTCATGACCGAGGCAATCGGGTCGCTCGATTGGGAGGACCTGCGTTGCGTGTGCCAGGCGCTGGACTGCGGTGTCACTCGCGTGGTCGGCAGAGCGATGGATTACCAGATCGCGCGGGCCCGCCGCCTGCGCGGAGCGCCAGGCGGAAGGAACATGGAGCCCAGCCGCCCCCGGCTGGGGAAAGCCCCGGCCCCGGGCCAGGACACGGACCAGGGGAAAGCCACCCCCGAGGGCGGGGGTGCCCCATGTAGCGGAGCGGGCGCGTGCTGCCTGTGCGGGCGGTGCTTTGCGATCGCAGGGAGTCGCGGGCCGTGGAAACACCGCACGGTCCGCCGGGTGTCCTCTGCGCCGGCGCGGGTCCGCGCCCTCGTCGCCGAACGCGGCATCGCGGACAAAGACGCCATGCTGTGTCGTGAATGCCGCATGGACCTTCTGGAAGGGGTGCCATCATGAGCGAATCCTTATGCTCCTTTTCTCTTGCTGCGCAGGGCGCGTACTCACGCGATGCAGTCCCTCCGGCGCCGTGTGCGGCAGGCCCGGCGATCCCGCCGGGCTCCATCCAGGACGTCGGGGAGGAAAAAGGCAGATCGGGCCTATATTCCTCAACGAAATCTTGTGGTTCGATTTCGTTGAGGAACGGACACGACGAGGCTCCCGACGCGCGACAAGGGTTTGAGGGGGAAAAACCGAGCCAAGAGGTTTTTCCCCCTCAAAGTAGGCCCGATCTGCCTTTTTCCGGTCCGACATCTTTTGTCCGCCTGCCCGTCCGCGGGGGCTGCGAAACCCTCGTCGATGCGGATATCGCGGAGGCCCTCGGCAGGCGTACGCTACGCCTGTGGCAGGGGTACCCGGCGGTGCGTTTCTCGAATCGCTCCATTCGCCTCCATCAGTTGGTGAGCGGCACGGCTCTGGGAGGGCAGGTCGACCACATCAACGGGGACAAGCTCGACAACCGCCGCTGCAACCTGCGGATCGCGGATCGATCCCTCAATCAGACGAACCGCCACACGGCGGTGCGGGCCGCTTCGGGCTTTCGCGGGGTGTATGCGACGGGCTGCGACGGGCGCTGGGGCTCCGTGTTGAAATGGCATGGCCATCTGCATCATCACTCGTCGTGGCGCGAGCGGGTGATCGCGGCGCTCGCGCGGGACGACCTGGTGCGTCGTGTCACCGGCTTCGAGGCCGGCCTGAACTTCCCCCGCGCGATGCCGCGCGCGGAAGCCGCCGCCGTCCTGCGCACCTGGGCGCTGTCGCCTGTGACGGTCTGGTTCGTCAAGCGCTCCAACGGCGCGATCCGAAGGCTTGTCTGCCGTGCTGCGCAGGGTGTTCCGGCGCAGCGTCTCGCGCGCGACGCGCGCCAGAACGTCGTCACGATAACCGATATCGACGTCGCAGGATTCCGTTGTATCCCCTTGGAGGCGATCCTATGTCTGACGTACAAGAACGAATCGTTTCGCGTGACGGACGCGCGTCCGACGGAAAAAGGCGAATCGGGCCGCGACGCGCCCCTCGCGCGCGTCTGAACGCGTTCGGCGATCTCATCTGTCCCTCGTGCGGCGCGCAGCTCATCACCCCGCCAGGACACTACGTCCGCTCGGGTCCTGCACGCTGCTCGATCTGCTCGCACGAATTCCGCGTCGCGACAGCCACGGCCAGAGGAGCCAATCGGCGCGCCGAGGCCCTCGGCGCCAGGATGGCCATGGAGGACCTGATCCATGCAAGCGATGCATAGCCAGCGCGATGGGCGGACGGCGCCGGCGCGGATCCGCGCCATGAGGCAATCCTCTGACGCGACGAGGCGCCAGGTCGGCCTGATCCTGGAAGCGTTCGCGTCCGAGCGCCGAACCGAAGGCGCGTTCTACCTGCGATTCCTGCGCCTGGCGCCGATGGAGGTCGAGGCGCTCAAGAGCTTCTGGCCGATCCGGGACGAGTGGGGTCTGCTCCGAAGGATCTGTCGGTTCTTCGCGGTGTGACGATCTGCTTCGTCACTGCGAGACCACGTTGCAGAACCGGTATGACAGACGACCGGGCCTTTTGCTCAGCTTGCCTTACGGTTTTCGCGGCAGAACTGGGCCATGAGTTCCATGGCCTTGGAGGTTCTTTCCATGGAGCCGTCGAGCTTGGCGTAGGCGTCGACGAGTTCGAGCAGTTCCGGCGGGGCCTCGGTCGATCCGTACTGGTGGGCGGTGTTGACGATTCCCGCGTCCAAGCCGTACTCCATTGCCTTGGCGACGTAGGCGCGACAGACTCCGATGCGACGCGCGGGCAGGTCGCGCACGCTGTTGCTGATCCCGAGCGAGCAGTGGACGCCCTTGAGCTTCGGATCGCTGCGGATCTTCCGGATCGTCTCGAACGTGCGATAGGTGTAGCCTGGGACTCCCGGCTCCATCGGCATGTCGATCGCCAGCGGGAAGACGGTCGAGTCGAAGAAGATCTGGTCGGGCTTGAATCCGTGGCGCATCGCGGCGTCGAAGAGTCGTTTCGCCAGGGCGTAGAGTTCGTCCACCGAGTGCGACCCGCCGGGACCGGTGGCCTTCTCTTCGCTCACGAGCAGGCCGACGAACGAAAAGTCGTAGTCCTTCTTCAGGGGCATCATCTGGTCCATCGTGTAGACCTTGATGGAATTCAGAAGCGGAGGCAAAACGGATTCACCACAGAGACACAGAGAACCCCGAGAAGAGATGGGTGATTCGTGATTTGCGGCCTCTGTGACCTCCGTGCCTCTGTGGTGAAGTTCTTTCTTGTCGTTTCCATACCACTCTTTCAGTCCCGCGGTCAGGACCGCGTCGCTGCTGCTGTCGACGCAGACGGGCACGCCGCGACCCCACTTCTTCACGAGCCGGACGTACTCGACCATCATGTCCACCGCCTGCTGCGGATTCTGCTCGCCGAAGGCGTCGAGATTGATCGCGATGTAGTCGGCGCCGTCGTTGGCCTGCGACTCGATCAGCGCACGGACGTAGTCAAGCTGCGGGCTCGGGGTCGTGTAGGCGCCCGCGCCGAGGGCGTGCAATTCTCTCATGATCTGGCCGGTCTTGGGGATAGAAGCGTGGATCGATTCGCCAATCGAGATGATCGCGTTCTTCATCGTGTGGTCTCTCTCGAACAGGTAGTTGATGATAGATGACGTGTGCTGCAGCAAGGGATTGCGGGGCTTGTTGATGATCGTCCGCAGGCGTTGAAGGCCGGCGCCGGAAGAGGGCGAGCCGGGGCAAGAAGGTGGGAAGTTGAGAAGGTCAGAAGGTCGGACAGACTGGTCGTCGTCCGAGCGTTGGTCACGTGCCACCATCTCTCCGACCTTCTTACCTTCTGACCTTCTTACCTTCTCCTGCTCCGACGCCGCGGCTTCATAGATCCGTTCGCCGATGCAGACGCGGTCAAGGTTGTTTCCGCAGCGGCCGTCGAAGGTGGCGTCGCCGCAGGGGGCGTTGTCCATTCCCTTCTCGCAGCCGCCGATGGTGCACAGGCCGAAGTTCTCGGGCAGGAAGCAGTCGCCGCACTCCTCGCACTCGAACAGGAGGTATTTGAAGCCCTTCTCGCTGCTGTTGAAGAGCTTGTAGATGGCGCCGCAGCCCGCCTCGGCGCCGAGGAGGGACATCGTCTTGCGGAAAGCGTGAAAGCCGAAGTGCTTGGGGTCCAGGAAGGCCCAGTGGGCGAAGTCGAAGAACCGCTTTGCGAACGTCGGGTACGGCGTGATGAGATCGGCCCTCTTGCCGGATTCGTCGTAGAGATAGAAAACGGCGTCGTCGTCGGTTGTGCTCCGCGCGTCGGAAAAGGGCGCATCGGGCCTGCTTTCAGGGGGAAGAATCTCCTCATCGATTTTTCCCTCCCAAACCGTGGTCGCCTGCGGCACCTGTGGCACCCCCGCCCTCGGGGGTGTTCTTTCCCCAGCCGAGGGCGGCTGGGCTACATGTTCCTTCCCACGCCGGGGGCGGCTGGGCCACGAATCAAGAGATTTCGTCGAAGAATCTAGGCCCGATCTGCCTTTTTCCGACGCGTCTCGCGTGGCGCCGCCGGCCGGCGGCCAGCAGAGATTGTCCTGGAATGGCTCCCAATGCGTGCCGATCTCGGCGGCCCGCTGGAGAATCCTGGTGAACAGGTCGAAGGTGGGTACGCCGCCGAGATCGACGCCGGCGGCACCCATTGCCTTGTACATGGCCACCTGCTGGGCGGCCCGCTCGATGTGGTCGTCCACCCGCTCAGACTGGACCTTGGCGAGCAGTTCGTCGCTGACGAAGCAGCCGGGGAGCTTGCCGTCGTGCATCAGTCGCGGGGCGGGCGTCAGCGTGCTCAGCAGGTACACGTTGCCGATCACCGGGATGCCAGCAGCATCGGGGGCAGAAGGTGAGAAGTGGAGAAGGTCAGAAGGTCGGACAGACCGGTTCTCTCCGGGGCGTCCGTCGCGCGCCACCATCTCTCCGACCTTCTCACCTTCTAACCTTCTTACCTTCTGTTCTTTCGGGCCCGATTCGCCTTTTTCCGATGTCGAGGTTCCGCCGATCCGCTGCGCGCCCAAGCCGATCTCTCTGAGGTAGGTGAACAGTTCGAGCGACTTTCGCCAGTCCCAGCCGACCTGCGTGATGAGGAACTCGGCGCCGCAGGCAATCTTCTTCTCCATTTTGAAGTACTGCTGCATCTGGGAGGGCTCGGTGTACTTGAAGGGCGAGACCGCGGCCCCCGCGAAAAAGCGTCGAACGTCTTTGAGCGATTGCGGCTTGGCCTGCAGGAGCGAGTCGTGGTTGATCTTCTGGATCGCGCGGAGCAGTCCGAGTGATTCGAGCTCGAAGACGCCTGCGGCCTTGACCGGCTTGTCGCCCGTCAGCGCCAGGACGCTCTCGACGCCGGCCCTTCGCAGGCTCATCAGCGAGCTGACGATGGCGTCGGCGTTCATGTCCTTGCAGGTCACGTGCGGCACGACGTCCAGCGCATCGAGCAGGCCCGTGCCCGCGAAGGCGGCGATCACCGCCGCAGGCTCGATGTTCGCGACGCCGCCGGGGCTTTGCGGCAGGGTGATCGCGGCCAGGTCGAATTCCGCCGGGATCGCCGTGGGGTTCTCCTTGTACGCTCCGAGGAACTTCTCGATAGGATCGAAGCTGAACCCCGGCCCGCCCGTCAGTTCCGCCAGAACGACGAAGCCCGATCGCTTCGTCAACTTGTCTCGAAGACTCGTTCGCGCCATGAGCGACTCCCAAAACCAATCCAATCCGACCGTCCCGAGCCGGGCGGCCGAGAGCAGCAGAATACCAAATCAGCCGTCAGACTGCCACGCCAATCGCAGCCATCGATCAGATGGGTGGCATGACCGCAGTCGAGACCTCCTGTCGCGCGGCGAGGCGCTGCTCGGACCCTGTCATTCCTGCGACAAGCAGGAATCCACAAGCCATGGCATGCGACACGGCCCAGGGACTGGATTCCCGCGTTCGCGGGAATGACAATCCGGGGCCTCGATGAACCCGCGTGCCCGCCCGCAGATACGGTCACGCACGCACGAGGTGGTTTACCGTCCCGGCGTCCTGGTGTATAGTCGTGTGCGTGAGCATGCAAAGGAGTCCATACAGATGACACAATTCGTTCTTCTCTCGGCGTTGTTGTTCCCGATGATGGCGGAGCCAAAGCAAGTGCCAGCGATGCCGCCGGGCGAGTTCTTTCCAGTCACGGCCCAGGACCATCGCGACGCCAGCTCCTTCCAACGCGGCCAGGCGATTGTCGGGACGACGTATTTCTACTGGTATGACGCCGCGACCAAAGCCCACATCGTGGACCACGACGGATCGGACGCCCTGACGACACACCCGGCGGACCTAACTGGGATCAGCTTCCGGAGCCCTGCCTGGCACGAGACCCAACTCACGGACATGATCGACGCGGGAATAGACTTTCTGATGCCGGTCTTCTGGGGCGTGCCGGGCAAATACGATGGGTGGAGTTTCGTCGGACTGCCGCCTCTGGTCGAGGCGCACACCGCGTTGGAGAAGGAAGGTCTTCAGCCTCCCGCCATCGGCCTGTTCTACGATACCTCGATCCTGGCGTGGAACGGCGCCAATGCCGACGGGAGCAACTATCACGTGGATCTGACGACCGATCTCGGGCGCGAGTGGTTCTATCTGGCGATCCGCGACTTCTTCAGTCTGATCCCGCCTGCGAAGTGGGCACGGGTCGACGGCAGGCCGATCATCTTTCTCTACGACGCATCGTTCGCCAGGAAGCAGGACGCACAGCGGCAGTTCGTGCACGCCAAGTCGCGGTTCAGGCAAGATTTCGGCGTAGAGCCGTTTATCGTCAAGTGTGCCGGCTGGGAGGGCGACACCGATGCGATCTACGCCTGGGGCGGGGCCGTGCGAGGGCCCATAATCTTCCGCGAGACAGTATCCTTGGGACCGGGATACGACCACAGCGCCGTTCCCGGGCGCGAGCCGCTGATCGTCGAACGCCGGGATGGCAGGACCTACATCGACCGCTGGACCAAGGTGCTGCAACTCGACCCGGCGGCCCGGCCGTGGATGGTGCATGTCGAAACCTGGAATGAATGGCACGAAGGCACCGACATCGCGCACTCTCTCGAGTACGGGCGAAGCTACATCGTCCTGACGCGACTATTCAGCGACCTGTGGCACACCGGCACGCAGCTTCGTTTCTCGTGGAGTTACGTCAACGCCGACGCGATCACGTGGCAGGTCGAGAAACCCGCCGGTCTCGACGTGCGGCCCAGCAGTGGCGACGGTGTCTGGGAGCCCCGTGCCTTCGGAGACCGCCAGGCGGTGGTCAGCGGGCCGAATCCACATTCCCAGACGAGCCGATACCTGTACTTCGATGTGGACGACGCCTTCGCCTGCGGGATGGTGGGCAAAGGGGCGATCCTGCTTGTGACGTATCGGGACGCCGGGTGTTCGTCCTTCGCGGTGGAGTACGACAGCACGGTGGACGAAGGGCCGCTGGAGGGCGCATTCCGGCCGGCAGGGGGGATGCAGGTTACCGGCACAGGCGAATGGAAGACCGCCCAGTTCAGACTGGCCGATTGCCAGTTCATGAATCGCAACAACGGCGCGGATTTCCGCCTGGCCGTCTTCGGGGGCGACGTCGAGCTGGCGGTCAGCCGGGTCGAGCTCAGGAAAGACAAGTAAGAAGCACCAGTGCGATCACTGCTGTCCGACGACCTCGACCTCGATGGGGTTGCTGACCACCTCGACGCCTTCGAAGGAGAAGGCGAGTTGAATGACGTGCAGGCCGGGCGTCAGGAGCGAACGAGCATCCTGGGGCAGAGTCGCCGGCATGTCCGCGATCTCAACGCCTGGGCCGAGGGCTCGGACCTTCCCGTCTTTGGGCGGGTATGCCGGCCAGCGCCGCCAGCGGCCGTCGATGGAGTACTGCGACAGGGGCGCCTGGTCGGTGGAGCGGAATGCGAAGACCCGCCCGCCTTGATTGCGCAGGTCGATCCGGAGGGTCGGGCTCTCCCCTGCAGGGCAGATGCGCTTGTCGGACCGCAGCCGGCACTGGAGACCGTCTGCTGCCTGGCCCCAGGTCGGCTCCGTGGGCACGGTTCTTTGACGATCATGCGTGCGGATGGTGACTGCGCGCCTCGCACAGCCTGAGCCCGCCGTGCCGACCGCCAATATGACCAGAATGCTGCACTGGAGGATTCTCACGCGGCGTTCTCCTTGCCAAAGGCGTTGTCTGGACACCAGCGGCTATTATACCGACGCCGTGCGCCGGCGCCATGCATCTTCCATGTGTCTCTAATTCATGGTAGGGAAAGGGATTATCTACGAGGATTCGGCTATTGGCGAGCCGTTTCTCGCGAGTTGTCAACCGTTTTTCCACCATAGTCGAGAAGTGAAGGTGTAAAGATGGGTGATTTGGGCAGCTTTTCGCCCTCGGTTTGTATCATTTCATACAGAAACAGCGTGTGCAGAGTAGTCATTTCATAAAACTCGATAGAATAAAGACTTACAGGTTCATCACTCGGAGGGAGGCCCGAATAGGATCGAATACTATCTGGGCGGGTCTGCGGCGCACGACTGGATGGGTTCACATTCTGCGGCCCCTCGCGGAAGACCCGCCTGAGTTATCCACAGGTTCTCCACAGCAGTCCCGGCGAGCGATCCAAGCCGCATGGCAGGAGCTGCCGCAGGCGACGCGGACCGTCGATCGAGCCAACCGCCCGTTGACGCCGTGAGCCAGACCGCTGCGAGTTGGGCTGAAAAATCTCCGCGCCGAGCTTCGAGGAAGAAGGGGCATTGGCCGATAATCCGCAGGCTGACAGCCCAGCGAGCGAGATGCCCTTCCGGATTCGTCCCCCCTTGGGGGCCGCCAGGGCGATTTCATTGACTCTGGGTCGCCAAATGGGTACACTACCTATATCAATCGCCCGACGGGCGCTTGATTCGAAATGGGGGGTGCTCATCAATCTCCTCTCTTGAGCACCATGGGTTTCTAGGTAAGTGGTGGCTTGGTGATTCCTGCTCGCATGGCAGGGGGTCGTTCTGCGCCAAGTCATCGGGGGGTGTGGTGACATGAGAGAACGAACGTCTGGATTTCTTTGGGCCGCAGGGGGCCTCGTGCTTGCGTTGGCAACGACCCACGCGGCGCGGGCCAACACGGTGGACGTGGTGCACGATGGATTCGGCGCCTACGACGTCACGACTTTCTGGGCCGGCGGGTACGACGGATACGACGTCAGCGCCGGCGTCTACATGCTGAACAAGACCGCCGACACCGGCACCGGAAGCACGTGGCACAACGGCTCGATCCCGGGTTTCTGCGTCGAGCTCCACGAGACGGCCCCCACCGCGACGCACACTTACGACGTGGTCATGCCCGAGGACATGTACAACAGCTACACCGGCGAGCACCTGGGCACGACGAAGGCGAACTACCTGCGGGAACTGTGGGCCCGCTACTATGATTCCGCGTGGACCTCGGGCTCTTACACCGCGCAAGACAACCGGGCGGCCGAGGCGTTCGCCGCCGCGGCTTGGGAGATCGTCTACGAAGACATGCCCCACTCCGCCGCGGAATGGGATGTCACCACCGACGGCACCTCCGGCGTCGGCGGCTTCCGCGCCCAGGACCTCGACTGGGAAACCGCGAACAAGTGGCTCCAATCGCTCACGGGCGGTGGGGCCAAGGCGGACCTGCGAGTCTTCGTTTGCGACGGCCAGCAGAACTACCTGGTCGCGGTGCCCGAGCCGGCCACGTTGATCCTCCTCGGTCTGGGTGGGCTGTGCGGCCTGCGTCGGAAAAAGGCAGATCGGGCCTACTTGGGGAGGGAAAAACCTCCCTCTTCGGTTTTTCCCTCCCAAACGCCCGTCGCACGACGAGAGTCTCGTCCTGTCCATTCTTCAACGAAATCGAACCCCGACGCGCAGCGGTGCTCTGCCCCGAGGGAGATTTCGTTGAAGAATATAGGCCCGATCTGCCTTTTTCCGACGCATCCGTTGCGAGGCCGTGAAACAGGCGGTGCGGGAACAGTAGAGGAGCGAGAGCGATGAGAGTATCCCTGACCCTGACAACCTTCCTGCTGGCGGCCCTGACGAGCCCGATGCTCGCCGACACGGTGACTCCGCAGCAGGTTCTCACCTTCGGCCCCGCCGACGGCTCCGCGGGCGAGTGGTACTACAACGGCGCCGGCGTCATGAGCTTCGACCAGGACATCGTGGTCGATAGCGGCCTGGCCAGCAACTACGACGCCCTGGTCGGCGCCCGGGTGTATCTGCCTACGTTCCAGGTCAGCGGCATCCCGGACGCGCCGTATACGCTCACGCCGTTGGGCAGCTCCGAAATCACGATCAGAAGCGCCGACAACAGCGTTACCTATATGACAGGCACCCTGACGATCAGCGACCTGACCACCGTCGGCACCGTCGCGGGCGCCTACACCCAGTTCCAAGCGGACATCACGGACGTCTTCATCACGCACGAAGGTTCGGCCCTCGGGTCATCCGCCCTGGAGATCCTGGAGAACCTGAGTGTGACCTCGCTCGATTTCGACCTGTCCTTCACGGGCGGCAGCGGATCGGGCTACAAGAGCTTCGCGGACATGCTCGACCGCGGCGGCATCGGCAGCGGCGGCTTCAGCGGCTCGATGTCGATTCCGGAGCCCGCGACGATCATCCTGCTGGGCCTGAGCGGCCTGACCCTCGTCCGCAAACGACGCACCTAATACAGACTTGAAGCCCCCCTTACCTTGGAAGGCTGGCCGCGGGTCCATACCCGCGGCCAGTGCCATTTCTGCAGGAAAAGCACGAATATCGAAACTCGAAATCCGAAACAAATCCAAACGATCAAAAGGAAGAAAACTCGAAACGGAGCCTCCGGTCCGGCGGCGGCGTTTCGTTCATTTGGACTTCGTGCTTCGGATTTGTTTCGAATTTCGTGCTTCGGATTTCGGATTTGCTGCTTGCCGGTCTTTTGTGTCGTCGGGCGTGAGGGGTAGGGTGCGTATCACGCACCGTTCAATCTGCACTCGACATTTCTGCGCGCAAAAATAGAGGGAGACAGCGACCCCCCATTGCCTTGAACGGTCTGCCGCCCCCCCTGGAAAGAAGGAAGGAGTATTATGAGAAAGCCTGTTTGTGCCGTAGTGCCGTCTTCTGGTCACCCCTTACCAAGCAAAGTATACGGTGCGTTTCCCGGCGGGCAAAACGGGGCAGCGCGAAAATTCTCGCACGGAAATCAAAACCGCGAAGGACGCGAGGAAACCCAGGAACATGATTTGGGCGGCAGCGGTAGGGTGGGCTCTGCCCACCGTCTTGTCAACCGCCGAGGACCGCAGAGAACAACGCCTGGAACCCCAAACGCCGTCCTGAGCAGAGTCGAAGGATGAACGCCGATGAACGCGGACGCGGAGCTGTCATTCCCGCGAAAGCGGGAATCCATTCATCAGGTCGCGCCCCATCCTGCGGTTCCTGGATTCCTGCTTGCTTGGCGCGGCCTTCGGCCGCAACCCAGATGTTTGATGTAAAGGAACGGACGGACCGATCCGGAATCCGACACCCCACTGGCTTCACGATTCACGACAGTTGTCCCCACCCCATTGACAATCATGGTTTTCAAGGGTATACTGTAGGATTGCCGGATGGGGTGTGCACGGCTGCAGGCCGCCCCTGTTCGGCTTGGCTTCGGCATGTGTCGCTGCGAGTGCGTCCGATATAAGATCTCAGGACGGTCCATTGAGTGATCATGTCACGGAGCCAAGGGGAGGTGACGAAAAGTGCTCGCGCAGGACGGGTGATGGAGCACCGCGAGCCGGTCGCGCGTGGATCGAGAGGCCATGCGACGTCTTCACCATGCAGCGACAACGCAGCCGTAGAATAGGTGCATGAATACCGGGTGGATGCTTGAGAGGTGATGCGACAATGTCAACAGCGTATGATGCATACAACATCGCGAGAAGCGAGGTTCGTTCCGTTGAGACAAGAGTCTCTGGGTTAGCGGATGCGCCCGTCGATGGCACAGTAGCCCCAGAAGCGGCACCGGTTCCTGCCTGTAGCCGTGCGGGATTCGGAACGAAGGCGACTCTTGTGACAATGCTGGCATTAGCAGCACTGGGAGCTAAAGCAGCACCAGTAAAAGCAGATATTTCAGAATTTCCTTCAACAAAATACGAATGGACATTGACTCTTAACGGAGCTGTTGGTGATGGACTGTACAGCTGGACTGGACTACTTAAAAATGTTAGTACAGGGGGAGCTGACGATGCCGGAAAGGGTCTAGAAATATTTGCAGATAGTTTATCAAACATAAGTTTTGCTGGCGGGAGTCAGGCAGACTTCTGGGTTCCAACTTCTCTTGATTCGAATAAATTAACAGCAGAGGCAACAAGTCCATTCGGACATATTTTGCCACAAGACATAAACCAAAGTCAAAGCTATTTATATGTTACTATGGAAAGTCAATGGAATACTAGTACTAACGGCGTAGTCTCTGTTTTTACTACCGACCATGGTAATTATACTTTTGAAAATGCTCAGGTTCCTGGAGAAATACCTGCAGTTCCATTACCTGGTGCAATCCTTCTTGTTGCTGCTGGAGCACCAGTAGTCGCTCATGGACTGAATAGGGAGAACAGGAAGAAAGCTCGTCGGGGGTAGGGGGTCGCATCCGGATTCAGGAATTAGAGATTGTCCCTGATCCCTCGCCGGTTTTGATTTCCGGCGACAACAACGGTGGGCACAGCCCGCCCTATTGCTGCCGACCCACTCAGCCCCCGCCGTACAACGACGTCAGCCGCTGCCACCCACTCTTGGCCCCGTGGCGAACCGGGTCGATGATCGTCGCGGGAATCGGGGTTCATCAGCCTTCCTCTGCGGTTCGATTTCCTCTGGGATCCTCGCCGGCCTCTGCGGTCGAAGAACAGCAAGAGCACGGTGTCACGTACTCCTCTGGAGAAGTGATAGCAGGCGTTCCCTCATCGCCGTGGCCACACTCAATGCCGCATCGGCTTCCTCTCGACCCGCCGACTCGCCGGGGTAGCGGAAGATGACCGCTGAGCGCGACAGCAATCGGAGTTCTTCGACTGGCCAGTGCCATTCGGGACTGGAGGTATTGAGCAGACCGCTCAGGACTGTAAGGTCATGGGTCTTTGGCGGGATTTGGTCCTTGACGATGATCGCGGCTTTCATCAGCTTCTCGACGCATTGCTGGGCATGAAAACAACCCGCATCGTAGTTGGGGGGATCAGCCCGGACCTCACGCGTGGCCGTCAGGTAGTCCCCCTCGGCCTTCTCAATCCACTCGCGCACGACTTCGTTCATACAAGACCCGTCCCTGGTCCAAGGCTTCGCGGATCAGCGGGTCGCCCTGGGCGTAGCGTCGCTGCGTGTCATCCGGACGGCGGGCCAGCAGGTCCACAGCGAAGGGGGGATTCACGCAGTTCGTGATCTCCAGCGATTTCCAGAAGGGCTTGCCTTCGAACGGCAGGATCACCAGCAGGTCCACGTCCGAATCGCTCGTAGCCGTACCGCGAGCGTGTGATCCGAAGAGCACCACGCGCTCCGGGTCGTATGCCGCCGCAATGCGGTCCACCACGGCCTGAATGTCGTTCATCGCGACCATAACCAGCGACCTTCGTTAACCTGGAACCCTTGCTATACATTACCGACTTTCCCGGCAAATGGCAAGATGAACGGTGGGCACAGACGGGACCCCAAACGCGAATTACCGTGTCTTGGGAACCCGACCACGGTGCGGCTGTCGCGCCACCCAGCCCCCGCCGCACAACGACGTCAACTGCTGCCACCCACTCTTGGCCCCATCGCGAACCAGGTCGATGATCGTTGCGGGAATCAGCGTTCATCACCGTTGATCTGCGGTTTCATCCCCTCTGGGGCCACCGGTGGCCTCTGCGGTTGAAAGACAACAAGATCGGCGGGAAGTCAGCTCTCGCTTCGTTTGCGTTTGCTGAGCAGGACGGTGTCTCGCAGGGCCTGCTCGTTTCTTGCGGACATCCACTTGCGTTCGAAGTCGGCGTTCTGGACGATTTGGGCGATGGCGGAAAGGACGCGGAGGTAAAAGTTCCGCTGCTGGCGGCTGCCGACGATGACGAAGATCGTGCGGACCTCAGGGGCCTTGTCGGAGAAACGAATGCCCTGTCGGTTGCGGGCCAGCAGGATGTCGAAGCACTCGGTCCCGTCCACGACCACATGAGGCACCGCCAGCGTCTCGGTCAGGACCGTGCTCGTGTCCCGCTCTCTCTCGTGCAACAATCGCGTGAGCGTCTCGGGTTCTATGCCGACCCGCTGGGCTAGTTGCTTGCCCACCAGACCGAAAAACTCCTCCAGGTCCATTCTGCGGTCGAGGTCCAGCACGGGGCTCCTCTCCAGGATCCTGTCGAACCGATCCAGGGCGATCTGGTCCCGCTCGCGGACGATGGCCTTGAGCTCGCTTTCGAGGTTGCTGTCGCCGAAGTCCCTGTCCATGATCCGGCTCACCAGGTGCAGGATCGCGGATTCCGTCTGAGCCCGCCTGCGCCCGTAGAACCAATAGAGCGCAAAGCCCGCCACGACCAGAGCCGTCGTGACCAGAAAGGCGCTTTCTCCCATCTCCAGAATCACGAAGGCGAAACCGAGGATCGTTGCCAACTGGACCCAGGGATACAAAGGTGTGCGGAAACTCGGCCGATAGTTCTGCAGGCGACTCTCCCGCAGCAGGATCACCGACAGACTCGCCAGGACATACCCGAGCACGAAGACGGTCGACGCTGCCTCCACGAGGATCTCCAGGTGGATGAACATGGCCAGCAGGACGAGTGCGCCTGTAGTTAGAACCGCGACCCAGGGGACCTTCGATTTCATCCCGACCCGGCTGAACCCCTGCGGCAGCAGTTGATCCCGACTGACGGCGAGGAGGTATCGTGAGGCCGTCATGATGCCTGCGTTGGCGGTCGTCAAAAAGGCCAGCAGAGCCGCGACCGCGACGGTGAATCGTCCCGCCGATCCCATGAACGCGCCCGCAGCGTCCGAAATTGGGGTCAACGAATGGTCCAATTGCTCGGCGCCGAGCACGCCGCTGGTGACTGTGATCATCAGCGTGTACAGGATCGTGACCAGCGACAACGCCAGGACCATGCCCAGAGGAACCAATCGGTCGGGCTCCTTGATTTCGCCTGCCACGCTGGCGACTTTGAGCAACCCGCCGTAGGAGACGAACACGAAGCCCGTCGTCGAGAACACCGCGCGCAGGCCGTAGGGCGCGAATGGCTCAAAATGACGCACGTTGATCTGGGGCAGTCCCCGAAAGATGAAGTACAACATCAGGCCGAGCAGCGCGACCACCAGGGCAACCTGGAACCTCGCTGCCTCTCGCACACCCACGAGATTCAGCACGATGAAGGCGATCCCCAGGGTCACCCCGACGACATAGTGATTCACCGGGAGGATCGGCGCCAGCAGTACCGCTGCTCCGACCAGCGCGAACGCGCTCTTGAGTGACAGGCTGAACCAGCTCAACACCCCGGCGGCGGTCCCCATGGCCGGCCCCATGGCGCGAGAGATGTAGAAGTAATCGGCGCCGGCCTTGGGCATTGCGGTGGTCAGCTCGATAATGCTCAGCAGGCCGCCCATGGCCAGCAGACCGGCCAGGAAGTAGGACAGCACCATGGCCGGGCCGGCTCGCGCGTGCGCCAGGCCCGGCAGGATGAACAGGCCGGAACTGATCATCGCCCCCGAGGCGAGCGAGAAAATGTGAATCAGCCCCAGTTCCTTGGCCAGCCGCATCCGGTTTCCGTCCTCAACAACAGCACTCTCTGCTCCATTCACACGGGTAGATACCCGCAGGCATTATACCGGGTTCGGGGTATCAGTCAAATCACTCGTGGCTTTGTGCGTCCCTGTGAACCGGCACATCGTATCGTCTTCGTCCGATATCGGGGTGACCATTTCCTGTCTTGTCCTGGGAGTGGGCTTGTCGCTGTCGCGCGGATCGACTATGATCCCGGGGACAATTGAGCTGCAGGATATCAATGGAAGAGAATGGATGCTGCCGATCTCGGATCCCATACTGATCTTCGCGGTGGTCATGGCGATGATCCTCATCGCGCCGCTGTTGGCGCGAAGGGTCCGTCTGCCCGAGATCGTCGGATTGATCGCTGCCGGTGCGATCTTCGGTCCCCATGGCCTGGGGCTTCTCGCCCGCGATCAGACCGTCCAGTTGCTCGGCGCCGTTGGGCTGCTGTACATCATGTTCCTGACCGGGCTCGAAATCGATCTGCACCATGTGCGGAAGAACCGCAACCACGCGGCGATATTCGGACTGCTGTCTTTCGCCATTCCTATGTTCCTGGGCATTGTGCTGGGACGGTGGGCCTTCGGAATGACCGTATCCGCATCGTTTCTGCTGGCCGGCATGCTCTCCTCGCACACCCCGCTCACGTTCTCCATCGTGAGCAAGCTGGGTTTGACCAAATCACGATCCGCAGGGACAGCGGTCGGCGGCACGATCATCAGCGACACCTTGGCTCTGTTGGTGCTGGTAGCGGTTGCCAGCACCGTGAATGGCGATGTGAACACATGGTTCTGGGTCAGGCTGTTTGTCTCGATGCTGGCGTACGTGGCAGGCGTGGTGTTTCTGGTCCCCTGGATTGGCTCTGCTTTCTTCCGACACCTCTCCACGGACGAGAATACGGACTTCGTATTCGTCCTGGCCGTTGCGCTGCTGAGTTCCTATCTGGCCCATCTGGCCGGGCTGGAGCCGATCATCGGTGCCTTTCTGGTCGGCCTGGCGCTCAACAGCCTGATCCCTGAGAAGAGCCTGCTGATGACTCGAATCCAGTTCACCGGGAACGCGATCTTCATCCCGTTCTTCCTGCTGTCCGTGGGGATGCTGGTCAACGCGCGTCTGCTGTTTACCCGGATCGAGGCATGGGTTCTGGTTGTCGGCATGGTGGTCGTCGCGATTGTCGCCAAGGGCATTGCCGCATTGGTCTCCCAGAGGATACTCAGATACCTCCCGGACGAGGGACTGCTGCTCTTCGGCCTGACTGTCAATCGGGCGGCCGCCACGCTGGCGATCGTCCTGGTGGGCGGCAACCTGGGACTGTTCTCCGACGCGGTGGTGGTGGGCGCCATCATGACGATCGCGGTCACCTGCCTGGTCGGGTCCATTGTCACGGAACGCGCGGGACGCCGGGTGGCCCTGCACGAAGCGCAGGGCGGCTTCGATGTTTCCGCGGCGCCCCATCGGATCATGATTCCGCTTCAGGAGCGTCAGGGAGCCAAGGAACTGCTGGAGATCGCTTTGCTGCTTCGCGAGAAGGGGTCGCACGAACCGCTGTATCCTCTTCAGGTCGTCCCCGAGGACCGCGATGTGGAACAGAAAGTGGCGCTGGCGGAGAAAGTGCTCGCCCATACGGTGGTTCGGGCCATGTCGGCCGGCGTTCCCGTGACCGCTCTGACCAGTGTGGATATCAGCGTCATCTCCGGCGTCGTCCGCACCCTGCGGGACAATCGGATTTCCATGATCCTCCTGGACTGGGATGGACAAGCCAGCTCCAAGACGCGGACCTTCGGCCGAACGATCGACGGCATCATCGAGCGAAGCGTCCAACTCGTGATGGTCAATCGTCTTCGCCGGCCGGTGAGTACGGCCACGCGGATCGTGCTGGTTCTGCCCCCGTTGGCAGAGCGTCAGCCGGGTTTCGAATCTGTCGTCAAGGCCACCAAGACGCTGGCCAACCAGGCCGGGACCTCGCTGCTCATTCTGTCCTTGCCTGACATGGCAGTCGGCGCCGCGAACTTCATCCGAAGGACAACGCCGTCCGTGCCGGTCTCGTTCCGGACGATCCGGTTCTGGAAAGAGGTCCGTGCGGACCTCGACGATTTGGCCGGTAGAAACGACTGGCTCATCCTCATGGCGCCTCGCAAGGGGGAGCTGGCCTGGCAACCGAGCCTGGACCGCCTCCCGGCCCGGTGGGCACAGGAGTTCCCCGACACGATGTTCTCCGTTCTCATTCCGCCCGACGAGCGCTGGGAGAGCCAGCAGGCGGCGGAGAAGACCGCCGATTCCTCGTACATCTTCTCGACCTTCATCCGGGACCGCACGATGCTCCGGATGGACGTCCGGACGACCGAAGATGCCGTCCGCAGACTCCTGGGCCCCTATTTCGGCCATCGCACGACGGATGCCCACGAGGTGGCCGTCCTGCTGCACACCATCAGTCAGGAGGAGCCGGTGGAACTGACCCAGGATGTGGTGCTTTTGCATGCCCACGTCCCCCATGTGACCGAATCGGTGGTGTTCCTGGGGGTGTCGCAGGAGCCGCTCGACATCCCCCTGGCCTCGGGAGGGCCTCATATCCTGATCATCCTCCTGGACCCGGTTGGGCAGGACCCGGCGCGGCATCTCCAGGCGCTGGCGGACATTGCGCGGATCATCCGGCTGCCGGACATGGTCCGCGTCCTCAGAACGATCCCCGATTTCGACGGCCTGGTAGCGGAGATTGCCCGTCGTACGATCGACAAGTAACCCCGTCCAGATGGCACATTCGCAGTTGACTTTTTGCTGGAATGCCGGTACTTTGGCGGTGTTTGGAACACAACCCTGACTATGGATGGTGGCCGGCCTTCACGTGAGCGTCACCCCTTGTGATTATTCGGCGGTCCTGAGCGGGTCGTCGTGCTGCCTGGAACAGAGAGAAGATAGAGAACATGAAGGAAACAGAGCAACAAGCCAGAGACCATTTTGAAGAGATGCCGATTCTTGAAGAGCTCAAGAATTCGTATCTGAACTATGCGATGAGCGTCATCGTGGCGCGAGCGCTGCCCGACGTTCGGGATGGCCTGAAGCCCTCGCAGCGGCGTGTCCTCGTCGCCATGAACGACCTGAATCTCGGACCTCGCAGCGCCCACCGAAAGTGCGCCAAGATCGTCGGCGACACCAGCGGCAACTACCACCCCCACGGCGACCAGGCCACCTACGGCACGCTCGTTCGCATGGGCCAGGAATGGAACATGCGGTACACGCTGGTCGATCCGCAGGGCAACTTCGGGAGCATCGACGCGGACCCGCCGGCGGCCATGCGATACACCGAGGCGCGAATGGCGGCGCCCGCCACGGAGATGATGGCGGACCTCAACTACGACACGGTCGATTTCGTGCCCAACTACGACGAGACGCGGACCGAGCCGCTCGTGCTGCCTTCGCGGTTCCCCAACCTGCTGGTCAACGGCTCGACGGGCATCGCGGTCGGCATGGCGACGAACATCCCGCCGCACAACCTCCGCGAGGTCTGCGACGCGCTGCTGCTGATCATCGACGACCCGAAGTGCGGATTCAAGGACATCATGAAAGTCCTGCCCGGCCCGGATTTCCCGACCGGCGGCGCCATCTGCGGCAAGAAGGGCATCATCGACGCCTACACCACCGGGCGAGGCCACCTCACCGTCCGCGGCAAGGCGGAGATCGAGTCCAGCAAGAAGGGCAAGGACCAGATCATCATCACCGAAATCCCCTACACGGTGATCAAGACGAACATCGTCTCGAAGATCGCGGACTGCGTTCACGAGGGCTCGCTGCCCGAAGTGGCCGACGTCCGGGACGAATCGGACCGTCACGGCCTGCGGATCGTCGTCGAGATCAAGAAGGACGCCGACGCGGAAATCGCGCTGAACAAGATCTACCAGTACACGCCGTTGCAGACGACGTTCGCGATTGCCAACATCGCACTGGTGAACAGCCGGCCCGAGACGCTGAACATCCGCGAGATGCTCGACCATTTCCTCGATCATCGCAAGGAAGTCATCCGGCGTCGCAGCCGGTTCCTCATGAAGCGGGCCCGCAACCGGGCGCACATCCTCGAAGGCCTGATCCTCGCGGTCAGCGACATCGACGAGATCATCGAGATCATCAAGAAGTCGCCCGATGTCCCGACGGCCAAGCTCAACTTGATGAAGAAGCCGCTCCGCCTGGCCGAGAGCGAAACGCTGCGAAAGCTCCTGCCCAAGGACTTCGTACGCGAGAAGACCAGGAACGACCATTTCCTCACCGGTCCGCAGGCGGATGCGATCCTGAACATGCAGTTGCACCGCCTGACCGGCCTGGAGATCGAGAAGCTGGCCAAGGACTACGCGGACCTGATCGAGGAGATCAAGGGCTACGAGGCCATCCTGGCCGACGAGAAGGTCCTGCTCGGGATCATTCGCCAGGACATCAACGAGATCAAGGACAAGCACGGCGACAAGCGCCGCACCCAGATCACCGGCAGCGTCGAGGCCATCGAGATCGAGGACCTGATCGCCCAGGAGGACGTGATCGTCACGGTCAGCCACGCTGGCTACATCAAGCGAATGCCCATCGACACGTACAAGCGCCAGGGCCGCGGCGGCCGGGGCATCATCGGCTCCGACCTCCGGGAGGACGATTTCATCAAGCACCTGTTTGTCGCCTCCACGCACGACTACCTGCTGATCTTCACCAATCGCGGCCGATGCTACTGGCTGCGGGTGTACGACGTGCCTGCGATGAGCCGCCAGAGCAAGGGTCGCAGCATCGCGAACCTGCTGAACCTGGGCACGCAGACGATCGCGTCGATCATCGCGGTCAGCAGTTTCGAGGACCCCGAGGGCGTCACGCCGCGAGAGCTGGTGATGGCCACCAAGGACGGGCTCGTCAAGAAGACGCAACTGAGCCAGTACAGCAATCCTCGCTCCACCGGCGTCATCGCGATCAATCTCGATCCGACGGACGCCCTGATCGGCGTGGCCATGACCACCGGTCACGACCACATCATCCTGGGCACCCGCGACGGCATGACGATCCGGTTCGACGAGAAGGAAGTTCGCTCGATGGGCCGGGCCTCCCGTGGCGTTCACGGCATCAAGCTGCGCCCGGACGACGAGGTCGTCGGCATGGTCATCCCCGACGAGAAGGCCGCTTTGTTCACCGTCTGCGAGATGGGCTATGGCAAGCGGACGGGCGTCGAGAGCTATCGCTCTCAGACCCGCGGCGGCCTCGGTCTCAAGAACATCAAGACCAGCGACCGCAACGGCAAGGTGGTCTCGCTCAAGTCCGTCCAGGCGGGCGACGACCTGATGCTCATCACCGCCAACGGCATGATCATCCGCACGGGTCTCGACGAGATCCGCTCCATCGGCCGCAATACGCAAGGCGTGCGTTTGATCAAGCTCAAGGAAGGCGACAAGCTCGTTGCCGCGGAGAAGATCGCCGCGGAGGACCTCGAAGGCGAGGAGGGCGAAACCGGGCAGTAGTCGAATGCGGGGCGAGGAATGAGTCCTATCCGTCCCATTTGTCCTATGGGTCCTATAGGACGAATAGGACGGATAGGACGAATAGGACCGATCTTCAGTGACCGATCGCATCTACGTCATCGCAGGCAAGGACGAATCGCTCGTCGGGGCCCGGGCCCAGGAGCTGGTCGACGAACTGCTGGCCCCCCAGCAGCGAATGACCGCGCTGCTGAGCGTCGAGGGCGACGAGGCGATCATCTCCGAGGTCCTGGACGAATTGAAGACCGTGCCGTTCCTGGCGGACAAGCGCGTCGTGCTCGTCAAGGGCGCCGACGGCTTCGTCTCGAGGCACCGCGAGATTCTGGAACGGTACTTCGAGAAGCCCGCGAGCACCGGCATCCTCGTCCTCGCGGTCTCAAGCTGGGACGCCCGCACGCGGCTGTCCAAGATGCTGCCCAAGGTCGGCTCGCTCGTCACGATGGAGCAGCCGAAGAAATGGGAGCTGCCTGCGCACTTGGTGCAACACGCAGCGGCCAAGCACAAGATCAAGCTCAATCGCGACGCAGCGGAAATGCTCGTCGAGCTGATCGGCGAGGAACTGGCCCAGCTCTACAACGAGCTGGAGAAGCTGGTCCTGTTCGCTCGGGATGAGAAGGTGATCCGCGCGGACCACGTCGAGTCGCTGATCGGCCACCAGCGGATCTTCGGCGCGTTCGAAGTGATCGACGCCATGATGGGCGGCAACACCGGCCAGGCCGTCACGCGCCTTCGCAATATGTTCGAGCAGGACAAGAGCGCCGAGTACAGCGTGGTCGGCGCATTCGCATTCCACCTGCGGCGCATGTTCCAGGCCAAGACCCTGCTCGAAAAGCGGACCAGTCCGGACATCATTGCCAAGCAGCTCCGCGTGGGATTCCACAAGGACCGCTTCTTCGCCCAGCTCCAGCGGACCACGTTCTCGCAGATCGCGACGTTCCTGGAGGAGCTGGCGGCGGTCGATCACGCGACGAAGACCGGCCAGGCCCAGGCCGCCGTCGCCATCGAGCAACTGGTCCTCAGGCTCGCGAGTGCGTCACTACGATAGAGCCGCGCTCACGAGTTCACCACAGCGTCTCCTCGCTCAGTTCCCGGAGCCACTCGTCGGATTGGGGCTTGGAGAAGCCGAGGAAGGCGGAGGCCGGATCGTGGATATCGAAGTTGCGCTGGGCGACGGCCTTGTTTGCGTTGGCGTAGCAGTAGATGCAGCCGTGAGGACAGGTGTCGTAGGCGCCGATATCGATGCTCTCCGTGCAGCCGCAGCCTTCTCGCGTGGGTTTCTCGCCCCATGCCAGACCCTCGGGATAGAACAACTGCTTGATGAGCGAGCCGTCAATGCAGTGGGCCTTCTGAATCCTGTCGCCGACGAGGCACTCGCCGCAGCAGGAGTACGTCCGGATGCCGTGCGATTCGGCGATCTCAGCGAGCCGGCCGGCCAGCTCGATTCGGCGTTCTTCGCTCTCCTGGACCACGCGGATGCCTGTACCTTGTTCCAAATCGCGGAAGTTGCGGTCCACCTTGCGATAGGGCATTACGAAACTGAAGTAGCACCGCTCGACGACGCCCTCCAGTTCGCACGCGAGTCTCGCAAACTCGCTCACGTAGAACTCCGCGTCGCAGACGCTCGACAGGACGATGGGATCGAACCGCCAGTTGATATGCTTGGGCGAGTATCGTCTGCTGAGCAGTTTGAGGGTCCGCAACGCGGCGGTCCTGTCCACGCTGCTCTCGAAGACCGGGGGCACGCCCGTGACGGTGTAGTTGAAATAGAATCGGTAGCCGAGCCGGTCGAGCGTCTCCAGGTGCCCGACGAACGGCGTGAAGTCCTTCGACCAGAACACCAGGCACGTCACCTCCTTGGGCCGCAGCGACACGAGGTATCGCTTTCCGCCGAACGGGTGCACCACGCCCGCGAACCCTTCGCGCACCCGGCCCATGAACCAGTCGCCATAAAAGGCCGGCACATCCGTCCGTCGAGATACTGAGATGATCCGTCCTATTGCCATGTGACAATCCAGAATCTCATGCGACCTTCGGTCCCACAGGCCGCCCGAAGCACTCAGGTACAGTCTGTGGACGGCTGCGAAGACCACGTCTATAATACCACTGATTCGCGGGGAGTGTTGGGACATGACGTCGGAGACAATGAGACTGCATTCGTCGGAGGATCGCTGAGCATGGATGAACGTCGTCGGGACGGGTCTGAGAGATCGTCTCGACCGCCTGGACAATCGCTGCCATGTGGACCGAGGAGCGGTCCCAACCTGGGTTCGTCGTGCCCAGGCGGGGGTGGGGACCTTCGCGGTCGTTTCCGTAGCCGCATGCATGTCGCTATCGTGGATTGCCGGGTCCCGTGGGGAATGGCTGAGATCGGCCCTTTTTCTGATGGCGTGCGCTGTCACAGTGATCGTCTTCATGGCCATTCTGTCTGGAGTGGGCATTGGGATGCGTCTGCGTCGTCTGGAAGAAACCTGGCTGCCGGAGCTGTCGGGGGTGCATGACCGCTCTTGTTGCCTCCCGTAGAGGGACAAGACGCTGTCGGGACTCTGTCATTCCTGCGAAAGCAGGAATCCACGTCATGCGATACGGGACATCCCATGGTTTCTGAATTCCCGCTTGCGCGGGAATGACAACCCACGGCCCCCATGAGCCTCCATCGCGTGCACGCGAATACGGTCATGCACTCTGCTGCCGGCTCTTCGCAATCGTGATCTTGACGGCTCCGTCTGCCTCCGGTAGATTGTCGAGACAGCCCGGTGGTTGGGCGACTACAAGTATCGACCCTCTGCGTGGAAAGGACAGATCATGGGGAAACGGATTTCCGCGAGTGTGACATGTCTTCTGGCGGCGGCTGCGATAGTGTTGGGCGTCGCGTCGTGCCAGTCCATGAAGAGCGTGAACGTCGTGGGCGAACCCTACCGGCTCGATACCCCTCTGGTTTCGCGGTCGATCTGCTTCGAGAATCCGACCGGCGCGCCGGGCGAAGGGGGCAAGGCTGCGAGCAAGCTGGGCGTCGGGCGCAAGGGCGCGCCTGCGATCAATCTCATGGCCGGCAAGGAGGTCCAGCTCTGCGATATCGTCGGGCCCGGGACGATCCGTCACATCTGGATGACCACGGCCAACAATCCGGCGAACCTCCGCAGCCTGGTGATCCGGGCCTGGTGGGACGGCCAGACGCACCCGAGCATCGAGTGCCCGATCGGCGACTTCATGGGCTTCGCGCACGGCAAAGTGACGCCGTACTTTTCCGCGGTGCACTCGCTGGGACGCAACGCGGGCATGAATATCTGGCTGCCCATGCCCTTTACGCACCGTGCCCGGATGACGCTCACGAACGAGGGCAAGGAGGATGTCCCGCTCTTCTACCAGATCGATTTCACCAATGGCGACGACTATCGACCGAGCATCGGGCGGTTGCACGTGCTGTTTCTACGGGAGAACCCCACGACGGAGCAGCAGGATTTCGAGCTGCTGCCCAAGCGGACGAACCCCGGCCGCTACATCGGCTCGGTGATCGGGATCCGCAACATGCACCCCGCCCAATGGTGGGGCGAGGGCGAGATCAAGATCTTCATGGACGGCGACACGGAGTACCCCACGATTGTCGGGACCGGCAGCGAGGACTACGTCGGTCTGTCCTACGGGATGCAGCAGACGCCGTACTTCTACAACGGTTGCAGCCTGGATCAGCAGAACTTCGTCTCGATGTACCGCTGGCACCTGCCCGACCCGATCTACTGGAAGACACAGGCCCGAATCACGATCCAGCAGATCGCGTGGAAGGACGGCCTGGCCGAGACGCACGACGACTGGTCCACGGCCACCTTCTGGTATGAGCCGATCCCGAGCGCCCCGTTGCCGGCGATGCCGAACGTCCGGGTCCGCACGACCGAGATCTGGCAGGAACAGAAATGACGCAGGTGCATGAAGGCGGGACAAGCCCCGGCGTCGCGCGCCTGTCGTACGGAATGAAGTGATGAGAAAGGAAAAGGACATGCAGAGCAAGACATTCGTGTTCATTCTGGCGGCGATGATGATCGCGGGTTGCCAGAAATCGGCCCAGAACAGCGAGAAGCCGGCAAAGGCAGTGGTTGCCGAGCGCGGGTATACGAAGCTGTTCAACGGCAAGGACCTCACCGGCTGGGAGACCAGCGGCGGAGCCAGGTGGGTCGTCGAGAAGGGACTGCTGATCGGCACGCAAGGGGAAAACAACGCGCCGGGCGACCTGTTCAGCACCGCCGGCCTCACGGACTTCGAGGCCGTCGTCACGTATCGCGCCGAGTGGCCGTGCAACAGCGGCGTGTGGTTCCGCTACCAGAATCCGGGCAAGGCCTACCAGGCGGATATCCTGGAATATACGAATCCGGAAGCCTATTCCGGGACGCTCTACTGTCCGGGCAAGATGTTCCTCGCGGTCAACCTGGACAAGGCCGTCGAGAACCGCGACGGGTGGAACACATTCAAGATCCGCGCGGAGCGCGACCATCTCCAGATCTGGTTTAACGGCAAGCAGGTTGCCGACGTCCTCGACCAGACCTCCGACTCGGGCAAGCTCGGCTTCCAGGTCCACCCCGGCGCCGACTTCGGCCCGATGAAGATCATCGTCCGCGAGGTGCTCGTCAAAGAACTGTAGCAGGAGGAAATCCGAAATCCGAATATCGAGATTCGAAACAAGCACAAAGAACCGAAACTCAAATGACCGAAACGCTGTCGCTCATCGGATGCTCCGTTTTGAGTCTCCTCCTGTTTGGTCATTTGAGTTTGTTTCGGATTTTGGATTTCGAGATTGGTGCTTTCTGCGCAGCAGGTTCCCCATGTCCTATTTGATGGTCTTTCGTGTGAACAGATCGTAGAGGATCGGCAGCAGGATCAGGGTGAGGAGGCCGGAGACGAGGATGCCGCCGACGGAAGCGATGCCGACGCCCGTCCGCAGCTCCGCGCCGATCCCCCGGCTGGTCGCCAGGGGGAGCATTCCCAGCACAGCGGCCAGCGTGATCATGACCACCGGACGAAACTGCTCGCAGGCGGCGGCGATCATCGCCTTATGACGCGGAGTGCCCTCGCGGACGTGCACGTTCATCGAGTCCACGATCAGAATCGCGTTGTTCACGACGATGCCGACCATCATGACCATGCCCATCAGGACGAACAAGGACATGCTCTCGCCGGTCATCGCCAGGGCCCACATGACGCCGATCAGGCCCAGCGGCACCGTCACGAGGATCAGCCAGGGCTGCTTGTACGACTCGAGGATCGCAGCCAGGCTCAGAATCACCAGGATGATGGCCATCAACCCCGCCTCGCCGAACGCGGCCACCGCCTCGGCCATTCTCTCGTACATGCCGGAAAACCAGTAGTCGTATCCCGGCGGGAAACGCCCCTCGGATTCAATGGTCTCCGTGATCTTTTTGACCGCGTTTCCCAGCGCCAGCTCGGGCTTCAGGTTGGCGAATACCTTGGTCACCCGCTGTTTGTCCTGCCGGGTGATCTGGACCGGCGCCACGCGGCGCTCCATGTCGGCCAGGTTCGACAGGAGGATCGGCTGGCCCGGGGTCCCCGGAAAGAGGAATCGCCCGACCTGGTCCTGCCCCGGCTCGTCGGCCAGCTCGACGACGATGTCATAGTTGCGGTCGCCGCGTTTGAAGGTGCCTGCCTCGATCCCTTCCAGGTTGGCTCTCAGCACCATCCCCAGGCTGGTCGCAGGGATGTTCAGGTCCGCCAGAACCGCCCGCTTGGGCAGGATGGCCATCTCGGGCTTGCCCTCCCGAACGGTCGTGTCCATGTCCTTGATTCCCTGAATGCGGCCGGCCCGACTCTGGGTCTCGACGGCCAGTCGGTTCAGGGTCGCCAACTCGTCGCCGGCGATCAACAGCTCGACGTCCTGGTTCTGCCCGCCGATGAGCGCAGGCTGAGTGACCGTGATGATGCACTCGGGATGGCCATCGAGACGCCTCCTGATTTCCATCTGGAGATCCTCGATTGTGAGAGTCCGTTCATCACGTTCCGAGAAGGTCAACAGCAACTGGGCCAGGTAGACGCCTTCCGTGGATTGCCCGATGACGCCTTCGACCTTGCCGATGGAGCTGAGCACGTGCCGGAGCTCGGGCACGTCCTTCAATCGCTCCTCGACCAGTCGCACCCGTTCGATGGATCGGTCGAGGCTGTACGACGTGGGGTATTCCAGCTTGACGAAGATCCTGGCCTGGTCGGTCGTCGGAGCGAAGCCGAACCCGACCCGCCCCCCGAGGGACGTCGCATGGACGAGCAGGGCGACCGTGAGCAGGAGGATGGCAATCGCCACGAGCCGGTGCTTCTCGTTGAATGAGAGGATCGCACGATAGCCGGCGATGACCCCGTCCAGGATGCGGTTGAATCCCGCCTCCATCCGATGCAGGATTCCCTTCTGCGAGCCACTCGCGGGCTTGAGCAGGATCGAGCACAGGATCGGCGTCAGGGTGAACGAGATGAACAGGGACACCGCGGTCATGATGAGCATGGTCCAGGCCAGAGGCTTCATGAACTGCCCGACGATGCTGCCCATCATGGCGATGGGAAACAGCACGACGATGTTGGTTCCGGCGCTGGCCAGGACTGCGACGGTCACCTCCTTGGCGCCGAGCCGCGACGCCTCCTTCGGATCGCCCGTCGCCTTGAGCCGGGAGACGATGGACTCCAGGACCACGATGGAGTTGGTCACGAGGATGCCGACGGACAGGCCGATGGAGATGAGCGTCGAGGTGTTCAGCGTGTACCCGGCCAGTTGCATGAAGAACAGGCCGATGACGATAGTCAGCGGCATCGTGATCGCGACGACCAGCGTGGCGCGGACGTTGTACAGGAAGAAGAACAGGATCGCGGCGGTCAGAAGGATTCCCTGCCCGACGTTGCTCCAGGCACTCTGGACGGAGGCCTCAATGAACCGTCCGTCGTCGGTGACCCAGACCAGTTCCATGCCGCCCGGCAGTTGCTTGTTCAATTTGTCCATGGCCGTCTTGACACTGTTGACCACCTTCACCGCGTTGGCCTCGGCCTTCTTGACGACCTTGATATAGACGCAAGGCCGACCGTCGACGGCCGCCTTCTGGCGGAGTTCCTCCGTGGTCATCACGACCCGGCCGACGTCGCGAATGTAGCACCGCTGGCCTGCTTCGTTCGCCACTTCGAGCGTGCCGATCTCCGGGACCTCCTTGTACTCGGCGTCGAACTTCACGGACAGTTCCCGCCCGTGGTCCGTCACGCGCCCGCTGGGAATCGTCCGCACCGCCTGCTGGACCGCCTGGACGACGTTCAGGCTCGAAAGGCCCTTGGCGGCCAGTTCCTCGCGGTCCAGCAGGACATGGACCTCGCGCTTGGCGCCGCCGACCAGCTCGACGTTCGCGACACCGGCCAGCACGGTGATGCGGTCCCGCAGCGTGTTGTCCGCGTAGTCGTACAGTTCGTCGAGCGGGACATCGCCGGTCAACGCCATGTGGACGATGGGCTGGGCGTTGATGTCGAACTTGAGGATCTTCGGGTCCTCCACGTCTTCGGGGAAATCCGCGCGGATCAGGTCGAGCTTCTCCCTCACGTCCGTCGCCGCGATGTCCACGTCCACGTCGAGCTCGAACTCCAGCAAAGTCTGGCAGACGTTCTCCATGCAGGCGGAGCTGACGTGCTTGAGGCCGTCGATGGTCACGACCTGGTCCTCGATCCGCTTGGCGACGTCGGTCTCGATCTGCTCGGGACTGGCGCCGGGATAGATCGTGGTGACGGTGATATAAGGCACGTCCATCTTGGGCATCAGTTCCAGGCCGAGCTTGCGATAGGCGTTCAACCCCAACAGGGTCAGTCCGATGATCAAACTGGTCATCGCCACCGGCCGGCGAATAGATGAGTCGGACAGGAACATCAGTTCTCCTTCTGCTGGACCTGGACCGCAGCGCCGTCATCGAGCACGTTCTGCCCGAGGGTCACGACCGGCTCGTTCTCCTTCACCTGGCTCTGGAGGATCTCGGTCCAGCCGTCGGCCTCGATGCCGGTTGCCACGGTCTCCTGCCGTGCCAGGCCGTCGCGGACGACGAAGACGACGGTGCCCCCGGCGCGGCTCTGGAGGCTCGACGACGGGACGCCCAGTCCCTTGCGCGTCTCGAGCACGACCGCGATCTGCGCCATGGCGCCCGGCGCGACGCCTGCGGGCGGGTCCCTCAGGAGGCATTTGACCTCGAACGTCCGCAGCTTGGGGTGGATCGTCGGGCTCTTGTACGTGACGGCTTGCTTGCCGAGATCGATGTCGCCGACCTCGACTCTCATCGGGGTCTGTCCCAACACCACGTTGCTGTAGTACTGTGCCGGCAGGTACGCCGCGATTTCCACAAGGGACGTGTCGTCGATTCGCACCACCGGCTGGCCCGGGCTGCCCATCTCGCCCGGCTCGCGGAGCCGCTGGCTGATCGTGCCGCTGATCGGCGCGCAGATCGTCGCGTCGGCAAGCTCCTTGCGTGCAATTTCCAGTTCCGATTTGCTCTGGTCTTCTTTCGCGACGCTCAATTCCACCTGCGCCTGCGCCAGCTTCTGCGCCGCCTGGAGCTGCTGATACCGCGACTGCTGCTGCTCGAACGCGTCGGCCGTCACCGCGTTCTGGTCGTACAGACGTTTGAACCGATTGAAGTCGAGCTCCGCCTTGTTCAAGTCCACTCTCACCTTGTCGAGATTGGCTGCGGCCTCCCGACTGGCGCATTGTGCGACGGTCGTGGCCTGCTCCTTGATTTGCACATTCCGCTCCAGGCTGACCGCGTCGGTCTGGAAGAGCTTCGTCTGGCCGGCAACGACACGGTCGCCTTCATCGACGCAGATCGTCTCGATCGTCCCTGGGATTCGCGGGGAGACCATGGCGAACTCCTTGGCCTGGACGTTGCCCTGGACCACGAGTGCCCGCTCGAAGTCTCGAACGGCGGCGGGCGTCACGACGACCGGGAGCGGCTGGGCTACATGTGGCACCCCCGCCCTCGGGGGTGTTCTTACCCCAGCCGAGGGCGGCTGGGCTACATGTGGGGCTCGCTGTTGATGGAGGAAGTACCCTCCCGCCGCGACAGCAGCGACCAGAATCGCCCCGATGAGCAGTTTCGCCGCCACCGGCATCCCTCGGGCGGCAGCCTCGCTATTTCGATTGGCCGTCATGTTCGTCTTCCTCGGTGTACGTCTCGGTCTTGCCCATTACGTTCAGGAGCGTGGCCGCCGCAACCTGGTACTGGAACTCCGCGGCCAGAGCCTGCATTTGCGATTTGGATCGCTGCGCGGCCTCGTGGAGAATGTCCGCCGAGCCGATCAGCCCTTCCTTCCATTTCTCCCGCATCTCGGCGTACCGTGCGTCGGCGACTGCCATCGCCCGCCGGGCCAGGTCCAACTGGTCCTGCGCCGTGTCGAGGTTCTGTCGGGCGCGGATGACCTCGAGCATCAGGGTCAGCGTCGTCTGCTCGCGGGCGACGAACGACTGTTTGCGTCGTTCGCGAGCCGCCTTGTATTCGTTGACGTTGGCGAATCCGTCGAACAGAGTCATCGTGCCGGCCAGGCCGTAAATCCACTGGTTCGAGGGCATCAAGGACGTCTCGATCGAGTCCGGATGGTAGACGAACGCGCCGAGTACCGGGAGGAAACGCGATATCGCGATCTTGACTTTCTCCTTCTCGATGGCGATCTGGCGGTCGGCAATCTGCAGCGACGGGTGGTTCAACATGGCTTCGACGATCAGCTCTTCGGTCGAGCCCTGCGGCGGCACAATCGGCGTCTGGCCGGCCAGGGAGATCTCCGCCAGGGGGGACAATCCCATCGTGGTCAGCAGGGCGTAGTTCGCCTGCCGGCGCATCCGTTGCGTCCTCGCCAATTCCGCGCGTCGGGCCTGCGCGTTGACCGCGGCTTGGTCGGCCTGCCAGGCGCTGGCGAGTCCTTCCTTCTGGAAAGCGACGACATCGCTGCAAAGGGCGTCGGCCGCCTCCACGTCCGCGACGAGCGAACGCTCCGTCTGCTCCAGCGTCAGGCACTCGAAGTACCGCGCGGTCACCTCCATGGCGACCATTTGTCGGGTGTACAGCCCGAGCAGGTCGGCGATCTCCTCGCCGCGACGGTGCGCGCCGTACAGGAACCAGGTCGCGGGATGGAATACGGAGATGCTCCCATTCCATACGAGCGAGCGGACGTTGTCGAGGTTCATGGTCTGTGTATCCGACAGCGGCAGCGAGATCTCGGGGTCGAACTCGTAGTCCGAGTAACTCACGCTCACCGTGGGCAGGAAGTTGGCGAAGGCGATGTCGCGTTGGAGCCTGGCGATCCGTTTGTCCATCGCGGCGGTTCGCGCGTCGAGATTGTTCTCCATCGCAACGCGAATGCAGTCCTCCAGACCCAGGGTCTGATGTGGGTCCAGGATCTCTTTCGTCCGGGCCAAAAGGGTCTGCGGGTACTCCTGGGCGTGCTCCCGCCGGACCTTGTCGCCGTCGTAGGAGCGGCAGCCGGCCAGGAGCAGAAGCAGGGATTGCCAAAAGACAGTGACGTATGCCGCGCGAAGAACCAGAGCCTGTAGCCCAGCCGCCCCCGGCTGGGGAATCTTGAGAGTAGCCCTCGGCTGATCAATTCCGGGAATCACCCCTGAGGGCGGGGGTGCCACACGCCGACGCAGCATGTCGTTACTTGTCACGTCTTTCTCCCGAGGGTTTCAAAAGCCCGCTGAAAAACACCGCCTCGATCTTCTTGAGATCTGCGTCCAGGTCGACCGCCTGCGGGTTCTCTATGGCGGCCAGGATGAACGGCTCCAGCGAGGCGAACAGGCACCGGGCGGCGATGACCGGGTCGATGCTGTGGAATAATCCCTTGTCGATGCCGGCTGCGATCACGCCGGAGAGCTGCGCGACGATTCGCCTGTCGATTTCCTTCTTATAGGCTTCGACGCGAGGTCCGGGCAGGCACCGCCCCTGGCTCTCCATGAGATAGAGCCGAAAGGCGGCGCCGTGTTCCCGGACTACCCGTGTGTGGAGGTGGATGAAGAGGCTCAGTCGGTGCCGCTCATCGCCGGGGCCATCGAGCGCGGACAGGACAGTGCCCAGGCTCTCCTCGGTCGTGGCGTCAAGCAGCTCGAAGAACAAATCCTCCTTGCTGGAGAAGAAGTTGTACAGGGTACCCGTGGCGAACTCCACGGCCGCCGCGATCTCCTGCATCGAGACATCGTGGAACCCCTTCTCTGCGAACAACCGCAGCGCCTTGGACAGGATCTCCTGCCGGTGCCGATGTCGCTCCCGTTCCTTCCGTGACGACTTCTCTGCCGGCGCCATACCAACCTCCCGGTCAGACACCATGAGCCATGAATAAATGCTCAAATACTGACCGCACATTCGTATTATGAACGATAATTCATTTCAATGCAAGAGAAATCTGCCACGAACCGAAAAAAGGGTACAAAACCCTCACGTTCGGCCTGATTGGACAGCTTGCCCGTGGGAATTGCCACAGGCGAGATCAGGGTTCCGTGCTGTCCGCCAGGTCGTCGCCGCCCCCGCCCAGGACCGCGTACAGTCTCACCTGGCTGGCGAGCTTCGCCAGGCGGAGGGAAACGAGACCCTGCCGGGCGGCGTAAAGCGACCGTTGTGCGTCCAGGACGCCCAGATAGCTGTCGATCCCCTTTTCATAACGGGCGTAGGACAGACGGTACGTCTGGGCGACGGCATCGACCAGCGATTGCTGCGCCGACACCCGTTCGTCCACGGCACCGCGTACGGCCAGCGCGTCGGCCACTTCCCGGAAGGCGTTCTGAATCGCCTGCTCGTACTGGGTCAACGCAATCTGGCGCTGCACCTTGGTGACCTTGAGCGCCTGCCAGGCGCGGGTGTCGAAGATGGGCATCGTCGCCTGCGGCGCGAAAGCCCAGGCGCCCGAGCCGGATTCGAAAAGTCCGGATAACTCGCTGCTGGCGGTGCCGACGGAGGCGGTCAGAGAGACGCGGGGGAACAAGGCCGCCCTCGCGGCGCCGATGTCGGCGTAGGCCGCTCTCAAGCGACTCTCGGCCTGGAGAACGTCGGGCCGGCGCAGCAGCACATCCGACGACAGCCCGGCGGCGATTTCCTTCGGCCCGACGACGTCGCTCAACGCAGGCGACAACAGGTCGTCCGGCGCCGGACCGCCCAGCAGGAGGTTCAATGCGTTCTCATCCTGCGCCACCACCTGGGTGAAGTAGGCGATGTCTCCCCTCGCGGCATCCACCTGAGTCTGTGCACGATAGAGGTCCAGGTCGGACGCGAGGTCGCGGTCGTGGCTTCGTTTGATCAGATTATAGGAATCCTGCTGAGCGGTCAGGGTGGTCTGGGCCAGGGCCAGGTTCTCGCGATCCGCCGCCAGCGCCAGATACGTGTTGGCGACCGCGGAGACCAGCACGATCTGGGCGCCGCGCCGGGCCTGCTCCGTCGCCAGGTACTCCTGCAGGGCGCTCTGCTTGAGGCTGCGAATCCGCCCGAAGAAGTCGAGCTCCCAGGAGGCGATGCCCAGATCGACGCTATACTGTTCCGCCGTGTAGCGTTTCCCCGTGCTGGACAGATCGGCAGGCACGCGCTTCTTGAGCCCGCTGGCAGCGGCATCGACCGTGGGCCACAATTCCGCGCGTTGGATGTTGTACATCGCTCGGGCTCGTTCCACGTTCAAGGCCGCCAGGCGCAGATCGCGGTTGTTCCGCAGGGCGATCTCGATCAGCTTCCGCAACTTCTCATCGGCGAAGAACTGCTGCCATGTCAGATCGGGGGCTTGCGGAGCGTCCGGCGACGTCTGTGCGTTTCGATACACGTCGCCGCTGGGCCATTGGGCAGGGACCGGAGCGTCCGGCCGGTCGTATTTCGGTGCCGGGTTACAGCCGGCCAGACAGGCCGCGAGGCTCAGGATGAACAGGTTCCACGGTCTCATGTCGTACCCCCTTTGGTGCGGTTCCTCTGGAAGATGCGGGACACCAGCACGAAGAACAGCGGGATGAAGATGAGGTCGATGAAGGTGGCGGAGAGCATCCCGCCGGCGACCGCGGTTCCGATGGCGTTCTGGGCGCCCGCGCCGGCGCCGGTTGAGATCGCCAGAGGCAGGACGCCGCAGAAGAAGGCCAGCGAGGTCATCAGCACCGGCCGGAATCGGGTCTTTACCGCGCCCAGGGTCGCCTCGACCAGTCCCTCGCCCTGGCTCAGGCGGTCCTGTGCGAACTGGATGATGAGGATGGCGTTCTTGGTCGAGAGTCCCAGGGTCGTCAGGAATCCGATCTGGAAATAGACGTCGTTGGACAGCCCGCGCGACCACGTCGCCAGCGTCGCGCCGAAGACGCCCAGCGGCAACATGAGCATATTGACGAAGGGGATGGTCCAGCTCTCGTAGAGCGCCGCGACGCACAGGAAGATGATCAGGATGGAGAAGGCGTAGAGTGGAGCGGTCTGCGCGCCGGCTTGCCGTTCCTGATAGGAAAGGCCGGTCCAGTCGTAACCGATCCCCTGGGGCAGCTCCCTGACGAATCCTTCCATGGTGGCCATGGCCTCGCCCGAACTGCGTCCCGGCGCCGATTCGCCCAGGATGTTCATTGAGGGGAAGCCGTTGAATCGCTCGAGTTTCGGAGAGCCGCTGGTCCAGTGCCCGGTCGCGAACGAGGAGTAGGGGACCATGGCGCCCGTGGTATTGCGGACGTAGAGCCTGTCCAGGTCGCCCGGCAACATGCGGTAGGGGGCGTCCGCCTGGACGTAGACCCGTTTCACTCGTCCGCCTTGAATGAAGTCGTTGACGTACGAGCTGCCGAAGGCGGCGGAGATGGTCCTGTGGATCGCAGCGATGGGCAGGCCCAGGGCGCCGGCCTTCTCCCAGTCCACATCGATCCGATACTGCGGCACGTCTTCCAGCCCGTTGGGTCGGACCTTGGTCAACACAGGGTCGTTCGAGTCCGCGTTGGCTGCCGCCATGCCGAGGAGTTGGTTGCGGGCCGCCATCAGGCCGGCATGGCCGAGCCCGCCGCGGTCGAGCAGTTGGAAGTCGAATCCCTTCGCCTGGCCCAGCTCGACCACCGCTGGCGGCGCGAAGGCGAACACCTGGGCATTGCGGATACCGGAGAACACCCTCATAGCCCTTCCCGCTACGGCGGTGACTTTCAGGTCCGGTCGATCGCGGAGTTTCCAGTCTCTGAGTTTGACGAAGGCCATGCCCGAGTTCTGGCCGCGTCCGGCGAAATTCACTCCCGCGACCGCCATGCAGCATTCCACGGCATCCGTCTCATGCGTCAGGAAGTACTCTTCCACCTGCTCTACGACCTCTCGGGTTTGCTCCAGAGTGGAGTTGGCCGGCAGCAGGGCCTGCACCATCAGGATGCCCTGGTCCTCGTCGGGGAGATAGGCGGTGGGCATCCTATAGAGGAGATATCCCGTCCCAGACACGATCAGAAGGAAGATCACAACGTATCGGATCTTCCTGGAGAAGGAGCGACCCACGAGTCGCAGATACCGCTCGCGAACCCAGAAGAAGACCCAGTCGAATCCGCGGAAGAACGGGCGCAGCAGCCAGAACCCGCCCTCCGCGGGATCGTGCCCCTTCGGGACCGGCTTGAGCAGCGAGGCGCACAGCACCGGCGTCAGGATCAACGCGACCACCACCGAAAGGAGCATCGATGCGATGATCGTTACGGAGAACTGTCGATAGATCACGCCGGTGGAGCCGCCGAAGAACGCCATCGGACCGAACACCGCCGAAAGCACCAGGCCGATGCCGATCAGGGCGCTCGTGATCTGGCCCATGCTCTTGGAGGTGGCCTCCTTGGGCGGGAGCCCCTCCTCGCTCATGATTCGCTCGACGTTCTCCACGACGACGATGGCGTCGTCGACCAGCAGACCGATGGCCAGGACCATGGCGAACATGGTCAGCATGTTGATGGAGTAGCCGAGAAGGCCCAGAGTCGCGAACGTCCCCAGGAGCACCACGGGCACTGCAATCGTCGGGATCAGGGTCGCGCGGATGTTCCCCAGGAACAGGTACATCACCAGGAAGACCAGCAGGATGGCCTCGAACAGGGTCTTGACCACCTCTTCGATGGCCACTGTGACGAAGGGCGTCGTGTCGTAGGGATAAACGACCTTCATCCCGGTGGGGAAGAACTCGCTCATCTCTTTCAGTTTGGCCCGGATGGCGTTGGCCGTGTCCAGGGCGTTGGCGCCAGCCGCCTGTCGGACCGCCAGCATGGCCGAGGGCTTGCCGTTGTACCTCGCCTGGATGTCGTACACTTCCGTCCCCAGTTCGGTCCGTCCCACATCGCTGATTCGCACGATGGAACCGTCCGCGTTGCTGCGAAGGGGGATCGAAGCGAACTCCTCGGGCGTCTTCAGCAGGCTCTGGACGATGATGGCCGCGTTCAGACGCTGGCCTGGCGTCGCGGGTGCCCCGCCGAACTGGCCTGCCGACACCTCGACGTTGTAGGCGTCCAGGGCCGTGATGACGTCCTGCATCGTCATCTGGTACTCGGTCAGCTTGTCGGGGTCCAGCCAGATCCGCATGGCGTACTGGCTTCCAAAGACCTCCACCTCTCCGACGCCGGGCACTCGGGAAAGCACCTTCTCGATGTTGGATTGGGCGTAGTCCCGCAGGTCCTCGCCGTCCTGGCTGCCGTCCTCGGAGATCAGGCCCACCATCAGGAGGTAGTTTCGGGTGGATTTGGAGACCTTGACGCCGGCCCGCTGCACGACCTCCGGCAGGCTGGCCATGGCGAGCTGCAGCTTGTTCTGCACCTGGGCCCACGCGAGATCCGGATCGGTTCCCGGCGTGAAGGTCAGCTCTACGCGCGAGGAGCCCGACGAGTCGCTCGTCGCGGACAGGTACAGCATCTTGTCGAACCCCGTCATCTTCTGCTCGATGATCTGGGTCACGCTGTTCTCCACCGTCTCGGCGGAGGCCCCCGGGTAGAAGGCTGCGATGGCGATGGACGGCGGTGCGATGGGTGGGTACTGCGATATGGGCAGACCGTAGATGGCCAGGCCGCCGGCCACCATGAGGATGATGGCGATGACCCAGGCGAAGACCGGGCGCTCCAGGAAGAATCTCGACAACATCATGCACCTCCGTTCGCTTGGTTCGGCGTCCCGGCTTCGGCGCGGTCTTCGCGACCAGCATCAGGAGGGGCCACCGTCACAGCAGCGCCCGGCCGCACCTTCTGTGCTCCCTCGACGATCACGCGATCGCCCGCCGCAAGGCCCGACAGAACCAGCCATTGGTTGCCGATGGCCCGATCCAGGACGAGCATCCGCTGCTGAACCTTCCCCTCGCCATCCACGAGCATCGTCACGGGTCTGCCCTTGGGGTCGCGCGAGACCGCCTGTTGGGGGATCAGGATGGCCTGGTCGTTGACCCCTTCCTTCACGACCGCTCGGACGAACATGCCCGGCAGCAGGACTCCCTGCGGATTGGGGAAGACCGCTCGCACGATCACGGACCCGGTCGTCGGATCCACCGTCACGTCGCGGAACTGGAGCGTTCCCTCGGACGAGTACTTCGTGCCGTCCAGGATGAGCTCGACCTCGTTCTGGTTTGCCTGGTCCTGGTTGAGACGTCCGTCCTCCAGGCGTTGCTTCAGTCGCAGCAGGGTCGCTGTGGACTGGCGCACGTCCACGTAGATGGGGTCGAGTTGCTGGATGGTCGCCAGGGCCACGGGCTGATAGGCCGTCACCAGGGCGCCATCCGTGATGCTGGATCGGCCGATACGTCCGGAAATGGGGGCGGTGACACGGGTGTAATCCAGGTTGATCCTGGCGGTCTCCGCGGCTGCCCTCCAGTACTGAATGTCCGCTTCCGCCTGGTTCAGGGCGCTGACGGCGTCGTCGTAGTCCTGCTGGCTGACCGCCTTGTCGTCGAGGAGGTCCTTGTAGCGTTCGACCCGCGAGCGGATCGAAGGCAGACTGGCCTCGGATCGGGCGAGGGCGGCCCGGGCGCTGTCGAGCGCCGCTTGAAACGGAGCGGGGTCGATCTGATAGAGCACCTGGCCGGCCTGGACGTCGGAGCCTTCTGTGAAGAGGCGTTTCTGCACCAAGCCGCTGACCTGGGGTCGGATTTCCGCGACCAGATAGGGAGATGTGCGTCCGGGCAACTCCGTGGTCAGCACGACTCTCTGCGTCTGCACCGTCACGGCCACGACCTCGGGAATCACGGGCGGCACCGACGACTGCTGCTGACGACGGTCGCAGCCCCCCGGCAGAAGGCCGCCCGACAGAACCGCCGCAGACAGAATCACTATGACCACAAGCCTTGTTCGCAGTTGCATTGGGAATCTCCAATCACGCTGAAGAAGCAGGAATGTCCGTGATAACGACGGCAGAGGCCGTCGGTTGTCATGCGTCACGCTTTTGCCCCCGGGCCTTCACGAGCCCCTGGAAGAACACCGCCTCGACCTTCCTGAGGTCGGCGTCAGAGTCGCTTGCCTCGGGGTCTTCCACCGCGGCGAGGGTCAGCGCCTGCAGCGCCGCGGACAGGCATTTGGCGGCCACCACCGGATCGATGCTGTTGAATTGCCCTTTACGAACGCCGGCGGCGATCACATTCGAGAGCGGCTTGATGACTTGCTCGTCGATTTCCTTCTTCTTGGCTTCGACTCGCGTTCCGGACAGGCACCGCCCTCGACTCTCCAGAAGATACAGTCGAAGGGCGATTGCCTGCTCGCGGGCGATCCGTGCGTGGAGGCGGATGAAGCGGCTCAGTCGGCGCCGCTCGTCGCCGGGGCCGTCCAGCGCGGGAAGGACCAAGCCCAGACACTCTTCGCCTGTGGCGACGAGCAGCTCGAAGAACAGTTCCTCTTTGCTCGGGAAGAAGTTGTACAGGGTGCCCGTGGCGAACTCCGCGGCCGCCGCGATCTCCTGCATCGAGACATCGTGGAACCCCTTCTCGGAGAACAGACGCAGCGCCGCAGACAGGATCTCCTGCCGGTGCCGCTGTCGTTCCCGTTCTTTTCGTGACGGCTTCTGTGCCAACGCTGTTCCAACCTCCCGGTCGGACCCCTATTGTACCTGAATCAACACTCGCACGCTGACCGTGCGTTCATATTGTGAACGATAGTTCATGCCAATGCAAGAAAATTCCGGGCGAAGAGGATGTCGAGCGTGGGAGACGACGCGCGCTATACGATCTGCCCGTCCTTCTGGATCGCCCAGATCGTGCGCGGACCCGCGCCGTTGTTGGAGGGGACCTCAACCTGAGCGATGGCATAACCCGATTCGCCGGCCCGCGCCCGCTTCCACGCTTCGTGGAGACAACCGAGGTAGACCGAATCCTCGCGGGCTCGCGCGATCTGTTCCTGGAGCGGCCTGGCGGCGTCGGACCCGAGATCGTCCAGCGCTCGCTGCCTGGCGGCCTCGACCTCCTCCGCGGAGGATTCCAGGCCCAGGCCCAGCCGGCCCAGGTGCTCCTGGAGGCCCTGCATGTAGGCGGTCCGCAGGTGCTCGCGAATCGCCGCTCGACCCACGTCCGCCAGCTCCTCCCATCGCAGGTCGGGCCTGTAAACCCTGCACTGGAAGAACAGGCCGACCACCGCGTCGTCCGGAAGCGATTGACGGATTACGTCCTCGGCGCGGACGCCGAACGTGCCTGCCAGAGCGGACAATCCCTTCCACCACTCTTCCGGAATGTAGAATGCGACGCGTTTGTTCTTTGCCATATATGCATCCTTCAAGGTCTCTGAGCCGGCATGTTATAACGGCCCGCGGACGGAACGCAAGTGCGATTTGCCTCGCCAACCCATGAAAGGCCGCAAGGACGGCCGTGCATCCGACCCAACAGCCGGGTTGCATGTCCCGCAGCGATGTGATATAACCCCCTTCAAATGCTACCTACGATTCATGGTCTGCTAGTTGCGCGTTCGATGCGCCGTCGCGGCGCAATTCGCAAGCAGTAAACGGTAAATCACAAATTCCTGAAGGGGTTTTATGGAAGTCGCGGAACTCAAATCCTTGATCGTCGATCTGGAGGCCCGGGTGGAAAAAATCCGGGACTGGCTTTGACTTGGCGGGCAAGAAGAAGCAATTGGAGGAGTTGGGCAACAAGATGTCCACGCCCGGGTTCTGGGACAACCAGGAGAGGGCCCAGGCGGTGGTGGGGCAGCTCAGCGCGCTGAAGGCCGTGGTCGAGCCGGTCGAGGAACTGCAGAAGGAAGTGAAAGACGTCGTGGAGCTGTTCGAGCTGGCGGCGGACGAAAACGACGCGGATGAACTGGCCCAGCTCGAAAACGACGTGCATGCGCTGGAGCGTCGCTATCGGCAGGTGGAATTGCAGGGTCTGCTGTCGCGACCGCAGGACATGCGCAACTGCTTCTTCGGTATCCACGCGGGTGCCGGAGGCACCGAAAGCTGCGACTGGGCCAGCATGTTGCTGCGCATGTACACGCGGTACTTCGACGCAAACAAGTTCAAATATGAGGAGTTGGAGATCACGCCGGGCGAAGAGGCGGGCATTCGCTCGATCCAGTTGCGCGTGATCGGGCCGTTCGCGTTCGGCAAACTCTCGTGCGAGTGCGGCGTGCACCGGCTTGTCCGGATCAGCCCGTTCGACGCCAACGCCCGACGGCACACGAGCTTCGTGGCCATCGACGTCCTGCCCGAGCTGCCCGAGACCGACGTGACGCTCAAGGACGCCGATCTCGACATCGTCTATTTCCGACGTTCCGCAGGGGCCGGCGGGCAGAACGTCAACAAGGTTTCCACTGCGGTCCGCGTCCGTCACATCCCGACGGGCCTCGTTGTCGAGTGCGTCAACGAGCGCAGCCAGGCGCAGAACAAGAGAATGGCCTTGATCATTCTGCAATCCAAGCTCGAACGGATCGAGCAGGAGAAACGCGACAAGGAGATGGACAAGCTCTACGGCGAGAAGGGCGAAATCGCCTGGGGCAACCAGATCCGCAGTTACGTGCTCCAGCCGTACCAGTTGGTCAAGGACCACCGCACCGATTTTCAGACCGGCAACGTCGAAGCCGTTCTCGACGGTGAGATCGAGCCCTTCATCGAGAGCTACTTGCACTACCGCGCCAAGGAGAAGACCAAGGGCAAGGGATGAGGATTGAAGGAGGATGATCGACAATTGATGATTGGACATGACGTCCAAGTCTTCTCTTCGATCATCCATCATCCATGATCCGTCATCAATGGACTCGCATCATGAAGCAGATCATCAACGTGGACGTGAAGACAACCAGGACCGACCTTGCCAAGTGCAGGACGGGCATGCTCGTCATCGGTCGGTTCTCCGACGGCGATCCCGGCGAGCCGATCGCAGCGCTCGATAAGAAACTGGACGGCGCTATCGCTCGACTGGCTAAGATCGGCGATTTCACCGGCAAGGCCAAGACCCAGGCGGTAGTCTATGGCAATGGGCGGATCGGCGTCGAACGCATCCTGCTCCTCGGATTGGGCGATCGCAAGAAGGCGACGCTCGACACGCTCCGCAAAGCCGCGGCCACCGCGGCCAACCGCGCCGTCGAGATGAAGGTCAAGCACGTCTCGCTGGCGTTGCACCGCGGTTTCGCAGGCGACCTCGATGGGCAAGCCATGGGCCGGGCGATGGCCGAGGGCGTCCATTTCGGCGCCTATCGCTACGACGAGTACATCACGGCCAGCGGCAACGGCAGGCCCTCCTCGCTCTCGGTCGAGATCGTGGACTCCGACGCCGCGACGCTCAAGGCTCTCGCGTCCGGTTTGTCGGCCGGCGCGGTCGTCGGGCGGGCCCAGGCCTACGCGCGGACGCTCGCCAATCGCCCGGGCAACGTGATCGATCCGCCCGCGCTGGCGAAAGCGGCGCAGGACCTGGCTCGCGGGCTCAAGGGAGTGCGTTGTACCGTCTTCGACGAGAAGCAGCTCCGGCGAAACAAGATGGGCGGCATCCTGGCTGTCGGCGCCGGCAGTCGCAGCGCGCCGAGACTGATCGTGCTGAAGTACACCCCCCGGAAGAAGCCCGCCAGGGACCTGCCCACGATCGCGCTGGTGGGCAAGGGCATCACGTTCGATTCCGGCGGCATCAGCATCAAGCCCGCCCAGGACATGGACCAGATGAAGCTCGACAAGAGCGGAGCCATCGCGGTGCTCGCGACGATCCGTGCGATTTCCGAGATGGAGCTGCCGGTCTCGGTGCTGGGCGTGATCCCGTCCGCAGAGAACCTGCCGAGCGGGACGAGCTTCCGCCCAGGGGACATCGTCACGACCTACAGCGGCAAGACGGTCGAGATCCTGAACACGGACGCGGAAGGGCGGATGATCCTGTGCGATGCGATCGCGTACGCCGCGAAGCAGAAGTGCGGCGTGATCGTCGATATCGCGACGCTCACCGGTGCGTGCATGGTCGCTCTGGGGACGTACAAGGCCGGCCTGATGGGCAACGACGACGATCTGATCTCGCGAATCGAGAAGGCCGCCAAGGACAGCGGCGAGAAGGTCTGGCACCTGCCCAGTGACGACGAATACGCCGACGAAATGAAGAGCAAGATCGCCGATCTCAAGAACACCGGCAGCCGCTGGGGCGGCGCCTGCAGCGCCGCGGCGTTCCTTCGCCAGTTCGTCGGCGATGCGAAGTGGGCGCATCTGGACATCGCGGGCATGGACCTGTTTGCCAAGGCGACCGAGTGCGCCACGTTGGGCAGCACGGGTTTCGGTGTCCGCCTGCTGACAACCTATCTGATGAATTTGGTGAATAAGAAGCGATAATGGCTCAAGAGAACAGAGCAATCGATGCCGAGCGCATCCGCAAGGCAGTGGAAGAGATCCTTCTGGCGGTCGGGGAAGACCCGGGTCGCGAGGGACTGAGAAAGACGCCGGAACGCGTCGCACGCATGTACGCCGAGCTGCTGGGCGGCACGTTCGAGGATCCGCACATCCATCTGCAGAGCGTCTTCACGGAGAAGTACGACGAGATCGTCCTGCTTCGCGACATCCCGTTCTACAGCATCTGCGAGCACCACCTGCTGCCGTTCATCGGCAAGGCCCACGTTGCGTATCTGCCGACGGGCCAGGTCCTGGGCGTCAGCAAGCTGGCGCGAATCGTGGACAACTTCTCGCACCGCCTGCAGGCCCAGGAGCGTCTGACCGGCCAGATCGCCGATTTCCTCATGGAGAACCTCAAGCCGCAGGGCGTCGCGGTCGTGCTCCAGGCCTCGCACGGGTGCATGACGATCCGCGGGATTCGCAAGCCCGGCTCCATGATGGTCACCTCCGCGCTGCGAGGCATCTTCAAGCGGGACGCCCGCAGTCGCAGCGAAGTGCTCAGCCTGATGCACCACGACAAGGGGCAGTGAGGATTTACGATTTATGATTTACGATTTGCGATCGGGTCTCCATGCGAGGCAACAGTTCACGCCCGGACGCACACAAATAGTAAATAGTGAATCGTAAATAATAGATATCCGGGTTTCGTATGGTTCGCTTGGGCAGGCTGGTTCGGTTCTCGATCAATCCGTTCCTCGCGGAGGACAGCCCGGGATTCAATTCGTACGCGTCCAAGCCCGCCGGCGAAGGGTTGACGATCTTCCTGGAGCTGGCGGTCGAGCTGGTGGGACCCGTCCAGCCGGACACGGGCCTGGTGGTCAACGTCAGCGAGATCGACAAGATCGCCCGCCGGTTCGCGGTGCTGGTCTTCGCCGATCGGATTCGTGAGCACCTCGGTCGCGCCGAACACATGCCGCTTCGCGCGGTCCTGCACGTCCTGCGGCTGGCCCACGACCACCTGGCCGACAAGTTCGAACAAGCACAGGTGGATCGGCTCTCGCTCAACCTGAATCCTTACAGGAAGGTCACGATGGATACCAAGGCCCCCGGCATGATGTACTTCAGCGAGAAGTTCGAGTTCGCCGCGACGCATAAGCTCTGGAACGACGCGTTCTCCGAGCAGGAGAACTTCGCAGTGTTCGGCAAGTGCGCCAATCCGAGCGGCCATGGCCACAACTACATCGTCGAGGTCACGGTCTGCACGCCCGCCGACGGCCCGATGCTTCGGATTGGCGAATTCGAGCAGACGGTGGACTCTCGCCTGATGCAGCTCGTGGACCACAAGAACCTGAATCTCGACGTGCCCGAGTTTCGGGATCGGATCGCGACCGTGGAGAATCTGGCGGTCTTCGCCTGGGAGCGGCTGGCCGACCAGTTCCATCCCGGCCGGCTCCACTGTGTCACGGTCTGGGAGTCCGACCGAACGTACTGCACGTACTATGGCCCGTCGGAGGCCAGCCGCACGATGTGATTCTTGGCGGCGCCTTGCGCAGTGGATCAGGAAAAACCGAATATCGAAACTCGAAATCCGAAACAAATCCAAATAGGGAAATCCAAACGCTCGAAATGCTATCGCCGGATCAGCGGAACCGTTTCGAATTCTGGATTTCGGTCATTCGTGCTTGTTTCGGATTTCGGGTTTCGATATTTGGATTTCATCTTCGTGAGGTGTGCTGACTGATGTTCGACATCCTCTACGAAAACACGGACCTGGTTGTCGTGAACAAGCCGGAAGGGCTGGCGGCCATTCCCGAGCAGAACCCCCAGGAGCCGTCCCTCTTCGAGCGGCTCTGCGCCGAGCGGGGCGAAACGCTCTTCATCGTGCACCGGATCGACAAGGACACCAGCGGCGTGATCCTCTTCGCACGCAACGCGGATGCGCACCGGCACCTGAACATGGAATTCGAGACCCGCAGGGCCCGCAAGGTGTACCTCGCGCTGGCGCACGGCGTGATTGCGGACGACTGGGGCAAGATCGACAAGCCGCTGGCCCGCTTCGGCTCCGGCCGGGTCGGCGTCAACGCCCAGCGGGGCAAACCCTCTCTCACCGAGTACCAGGTCGTACGCCGATTCCCCGCCCGCACCCTCGTCGAGGCCTACCCCAAAACCGGCCGGCGGCACCAGATTCGCGTCCATCTCTACAGCGTCGGCCACCCCATCGTCGGCGACCGTCTCTACGGCGAGCGGACCCTCCAGCAGAGGTATCCGCGCATGATGCTCCACGCGAAGATGCTGACGATCCGTTCGCCTTCAGGCGACGAGCTGACGTTCGAAGCCCCTGTCCCCGAGTCGTTCACCGGTGTGCTCGACACAAGGACTGGTGTATAGCCGGAGTATTCCGTTGTGTCCTGCGAAGTGGATTCCCGCTTGCGTGGGAATGACAAGCCGGGAGTGAGCCAACGATTCGAGGGTGTCTTGCAAGACGCGGTACCGACCCTGTCATTCCTGCGCACGCAGGAATCCAGCAACCTGGGGATGTGAAATACCCCGAGTCCTCACTGCCTGACCATAGCCGCGAAGGCCGGCTGGTCGAGGATCTGTCGGGCCAGAAGGGCGTAGCCCTCGCCGATGGGGTGACTGGCGTCCACGTACTGCTCGGCTGGCAGTGCCTGCGGGACAAAATGCGGGACCTTATTCTTTTCGAGCCAATCGGCGACCTGGGTCTTGATCGTGTTGTAGGTCGCGGCGTCCGCGTCGTTGAGCATGTGCTCGTTGAACGGCCCGACGAGGACGAAGACTCGATTGCCCTGGCTGTGGAGGAGGTCCAGGGCCCGGCGGAAGAACTGCCATTGCAGCGACGTGTCCAGCTCGACCCAGGCGAGGCCCTGTTTCTTGGCGCCCTTTTCGACCCAGGTGCCGCCCGTCGGCTCGGGCGCGCCGCCCAGCGAAGGCAGGCCGCGAGTCAGCGCCGCCAGCGGGCATTGGTACGGATGCTGGAGCGTCCAGTTCTGGACGTCCATGCTCTCGTAATACGTGGTTCGCAGATGGGTGATCCAGTTGGCGAAGGGGATCGTCCGCCGCAACGCGATTCGTGCACGCTGCGAGAACGGCGCCTTGTAGCAGGGGATCTTGACCGTGAACTGCGAGACCAGATCCGAGTGGTTGAAGCGGAATTCCTTGTCCGTCTGCAGGTCGTGCTTGACGGAGGTCATCCAGAGCGGGTTGAAGTGCAGCAGGATGGTTTTGTCGCGCAAACGCGGCGCATAGTATCGTAGCAGACCCTCCAGCGCCGCGGGGTGTGTGCCGTCCAAGCCGAGGTTGGCGAATCGCGCCTGGCCGGAGAACTCGTTGAGGTAGTGCGAAAGGGTCTCGTCCGGCGGCACGTAATGGCCCCAGACGACGGAATCGCCGATCACGAGCGATTGTGCCTTGCCGCACACGCCACGGCAGTAGCGGCTGTAGAGCCAGTAATCGCTGCCCAGTTCGTATGGCACGCGGTAGTCGTCGCCGGGCTCGAGCTTCTCGAATTGCTGCCAGCCGGTTGGGCCAGAGCCAATCAGCGCCAGCAGGACCACAGCCACGATGAGCCAGTCCGCGCCCGACAGCCGCAGGGCGTGCGAGCAGTCGAACGGCGGGACAGCATCGCTATTTGCCGGATTCGCCTGGGTTGTTCGTGTCATGCGGAACACCTGTCAGAAGAACATGGAGAAAACCACCGGGAGTCCGTAGGGTGGGTCCTTGACCCATGCGCCTCTTCGATCCAGGTGCGTTCGACGCGTGGGTTGAGAACCCACCCTACACGGCTTTGCCCCACGATAAGGTCCGGTGTCAGATTCACGTTATGCCTCAGAACTGCATATAAATGAACGGCTGGCCCTGGGCCGGCACGTTCAGAACCAGGTACGCGAGCAACAGGATCATCAGGATGATCCGCACGAGCCGAATCTCCAGGATGGCGCGGAGCCGGGATTCGAACAGGAACTCATAACACCACACGCCCGCGATCAACAGGAGCATCAGTATCGGGCAGTTCGGATTCGCCCAGCCGGAGGTGAAGATCCTCGCGACAATCGTCCAGGCGTCGCCGATGCTGCCGGCACGGAAGAAGATCCAGGCGAATGTCACCAGCACGAAGACGAAGAGCTGCTTGACGATCGTCGGTAGCCTGCGGACATAAAACGGCGTTCGCTCCAGCTCGCGGGTCGCGAAGTTGCCGAGGGCGTGGACCGCGCCCCAGAGGACGAAGGTCCAGGCGGCGCCATGCCAGAGGCCCGACAGGACCATCGTGATGAAGAGATTCCGGTAGGTCGCGAACTTGCCCTTGCGATTGCCCCCCAGCGGGATGTAGACGTAGTCGCGGAACCACGAGGACAAGCTGATGTGCCAGCGCTTCCAGAAGTCGCCCATACTGATCGCGAGATAGGGATTGTCGAAGTTGAGCATGAGTCGGATGCCCATCATCCGTGCGATGCCGCGCGCCATGTCGGTGTAGCCGCTGAAGTCGAAGTAGATCTGCCAGGCGTACAGGAACGTCGCCAGCAGCAGGGCGGGCGACTGGAATTCCCCCGGCGCCGCGTAGACCTTGGCGACGTAGATCGCCAGGTAGTCGGCCAACGCGACCTTCTTGAAGTACCCGACGACGAAGATGGACAGGCCGTCGGTGAAATCCCGCAGAGTGACCCGGCCCTCGCCGTGCAGTTGCGGCAGGAGATGGTTGGCGCGCTCGATGGGACCCGCCAGCAGTCGCGGGAAGAATGAGACGAATGCGGCGTAGGCAAGAAAACTCTTCTCCCGCTGCGTCGTGCCGCGATAGACGTCGATGGAGTAGCCGATGGATTGCAGGAGAAAGAACGATAGGCCCGCGGGCAACAGGAAGCTCGGCGTCTGGATCGCGTACGACACGTGCAGAGACGAGAGCAGGAGGTTGACGTTCTCCGCGACGAAGCCTGCGTACTTGAAGAACCCCAGCACGGCCACGTCGTTCACGATGCTCAGAGTCAGCCAGGCGCGCTTGTGAGAGCCCTTCTCGATTCGCCCGGCGACGAGGTAGTCCACGACCGTCGCGTAGGCCAGCGGGATCAGGTACAGCGGACTGAGCCAGGCATAGAAGACGTAGGAACTGGCGAGCAGCCAGGGCAGGCGGAGCCGGGTCCCTTTGACGAGCAGGTATCCGCCGTAGACGAGTGCGAAGAATATGAAGAAAGGCAGGGTTTGGAAGAGCATTCGATTGTCAATCCATGAGCACGCGGATATGGGCTTCTACCGATGCGGCCAGCCCGTCCAGGCCGTAGCCGCCCTCCAATACGGAGACCAGGCGGCCCTTGCAGCATTGCTCGGCGATTTCCTTGACGATGCGAGTGAGCTTGCCGAAGCACTCGGTGGTGACTCGCATCCCGCCGAGCGTGTCGTTCTCGTGGGCGTCGAAGCCCGCGGAGACCAGGACGAAGTCCGGCGCGAACGCCACCGCGGCCGGTCGCAGTTTTTTCTCGAAGGCCTCCAGAAAATCGCTGTCGTCTGAGCCCGCCGGCAGCGGCACGTTGATCGTCGTATTCAGGCCCTTGCCTCGCCCGATCTCCCGCTCGGCGCCGGAACCGGGATAGAACGGGTACTGGTGGACGCTGAAGTAGAGCACGCTCGGGTCCTCGTAGAAGGTTGCCTGTGTGCCGTTGCCGTGATGGACGTCCCAATCCACGATCAGAACCTTGGCGAGATCGTATTGTTGCTGGGCGTATTTCGCACCGATGGCGACGTTGTTGAAGATGCAGAAGCCCATCGCCCGGTCTTCCACCGCGTGATGTCCCGGCGGGCGGACGGCGCAGAAGGCGTTGGCGACCTTGCCCGCCATGACGGCATCGACCGCAGTGAGCACCCCGCCGGCCGCCAGGACCGCGGCCTCGTACGATTTCGTCGAGATCGGGACATCGCCTGAGTCGAGATAGTCGTCGCCCGCGGCGCAGGCCAGACGGGCCCGTTCGATGTAGCTCTCAGCGTGGACCGTCCGAAGCCATTTCTCCTCTGCCGGCCGGGGCGCCAGACGGACCAGTTGGGCGTCGAGCCCGACGGCTTTGAGGTGTTCGGTGATCGCGGTCAGCCGTTGCGGCGACTCCGGGTGGCCCGGCGTCGTCTTGTGCTCCAGGTAGATCTCGTCACAGACGAACCCCGTTTTGGACTTCGGTCGAGAGGACATGGTTGCACCTCCACTTGCCTGATGGGTCGCGGCGGACGCGACGCCTGAAGTCCCGGTGGTTTTGGGTGACTCGGCGGGGCCGTTCCTCACGCAGCGGAATCCGATGGCGTCATTGGCCAGGCACGTGTCGTCGATGGCGGGATCGCTGGCCCGATACGACGACCGACAGCTCTCGGGACTGGAATTCCACGCTCCGCCGCGAAGGACCCGCTCCTGTCCCTCTGCGGGCCCTCGCGGATTCTCGATTTCACGTAGCACGGGCATCTTGCCCGTGTTCATGGGCGGGACGCCCATGCTACTGTAGTAGTCCCTGGCATAGCGGTCGTTGCACCACTCGGAGACGTTCCCGTGCATGTCGTAGAGGCCCCAGGCGTTGGGCTTCTTCTGGCCGACCGGGTGGGTGGTCGCGCCGGAGTTGCCCGCGTGCCAGGCGTAGTCGTTCAGTCGGCCCGCGCCGTTGCCGAAGCTGTACTCGGTGCTCGTGCCCGCGCGGCACGCGCACTCCCACTCGGCCTCCGTGGGCAGGCGGTAGCCGTTGGCGTCGAAGTTGCAGGACCAGGTCTCCTCGTCGTAGCAGGGCGTCAGACCCTCCGCCATTGACCGGTCGTTGCAGTAGAGGGCCGCGTCGGTCCAGTTGATCTGCTCGAGCGGCTGGCGGGCCCCCTTGAAGTGCGACGGGTCGGAGATCTGGTACTTCTTGAACTCCTCCTGCACGACCTCGCAGCGGTCCATCCAGAAGGACCCGAGCCGTACCGTGTGCGCGGGACGCTCGTCCTCGCCGCCCGCGTTGCTGCCCATCTGGAACGATCCGGCCGGGATGAGCACCATCTCAATGCCGCTCTGGGTGGTGATGACCATGGGCGACGCCGGTTCTTTGCCCCGTCGGCAGCCGGCGAACAGGACGCACAATCCAAGCAAGCAGGGGCAGACCATTTGTCGAAGTGACGACTTCATTGGCACCATTCTCTTTCTTGTCGGGTGTGCCGGGCACACCGCTTCCACCGCGATCTTTCAAACCGCGGGCAATTATACGCGGGGTCCCCCGGGTCCTCAACCGGAATCGACTCGACGTGCGTGTCGGGGTGCATGACCGCATCTGCTCGCGTGCAATAGGGGTTCACGGAGACCCTGGAGTGCCATTCCCGCGGAAGCGGGGATCCACTTCCTGGAATACGTTGCATGCCACGGTTTCTGGATTCCTGCTTGTGCAGGAATGACAGAGTCGCAGCAACGTCTTGCCGCTCTGCAGGAGGCCGCAAGAACGATCACGCACCCTGCGTGCCTTCTCCTGCTCACGATCCGAGATTGCCGGAGGGCACCATGTTCGGTACAATCCCGTGCAGGCAGCGGTGGGCACGGCTCACCCTGCAAGAACCGATGGCGGGTACGACCCGCCCCAGGAAGGTTGAACAGGATGAATCGAAGGATCGAGATACTGTGGTTTGCCGCTCTGGCGGGGGCGATGTTGTCGCTGGGATGCGCCGCGCCCGACCATGCCTCCGGGCCGGCTCGTCTGGCCTGTCCGGAAGGCATCACTACCGCCCAAGTCATGGAAGCGGCACACAAGGTCCTGGCGGACATGCATTTTGCCATCGAGAAGCTGGACGCCGAGCACGGCGTGGTCCGAACCCGACCCCTGCGGGCGGGCCAGTTCTTCGAGGTCTGGCAGTGCGACAACGTGGGCGGCTACAGCGCAGCGGAGGCCAACGTCCAGTCGGTCCGCAGGATAGTCGAGCTGCGAGTGACCGCCCAGGCCGACGGCCCGCAGATCGAGTGCGACGCGCGGGTCCAGCGTCTGACGATGCCGGGCAACGAGGTTGCCGGCGTGTCTCAGGCCTACCTGATGCACACCCGTAGCCAAGCCACTCTCCTGGGCTTCGAGGTCAGCCCGCAACAGCGGCAGGGCATGGCCTGGATCGATCTGGGGACCGATCCCGACCTCGCGGCCGAGGTCGTTAAACGCGTCGAACGCAAGCTCCAGCATTGACGATTTACGATTTGCGGTTTACTATTTGACGCCATGCGCCTTGCCTCGTGCACGGCGCGCTTTTGAATCGTAAATAGTAAATCGTAAATTGTGAGTGGAAAATCCATGCGGGTTCTTGTCTGCGGCGGCGCCGGGTACATCGGGAGCAACATGACGGCCCTGCTCATGGCGCACGGCCATGAGCCTGTCGTCTTCGACAACTTCAGCAAAGGTCACCGCGGCGCGGTCCAGGGTGCTCAGGTCGTCACAGGTGATCTGGGCGACTACCACGGTCTCGTGCGAGTTCTCCGGGATCGCCAGATCGAGGCGGTGATGCACTTCGCCGCCTCCATCGAGGTGGGCGAGTCGGTGCAGGAGCCGCTGCGGTACTACCGCAACAACCTCTCGAACACGCAGAACCTGCTCTCGGCCATGGAGGCCGCAGGCGTCGGGAAGTTCGTCTTCAGCAGTACCGCTGCGGTCTACGGGATGCCCGAGAAGGTCCCGATCACCGAGGACGCCCCCAAGCAGCCGATCAATCCCTACGGGGAGACGAAACTGGCGGTCGAGCGAATGTGTCACTACCAGGTCCGGACCGGGAGGCTGCGATTCGCCGCCCTTCGCTACTTCAACGCCTGCGGCGCGGGCGACGACGGCCGACGGGGCGAGGACCACCGCCCGGAATCCCACCTGATCCCGCTGATTATCCAAGCCGCGATGGGCAAACGGGCGGACATCAAGGTCTATGGCACGGACTACCCCACCCCCGACGGCACCTGCATCCGCGACTACATCCACATCGACGACCTGTGCCGGGCGCACCTGCTGGCCCTGGACCGGCTCGAAACGTCCGCGGAAATGGCTTTCAACCTGGGCAACGGCCAGGGGTATTCGGTCCGCCAGGTGATCGAGACGGTCCGACGGGTCTCCGGCCGGGACTTCAAGGTCGTCGAGACCGCCCGCCGGCCCGGCGATCCGGCTATCCTGACCTCCGATGCGACCAAAGCGAAGGCCGAACTCGGCTGGCAGCCGCAGAAGCCCGCCCTCGAAGACATGGTCGAAACCGCCTGGAAATGGCACACCGAACACTCCGACGGGTATGAGGATTGACGATTTACGATTGACGATTTACTATTTGAGTGCCGCGGCGCGTGTCCGATTCATCGGGTGCGGCGCAAAATCGTAAATAGTAAATCGTAAATAGCAAATGACGAGGGTTGGGCAGTGAAAGATGCACGGGGCCGGGCCAAGGCGTTTCTCAGCGAACAGGGCATGTACCATGGGGACATCCAGATCCAGGAGACGTGCGACGCCTTCCTGAGCGAGATGGACAAGGGCCTGGCGGGCAAGAAGAGTTCGCTGGCCATGCTGCCCACCTACATCGGGACCGACCGCGCCCTGTCCCGCAACGAGCCGGTGATCGTCATGGACGCGGGCGGGACGAACTTCCGCATCGCGACCGTCACGTTCCGCGAGGTGGGCGAGCCGGAGATCGCGGACTTCAAGGTCTTCCCCATGCCGGGCATCACCGCCCAGGTCGGCAAGGACGAGTTCTTCGGGACCATGGCGGGCTACGTCAAAGGCATCGCGACGAAGAGTCCCAACGTGGGCTTCTGCTTCTCGTATCCCATCGAGATGTTCCCCAGCAAGGACGGGCGGGCGCTGTACTTCTCCAAGGAGATCAAGGCCCCCGAGGCCGCAGGCCAGATGATCGGCGAGAACATGGGCAAGGCCCTGGGCAAGCTGGGCGTGTCGCAGGAAAAGCACTTCGTCCTGCTCAACGACACGGTCGCGACGCTGCTGGCGGGTCGTGCGGAGACCAGCGGCAGGCGGTTCGACAGCTACATCGGCTTCATCCTCGGGACCGGCACGAACACCGCCTACATCGAGCTCAACAGCAAGATCGGCAAGGCGAAGGACCTGGAGCTCGACGGCAGCCAGATCATCAACGTGGAATCGGGCGGGTTCGGCAAGGCCCCCCGCGGTCGGATCGACAAGAAGTTCGACGCCGCGTCCGTGTGCCCGGGCGTCAACACGTTCGAGAAGATGATCTCCGGCGCGTACATCGGGCCGCTGTGCCTGGCGACGGTCCAGGCCGCCGCGACCAGGGGTCTGTTCTCGAAGGCGACCGCTGCATCGCTGACGGGCATCGAAGCCGCCACGACCAAGGACATCAGCAACTTCCTGAGTCGCCCGGAAGGTGGGGACAACCCGGTCTCGACCGCCCTGGTCGGCGCCGCGGACGACGAGATCGTCACGGTGTACCACCTCGTGGACGCCCTGGTCGAGCGGGCGGCCAAGCTGACCGCCGCCAACCTGTCGTCGGCCGCCCTCAAGTCGGGCAAGGGCCGCAACCCTTGCCGGCCCGTCTGCATCGTCGCCGAGGGCACGACCTTCTACCGTCTCAAGTCCCTCCGCCAGAAGATCGAGCGGTACTTGACGCAGTACCTGGTCGAGCGTAAGCACGTCTACTATGAGATCGTGAGCATCGACAACGCCACCCTGATCGGCGCGGCTATCGCGGGCCTGACGAACTGAGCAGAGCAGGGCGGGCTGTACCCGGCAAAAACCCAAGCATCGGGAAGACCGGACGGTGTGCATAGCACACCCCACATGGATGATGGAGCCCTTGGATGCGCAGCAAGAGGAATCGTGGCGTCGGCGCGAACGAACCGGCCGGCCACTCGGCATGCCGGCGTTTCTCGATCGGATCGAGGCCATCGTTGGCCGACTCGTGCGACCGCCCAAGCGAGGCCGGAAAGCAGAGCGGTCGGAGAATCAAGTATGCTGTCTCCGGAATTCCCCCTCAGACTTCAAATCTCCTCCCCACCGTTCTGGCGGAAGAGTGGTCCAAAATCGTATCGCCATTGCAACGCATAGGACATTCCGATGACGCCGTCCAAGGGACTGTCAAGAAACCTCTGCCATTCGTTGTCATTTGGATACCGAGCGAAATCCTTCTGTGTCTCAATTACCCAGTTGTCGGCCGCGTTCACGACTGCAATCCATCGCGGTGACACATCAAGGATGGCTCTGACCCGTTCAAGCCACACGTCTGGAATTGCCTCTTCTGATCTGTTTCCTTTCTGTGCCTGAGCCTTGCGGAATGCCGTGGTCAGACGAGCTACTTCCGCTTCGGTAGCCGCATCGCTCAGTTCACCGGACAAGAGTTTCAGAATCGCCTTTGCTTCCCAATCGCTTTGGTTCACATAGGCAAGGAATCGGACGATCTTCTTGAGTTCAGGAACATTGCCCTTGAGCAATCTCCCACGATACTTGATCGCAATGGCGCAGAGATTCTTATCTGCAATCTGACTCCCATTCAGATAAGCATGCTTGATAATCTGGATGCGCAATGGCGGTGTTTTCTTTCTGATCTGATAGTCTGTAAGAAGAACTATGGCATCGTGCGTGTTACCGATGAGACGCTCATAAGCGGAGAAGAAAGGTTCGCTGGTGCAATAGTTCTCTGAGGGCGACTTCACTCCCAGTTCCAGAGTAGGTATATCGACACCACGAGCCGGATTTATGCTGAAGGGAACCAGCGAAGTGTGGCCATAGAACTTGCGCTCAAGAACCGCCACAAGGACCATTTCAAGAACGCTCCCCAGGCTCTTTCCATCAAGGTTTGGCAGAGTCCCACTCCGTTCAAGGCTGCGATACCAATGAGGCAATTTGCCACCTCGGCCCAGACGTTCTATGGTCGGCTTGAGGTCTGAAAGTGCCCGATGCCCTTTGAGAGCGGCGTTTACGACTGACACAATATCGCGAAGGCGCCTATGGATGTCATTTCTTATGTCTTTCGCACTGGTCATAGGCCAAGGCTCATCTGGGAATATGCTATCGGTTCGAGTGTGCGGACGTGAAGGCCACGTGCAAGTACTACCTGCGCAATTGCCCATTTCGCCAGTGGCACAGGAACGGCGTTGCCATAGAGGATATACTGATTGAACTCGGAAGCGACCGAACAGTGATTGTCCGGAAAGCCCTGCAATCTCGCATACTCTATATTTGTCAGACGCCGGTATCGGGGCCCAACTTCATATCGCTCGTAGTGCCGACTATGTGATGCAGTGAGCGTTGGAGCGATGCCATCTGTGCCAAAGACAGTATAACCCATTCTTGCACCCCCGTTTTGGTTGTACAGAATTCGGACTCCGTCTACGAGGCGATTGACAAATACACTTGCCTTGATCCTCTCCCTGGTTGTCTCATCCATGAAGAACTCCGCCGGGGGATTCTCCTCTAACACCGATGCGAGTGTTGGCAAGTCCTTCGCTTCCGAGAAAGCCTCAAGTTCAGAGCAGTAGAACCTCCCCATGTAGCAGAGGCCCCACGTCGGAAATTTCTTCTTGTGGCGGGTCAGGTCGCGCCAAGTTGCGTAGTTCTGAAGGCCAAAGAGATCATGCCGAATCGTACTGGAGAGATCATTCAAAGTGGCCAGCGAAACCTTCGCGGAGCTAATGTCTGACATGCGCGTGCCGACGATTACCACACGCTGTCGATTCTGGGGGAGCCCAAAGAACGTCGCGTTCAGAAGACGCCACTCGACAAAGTAGTCCAGTTCACTCAACGCAAGAAGAATGGTCGCAAAATGGTCACCTTGTTCCATGGTCAGAAGACGCTTCACGTTCTCCAAGACAAACCACTGGGGGGAATGACGCTCTAGTATCTGCACGATCTCCTGAAAGAGAGTGCCACGGGAGTCCCGAATGCCTAGCTTCTTTCCCGCGCTGCTGAATGGCTGACAAGGAAATCCGGCCGTGAGGAGATCGTGCGGCGGGACACGATCGTGCAACTCTCGGATATCTCCCTGAGCAATCGTGTCTGCCCCAAAGGCATCTGCATATACTTGGCAGGAAAGCGGATCGATATCATTGGCCCACACGGTTTCAATGCCCAGGCCGTCACATGCAAGGCGGAATCCGCCAATGCCGCTGAAGAGCTCAACCGATTTCACGCATTGCGATTCATTCGTGTGCTTGATTTGATTCACCATCATCTCACATTGCGGAGCAAGACCGACTGAATTCTCTCTGCTGCACATGCGGGCAATTCATGCCCCCAGACGCGAACGACTGTCCAGCCAGCCGAACGAAGTTCCGCGTCGTGTCTCCGGTCACGTTGCATATTGGCCACTATCTTCTTCCGCCACCACTCACTATTCGTCTTGGGCCAAGTACCATGCTTCGGACAACCATGCCAGAAGCAGCCATCTATGAACACCGCGACGCGCGCTCTGGTGAACACAATGTCGGGCCTTGCCAAACAGCCCTCTACCGGACGCCGGTGGACACGATAACGTAATCCCAGCCGGTGTAGGCAACGCCGTACTGCCATTTCCGCCCCTGTGTCACGCCGCCGAACACACCGCATTCGGCGACCGATATCCTGTGATTCTGCACGCGGCCCAACCATGCCAATCATCTTTCTAATCGGGCGGAGCACCCTATCAGTTCCCATAATAGCGAAGTGGCCGTTTCTGACAAGCGTGAATCTGAAGAAGGGCGAACAAGAGGAGAGGGCCAGTCCCTATTGCAGTCATAGCGGAAGAAGCGTTCTGCTCCGATGCCCGGATGCTCCACTTTGTTCAGTGGCTGTCTCGCGGCGGGAAGACGATCTGGGCGAGCTTCTCGCGGACGGGCTTGGTGGCTCCACCGTCGTGGGGATGGGCGCGATTGGTCAGCAGGATCAAGTAGACGCCGGTCTCGGGGTCGCAGACGAGACTGGTGCCGGTGTAGCCTGTGTGGCAGAAGGCCAGCGGCGAGGCGTTCGGTCCTTTCACCCAGGCGTAGCTGGAACTGAGGTCGAAGCCATAGGCCCGGCCATGAGACTGTTCTGTCGTGAGCATCGCAACCGCGGCGGGGCTGAGGATTCGCTTGCCCTTCCACTTGCCGTCGTTCAGGAGCATCCTGCAGAAGATCGCCAAGTCGGAGGCGGTGGAGAACAGGCCCGCGTTGCCGCTCGTGCCTGCCATGAGCCGGGCCAGCGGGTCATGCACCGTCCCGCGGAGCGGCTCGCCGTCCACGATCTCCGTCGCCGCGATTCGTTCCTTCCAGGAGGTGGGCGGATTGTAGGTCGTGTCCTTCATCCCGAGGGGAGTGTACAGGTTCGCGCGGGTGAAATCAGCGACGCTTTGAGTGGAGACGACCTTCACGATCTCCGCGAGCGTGATGTAGCCCAGGCAACTGTATCGGAACTCCTCGCCCGGTTTGGACCGGGCGTCCAGACTGCAAATCCTCTCGATGACCTTCTCCGGGCATGGGGTGCCATTGTTTTGCTTCAGGGAGTTCGCGTCGGTGTACGCGGGCAGGCCGGAAGTGTGGGTCAGGAGGTGGCGGATTCGCGCGTCCTCCTTGCCGCCGCAGGCGAAGGCGGGCAGGCAATCGCGGACGTAGTCGTTGGGATCGAGCTTGCCACGATCCACGAGGACCAGGACCGACGCGGCGGTCGCTATCGGCTTGGTCATCGAGGCCAGGTCGAAGATCGTGTCCTTCTGCATCGGCGCCTGGTTCGGCTCGGAGATCGCCAGCCCGAACGCCTTGTGGTAGAGCGTCTTGTTGCCCCGGCCGACGAGGACCACTGCGCCGGGGAAATGCCCGGCTTGGATCTCCTCCTCCACGACGCCGTCGATTCGGCCCAACTCCAAACGGGGCGCATGGTCCAGACGACAGGAGGAGCAAAGACACAGAAACACGACGACGGCAAAACTCGAAACTCGAGACTCGACCCCGCCGGAGCGGGAACGCAAATCCGAAACAAATCCCACGGCTCCAAATGGCGGAAACCCTCGCGTTACCGTGGCGAGGGCATCTTGCCCTTGTGTCCCGAGGGCGTCCCGCCCTCGGTTGTGTTGCCCGGAAGAAAGGCAGGGGCAAGATGCCCCCGCCACGCAAGGGCGGGACGCCCTCGCCACAGAGGTTGCACGCCGGGCGGTCCGTTTGGAGTTTCGGGTTTTGACCATTCGTGCTTGTGTCGGATTTCGAATTTCGGATTTCGTGCTTATCCTCATGGGGTTTCCTTGGCGCCAGCCTGGATCCGCTCGATCGCCATCGCCACGGGCGAGGGGACTTCCTCGCCGCATTGGGCCCGCTCGGCCAGTTCCTCGATGGCCTCGTGGAGGACCTCGCAGGCGCGCTCGTAGGTGCATCCGGTCTGGAGCACGATGAGCCGGCAGCCGCGGTCGATGAGTTTCTTGTTGCTGGGCGAGACCCAGACCATCGCGTTGCCGATCACCCGGCCCATGCGGACCATCGTCGCGGTCGAGAGCGTGTTCAGGATGAGCTTGATCGCCAGGTGTTCCCACAGCCGCAGCGGCGAGTCGGGTACGTCGCAAGGGACGTGGATCTGCTCGTCCGCGAAGACCGGCGTTCGTTGCATTCGTGGCCCAGATGCTTCGCTTCGCTCAGCATGACAAATGCCGGCGGGGGGGCCGAACGTGATCGCGGCGGTCCGTCCGAATTGATTATGGATAATGGATGATGGATGATGGGGCACGCTGCCGACCTGGACGAGCAGCGAGTCGGGGGCATTCGTGCGCGAGGGGTCGGGCTCGTTGCCGATGCGGAACTTGTGAATCTGGGTGTTGTCCAGTCTCGGCGGGTTGGCCTGGATGTGCGCGGGGGCTTTCAACTGTCTGAAGACCTCCGGACCCCAGGTCAGGCCGCGAGGCTCCCGCTGGAGCATCTCGCGCCATGCCTGCTCCGTCGAGCGACCCGGGTCCTTGACGAACGCCCAGGAGACAGGCGAAATCGTGTCGCCGGCCCTGCGGAAGGGGGGCGTCATGAACGTGGGCGACCGCTCGGTCGTGTCGGTCAGGACGTCGAGCATCAGGGAATCGGCGAGGTAGGTCACCAGGCCGTGACTGCGGTAGATCTGTTCCTCCAGTTCGACGGCCCGCGCGATCGCCGCGACGGCCTGCGGACTCGACAACTGCCCGAGCAGAGTCTCGAAGAGCTGGCGATAGGAGGAGATGGTGTGCACAGCACACCCTACATGCTTCGCCAGGGCCATCTCGGTTGCGGAGTCCTGCAGGGTGGGCTGTGCCCACCGCTTGTCTTCTGCCGCCAAGGCCATCTCCAGGGCGGCGCCGACGACGAGCAATTCGACTGTCGTCGCTTGCATGCGGGTCGAGCCGGTGATGGCCATGGGCCCGGTCGTCAGGTCGAGCTTGCCGATGCGGGGTTCCTCGATCACCTCGCGCGACCGTTGCACGTGCCGGCGGAGCAGATCGGTCGGATTGTTGAAGACGAAGAACACGTGGGCGCCGACGTCGAGGCCCTGCCAAGCGGTGCCGATGACGAACGAGGTCTCGCCGCCCTCGGTGATGGCGACGACGACATCGCCGCGCTGGACGCCGGCCTCGCGGATCTGATGCCGGCCGAAATCGGCGAAGTCCTCGAACCCCTCCACGGACTTGATGAGTGCGAAGTCGCCGCCGGCCATGACGCTGACGCACAGGTCTCGCATCCGCGCCGCGCCGGGTCGTTCGGGCTCTGCCTCTCGCCAGAACCGTCGCCAGGCGGCCTCGAGGAGGATGCTCAGCCGGCCGGTGGCGCCGCAGCCGGTGAAGAAGATCCGATGCCTGGTGCGAATCGCGCAGGCCAGGGCCTCGACGAGCCGGTCGAGACTCTCCTGTGCGAAGATCCGCTCCAGGGCCGCCGGGATGTCGTCGTCCACCGATTGCAGCAGGCGAATCCCCGCCGGCAGGTCGGTCGCGAGAGTCTGCGAGAGCCGTTGCGTCTTCGGGTGCGACGACTCCGTCAGCAGTTCGCCCAGGCGAAACGCCTTCTGGCATTCGAGGAACTCTCTGGCCTTTTCATGTACTCGTGACATATGCGATCGGAGGGCACGACGCCGGGGACGAGGGCCCTCGGCTCAGCGGGTGATGCTCTCTTCGAGCCGGGCGACGATCTCGCGGGCCTTGGCCACCTTGTTCCCGTGGGGGCCGTCCCAGTGGACTTCCGCGTCGCGCTCGAGCATTTCTTCGATTTTTTTACACGCAACCAAAACCGTTGCGTGATTTTTGTTGCCCATATACCTACCCACTTCAGAGGAGGACATGTTCGTGTGCTTGCGGGTCAGGTACATGCTGAAGTGCCTGGCGAGGGAGACGGTTCGGCCCTTCTTGGCGGAGTGCAGGCCGGCGGGGGTGACGCCGAAATAGGCGCCCGCCGCGGCCTCGATGTCCGAGACGTGGACGATCGGGTCGCACCGCTCGATGTGCTCCGCGAGCACGGTCTCGGCCATGGCCAGCGAGAGCTTCTCGTCCTGCAACGTCGCGTAGGCGATGAGCTTCAGCAGCGCGCCTTCGATCTCGCGGACGTTCGTGCGGACCCGCTCGGCGACGTAGCGAATGACGTTCTCGGGCAGGTCGCTCCTGGACCTGGGCTCGCCGCCGGGCGAGATCCGCATCATCCGCCGGGCGAACTGCCGGCAGATCTCGCAGCGCATGTGAAAGTCCGGCGCCTCGATCTTCACCACCATCCCCGACACGAACCGATTCACCAGCTTCTCCGACAACTGGGCGATCATCTTCGGGTGGGCGTCGGAGACCAGGACGACCTGCTTGCCCGCCAGGCTGATCGTATTGAAGGTGTGGAGGAATTCCTCCTGCGTCGAGGGCTTATTGGCGAGGAAGTGTACGTCGTCGATGGCGAGCAGGTCCATCTGTCTCATCCTGCGTCGGAAGACCTCCAGTTTCTTGGTCTTGAGTGCCAGGACGAACTGGTTGGCGAACTCCTCCGCGGACAGGTACAGCCAGCGGGTCTGCGGGCGGGCCTGGGTCACGCCGTTGCAGATGCCCTGGAGCAGGTGGGTCTTGCCGACGCCGCAGCCGCCGTGGATGAACAGCGGGTTGAACGGGCTCTGCTGCTCGCGGATCAAGGCCTTGGCGGCATTGAACGCCAGCTCGTTCGAAGGGCCGACCACGAACGTGTCCAGCGTCAGGCGCAGCCCGTCGACGCTCTCGGATGATCCGCCGGCCTTCGTGGCGCTCCGGCTCTCCTGCATCGCAGCCGCCGGCGTGCGACGAGGCCCGGCGGCGCCCGACCGCCGACGTTCGCCCGACAGTTCCGTGTCGATCGTGAACGCGATCTCGGGCAGATGCCCCATCGCCGACTCCGCGGCCGCCCGGATGTCCTTGATGAAATGGCCTTCGAGCCACGTAGCCAGGAAGGGGTTCGCGACGCCGATACGCAGGTACCCGTCCGCCAGCGTGAACCGGGCGCTGTTCTGAAACCAGATTCGATACTTCTGCACGCCGATCCGCTTGGCCAGCTCATCCGTGATCGCCGTCGTGTCGCAGCCCGCACCGCTGCGGGCGTTCTCATCCGTGACTATGCCGTGCATCAGGTCTCCCTGCCGACAAGGGCGAGCCGACGCAAGAGAGCCTGCGCCGAATCCCTGTCGATACCTGCTTCTCGATTATGGTTGCACTGGAGAACTGCCAGGAGGTCCGCCAGCGAAAACCGTGCTTGCTGGAGGACCCAATCCGTCCTCACGAAACACTCATATTCTGCGTGCTATTATTCAGCGAACGAGCGACGAATCAATACGCATCCGGCGGTTTTCTTTTCCACCGGAGCGAGGGACAGCAGGACAATGGCTTTGCGCACGTTTTTTTTTTCTTGTTCACACGTTATCCACCTCGCAAGTGGCACTTGTGGATAACCCGTGTACAGGTGCAAGGCCCTTCGCGCCCCTAATCCCCTGCGTATCAGTACTGGGAATGCGGATAATCGGGCAAACTGGGCGCTCGGCCTGCCATCCTGTGTATTTCCGCCAGTCAACTATCCACAACAAACGCAAGTCGCTCGAAACCCGCGCATCGCTGCGGCTTCCGTGCAGCCCCGCCTGGGAGATAGATGCCGTGTTTCCTTGGCAGCAGACTCCAGACGGCTCATGCTGCGTGAAGCCCGACGTGGTCTTGACACCCTCCCCCCAACCGCCCATAATCAACTCTGATTTGACTGGCCCGCGAGGGATTCAAAGCGATGCGACGAGAAGCCCTGCTGTCTATCGAACAATGAGTGCCAAACAAGAATACCTGTTCCGAAGAATGGATCCGGCCCGATATGGCGAGCACCGCCAGAAGAGGCCGCTCTTCGTTCAGGCGTACCTGAGGAAGGAGTCCTCAGACAACCGCCTGCAGGATGACCGATGCGAGCAGGCGTATAAGATCATCCAGAGATGGGCGGAACTGGAGTCCAGCGGCAAGCTCCAGACGCAGACCGAGAGCAATATCGAGGCCGAGTTCCTCACGCAGGTGTTTGGCGAGGCGCTGGGTTACACCCTGTTCTCGGAAGGCCAGACCCAATGGAACCTCAAGCCGAAGTTCCGTCTCAACGACCAGACCGCCGACGCCGCAATCGGATTCTTCGAGGCACATCGGCAGATTCCGGCGCGAGCCGTCATCGAACTCAAAGGGCCAACGGTCAACGTGGACCGCGACCGGTTCAATGGACGCACGCCCGTCCAGCAATGCTGGGATTACCTTGCTGAGGTGCCCGAGTGCCCCTGGGGGATCGTGTCGAACATCGTGAGCTTTCGGCTCTACCACAGAGGCCAGACGCCGCGAGTGTACCAGCTCTTCACCCTCCAGGAGCTGCGCAAGCGAGAGACATTCCTGGAGTTCTATTGGCTGTTCGAGCGCGGCGGCCTGCTGCCGCTCGGCATCGGACAGGCGGCCCGCGCGGACGTGTTGCTGGAGAAGTCCGAAAAGCGTCAACGCGAGGTCGGCGACGAACTCTACAGCGACTATCATGACAATCGCGTCCGCCTGATTCAATACCTGACTGGTCCGGCCCACAACAAGCCGCTGGATGTTGCCATCCGCATGGCGCAAAAACTCGTGGACCGGATCATCTTCGTGGCGTTCTGCGAGGACCGCGAGTTGCTCCCCGCGCGATCCCTGTTCCGCGCGTGGAAGGAGCTTCCTGCCTTTTACCGCGTCACGAATCCGAAGTGGCAGAACTTCCTGTCGCTGTTCCGCAGCATCGACGAGGGAAGCCCGTCCGGCGACGTGCCCGCCTACAACGGGGGTCTGTTCCGCAAAGACGACGGCGTTGACAACCTCCAGCTCGACGACAACTGGACGGACTTCTTCAAGAGCCTCGGGGACTATGACTTCGGGACCGAAGTCACCGTCGATGTGCTCGGCCACCTGTTCGAGAAATCGATCAACGACATCGAGCGAATCCGCACAGCAGGCGGCCTCTTCGAGTCCAAAGGCGAGGAACCTGTCGCCCCCAGGATGGCGAAGTCGGCGGAACGAAAGAGAGGAGGGGTCTACTACACCCCGCCTGAATTCACCAGGTTCATCACCGACCGCACGGTCGGGCTGACTGCACATGAGAAAATCCAGGCCGTCCAGGACAAGCATGGAATCGACGTGAGCGACCCCGAGCCCCACAAGAAGGACGGCAAGCTCAAACGCTGTGTCGAAGACGCGGTTCAGGCGCTCCGCGCGATCCGTGTCGTCGATCCCGCCTGCGGGAGCGGGGCCTTCCTCCTCCAGGCCTATGAAGTCCTCGAAGATCGCTACATGGATCTGGTGCACGCCTTGGAGCATGTCGATCCCAAGGGAGCGGACTCCCTCCGAGACCGGATCGCCGACTACATCCTCCACGACAACCTGTTCGGCGTCGATCTGTCCCCCGAGGCGGTCGAGATCACGCAACTATCGCTGTGGCTCCGCTCAGCCCAGCCCGGTAAGACGCTGGCCGACCTCTCCAAGAACGTCGTCTGCGGCAACAGCTTAGTGACGGACCCCGACATGGACCCGCGGGCGATGAACTGGCAGACGACGTTTCCGCAGGTCTTCACGCCGGACCGAAGCGGTTTCGACTGCGTCATCGGGAATCCTCCCTGGGAACGCCTGAAGCTCCAGGAACGGGAGTTCTTCGACGCGGTGGTCCCGGAGATCGCCTCGGCGGTGGATGCGGCGACGCGACGTCGGCTGATCGCCGAGATCAAGCAGACCCGTCCCGGAATCTACGAGCGGTACCTCCAAGCCAAGGCCGATGCAGACAAGATGCTCGAGTACGTCCGAGCCAGTGAGCGATATCCCCTGTGCGGCAGGGGCGATATCAACACCTACGCCGTCTTTGCGGAGCTGGCGCGAAGTCTGGTGGCGCCGACGGGTCGCGTGGGCCTGCTCGTCCCCTCAGGCATCGCCACCGACCACACGACGAAGGCCTTCTTCGGCGACATCGTAGACAATGACTTGCTCACGGGCCTCTATGACTTCGAGAACAAGACCCCCATTTTTCCCGATGTTCACCGGTCGTACAAGTTCTCCGTGCTGCTGTTCGGTGGCGCCGAGCGCAAGTCGGAGTCGGCGGATTTCGTCTTCTTCGCCCATCAGATGGAGGACCTGGAGGGACGGGACAGGCACATCTCGTTGTCGAAGAAGGACCTGCGGTCCCTGAACCCCAATACGCGGACCTGCCCGATCTTTCGGTCGCGACGCGACGCGGAGATCACCAAGGCGATCTACCGTCGCGTCCCTGTCCTCATCGACAGGAACCGCAAGGAAGGCGGCAATCCGTGGGGGATCGAGTTCGTCACCATGTTCCATCAGACGAACGACGCAGAGCTATTCCATACCGCCCGGCAGCTTGAGGAAGGCGGCTTCAAACGCGAGGGTCCCTGCTGGAAGAACCGAAAGCAGGTGTTCCTGCCGCTCTATGAAGCCAAGATGTTTCGCCCGTACGATCACCGATTCGGAAGTGTCTATGTTGAGACGAAGAATTGGATGAACCAGGGGCAAACATATGAGACAAGCCTGGTCGAACATCAGAATCCTGAGTTCTCGGTTGCTCCAAGATGGTGGGCGGATGAACAGGAAGTCCTGACCCGCATGCCGAATCGGAATTGCAGGTGGTTCCTCGCGTTCCGCGACATTACACGAGCAACGGATTCCAGAACCGTATTAGCGTCCTTCATTCCCTATGCAGGCGCCATCAATACCTCGCCGCTCATAAAACCACAGAAAGACACCCCCGCGAGACTGGAGTGTTGCCTGCTGGCGAATCTCAACGCTGTTGTACTCGACTATGTGGCACGTCAGAAGGTTGGGCACATCCACTTGAATCTCTTCATCGTCGAGCAACTCCCGCTGTTTGGCCCGGATTTCTACGAGCAACGCTGCCCCTGGCAGAAGAAAGGGACGCTGGAGAAGTGGATCAGCGAGCGGGTTCTCAAGCTGACGTGCGTGAGCGAGGACATGAAGCCACTTGCCGAGGCAGCGGGATTCAAACCGCTGGTCCACAAATGGGACCCGATGGAGCGAGCCGACCTGATGGCGGAACTTGATGCTGCTTTCTTCCTGCTCTATGAGATCGAGCGGCAGGACGTGGAGTACATTCTGTCGACCTTCAATGGCATCGCGAAAGAGTCCGAGGGTCCTTTCTCCGGGCCAACCACTCTGGAACGAATCCTGGCCTGCTACGACAGGCTCCGCCAGGAGGCCTCTTGAGAATTGTCTCGCCAGGTCCTTTGGCCTGTTCGTGGCCTGGACGAGCGAGGGAGGGTGTCAGTTGTCCTACCGCGGTCGCCCCTTCGGGGTGGCGGCACGTGTGCCAGCCACACGTGAGCCTTCTCGATCAGCGGTTCGGCGACGCCGACGTACAGGCAAGGTGCTCCCTCCACTTCCAATCCCTTTCCATCGCGGGTTTACGTTTCCTCTTGCTGCTTCCGCTCCGCCTGGTTACGGCCGAAGACGTATCCCGCGATCAGGGTGAACAACGGCACCAAGCCGCCCAGGATCAGCAGTTGAAACAGGTCGCGATAGTTGTCGAGGTGGTTCTGGCAGAGCTTTTCGAGGGCGTCGATGCGGGCAGTCAAGGCCGACGCGTCGTTGGCGTCCTTTGGCTCGAGGATGGTCGTCACATCGCTCATCGTCGGGCGGGTTACGAGCCATCCGAACAGAAACACCCCTGTGATCAACACAATGGCGATCAGCAACACGAGCATGAACCTGACACCCCAGCTCTCGATGAAGCTCTTGGGCTTGGGCTCGGACGAGGGCAACAACTCGTAGATCTCGTCCGGAGCCACGTCTCGCGGCTGATTCGCAGCGACATCCGAAACCGGCGCATCTTCCGTCATGGTCGCTCTCCCGTCTTCCATGCTGGCGTCGCCTTGAGGAGGCAGTGGGTCGTTTGCCCCCAATTACTTGGCGAAGACGATCCTCGTCAGCACCTTGTCGTTCTTGTCCGTGATGGCGACGTTCCTCTCGCCGCCCATCTTTACACCTTCCTCGTTCAGGTAATTGTACATGGCCAGCGCCTTGCGGACAATCTCTCGTTTGGAGGTTTTTTCCTGCTTAGCCAGTCTCTCGACGATCTCGTTGATTTCGTCCGGAAAGTCTATGGTCAATCGTGCCATGCTATCACCTTTCAACTCACTGTCATGCATACCCTATGCATTAAGTTTATGCATACAGTGCGCCTATAGCAAGCAAAATGTTCACATTTTTGCATTATTCCCGCTTTCCCCCCGATCGGGTCGAGGGCAGGTCTGGCTGGAACGACAACTCAGGGTCTCCGTGAATCCCCATTGCACGTGCCCAGATCCGGCCATGCAGCCGGCGCCACCCAACTGGCGGAATATAGATGGTGCGCGGAATCGCACCTCTTCGGATGCGTGCGCAAAGACAATCCCCCCTCGTCGTGTGGATGCGTGATGAACGGCCCCGCGGTGGATGGGGCGGGTCGCGGCCTTCTCAGCCCTTGGCCCGGCCGCCGTAGGAGCCGTCTTCCGTGTTCACGCGAAGGACCTCGCCGACCTCGATGAACGGAGGCACCCGAATCCTCAGGCCGCCCTCGAGGGTCGCGTCCTTCATCTGGTTCGTGGCGGTCGCACCCTTCGGCACCGGCGTCGTCTCCGCCACCGCCAGTTCCACGACCTTGGGCAGTTCGAGCGATACGATATTGCCCTCATGGGTCAGGGCCACCACCGGCGTGTTCGGCTTGAAGTACTTGATCGAATCGCCGAGCAGCTCGTCGGAGACGGTCAACTGGTCGTAGGTCTTGTTGTCCATGAAGATGTGCGAGTTCTTGTCGGAGTAGAGGTACTCCATCTCCCGGCGGTCGAGAAAGGCCTGTTCCACATCTTCCGTGGAGCGCAGACGCTTCTCGATCATGGTCCCGTCGGAGAGCCGTCGGAGCTTCGCCTGCACGAAAGCCCGCAGGTTGCCCGGCGTCACGTGCGTCGAGACCGTGCAGATGCACAAATGGTTTTCCATCATGAAGGCCATCCCCGGCCTCATTTCACTTGCTTTCACTGCCTGCACCTCAGAACAAACCAGACCCATTGACCCGTCGGAATCGGTTTTCCCGCGCGCCGAGGCTGGCACACGCGAATACAACTCGCCCACAACACGAGGCGACGACGGATAAGCAAGGATGAGTATAGACGGTGCCGAACCCCTTGTCAAGCAACAGTTTGGGGCATTTGGCCTGGCGGGTGGCGACCCCTTCGGCCGGGGTCGGGCGCAATAAAAAGGGCCGTGGAGGGTTGTCCGCGGCCGAATCGCAAAGGGTCTGGTAAAGACCGCTTGTGATGCTCAACAGGTATTACCCGCCTCCATGCGGCAATCGAGCAATTCATTCTACCGATCTCGGGACCGCGCGTCAAACAAAATAATGCCCACTTTTTGACAGGCGCCGGGACATTCCGCAGCACGTCCGGCGGTACGACTAGGCGACCGAGGCCTTTTCCGGTACAATCAGGCCTCGTGAATTGGGCATCCATACTCGATCGGAACGCAGAATCCATGGGATTACCGGTAGCAGCGATAATTGGTCGGCCGAACGTGGGCAAGAGCAGTCTGCTCAACGCTCTGGCCGGGGAAATGATCAGCATCGTTGACCCGACGGCGGGCGTCACGCGGGACCGCGTCAGCACGTTCATCGGGCGGGGCGACAAGTTCTTCGAGCTGATCGACAGCGGCGGCTACGGCATCGTCGATTCCGACCAGCTCAGCGACCACATCGAGGGCCAGATCCTCCAGGCCATCGCCTCCGCGGACCTCGTCCTGTTCGTGGTCGATATCCGCGAGGGGGTGACACCGCTGGATGCGAAGATCGCGGAACTGCTCCGCAAGCACGACCTGAACGTCCTCGGCGTGGCGAACAAGGCCGACAGCGGAAGGATGTTCCCCGCCGCGGGAGAGTTCCTCAAGTTCGGTTTCGGCGAGTTCCTCCCCGTCTCGGCCCAGAACAACCTGAACAAGGCCGTGCTGCTGGATACCGTCTTCGAGCGGCTCGCGCCCCTGATCGAGGCCGGGGCGCCGCCCGAGCCGGTGATGAAGATCGCCATCGTGGGCAAACGCAACGCCGGCAAGAGCAGCATGGTCAACGCCATCGCGGGCAGCGAGCGGGTGATCGTCAGCGAAATCCCGGGCACCACGCGCGACGCGGTGGACGTGCGGATCGAGAAGGACGGCAAGACCCTCATGGTTATCGACACCGCCGGCGTCCGCAAGAAGGGCAAGATGGCCAACGACATCGAGTTCTACAGCAGCGTCCGCGCGACCCGCTCGGTCAAGCGGGCGGACGTCGTCTGGCTGCTGATCGACGCGACGGAGCCGGTTTCGCAGCCGGACAAGACCCTGGCGCAACTGATCGCCGACGAGTACAAGACCTGCATCCTCGTGGTGAACAAGTGGGACCTGGCCAAGGACGTGGCCGCCACCGGCGACTACGAGGAGTACCTGACGAAGGTGCTGCCCGGCCTGAAGTACGCCCCGATCTCCTTCACGACCGCGACGATGGGCAAGAACGTCCAGAGCACGCTGGACCTGTCCGCGGAGCTGTTCAAGCAGGCGACCACCCACGTCGGCACGGGCCGTCTGAACAAGGCGTTCGAGATCATCAAGACCGAGCGGTCGGGGGCCCGTCGCTCGTCCGCGAAAACACCCAAGATCTACTACGTCACGCAGGTGGCGACGAACCCGGTCACGTTCATGATGTTCGTGAACGATCCCGGCCTGTTCGACGAGGCGCACCGTCGCTTCATCGCGGGCCGATTGCGGGACCTGCTGCCGACCCCGGAAGTCCCGATCCGCCTGCTGGCCCGTCCCAAGAGCAGCAGCCGGGACCACTCGAAGGATTAGACGCCCGTCCCCGCCCGTCTGAACCGAATGCCGTCGCCGTGCGTACACCCGCCAGAAAGGGCCGGCCGCGACCTCGGTCCACAGCTTCTGTGTACGTGAAAGGATTGTGCCATGCGTCGGACATTCCCCTTCATTGCTTTTGGCATTCTGTGTTTGTTGCTGGGGTTTTGGGTCGTATCAGGCGGCGCGCGGGAGCAGCCGCCCGAGCCCGGGATGACCGTCGGAGACAAGGCCCCGCAGTTCAACGCCAATACCCACACCGGCGACCTGTGGCAGACGCAAGACCACGTCGGTCGCGGCAAGTACCTCGTGATCTATTTCTATCCCGCCGCGATGACGGGCGGATGCACGAAGCAGGCGTGCAGCTATCGCGATCAGGCAGCGGACCTGGGGGGCCTGGACGTCGAAGTCGTCGGCGTCAGCGCGGACTCGGTGAACAGCCTCAAGCTCTTCCGCGAGGCCCAGAACCTGAACTTCACGCTGCTGTCCGATGTGAACGGCCACATCGCCCGTCAGTTCGGCGTTCCGATCAGCCAGGGGGGATCCTTCAAGACCACGATCGACGGCAAGGACGTCGTCCTCAAGCGGCCCTACACCTTCGCCCGCTGGACCTTCGTCATCGGCAAGGACGGCAGGGTCCTCTCGAAGGATACTGCGGTCGATCCCTCGAACGACAGCCAAAAGGCTCTCGATTTCCTGCAACACCTCGGGAATGCCGTCGACGCCGCACCGAATTCGGGACTATGATTGATTGGATGCGGGCGGGGGATTCCCGAATTTCCTCACGAAGTGGATGACGACAGACGAGTGCACTCACGCCCGGACGCCAGGAACGCGGAGACTCCCCAAGCTGTCATTCCCGCGGAAGCGGGAATCCATATCTGCGGCACACGGCGCTTCACGGAAGACGAATCCGCCCACCGCTGTCGTCTATGGGTCGCGGCTCTTCACGGGTTGCAGCGTCCTTTTCTCGACACCGTCGTGAGTGATCTTGATGGGCTGAATGAATCCCTTTTCATCGAAATACATCCTGTCCATGCAGGTCACGCGGTGGTTGGCGTCCGTTTCGCCCAGCGGACGGCGGTGGTACACCGCGTACCAGATATCCACCTGATGATCGTGAATGACCGAGTGATGTCCCGCGCCGGTGGCGACGGCCGGGTCCTGCTGCAAGACCTTACCGATCCTCTGGAACGGCCCGAGCACCGAGTCCGCCATGGCGTAGGCGACGCTGTAATGGGGTCCTCCCCAGCCGCCTTCCGACCACATGAAATAGTACTTGCCGTCCCGCAGAAACATGACCGGCCCCTCCACATAGCCCTGGGGCGTGATCTCTTTGAAGACCGCGCCGTTGTCAAACGGGACGAATCCGGTGAAGTCGTTCTTGAGCCTGGCGATATTGCAGTGGGACCAGCCGCCGTAGATCATGTAGTACCGGCCATCCTTGTCCAGGAATACGAACTGATCGATGGGCTGAGCGCCGTTGTGAATCTCGCCGATCAGGGGCTTGCCCAGCAGGTCCTTGTACGGGCCGTCCGGCCGATCCGCAACCGCGACGCCGATGCCGCCGATCTCGCCTTCGTGCACGTCGTTGGCTCCGAAGAACAGATAGAACTTGCCGTCCTTCTGCACGATTGCCGGCGCCCAGAGGGCTCGACGCAGCCAGGAGATGTCCTGGTTGCTGATGATCCGCTCGTGTTGGGTCCAGGTCACGAGGTCCTTCGAAGAGAAGGCGTCGAAGTGGAGCTGCCGGTCGTAGGGAGCGGAATACGTCGGGAAGATCCAGTACTCATCCCCGATGATCGTGCCTTCCGGGTCCGCATACCAGCCTTCGAAGAGTGGATTCCCCGCGCGGGCGGGAGCAAGGATGGCCATCATCAACAAGAGAGTCGCGTTCAATGCCTTCATGCCCAATCGTCCCTTACCGATATCCGTTGGCGTTCAACTTGTCCGACACTTCATCGGTCTGGCCGTATTATAGGAGTCCGCGCACGCAGGGCAAGGCGAAGGCAGCGGAATGGAGGTCGTCGGCCTTGCACATCTGCCGACCGGGCGTCATACTGGTGTTCGAGAAAGGTGGCCGCTGAGTCGGTCATCGTCGGTCGGGAAACGTCGAACCACTCAAAGGAGAGCAACGATGAAGAATCGAACCGTTCTGTTGATCGCAGCAGTGGCTTTCGCGGGCGTTCTCGCGGTCTCGGCGGCCCAGAAGCAGTTGGAGAAGGCACAGTTCTCGCGGACGACCATCGATCTGGGCGTCGTGGTCAGCGACGTGGACAAGGCCGTGAAGTTCTACACTGAAGCGCTGGGCTTCACAAAAGTGGGCGAGTTCGACGTCTCCGGGCAGATGGCCGGCGACACCGGCCTGACCGACAGCCAGCCGTTCAAGGTCCACGTCTTCGCCCTGGGCGACGATCCCTCGGCCACGAAACTCAAGATCATGTCCATCGCGGGCTCCAAGCCGGTGGCCAATCAGTACATCGGATCGAGCCTCGGATTCCGCTACCTGACGGTGTTCGTCGCGGACCTGAACAAGGCCTTGGCCCGGCTCCAGCAAAACGGCGTCTCGCCCGTCAAGCCGGCCTACTCCCTCGGCGGCGACAGCCACCTGATCCTCGTCAAGGACCCGGACGGCAACACCATCGAACTCATCGGCCCCAGGCCGTGACGCGAAACGCTCTTCTGGCACAACCGCCTCGGACGTGCCCGTCAGATGGCCATCTCACCTCGTGAAGACAGTAGTCGATCCCGGTGTGCCCCCGGCGGAAAGAAGGGGACACAAGAATCTGCGCCAGCGGTAGGGTGGGCTGTGCCCACCGTTGTTGTCGCCAGAAATCGAAACCGGCGAGGGATCAGGGACAATCTCTAATTCCTAAATCCAGATGCGACCCCCTGATTCCCCCTTCGAGTGGAGCTACCACTGTGACGACTGCCCGCTGGGGTCGCAGTGCACCAACGCCCGCAGCGGGCGTCGCATGCTGGTGGTGGGCCGGTACCATGATCTGCTGCAGGCCCGGCGTCGGGAGATG
>JAGOLX010000004.1 GCA_017993835.1 Phycisphaerae bacterium
CCTTCCCTCCGCGGGGATTAGCCGCTTCTTCGGTACTACGGGCCTTTCCGTCATCCCCTTGGGCATCAGACTTTTCGAGGCCTGCTCAGCGTTCACTCACGTTACCGCCTGCCGATTCGCGGGACGGTTTAACCGCCCTTTCCGTCGAAGGCTCCCGCCGCTTCGCTGCCTCCGCGACGGCTTCGACTGCTACCGGGTGGAATGACTCCAACTTCCCGGACGGGACTTGCACCCGTTAGACCACAGCGCCTTTCTTCACGGCGCACTGCAGGACCGTTTTTGCAGTCTCCTGTGGGGCGACGAGCCATGGGCTGGACGTTGTCATTCCTGCGAACGCAGGAATCCACAATCCGGGGTCTCCGCGAACCCCGATAGCACGCGTGTAACTGCAGTCATGCACCCCTTCCCCCCCCTCGCAAAAATCTCTGCCTATCTACGAATTATTTCGTTGATTTATTACGAATTCATTCGTAGACTACCGATATAGAGTGCGAACGCAACGCGGATCGATCCAGGAGAACGACGATGGCGCGAAAGAAAAGCAGCGGACCGACGGATCGGGAAATGGCCATTCTGGGCGTGCTGTGGGAGAAGGGCCCGAGTACGGTCCGAGAGGTCCACGAGGCCCTCGACGCCGATTCCCAGACCGGCTACACCACCACGCTCAAGCTCATGCAGATCATGGTCGAGAAAGGTCTGCTCGTCCGCGAGGACGACGAGCACAGGCGCGGACACGTCTACCGGCCCGCCCTGTCGGAGGAGCGGACGCAGAAGCAGCTCATCCAGGACCTGCTCGACCGGGTCTTCGCGGGCTCCGCGGAGAAACTGGTCATGCGGGCCCTGTCCGCGAGAAAGGTCTCGCCCAAGGAACTCAAACGAATCCGGGAGATGTTGGATCAAATGGAGGGAAAGTGAGTATGTCACTGTGGCAAGGTCTGCTTTCCGAAGGCGTGGTCGTCCGGCTGGGCTGGACGCTCGTACACTTCCTGTGGCAAGCGACGGCGGTCGCCCTGCTGCTGGCGCTGCTGCTGAGATTGCTGCGACGCGCCACCGCGAATCTGCGCTACGCGGCCGCCTGCGGGACGTTGCTCCTGATGATGGCGATGCCGCTGGTCACGATGCAATTCATCGACGTCCCGGGGCCTGTAGCGGAGGGGGGCCCCTCGCTTGAGGTCGTGACACCGCCAATGCCGGTGGTCATGCAGACCGTGGATGCGTTGCCGCCGTTGCCTGCCGCATCTCCCATAGAGGTGGCAGACCTGACCGTCTCGGTCCCCTGGCGTCAGAGGCTCGCGACCGCCCTGGAGCCTGCGCTGCCCTACATCGTGCTCGGCTGGCTCGCCGGCGTCTTCGGCCTGTCCGCCTGGCACCTGGGCGGCTGGGCCCAGTTGCAGCGATTGAGACGCCGGATGGTCCGCGAAGCCGGCGACACCCTGCACACGACGCTGGACGAGCTTGCGACCCGTCTCCGCGTCCGTCGGGCGGTGACCCTGCTCGAATCGGCGCTCGTCGAGGTCCCCACCGTCGTGGGCTGGCTAAGCCCGACGATCCTGTTGCCCGCCAGCGCCTTGACCGGCCTGAGTCCCGACCAGTTGAAGGCGATCCTCGCCCACGAGCTGGCCCACATCCGACGGTACGACTACCTCGCGAACATCGTGCAGACCGTGGTCGAGATCCTCGGCTTCTACCACCCTGCGGTCTGGTGGGTCTCACATCGGATCCGCATCGAGCGGGAGAACTGCTGCGACGACCTCGCAGTTCGCGTCTGCGACAATTCGCTCCAATACGCGAGGGCCCTGGCGTCGATGGAGGAGATCCGACACAGCCGGAGCGAACTGGCGATGGCCGCCAGCGGCGGCAGTCTGATGGCACGCATCGCGCGCCTGCTGGGCCGGCCGGTCGTGGACGACCGGCGTTTCACCTGGCTTCCCGGCTTGATCGCCCTGCTGCTCGTCGTCGGCGTCGTGATCCCCGCAGCGTTCGCGCTGACCCGTTCGGCCCCGCGTGAGCCCGAATCCCAGGGTGATGCCACCTCTGCCTCGGCGACCGAGAGTCAAGGTGCGCCAGATTCTCCCGAATCAACCCAGACTCAAATCCAGGTCACGCTCGTCCTGGCGGAACTCTATGCTGACGCGGTGCTCGATCCGCAGACAGCCGAGGAAGCGGCAGGGCTCCTGGTACGCATCTCGGCCCACGACGGCGAATCCATCCCCCCGCCGACCCGCGAAGAGCTTCGCCGGCCTTTGGCGGACGTATTGTCCACATTCACACCCGCGCCCGGCCGGGCCAGGGAATTCGTCGATCTGCTGCGCCGCAAGAAGGATTGTGTGGCACGCACGTTGTCCGCTCCCCGAGTGACGAGTCTGTCGGGCGAGTCGCTGCAATTCACGATGGGCGACATCCCGAGCCCCGATGAACCGCTGCCCCAGGACGATGAGTTCATCTTCGTGCGATGCGCCATGACCGCTACGCAGGTCTCGGACCAGAATGCTGTCCGGATGGCTATCGACATGGTCCGGATGTACCCTGCCTACGAGCCTTCCGAGCCGAATGGACGAACGGCAACGTGGACGCTCGATACCACCATGGTGGCGGCCAACAACGAGTGGATGACAATCGCTGACAAGCTCCTCAGACGATTGGACAGCAGCGGAAGGAAATGCATCCAACTGCCGCTGGTCCTCGCGACAATCGTTCCCAACTCCGAAGCAAGGGATATGGACGCGCCGGGCACCGTGCCCATGATACCCTCGGCAGACGGCACCATTCACCTGCCGCCAGGCATGGGCGGCTTGCGTCCGACGACGTCGCCTGACCCGATTGCCGCTCCACAGCCCAGCGTACCCGCGCCGGACGAGCCCGCTCGCACACAAGTGCTGTTGGCGTTCACAGTCCTCGATGTCGTCACTGATCGTCCGCTCGACGCGGACGCAGCGGCCCAGGCCAGACACTCCCTGATGAGAGAGCAGCCCACCGAAGGCAGCACAGCTTCCGCTTCTGCGGTGCCGCCGCTCGTGGAGGAACTCCTGCTGCCCCTGCGGGACATCTTCACCCGGTTCGCACCGATCCCCGAGAAGAGCAAGGAACTCACCGATCTGCTGATCTCAAGCGGCTATGCGACGATACTGAGCAAGCCCATGATTCTGACCTTCGCGGACGAGCCAACGTCCCTCTCGCTGGGAGAGCCGGACGATCCCAATGCCGCCAACGGGTACATACGTTTGAGCGTCACAGCCCACGTGCTGGACGACCGAGACGCCACCCGATTGGAAATCGACTACAGAGATCGGCGCGCAATAGACGATTCCGACGATCCGAACCGCCCCATGTCGAGCACGCAGATCGCCTCCACGCTCGTGGTCCCCAACGACGAATACGCAGCCATCGTCGGGCTGAACCCCAGCGCGCCTGCCGACAACATGCGCATACTGCTGATCGGCCCGACAAAGGTCTATCGACCGCAACGCGCCGCAGAGCAGGACCCGAACGCAAACGCACAATCGAGGAGCGACGAGCCCAACTCAAGTTCGACCGCGGGATCTACCGCTCAGGCTGAAGAAAGCCGCAGTCGCCCTCGCCAGATTCTGTTGGACACGCGTGTGGTGGAGATAGACCATAGCAGCCTGGCGTCGCGGGGGGTCGAATGGGACTCTGCGTTACAGACAATCTCGCTCGGCGACAAGCCATTCGCAGATACCCTGCTGGCGAGACTGAACCAGCTTGAGGCCACCAAGCAGGCGCAGATCGTGTCCCATCCGCAGTTGGTTGCCCTGGATGGACGCATGGTGCAACTGCGATCCTTTGAACAAGAGTGGTTCATGACAACCGATCCGTCCGCCTCGCCTGCGGAATTCCAGCAGAAAACGGAGTCCGGAACGATCCTGAACATCACGCCACATGCGGGAGACAGCAACGAGATCACGGTCGATGTGGAGGTCGAGATCATCGAGGTGTTGCAGCCTGAACGAGGTCCCGGCGACTTGCCCATCGTGACACGCCGTAAGGCCCAGAGCAGAATCACCGTGAGAAACGGCGGCACCGCGGCCATCGCCGGGTCGGTCAATGCCCCCGGCATGCAGAAGGACAAAGCTCCCAAAGAAAACGTCATCCTCGTGACGGCGAGTCTCGTCCCAGAGACGAGCGAGGTTACTCACCCTGTGCAAACAGGCCGAGCTCGTGCAGCCCAGTCAGAAGACTCGGGAGCCCTGTACGGGCGCGTGCTGTTCGAGGACGGCACGCCGGCAGTGCTCCAGCCGGCTCCCAGGCCGGGGGCACACACCCGGATCGCACTGGCCATGAAAGGCAGGAGCACGGAGGTCGCCCAGGTGGATGACGAGGGGTACTTCGTGCTGCGCCTGGAGGACACACAACGAGAGGCACTCGCCGCCCACAGGGAGGGCGTCCACCTTTGCATCGATCTGCCGACCGATCGCAAATACCCCTGGGAGGGCGTGGGCGTGTTCCCATTTGAGAAGCTGGCCAAGACCAGGCAGGATGCCGGCACGATCACGGTGAGACGCACGCTGCCGACGATCACGTTGCCGATAGAGCTGCGCCGGGGCGGTCCGCTGCCGGATGGATGGCGTTTGGAGTATCGACCCACCCCGGCTACCGGCAGGATCGAGGAGATCCTGTTCAATGCCGAGGTGGTCGATTCGCATTTGGGTCTGAAGGTTGGCGAGTTACCGGGCGACGAGGAATTCGTGGTCTACGACCCGAATGGCAAGGAAGTCGAGAGGTTCCGAAGCCAATCCATGATGGCGATGTACAAGACCGTGCGATACACGCTGATCGGGCGGAAAGGCGAAGGCCGGAATGCCGACGACTGGCGGATCGTCCATGGCCCGTACATCTTGGACATGACTCGCTCCGGCTGGTACAAGCTGACCATCGACCTTGGGGCAATCCCCGAGGCAGACTCCCAGGACGAAGACCCGAGCGGTGTGACGCCATCGCGGCACTCAACCATCACGACGGCATTCACGAACATCGATCTACTCAAGGCACTGGGGGAAATCAGTAGGTGCTCTGGTGTGACCATCGCGGTTGATCTTGCGGTCAAGCCGCAGCCAATCACTGTCGAACTGGTCAACGCATCCGTCGAATCGGCGATCCGGCAAATCCTCAAGGGGACTCCCTACACGTTCAAACGGCAGCCTGAGACCGAGCCGGCAACTTATCTGATCTATCGTCCGATCACGGCCACGTTCGAAGACGCCGATCTGCCGGAGGTCCTGCGGGACATTGCCCGCAAGGCCGAGGTGCCGATCATCGTTGATCCTGATGTCCATGGCCGAGCCTCCGCCCAGTTCGAGGATGTACAACTGGAGAAGGCATTGGAGATTGTACTGGCGGGTACGCCCTACAAGCTCAAGAGGACAGCGAGTCATTACCTCGTTGCAGAGGACCCCTCTGCAACCAGATTGCCTCCCCTCTCACAGGATCAGAGGACATCCCCAGGGCAAGAGCAGGCGCCGTCCCAGGCGTGGACGATTATGCAACGTGCGGGTTGCCCGCCGCTGCTGTTGGGACTTACGCAGCAGCTTGCCAAGGTGCTCGATCCGTCGCGGCAGAACGATCCGGCGTGGAAGGAAGTCAACAACGGCGGTACGCTTCGCGTACAGGTAGATGTCGGAGGGAAGGATGCGGGCGAAGTGCTCATCGGTCTCTTTGCCGATGCCCGATGGCCGAAAGAGCCCGTGGCGGTGCGCCGGGTCGCCGGCTCGGGCGAGCACGTGCTGACCGGCCTGCCCGCCGGGCAATATCAGATCGGTGCAATGATCGGCAAGCCGCCGGTCGCGACCATGCTCGGCGTCCAGCGGCAATGGCCGCAAGAGGTCGAGATCGTGCGGGGTCAGACAAGAACGGCCGAAGTATTTCTCTCGGAAGCGTTCCAGCAATGGGCATCCGGCTGGTACAACGAGGGGGTCTCGAAGGACTACCTCGGGGACTGGAGCGGACTGCATCAGAACCGCCAGCTCCAGGGCCAGCTCCTCGGGCCAGATGGCCAACCCATCCGCTTTGGCGAGGTCCTCGTCCGCGAGTACAAGGACCCCTCCCGCAGACAAGGCGGCATCGCAGCCCCGAACATCGGGACCAGCGAGCAGGGTTACTAGCACTTCGACGGGATGGGATGGCCCTATTTCGTGCTCGCCAGATGGCGGGACCCCATGCCTTCCGTGTTCGGCTGCCGTTCTCAACTGATGAAGTTGAAGCGAGTCATGGAAGGCCCGCAACAGGTGGACTTCAGGTTCAAGCCCTTCCCGGCAGGCACGGCCAAGGTGGCCGGTCGCGTAACGGACCAGGAAGGACAATCTGTCCGAGGGTTCTTCCTCCATGTCACGACGCCACCCATCTCTGCACGGCAATCCGAGAACATGGATGGAGGATATGAGACCAGTATCGCCTATGAAGTGCCGTTCATCTCTGAAGAGGGTCGGTTCGAGCTGGGTGGATTGCCGGATGGGCCCGCGCAAGTGTACCCCTGGCCCTTCGACAGCCAGAAGTACGAGATCCAATGGGGCAGGGAGACGACGCTGGCAACAGAAGGTACAACCATGATGGACTTCGAACTGGTTCGCCCGCAGGTGCGTTCTTTGTATGGGCGCGTGCTCTTCGAAGACAGCACACCAGCGACCCCTCAGCCGGCCCCCTGGCCCGGCGCAACGACCCGAATCGTGACGTGCCGGCACACCTTCCCTGTGAGGGCGGGCGCCTCCGCGGACTTGGACGCGGACGGCTATTTCACGCTCAAGTTGCGGAAAAACCAGTACGAACTGCTTGCCAGCGGCGAGCATCAGCTACTCATCGGTCTGCCCAACCCGGACCGGCATGGGTGGCGGCCGTCGGGTGAGTTTCCGTTTGACAAACTGGCGGAGGATCGAGCCCAGGCCGGCGTCGTGAGGGTCAAACGTCTCATGCCGGCGCCTGTGTTCCAGGGTCAACTGGGACCGGGGACACCGCTGCCACCGGGGTGGCGGCTGGACCGCAAGAATGCCAGCGCGAGATCAGTCGGAGAAGACGCGTATTTCAACGCCAAGGTCACCGCATCGAATCCACAAGAGGGAGCGAAACCCGAAGACCTGGAGTTCGTGATCTACGATCCCAACGCCAAAGAGGTCGAGATCTTCAAAAGGCAGTCCATGATGATCATGCCCAAGGCCCAGCAGTACAGACTGATCACCAGGCAGGTCAAGGACGGGCGAGTCACGCACGGGCCGTTCCTCTTGGACATGACCCAGCCGGACTTCTACGAGTTGATCGTGAACCTTGGCATCAGCTCTGAGCCGGACGCAAAGAGCAAAGGACAGAACGTTACAGAATAGCCGCAGGCGATCGAGTCAATGCCAATCCGCATAAGTACGTCCACGATGACTACTCTGTCATCCTGAGCCATACGCGAAAGATCTGGGCTGGGGGCAAGGCATTACACTCGGTCGCCGACCAGATCCTCCACTCCACTGCGTTTCGTTCAGGACGGCAAATGTAGCGTCTTCTCGCTGATTCGTGTCGTTCCCACCACTACGGCTGGCCCGGCGTCGGAGCGGCCGCTTGCCAGTTGGCTGGGTCGTTGCCGCTGCTTGCCGCGTCGAGATTGACCTTCACCAGCGAGTTGCCTTGGCCGTCCGCGCCGGAGGGCCAGGGGGCCGCATCGCTGTAGACCACCTCGTCCACGACCACCCAACCGTCGGCGTCTGTCAAGTCCTCAGCAGGCAGTGTCTTCTCCAGAACCAGGCGCTCGCCGGCATTGGACAGGTCACCCTGCCAAGGACCGAAGATCTGGACACCCGCGGTCAGTCCCGCACCGTCCGCGACGGCAACAAGCGCCGCCAGTCGGGAGGTCTCCACAGCCGGGTCGAAGCCAACGACCACCACTCGCCCACCCGCGGGGATCGAGGCCCCTGTCGGGAAGCCGTATTCCACCGCGCCGTCCAGACGCCAGACGATGTCCCCCTCGGACAGTGTCACGGCCTGACTCGTCGGGTTGTGCAGTTCGACGTACTCGTCGTTCGGATCGATCGGATGGTACATGACCTCGGAGATCATCACGTCGAGGATGGGAGTCGCGTTTGTCAAGCCTTTCGAGGGCGTCATCCGCAGCCAGTACGCCCCGCCATCGGGGTAGCGGCCGCGACTGATGTCCGGCTCCTGGGCCTGGAACGAGACCGCGTCCACGATCCGGTCCTCGCCCGTGCCAGGCAGGTAGGAGAGCACGACCTCTTCGCCGTCCCAGGCGAGGCCGAAGCCGTCGAGGTTGTCGAAGGCCTTGCAGCCATTCGCTGGGATGGAACCGGAAGGAATCGCCCACTTCGCAGGCTCGGACACGTCGTCGCTGAGGTACCAGCCTGCCAGGCTCACCGCGGAAGCGGTCGGATTATACAGTTCGATCCAGTCCCCGCCGCTGGTCGCGTTGGCCATGAACTCATTGATGACAAGCGTCTGCGCTGGCGCGGGATCGTCCTGGCCGGGCGAACCGTCGGGATACGTGCTCGCCCGCCAGTTGCCGCGGTAGTTCAGAGATCCCTGAGGCTCACCTGCCAGCGCCGAATCGAGCGGCACGAGCGAGTGACCGCCGCCGTCGGCCCAGATCGGCCAGAGCGAGCCATCGCCATACTCGAAGTCGGCGATCATGCCGTTCCAGTAGTCCACGAGCGTGACCTGCTCGCCACTGTTGGTCAGCTTGCCCTCGTACTGGCCTGCGATGAGGCTCGAAAGGGCCGAGCCGTAGCGGGACTCGAATGCGGTCTGGTTCCTGACCACCAGGACGAACTGTCCGGCGTCGAGCGTCGTGACCGCGCCGCTGGCGAAGTCGAAGGCGATCCCGTTCGTAAACGAGACGTTGCCCAGATCGAGGGGCTCGTTGCCCGTGTTCTTCAGTTCGATGAACTCGAACTCATCACCGTCGAGCGCATCGCTGGGCGCGGGGTTGTACATCAGCTCGGTGACTCGCAGGTCCGCGAGTGTCCCGGTTGCGACGGGCTCACCCGCGACGAACTGGACCGGGCTGGACCAGTGGCTCCATCGGCCGCTAGTATCCTTCATCTTGCAGCGGACGCGGTAGGTACCGCCCGGCGTGACCACGAAGCCCGGGATCGTCACGCTGCTCTGGAATGTAGTCAGCTCGTCGCTCTCCCAGGCCGCGTTGATTTCGTACTTGCCTGGGGTCTTCTCGTAGACTGCATAGGTCGCCGTGGCGGTGGACCCGCCGCCCGACGTGGTGGATGCCTCGGCCGTCAGTCGGACATCGACGAAACAATCCGAGCTGCTATGCGAATTGTTGAGCACCTGGACTGCGATCACGTTCTTGCCCTGAACCAGGCGGGCGGACGGATCGCCAAGCCCATACTCCCGGAAAGTTGAATCCTCGATGGAGGACGGCGCAAAGGCATTGTAGGCCGGTTCCGCGGAAGCGACGTTGTCCTGATAGATGAGAGCACCGTTAAGCCAGACGTTCACGCCGTCGTCATACAGGACCTCCAGAAGCAGATCGCCGAGACCGCTGAGGTTGCTCACGTTGAAGGTCTTTCGCAGGTAGATGGTGCTGTAAGCGCCGGGCATATCGCTCAGATTGGTTGCGACGATGGCTTCGCGAGTGTCGTAGCCGATGGGCGCATTGCCGGTGAGCCATGAGGAATCGTCGAAGCTCGGGAGCCGCCAGGCGCCGGAGGCGGTCGAGGGCTCCGAGAGGCCCTTGAAATAGCGCCACGAGGCGCCGCTCGAGACCAGCGTCGTGCCACTGCTGGTCCCGGTGGTCGTACTGGTGGTCTGTGCATGGGCACCGGCGCTCACCTCGCCGATCCGCCACTTCATCGCGGCGAAGGTGCCCGTCCCCTGCGGATCGCTGAACCCGCTCGTTTCGAATGTCAGGGCATTGGCGGGGAAATCGCTGGAGCAGGTGGCTGTCACTGCCGGCGTGCTGGGCGCCGACGTGTCCTCCTTATACGTGTTGAACTCGCGATTGCCGGACACGATGTAGTTCTTCATGATCTGGACCATGCCACGGAAGTCCTTCGTGGAGGCCTCCTGGTAGAACCGCCCCTGGCCGGCCTTGCTCGGATTCACGTAGCCTGAGGCCAGGATCGGGTTGTAGTCCCACATGGCGCGGTCGGCACCGACGAAGGTCGGGCCGCCGGTCGGCGGGTCGATGATGTTCGCCAGGTCGTCGAGCATCTGGTACGCCTGGTCGCTGTTGTAGAGCAGGTCGTGGAACTCGCGGAGGCGATTGCGGTACTCCAGGAGGATGTTGGCGTTGTTGAAGATCGCGCCGTTGGATTTGAAGACATCCTCGCCGTTGCCGTACATGCTGTTGGCCCAGGTCAGGTCCACGTCCCAGGGCAGCATGGTCCACACGTTCGTCTCGGGATTGAGATAGAAGAACCAGTTCTTGCCGTAGCCGATGTCGCCGTGATGGACGCCTTCCACGACACAGCGGTAGGCGTAGTAGGCGTCGAGATGGACGTTCTGTCGCCACCAGGTCTCCTGGGGCCTGCTGTTGTAGCCGCTCATGAAGGCGGTGAGATCGGAGCCGTTGCTGACGGCCGTCGGGCCCTCGTTGTTCAACTCGCCACCCCCTTCGATCTTGTACAGGTTCCCGTCGGGCAGGCCATGCTCATCGAGGAATCGGCCGTCCATCTGCTCGATGGTCATGTAGAGCCCCCAGAAGTCGCCCTCGTACTGGGTGGCGCCGACCTCTGCGGCCTCGTCGATCACGCGGAAGTGTACCCAGCTCGTCTTTGGAGCGTCGCAGCCCATCAGGTTGAAGAGCTTGAACGAGGCGGCTTCGAACATGCCCTGCTCGCCGCGATGGTCGTAGTCGCCCTGCTGGATACAGGCAGAGAAGTTGATCTTGGCCCATTTCGTGTCGTATTTGCGGCCGTAGTCGTCGCGAGCCTGGAAGTAATGGCCGCGATTGAGATCGAATTTGATCATATTCTTGCCCATGGAGTAGCGCCAGACGCCGCCGCGGGCTCGGAAGTGGATGTGGTCGTAGACCTCGCCATCGTAGACGAGGGTCCCCGCCCACGGGTAGTCGCTGCCGCCGTACTGGCCCTTCTTGGCGCCGGGCATGTAGAGGGCGTCGACGACGTCCTGCTTCCTGGCGATCAGGTGGTAGACCGGCAGACTCTGCATCACCTCGGCGCTGTAGGTCACGGCAGTCTGGCCGGACCTAACCGCCCCCTGCCAGGCAGGCACCCCGTCATAGACGAAGTAGGCGAAGTTCGGCTGCGGATCGTCCTCATAGGGAACCGTCACAAAGCCCCCGAGGGCGTCCACCGCAACAATCTTGTAGCGGACGAGTCGGCGGTGTTCCTGCACCGACGCGGGGATCTGGACGCTGAAGACATCGTCTCCGGCGGCGGCATCGCCGTCGAGGCCGTCGTCGTGCATTGTCTCCGTCGTCCAGTTCGCGCTGTATCGCGTGTCGTCGATCGTGACATAGGTGCCGGGCTCGACCACCTGGTACATCAGTCCGACGCTCCGGATGCCATCGAGGGCGGTGATCTTCGCGGTGATCGTCACGACCTGGCCGGACGCGGGCTGCTTCGGCGAATGCGCCACCTGCCGAATCGCAGGGTCAGTGCCGACGGACAGGACCACACTGTTGGCGGCCATGGGCGTGGGCAGCGCGGACCGCCAATGGCCCCCGAGGTCGTTGTCCGCGGCGGGGTCGATCAGTTGCATGGAACCGCCTGTGCCCGCGGCGCCGGAGATCGGATCTCCGACCGTGGGCCAGGGGAAACCGAGCTGATAGGTGACCTCGTCCACGGTCTGACCGGCCGCATCGCAGAGAACCACGGAGTCGCCCTCGTTGTCCAGTTTGCCGCCGAACGGTCCCAGGACACGAGAGGCGTAGGCCGCCTGTTTCAGCGTGGTCCACTTGGCCTTGACGTCGGCCAGGTCCTGGACCACGATCAGATAGCCGCCTGCCGGCAGGCTCGTCCCCGCGGAGAAGGTGAAGAAGACGCCGCCGTCCAGCACCCAGCCGTCCAAGCTCACGGCCTCCGTCCCGATGTTGTACAGTTCGACGAACTCGACCTGCTCCGTCTTGACGTCGGGATCGACGTGCAGCTCGTTGATGACCACGTTGGCAGCCGCCTGCGTCGCAGAGGCACCGAGGAAACAGAAGACCACCGCCAGAACGACGAGAGATGTGAACCTTCTTGATGTGAGCACGTTGCGTCCTGTTCCTTTTGGTTTCTTTGTACGCTGGGCTGCCGAGGCAATCCACAACCAACATCCGCCCTCGCAGTTCTGCTTATTCTACCCAACTTGACACCGTCTCGTCAAGCCGGAACCGCACGTCGCGGATTCTCGGACCTGATCGCCCGCCGGTCACGGCCGGGCCAGCATGACCTGGCGCAGTTCTCGGCGGTTGCGACGGAGCCATTTGGTCTTACGCAGGATCATCTCGAGAAAGGCCGGGCCGGAATGGCTGCCGAAGAACCCCGTCGCGGCTACCGGCAGGACCGCCTCTGCGATCATGGCCTCGATCATCAGGTCGATCAGGCCGTAGCGCTTCCGCTCGCTGAGCCGGACGATCTCGTGGTAGCCGTTGAAAAACTCGAAGAGCCGGTCCCGATTGAAGTGAGCGGACCACTGGGTCGGGTCCGGCCGGTCCCCCACGATCGAGAACTGCAACATCCCGTTGGCAACGTCCGTCACCGCGGGCGCGCAGCGGATCGAGTCGAAATCGACCACCGCGACGACCTTGTGCCCGTCGAACAGGAGGTTCCCCGGGTGCCAGTCGCCATGCACGACCTGGCGTTTCCAGGATCGAAAGCCGACCTGATTCACGCGGACGCAGGACTTCTCGTAGCGCAAGGTCAGCTCCGCCGCGACCGCCTGCATCCGGCGGGCGGCTTCCGTACGCTTGTCGGAACTGAGCAGCTTCAGGTGCCGACGAACGAGGGCCGCGTCGTGGAAGCACCAGGGGGACGACTCATCGTGTCCCTTGAAGTCCGCGAGATACTTGTGAAACAGCGCCAGTTGGCGTCCGGCCTCGCGGGTCGCCTCGAGCGAGCCGTCGTGACGCGAGCCCTCCACGTATCGGAAGAACTCGTAGATGTGGTTGTCCATGCTCAGCGCAGTGACCTGCTCGTCCATCGTCACCAGCAGGGTCGTGACAGGGAAACTCTTGGCGGCCAGTTGCTTCTGAACTGCGTGGGCAAAACCGACCCGCTCCAGGTCGTCGCGCCCCTTGGGCCGGCGTTTGAGCAGGTAGGTCCCTTTGTCCGCGACGACGATCATCTTGGGCGCCTTGCTGTTGCCCACGGACAGGGGCCGGACCTGGTGCACGACCCCGATGTCGTACCGACTCAGGACCCGCACCAGCTCCTCCGAAGAAAACTTGGCACCGCCTCTGGGCATACCCCCATTATATCGACAGACCCAGCCGCTGGCTTGCCCACACCCGGCCCTTTTGCCCCCACGCCCCCAGGCCCGATAACCGTGCCGCCTGCCATCCCCTCACAGCAGGAATCTCCAATGCCACCTTCTATCTCTTGTCACAAACCGAATCGCACGGGTCCGTGCGATGGAGGCTCAAGAACAACCGGTATTGCAGTCGAGAGAGTGTGACGATAGAATGAATTTGGTAGTATTCAGACTCATGATCTGCTGTATCGAAGCGAAGCGTTCGTAGTCGAAACGTGACGGAGGTGCCATGATGAAAACATCGGTCGCTATCATGTATGCCGCATCCCTTGTCGGACTTCATCCTTGTTTGGCCGAGAGTCCCATCAACCTTGATCCCCACGCGGTGCATGTGCGGCACATCAACCTGGCAGTCGATCCGCTCGGCCAACACGTTTGCGTCGTCTATGCCAAGGCGTCAGAACCCAAAGACGACAATCCTATGTGGCTGTACCTGGCACGTTCCCAGGATGGCGGCGGCACATTCCGCGAGGCTCGTATCCATCCGTCATGCTCCAGAGATCATAACGTGTGGAGCCAGTGTCCCCAGATCCGCTTTGACGCCGATCGAGGGCTGCACATTCTATGGAATATGTGCCAGAACGGGCGTTCACCAGTGTACTCACGGTCGGCCGACGGCGGCTCTTCGTGGACTCCCTGTCAGGACATCGGCGGAGGCACGCGGCCCTACCACTACGGCATGGCGTTGGGAGTATCTGCCTCCGGACAGAGGTTGTGTGCAGTGTATTTTGACAACGACACGCATGTTTACGCTTCTGAGTCGACGGACGCCGGAGACTCGTGGTCGGTTGATCAAACCCTCTACGACACCCAATGGCAGAATCCGACCGAGGGAGCGTTCGTGGGCGGCGGCTGGTTGGATCATCGCAGTTCGGGGGCCGGCGCTGGCTACTTCTACGCGAGTTGCCTGCGCGTCGACAATACACATGCCATGTGGCTGGCAGTCTACGTTTTTGAGCCCGACGGCGATAAACGCAGGCGGTCGGTGGCGCTCGATGGTTCGAAGATCACCATGGCCAACGACCACACGATCCTCACGGATGAACAGGGGTGGGTGTGGGTCGTCTGGGGTCAAGATGGTAGCATTCTCTTGAGAAGATCCACCGACCAAGCAGTGACCTTCCAGAAGACGATCACGGTTGCCGCATCACAGGCATCCCGCACCGGAACGCCCGCACAGGGCGCTCGTCCGGTCATCGCGAGAACAGCAGCGGGTGTCTACTATGCAGCTTGGGAGGATACCCGATCCGGGCGTGCCCAGATCTACATATCATCCTCCACCGAGGGGACCATTTGGTCCGACGCAATACCCGTCTGGCCGAGTGGGTCCGATCAAACCGAGATCGCTTTGGTGGCTGTCGATAGCGTGTTGTACTTCTGCTGGATTGAGAAGAATTCACCGTGGTTCTATCGCCTGGCGACGGATGCCTCGGAGACGTTGCCCGCGGCCCAAACCGTAGATCGGTCCAATTCGTTTCCGAATCCCGGTTTCGAGGAATCCACAGGGCCCGTACCAACGGGCTGGTCGATTGAGGCGTCCGGACCTGTGGTCTTCGGCCCTGTTCGCCCCGGGCGCAATGGCCAAGGGGCCTGCTTGGCCTGGAACCTGCAGCACGAAGACGCCGCCATAACCCTGGCTGGTCCTCCCATAGCAGCCAAAGCGGATACGCCCTATGTGTTTATGGGCCACTATGCTTCGGAGTGCAACGACATTGAATGCCGGATCGATTGGCAGGATGATGCCGGCCGGGTGCTGGCTTCCAAGCGATGGGCGCTGCCCGAAACACAAGGGCAGTGGATCGAGTTCTTCGAGGACATCACATCCCCGGCCGACCCGTTGACCTCTCCGAGCAGCGTCAAGACGCTCCAGATCCACATCGCGCACGGCGGCGCGGTCGGACAGGTCCGGCTGGACGATTTCTCTCTGCGCCAGGGCGAGTTGCGGGACTTCCCGGATGACATTTGCCTGCCACCTCTGCCCAAGGGCGCGAACGATTTTCCTATCTTCGGCTGGATGGAGCCTGCGTTGTGGAACCACTTCATGGACTTCTACGACCGCGGCACAGAGTACGATCTAGACAGGTATCACGCTGAATTCGCCATGGCAGGTTTCACCGTCGGACGCCAGGCGAGGTTCGGGCTCCGTCGTTATGTCACGCCCTATCCAGTAAACTATGACGACCTCATGGAGGGCGCTACCGATCCTGATGTGATATGGATCAGTGCGTCAAACGACGAGCCTTGGCCACACGAGTTTGCCACGCTGGCTGAGCAAAACGAACGGGTACTCAAGTATGCCCCCTCGAAGCCTCTCTGGGCGAACCTGCTTCCCACCTACGGGTTCGCTTTCTATGAAAGCTACCAGGTGTACATCGACTACATCCGGGGCTATATCGAAACCGTGCACCCGACGTTCTTCACCTTCGATCACTACCCGTTCGCCTTGCGAGACGACGTGCGGCCGGATTTCTTCCCCAACCTGGAGATCGTCCGGGACGAGACGCGATCCGCGTCGATTGACTTCGGCGTTATTGCTCTCGTCCACCAAGCCAATGAAACCCGCCGAAATCTGGATGAGAATGAACTAAAATGGCAAGCCTATAGTTGTCTGGCCTACGGCGCAAAGGCCCTGGGGTGGTTCACCTATTTCACCCACACGGACTACGCAGAACGAGTCGGCGGTCCAGGAAGCGCCGTTATCGACTGGTATGGCAACCGGACGCGCCAGTATTCAATGCTCAAACGCATCCACGCCGAGATACGCATGCTGGGAGACACCCTGTTGGATTTGCAGTCCACCGGGGTCTTTCATACCGACCCACTCCCCCATATGACGCACCCGGTCTCTGAGTCGGACTGGATCCAGACAGTCGCCGGCGACGAGTGCATCCTCGGCGAATTCCGGCATTCATCCGGGCATCGCTACCTGATGGTGCTGAACCGGGACCTTCTCGGCCGCCGTGAGTATCGAGTGACGTTCCGCACCCCGCACGCAAGCGCTGCCGAGGTCAGCAAGACGACCGGCAGCCTCATCGAACTGGGTAACAACCAATTTGACGGGCAGACCCTTACGGTGTGGGTGGCGTCCGGAGACGGCCGGCTCTTCCGCATCGAATGAACGGAACCCGGATCCCTGCACGCATCACGCACCACGCGGGAATGCTCGGCACCTGTCTCCGTACCGAGTCGGCTGAAGACACGAACAACGAGATACCTGCGAAGACCGCTGAACCGCCCGCTGGCGTCACAGGACCAGCATGCCCACGATGATCAGGATCGCGATGGCGGAGACGGCGCCGAGGATCAGGAGGTAGAGACGATAGCGCGTGATGATCTCGTCGGTGTCCGTCAGGTGCTCGATCTCGACGGTCTCGCCGTCTTCGAGCTTCTCGAGCATCTCCACGTCGAAGCGCTTGTGGGCCTGGAGGGGCGGGTGGCCCTGGCGGAGGGCTTCAAGGTCCAGGAGCAGCTCCTCGACGTTGTTGTAGCGGTCTTCGCGGCGCTTGGCCAACATGATCTCGATGACCTCGGAGACGCCGGCGGAGAGCGATGTGTTGATGTGGTCCGGCGGGACGAGCTTCTCGCGGAGGTGGCGCTTCATGATCTCCGCGGAGTCCTCGCCCGTGAAGGGAACGCGTCCGGTGACCATGTGGTAGAAGGTGGCGCCGAGGCCGTAGATATCGGCCCGGCCGTCGATGTCGATCTTGCCGCGGATCTGTTCGGGGGCGATGTAGTACGGCGTGCCGTAGGCCTTGCCCTCCTCGCTCTGAGCGGCCTCGATGTCCGTCGTCTCGCGGGCCAGACCCATATCCGCCAGCTTCACGACGCCTTGCGTGTTGATCATGATGTTCTTGGGCTTGACGTCGCGGTGGACCAAGCCGTGCGCGTGGGCGTGCTGGAGCGCGTGGCAAACCTGGATGATGATCTCGATGCCCTCCTGCTCGCCGAAGATGTGGCCGTTCGAGATGTCGTCGGCGATGGTCTTGCCCTCGACGTACTCCATGACGAAGTAGTGGTAGCCGCCTGCTTCGCCGACGTCGATGGCCTGTACGATGTTCGGATGGTTGAGCTTGCCTGCGGCCTGGCCTTCCTTGTAGAACCGCTGGACGTACTCCGGATTCTCGCTGAACCGGCGGGGCAGCACCTTGATCGCGACGCTCCGATTGAGGCTGAGCTGCTTGCCCTTGTAGACGACGGCCATGGCGCCCGCGCCGAGCTTGCCGAGGATCTTGTAGCCGGGGATCTGCGTCGCGGCGACCTTGCTCTCTTTGACGCTGGTCTTGAGCCGTTCCGCCTGGCTGGCCGTGAGGTAGCCGAGCTGGACCATCAGGTCCTGGAGCATCAGTGGATCGGTCTTGCGGCGTTCCTTGCATTCCTGGATGGCCTTGCGCAGCTCCTCGTCTGTGCAGAGCCCCTGATCCACCGCCATTCGCCCGAATAGCGTGTCGTAAGAGGTCTCAGTACTCATTCATGTCGCCCTGGGTTACCCAGGGGTCGCATCCTTTCGGTCAAGAATCCAACGTCAACCCCGACTCGTACACCCGATAAAACCTCTGTCGCCGCGAGGGCTATTATGAAGTTATCGGGGCTGAAGTCAAACCATTTTTCCATCATTCTTGTGGGCACGATCCCCAATCGGGTTATCCTTCGGCGATTTTCCGGCACAGGATTAGCTGCTTTCCCGCAACGTCCGCAAACGCAAGGCTCGCCGGGAACTTTTGGGTTGACCGCAACGCCTTCTCCGCTACACTATGGCGGTCTGAAAACCTCTATGTATGCCAAGACAACTATAGGAGACCATAGGTGGGGTATAACTGCGTAGTGTTGGTCAAACAGGTGCCGGATACTCACCGGATCACCGGCCAGGTCATGAACGACGACGGCACGGTGAACCGGGCGGCGCTGCCGGCCATCTTCAATCCGGAAGACCTCAACGCCCTGGAAATGGCGTTGCAGATCAAGGACCGCTTCGGCGGCCGGGTCACCGTCATCACGATGGGCCTGCCCGCCGCGACCAGGATTCTTCGCGACGCCCTCTATCGCGGCGCCGACGACGCTGTTTTGGTAACCGATTCCCGGTGCGCAGCCAGCGACACCCTGGCGACCAGCTACATCTTGAGCTGTGCCGTCCGCAAGCTGGATTACGACATCGTTCTCTGCGGCAGGCAGGCCATCGACGGCGACACCGCCCAAGTGGGTCCGCAGCTTGCCGAGAAGCTCGGAATTACCCAGATTACCTACGTCGAGTCGATGGAAGGCATCGAGGACGGCAAGATTACCGCCCGGCGGAACCTCGGCAACGGCTGGCAACTGGTCCGAGCCCCCCTGCCGGCGTTGCTGACCGTCACAGGCGACGCCCCCACGGCGCGAGTGGCCGCCGCGCGAATGATGATGAAGAACAAGAACGCCCGGACACTGGCCGAGATCGAGCAGAGCGTAAAGGCCGCCAATCCGACGGCGGACGACGCGACCGTCAAGACCATGGCCAAGCAGCAGGCGGACGACCTGGCCAAGCGGGGCATGCTCATCCAGCAGTGGGACCTGACCCAGTTGGCTGCGGACCTGACGTGGTGCGGCCGGAGCGGCTCGCCGACCAAGGTCCATCGCATCCAGAGCGTCGTCCTGGCCGCCAAGGAGAGCAAGGACATCGCCCCGACGGACGAAGGCGTCGCGGCCATGGTCCACGAGTTGATCCAGGACAAGATCATCGCATAGGCAACAGGGACGAATGGATGGGATCATTGGCATGCCCAGTATGTAAGACAGAGGACCCAAGGGTAACGACTCCACGTGTCGGATCCTTCAGGCAGGGATGGTCATGCCCCCGATGTGGGCCTTTCGCCTTGGATGAGCACTTGGCGATGCCTGGCGCGCTGGGCATCGTACTTGGAGATGATCTGAACAAGAGAGCGCTGCTCAGCCACTGGATTCGAACCCAGTGCGAATCAAAGAAGAACACGGATTGGGTCCTCAGTTACCAACTCGTGGACTCGATCATCGAGAATCCGCGTCGCCCATCTCCCGCAGAACAAGCCGACAACTTTATCCGGTGGATAGGTGACAACAGCAAGACCTTTGACGAGTACGTCGATGTCGAGAAGTTCGCCATTCAGGCAATTGTCGGTTCTGCTACTTTCGACGAGTTCGTGTTTGTCTTCGGACACCTAAGGGACAAAGGAGTCATCCAGCACCAAGGAGGCAGAGACAACATTTACAGCAAGGCTAGATTGTCCTTTCTCGGCTGGGAACGCTACCGCGAACTGAGCCGGGCAACGTCTGACAGCCGCAAGGCATTCATGGCCATGCAGTACGACAACGAGCAGTTAACAACCATCTTCACAGGCGTGTTCAAGGAGGCCGTCGAAAAGACTGGGTTTGATCTGCGCAGGCTTGTAGATATGCCACAGCCGGCGGGACTGATAGACGACGACCTTCGAGTGAAGATACGGGCATCGCGTTTCCTGATTGCCGACCTGACGGACAAGAACCCCGGTGCCTACTGGGAAGCTGGGTACGCTGAAGGACTGGGGAAGCGAGTCATCTACACCTGCAAGAAGGAGGTGTTTGAAGACCCCAATTCACGTCCTCACTTCGACACAAACCATCATCTGACAATACTGTGGGAATGGGACCCGGACAAGCGAAAAGAAGCTGGCGAGAAGCTCAAGAACACGATCCGAGCCACATTACCGGCGGAGGCGAAGTTGTCAGATGATTGATGTCCACCAAGCCTCTGACACGGAGTTCAGGCGGCTCGTGCGTACCATCGGGCCCGGCAAAGCCCAAAGACCGGGGACTCTGTCCCCGGACCCCTGGCATTTTGCGCTTTTCGCCAGCAGCATGGTGCAAAAGCAAGGCGATGCCTCCGTACTGACGGCATCGCCCATGCCACTGGACTGCCGCGGCGCTCGGGGTGCTTGCCAGCAGAGCCCTACCCTCCGCAGCAGCACCCCCAGACTACCGGCAACGCGATTCGCGGGCAAGAACAAGGGGCAAGGTGAATACATCTGCCATCCTGTCATGCTATTGGCCCAAAGCGAAAAATGCCGGGGGTTTGGGGGCAGCGCCCCCAAGAACACAGGATGCCCGTCTGGGCTAATGATTACTGAATAGAGATATTGCTTCGACGAAGTTAGGACGACGAGAAACGAGAAATGATTGAAGTCAACAGACAAGGGGAAGTGTGGGTGTTTGCGGAGCAGCATGGCGGCCGTCTGGAAGATACGCCGCTGGAGCTCATGAGCAAAGCGAGGCACCTTGCGGATACGTTGCAGGTCAAACTGGGGGTTCTGCTCCTGGGCGACGGCGTCAAGAAGTTGGCCAGCAAGCTGGTCAAGCATGGGGCCGACAAGGTCTACCTGGTCGAGAACCCCCTGCTCGGGGCCTACCAGACCAACAGCTACGCGAAGGTCATCCTGGACCTGATCCACAAGCACAAGCCGCAGGTCGTGCTCTACGGAGCGACCGTGTCGGGCCGGGACCTGGCTCCGCGGATCGCCAGCGCCGCCAAGGCGGGTCTGACCGCGGACTGCACGGATCTGCAGATCGGCGACCATGAGATCACCAAGACCGGCGAGGTTCACAAGAACCTGCTGTTCCAGATCCGTCCCGCGTTCGGCGGCAACATCATCGCGACAATCATCAACTTCGACCGCTGGCCGCAGATGGCGACCGTCCGCGAGGGCGTCATGCCGATGCCCGAGCCGAACGGCAGGCGAAAAGGCGAAGTGGTCATCGAGAGCGTCGGCATCGCGCAGAGCGACCTGCCCATCGAGATTCTCCAGCAGCACACGCGGGCCAAGAAGGTCGATCTCAAGGCCGCCAGGATCATCGTCGCCGGCGGCGCGGGCGTCGGCAGCAAGGAGAACTTCAAGCTGGTCTGGGACCTGGCCAACTGTCTGGGCGCCGCGCCGGGCGCGACGCGGGCCGCGGTCGATCTCGGCTTCATCGATCACGACCACCAGATCGGCCAGACCGGCACGACGGTCCGTCCGAGCCTGTACGTCGCGGTCGGGATCAGCGGTGCCATCCAGCACCAGGCGGGCATGGCCCAGAGCCAGAAGATCGTCGCGATCAACAACGATCCCGAGGCGCCGATCTTCGGCGTCGCCCACTACAAGATCGTCGGCGACCTCAACGAGGTCGTGCCGCGAATGATCAAGGCGATCAGGGAAAAAGGAACGAAGTAATTTACTATCTACAATTTACTATTTACGATTTGTCGCCGGCAGGGACTCCGTCTCGGGCAGTCAAATAGTAAATAGTAATTAGTAAATCATAGGATAGGGCATGGGAAACTTCTACCAAGACAACGACGACATTCGGTTCCTGTTCCGGCACATCGACCTGGCGCCGTTGGCGGAGACAATCGAAGAGGGCTTCCGCTTCGCGAACCAGTTCGACTACGCTCCGCGAAACGCCGAGGAGGCGATCCGCAACTACGAAATGGTGCTCGATTCGGTCGGCGAACTCTGTGCGGACTTCATCACACCGCGGGCCGAGAACGTGGACCGCGAGGGCAACACCCTCAACGAAGACGGCTCGGTGACCCGGCCCAAGGGAATCACGGAGGACATCGAGAAGCTGGCCCAGGCGGAAGTGATGGGCTTCACGCTGCCCCACCGCTTCCACGGGCTGAACTTCCCGAGCCTCGTGTATTCGATGGCGAACGAGATCCTCTCGCGGGCAGACGCGTCGCTGATGAACATCTTCGGCCTCCAGGGCATCGCGGAGACGATCAACGCCTTCGCCTCGGAGGAGATCAAACAGAAGTACCTGCCTCTCTTCGCGAACGGCAAGGTCACCGGCGCCATGGTGCTGACGGAGCCCGACGCGGGATCGGATCTGCAGGCGGTCAAGCTGCGGGCCTTCCAGGACAGCGAGGGCAACTGGTTCCTCCATGGCGTGAAGCGATTCATCACGAACGGCTGTGGCGACGTCCTGCTAGTCCTGTCCCGTAGCGAGCCCGACCGCGCCGGCGGCCTGGGCCTGAGCCTGCTGCTGTGCGAGCCCGGCCCGACGGTCCACATCCGCCGGCTCGAGGACAAGCTCGGCATCCACGGCTCGCCCACCTGCGAAATCTTCTTCGACAACACGCCCTGTGTGCTGATCGGCGAGCGGCAGCGAGGGCTCGTCCCCTATGTCGCGACGCTGATGAACGGCGCCCGGATCGGGATCGCGGCCCAGGGGTTGGGGATCGCGGAGGCCACGTACCGGATCGCCCGCGACTACGCGGCCAGCCGCAAGCAGTTCTCCGTCGCCATCGAGAAGCTGCCCGCCGTGCGGGATATGCTGATCGATATGAAGATCGCCATCGAGGCCGGACGCGCCCTGCTCTACGAGACCAGCCGGGTCGTGGATTTGGCCATCGGCTACAACAATCTCGTCGAGAACCATCCGCCCGCGGACAAGGACGCCCAGAAGAAGCTCAAGGACAACGCCCGCGTCTACAAGCGATTCGCCGGCATGCTCACCCCGATGAGTAAGTACTACTGCACGGAGATGTGCAACCGGGTGGCCTACGATTCGATCCAGGTCCTCGGCGGCAGCGGCTTCATGCGGGATTACGCCTGCGAGCGGCACGCCCGCGATGCGCGGATCACGACGATCTACGAGGGCACCAGCCAGTTGCAGGTCGTCGCGGCGGTCCGCGGCGTCTGCAGCGGGACGACCGAGAAGTACCTGGCCGAGCTGGCGGCCCTGTCCTACGACGCCAGCGTGAGCGACCTGCTCGCCAAGCTGGTCGAGGGAACGCAGCAGTTGAATGCGGCCATCGAGTTCACGAAGCAACAGGGCAACGAGTACATGGACCTCTATGGTCGGCCGCTGGTGGATATCGCCATCGACCTGATCAACGGGTACCTGCTCTGCGGCCAGGCCAGCACAAAGGTCGAGATGAACGTGCCGGTCGCGGGCGGCGCCGCCAAGAACGGCCAGACCGTCCCGATGAAGCAGCGAAAGCTCATGATGGCCAGACGGTACGTCGAGAAGAACGCCCCGAAGATCAAGGCATTGACCGAGTTGGTCCGCCAGGGCGATAGATCCACGTTCAGCGAGTACGAGGCGTTGATCGGGCCGGTGCCGGAAGTGTAGAATTCGTAGGACTCATGGGACCTGTGTCGCTTCACCAAGAGCGAACCTATGCTGAGAGCAGTGATCTTCGATTTTGACGGCGTCATCACCGACTCGGAGATCCTGCACTTCCGCGCGTTCAACACGGTGCTGGCGCCCCACGGCTTCGAACTCAGCAAGCGCGAGTACTACAAAGACTACCTCGGTCTGTCCGATAAGGACTGCTTCAAGGCCCTGATCGGCGAAGGTCGCCTCCCGATTCCGGAGAGCCAGGTGCCCGCGTTGATTCAGCAGAAGACGCAGGTCTTCGAGCACCTGGCCCGCACCGAGGGCCGAATCATCGAGGGTGTTCGGGAGTTCCTCGCCCTGCTGGGCGGGGCAGGCGTTCCGATCGCCATCTGCTCGGGGGCCCTGCGACCGGAAATCGAGCTGATCCTGGAGGGGGCGGCGCTGCGAGGCCATTTCGATGTCATCGTCTCCGCGGAGGAGGTCCATCGCGGCAAGCCAGACCCCGAGGGATTCCTCCTGGCCCTCCAGAAGCTCAACCACGTCTGGCCCGATCCCATCGCGCCCGAATGCTGCGTCGTCATCGAGGACTCTCACTGGGGCCTCAAGGCGGCGCGAGCCGCCGGCATGCACACCATCGCGGTGACGAACACGTACGACGCCGCCCAGCTCAAACAGGCCGACAAAGTCGTCCGCCGGCTCGACGACCTCACGCTCGACAACCTCCGCGGAATCTGCTCGTGACACTCGCATTCACGGCAAGAAGAGCCGCAAGAAGGAAGGGGAATTGAGCCCAAAGAAACGAAAGAAGGCGAAAACTTCAGATAAGGAGGCGGCGGGTTTCCCCTTTTTCGTCCCTTTTGCGTTTCTTTCGGCTGTTGCTCTTCGGGTTGCGGCCGAAGGCCGCTCCAAGCACTTCATGGATACCGGCACTCTGCAGAATCCTTGACGACGACCGGTGCGCCTGATACGATGCCGCCAGATCGTCGTCGGCGTGCGACAGGAGATTCGAGTGTCATGGCTTTCCTTTGGCGAGGAATTGGAATGAAGAACGTGCTTGTCCTGTGTGTTGCTGCCCTCGTGAGTCTTACTCCGGCATTCGCGGGTACGGAAGCCCGACTGCTGCGATTCCCTGCCATCCACGGAGACCAGATCGTCTTCACCTACGCGGGAGACCTGTACACCGTCGCCTCGACCGGCGGCACCGCCCGCAAACTGACGAACAGCGAAGGGTTCGAGATGTTCGCCAGGTTCTCGCCCGACGGCCAGTCTATCGCCTTCACCGGCCAGTACGACGGCAACACGGAGGTCTACCTGATCCCCGCGACCGGCGGCATCCCGCAGCGGCTCACCTACACCGCCACGCTCGGACGGGACGACGTGTCCGACCGCATGGGCCCGAACAACATCGTGATGACCTGGACGCCCGACGGCCAGCGCATCCTCTTTCGCTCGCGAATGCGCTCCTTCAACTCGTTCCTCGGTCGGCTGTATTCCGTCCCGCTGACGGGCGAGGCGCCCGAGGAGTTGCCCCTGCCCCGAGCGGGGTTCTGTTCCTACTCCCCCGACGGCAAGAAGCTCGCCTACAATCGCGTCTTCCGCGAGTTCCGCACCTGGAAACGCTATCGCGGCGGCATGGCCGACGATATCTGGGTCTATGACTTCGAGACCAAGACGACGGAGAACATCACGAACGATCCCGGCTCCGACATCATCCCCATGTGGAGCGGCGAGAAAATCTACTTCCTCTCGGACCGCGATGAGAACAAGCGGATGAACCTGTTCGTCTATGACACGACGTCGAAAGAGACGCGGAAGCTGACCGACTTCGCCGAGTTCGATATCAAGTTCCCGTCGCTGGGCGATGCCGCCATCGTTTTCGAGAACGGCGGCTACATCTACCGCTACGACCTCGCCGACGATCAGTGCACGAAAGTGAGCATCGAGATCGACGACGATCTCCAGGGCGGTCGAGGCGGGCTCGTCAGCGTCGCGGACAAGATCAGCGGCGGCGACGTCTCGCCCGACGGCAAGCGGGCCGTCCTCGGCGCAAGGGGCGACGTGTTCACGGTCCCCGCCAAGCACGGTTCAATCCGCAATCTGACCGCCTCGCCCGGCGTACACGACCGCAACTCGCGATGGTCCCCCGACGGCAAGTGGATCGCGTACGTCTCCGACGCATCGGGCGAGAACGAGATCTGGGTCGTCCCGCAGGACGGCACCGGACCCGCGAAGCAGGTAACCAAAACCGGCGACTCCTATATGTACTCCATCGAGTGGTCGCCCGACAGCAAGAAGATCCTCTGGGCGGACAAGGCCCTGCGTCTTCGCTTCGTCAACGTCGAGACCGGCAAAATCACCGAAGTCACGACCTGCCACAAGTGGGAATTCAGCCAGTACGCCTGGTCGCCGGACAGTCTCTGGATCGTGTACACCATGCCCGAGCGGGCATCCATGAGCAAGATCTGTCTGTATTCGCTCGAAAGCCAGACTTCGCACGAGCTGACCGACGGATGGTACGGCTCGTCGAGCCCGATCTTCAGCTCCGACGGCCGGTTCGTCTTCTTCGTTTCCGAGCGGGACTTCCATCCGATCTACAGCAGTACGGAATGGAACCACGCCTACCAGGACATGTCGCGGATCTATCTCGTCACGCTGGCGAAGGCGACGGAATCGCCCTTCAAGCCCAAGAGCGACGAGGTCGAGGTGAAGGCCGCCGAGCAGGAGAAGAAGGACGAGGCCAAGGAGGAGAAGAAGAAGGACGAGCCCGAGCCGATCAAGGTCGATCTCGACGGGATCAAGGACCGCATCGCAGTGCTGCCCATCGCGGTATCGTCCTATTACCAGCTTGGCTCTGCAGGCGATCTCGTCTACTACGTCCGCAAGGGTCAATTGTGCCTGTACGACTTGAAGGAGCAGAAGGAGACGGAACTGGGCCACGTCAACGGCTACGAGATCTCCGCGGACCGCAAGAAGATGCTCGTCGTCTCCGGCGGGCGATATGCCATCATGGATCTGCCGAAGGGCGGGATCGACATGAAGGACGCGATGGACCTGTCCGGCATGGAGGTCCAGCTCGACAAGCGGGCCGAGTGGAGCCAGATCTTCAACGAGTGCTGGCGTCAGATGCGGGACTTCTTCCACGTTGCAAACATGCACGGCGTGGACTGGCCCGCGGTGCGGGCGAAGTACGAGCCGCTCGTCTCTTACGTGAACCACCGCGCCGACCTGACCTACATCATCGGCGAGATGATCGGCGAGCTGAACGCGGGACATACCTACGTCGGCGGCGGCGAAGCCCCCAGGCCGCAGCGAATTCCCCTGGGCCTGCTCGGCGCCGAGCTGACCCGCGACAGCCAGACCGGGTACTACAAGATCACCAGTATCCTGCGAGGCGAGAACTGGGAACGAGGCCGACGGTCCCCCCTGACAGAGATCGGCGTCGATGTCAACGAGGGCGACTTCATCCTCGCCATCGACGGCCGCTCGACCGCGGACGTGAAGAACCTCTTCGAACTGCTGGTCAACAAGGCCAATCGGCAGGTGACGTTGAAAGTCAACTCCAAGCCCGAGTTGGAGGGCAGCCATGAGACCATCGTCGTGCCCACCGACAGCGAGGAAAGCCTCTACTACTACGGCTGGGTCCAACGCAACATCGAGAAGGTCACCGAGGCCACCGGAGGCAAGGTCGGCTACATCCACGTGCCGGACATGGGCGTCGAGGGGCTCAACGAATTCGTGAAGCACTTCTATCCGCAGATCCGCAAGAAGGCCCTGATTATCGACGTACGCGGCAACGGCGGCGGCAACGTCTCGCCCATGCTGATCGAACGGCTCCGGCGGGAGATCGCGATGATCGAGTTCGCACGCAATACCGCCCCCGCTCCCGACCCGGAGGCGATGATCTATGGCCCGATGGTCTGCCTGGCCGACGAGTTCTCCGCCTCCGACGGCGACCTGTTCACCTACCAGTTCAAGCACTACAAGCTCGGCAAGGTGATCGGCAAGCGCACCTGGGGCGGCGTCATCGGCATTCGCGGCAGCCTGCCCCTGCTGGACGGCAGCTCGCTGAACAAGCCGGAGTTCTCCCGCTACGACGTCGAGGGCAGGCACTGGATCATCGAGGGCCAAGGCGTCGAGCCGGACATCGTCGTGGACAACGATCCCGCCCAGGAATACGAGGGCATCGACCAGCAGCTCGACAAGGCAATCGAGGTGATCCTCGAAGAGCTCAAGACCCAGGAAAAGGAGATCCCGCCGCTGCCGCCTTATCCGGTGAAGTAGCTCTACTATCCAGAGATTATAAGGATGCCGGGATAGCAGGGATCAGCGGATATGGTCAATGTGGACGGTCCCACGACCATGGCAACCGTCCCCATCGCAGGGTGTCTCATTGTATCCAGGCTTGATCCCGCTCCCACGGCACTTTCCGCAGACAACGCGAGGGAATCCTCCTGTCTGAACTCCTCGCCCGTCGCAAAGAGACATTGTGTTTCGTTGTAGCCGGGCTTGATACCCGAACCCTGGCAGAAGCCACAAAACACGGGACCCCAGTCAAGGGTGCGGTCAGCGTCTTCAGGAATCAGGAGTTTCCTCTTGCCTGTGCCACCGCACGAGGGGCAACTCGTTTCGTTGTAGCCTGGCTTGATGCCTCGACCGCCACACATGGCGCAGGTCACGATCCACCCGACCGGCAACCGTTCGACGACAACAGCCTCATACCGCTCCACGACGACTCTCATCGCAATTCTCCCCTGCGTGTTCCCGCAACAACTGGGCGGTTGTGCCCGCGCATGGCGGAGAGTTCATTGGGACCTGGGGCAACCGCCTATCCCCAACCCACTACTCGTCTATGCTTCCTCTGAGATACTGCACTTGGCACGGATGAATTCGGGATCCAGGTCTACGCCGCACTCCCATTCGACCGTATCAAATGCGATCCGTACTCGCCTGAACTGCTCGAAGTCCTTGATCTGCTTGAACACGCCGAAGTCGAGGTACGGGGTCATGTCGAGGACACCTCTTGCGCCGTCCTCAAAGACTACTGCAAGAGAGAAATCCTCGTTTGGGTGGACGCTCACAACAGCCTGATACATTCCCGCGATCTCCTATTCCAGAGGGCGAATCCTGAACGGCTGATCCCCGTTCATCACCAAGTCCCAGTTAGCCAGCAACTCCTCCTGGTGCAATTCCGCCCAAGCTTGAACAAGCTTGCACTGTCGCGGTGGAAGAGAACCTTCGATCATCGCTCCCGTACGGATGTCAACAGAGGCTTTGAACTCGTTGTAGAACGCGTGGAAGTGCGGAGGATTGTGTTCGCCTGGGGCGAAGTACAATCGAATGATAATGCCATAGAACATGGATATGGTCGGCATAACGATTTTCCTTTGCCGCCCTGCCGGGCCAGGTCTGATTCACGCACTGCGTTATCAGAGCAGTATACTCTCAGACACCAAGTCGTCGCAAGGTACACTACGAACCGGGATTGACAGATCGGTCGCGGCGCCAGCGGGTGAGCGGGCCGTCTTCCGGGTCGTCCCGTTCGCCAATTCGGTGGAAGCGGTTCTTCTCCAGGACCCGCTGCGATGCGGGATTGTGGACCGAGGCTTCCGCGAGCACCGCGTCCACATCGATATGGGAGAATGCCTCCACGACGAGACCGGCCACCGCTGCGGACGCATACCCCTTGCCCTCGCAGGCGGTCGCGATGCCATAGCCGATCTCGACCACGCCCTCCACCGGCGCGCCCTTGAAGCAGCCCGATCCTACGATCAACCGCTGCGACTTGTGGCAGAACAGCCGAGGCGCACACCAGAACCAGTCCTGTCCAGCCTGGTATCCCTCCATCGCACAGCGGGCGACGACCGTCGGGACCAGATCGCCTGCGGCACAGGGGTAACCTTGCCATTCGCGCAGGGCAATGCCCGACAGGATGTGCTGGACCTCCGTCGGCGTCAACTGGATCAACTCGATGTCCCCATGTTCCATCGGACTGTGCCCTTACAAAGATCGTTGCGCCACATCAGGGCGAACCGAGCAGGTACTGCCTGACGAACAAGACCGTCGCATAGAACTGGAAATCCGCATTCGCCTTCTTACGAAAGCCGTGGCCCTCATCCTTGGCCATGAGATACCAGACAGGCGTTCCGTTCGCGGCGACCCGCTCCACCATCTGCTCGGCCTCGGAGCGTGGGACGCGAGGATCGTTGCCGCCCTGGACGACGAAGAGCGGTTTGGCGATCTTCTGGGCGTTGTTCAGCGGGGCGATTCGCTCGAAGAACGCCTGCATGGCCGGATCGCGTTCGTCGCCATACTCGGCCCGACGAAGGTCCCGTCGGTAGCTCTCCGTGTTCTTGAGGAACGTGTTGAAGTTGGAGATCCCGACGATGTCGATCGCACAGCGGATGCGGTCGCTGTAGTGCGTCGCACAGGCCAGCGTCATGTACCCGCCGTAGCTGCCGCCCATGATCATGACCCGCGAGGCATCGAGGCTCGGCTGCTTCGCGATCCAGTCGAGCAGAGCGCCGATATCCTTCACCGAATCCTCGCGTTTGGCGCCGTTGTCCAGCTTGGCGAACGTCTTGCCGTAGCCGGTGGAGCCGCGGACATTCGGCAGCAGCAACGCGACGCCACATTCGTTCAGGAAGTAGTTGTATCGGCCGCCAAAACCGGGCCGGGACTGGCCTTCCGGCCCGCCGTGAATGTCGATGATCACAGGCCGTCTGCCCGAGAAACGGGTCGGCGGGTCGTAGAGAAACCCCGTGATCTCGCGCCCGTCGAAGCTGGGCCAGCTTGCGAGTCTAGGCTCCGAAAGCTCGGTGGCAACAAGCCCGCCCAACTCGCTCTCGGTCCAGCGGGACAACTCGCCCGTCTGGGTGTCGATGGAGAAGACATCCGACGGCGACCTGGCGGACAAGACGGAGAACGCGAGGTGCCGCCCTTTCGGGTGCCACTTGAGTCCGTGGACGCTGCCCGTCGGTACGGCTTCGAGCCGCCGCGATCTGCGGTCGGCGATGTCGAACAGGTGGACACGCGAGACGCCCGCTTCGTTCGTGGTGAAGGCAATCGTCCGCCCGTCGGGCGACAGATCCAGGTCCTCAGCGTCCCACGGAATCGAGTCCACCAGCGTGGTGATCCGCCTGGTCGCAAGGTCCATGTGGGAGAGCCGCTGGAACTCGCTGTCCTTGTCCGTCGTTAGGTACAGGCCGGTTCCATCCTTGCTGAACTGGGCATTGCGATAGGAAACCGGCTCCGGGCCGGGCTCGGTGAGCAGGGTCTTGACGCCGGTGGCCAAGTCGAGCAACCATCCGCGGCTTTCGTTGACGGAGATGTACTCGCCGATCAGCAACTGCCGGTCGTCCGGCGACCAGTCGAGGACGGACCAGCCGCCCCCGCGGACCTGCAGGACGAGCCGATCGGTCTTGGGGTCGAGCGGGTCCATGACGTAGATGTCGCGATCGGCCCCGTTGCGGCGCGTCGAAGCGTAGGCAATCCTGTCCCCGCGGGTGCTCCACTCGATCCCGCCATTCTGCGAGCGGCCGCCATCGGTTAGCAGCGTGGTCTGCCCATCCGCCAGATCACAACGACAGATCTGAGCAAACTCGTTGCCACCGACGTCCTTCGTAAGAAGGAAGTACTGTCCCGTTGTGGGCTCGTACGTGGCTCCGGAGATCGGCTCCTTGAAGAACGTCAGTTGGGTCCGCGCCCCGCCGGGCTGTTTCACCCGGTGGATCTGGGCCGTGTCGGCGAATCGAGTCGAGATCAGGATCGACGGTTCCGTCGGATGCCAGTCCGCCAGCGACGCGGAGCGAGACTCCGTGTACCGCCGGACCTCGTCGGCCAGCGACGCCGGGATGGGAGGCAGACCCTGCACAACCAGGTTCTCTCCGGGACGAATCTCGCCTGTCTGCCCGAGGGCGACTCGCACGGAAGAGGAAATGCAAACCCCAATCACAACCGCCAGCAGCAACACACTTTGCCTGGTCATCCTGCCTCTCCATACCGACAAAAGCCGCGTCGGGTCCGCCCGACGCATCGTCACGGGCCGACCTGGAAGACGCTCGTCGTGGGGGCCTCGGCCTCGAACTGGCCCGTTTTGCGATTCAGCACGATGTGATCGACGAGGACGCCGTTCATTCTGCACGGCCGGGCCTCGTCGCCTCGGATGGTCATGAGGTCCGTCGCGCGGTCGTACACCAGTTCCGAGCCGGAGAAGTCGGCCTGGTCGGCTTCGCTGTCATAGGCGATCCCCCGCGACGCGACGAGCGAAGCCAGGTCCATCTTGCCCTCGACGACCTCCACCAGCGTGGCCTCGACATGGCCGGCGACAACCCGCGTCAGCGGACCATATCCGCCGTTGACAAGCGGGACATAGTCGACCTGAAGCTGCTGCGCGTCGTCCTCGGCCACGATCCGATTCGACAGCGACCAGTACCGCAGAGCATCGAAATTGGCCAGGCGGACATAGCACGGCTCGAGAGTGACTTCGTTCGGATCGTCCTTGGAGCGAATCGTCGCATTGTTGTTCAGCCAGATGACTCCGGGGCCCATCGCGGTGAACTGTCCGGCGTCCGCGTCGTACTGCAACTCGGCGGTATTGAGCGATCCCCAACCCAGGAGTTCGCCCGCGACGCGGCGCGACATGCTCACCGCAACAGCAGAGCCCGCGCCAGGATCGGCCGAGCCGGCGGGGGCTTCGCCTGCGTCGGCCACGAACCTGCGGACATCCACGTTGACATCGCCCGCGGCATTGGAATCGACCGCCAGATCGGCGATCAGGCGCGGCGCGGTCAGGCGATGCTCGTCGTCGGCATTCGGGTCGGATCTACGCAACACCGCGGTGCAATCCCCTTCCAGGACGACCTGCCGGGTGGCCGCAAGGAACCGGACCATCTTCCTCGCCGTCACTACGGCGGGCATGGGCTTGCCGCCCGCCTTCTCGCCGAGACGATTGGGATCGATGGCAAGCTTCGCCGCGAAGGGGCCGAGAATCGTCGCATCGCGCGTCGAGTAATCGTAGTCGATGCGCCGCGCCACGACCTGGTTGGGCTCGGACAAGGCAATCTCCTCCGAGGCAAGCTCCGCGGGTGGATGGTCGTTCGCATCCGTCGCGACGGGGCCGACCGCTCCCTGCGGGCCATTCATCAGCGTGATGTCGGCGCCCCCGTCGCATGTGACCACGACATCGTAGAGTTCCTCCGGTATGGAAGTGAGCGAGCCATGCGAGGAGACGGTGGTATCCAGGGCGCCGGCGCTCGGCGGCGCAGGGGGCCGCGACTCCTTGGCCTCGGTCCGCCGGCGGGACGCGCCGTCGCGATCGCCCGGTCCGGACCACTGGATGTTGTTGATGGACAGCGCCTCGCGTGCCAGGAACGCGCCGTCGGGACTGACGAGCCGGGCGTTCTTGCGAAAGACGCACTGGTAGATGTCCGTCGGCATCGAGTTCGAGTCCGCGACGGTCGCTTTCGGTCCTTCGCCCGCCGCCAATTCGATGGAGTCCTTTTCGACCTCCGCACGATCCGCGGCGGGACGTTCCACATCGGGCCGCTCCTTGTCATGAGAACGCGCGCCAGCGACGGCCTTCAATTCGCTGATCCTCATTCGCAGACTGTCCAGGTCGAAAATGCGGAACAGCTCGATCCGGCTGTGAGCGGTGTTGTAGACCAGCTCCATGCCCGTGCCGGTGAGCCGGACCGGCCGGGAGAGGAACCGAACCGCTCCCGTCGAGGAGAACAGCGACTTCTCGGCCAGGAAGCCCACGTCGTCCAAGTGGATGAAACACTCCCAGGGGTTGTTCGGGTCCAGCGGCGTGAGGTGGATAACGACGTTGCCGGTGAACCATGCGTCGGTCGGCATCGGCCGCCCGAACGTGTCGTCGAGACGGACCCTCGCGCGGTCGGCGGTCACGCGGCAGATGGCGTCGGAAAACAACTGCTCCATGTACGGCATGGTGCCCTCCCACTGGTTGCCCTGCGCGTGGAGCAACTCGTGGAAGCCGAACTTGCGATCGATCCGACCCGTTTGGTCGCAATGAACGAATTCGGTTTCCCGAACGTTCTCGACGTCGATGCCGACGATCGTACCGACCGCGTTCCGGGCGGCAGGGTCGCTCCCCTCCTTCGTGGACACGGGCGCCGGCCTGTCGGGCTCGACGACAATGGGCGGCGTGCGATTGAATCGCATGTAGAGCAGAAAGACCCCCGCCAGCGCGCCCAGCGTGGCGAAGCCTACAGCGAATTTACGCACGTTCAAGCCCATAGTCCGCGCCTCGACCGTCAGGTCAGGTACCGCTCCATCAGGCCCGCCCACCGGCCGGAACCCTTGAGAATATGCTCGATCACCTCGCGGACCGCCCCCTCCCCTCCCCGACGGGCGGTCACGTAATCCGCGTGCTCTTTGAGCTCGTCCACCGCGTTGGCCACCGCCACGCCGAACCCGACGTAGCGGACGATCGGGAGGTCCATCAGATCGTCGCCGATGTAGGCCGCCTTCTCGGGCGACAGGCCAAGCTCGCCCAGCAGTTGCTGGAGGGCAGGCAGCTTGAAGGCACAGTTCTGAATCACATGCGCGATCTCCAGCTCCTGTGCCCGGCGGGTGGTCGCCTGGGAGGCCCGCCCGCTGAGCAGCGCGACCTTGAGCCCGGCCCGCTGCCACATCCGAATCCCGTGCCCGTCCAGGATATGGAAGCACTTGCTCTCGCCGCCGTCGCTGTGTAGGATGACGCGCCCGTCCGTCAGCACGCCGTCCACGTCCAGCACGAGCAATTCGATGGCCTCAAGATTGGGCTCGGGTTTGCGATTCATAGCATGATCCACGCCGAGGTCTGCAATCCACAATTCACGATGTGAGAGGTCCCGTCGATTCTCAAATCGTAAATCACAAATCGCAAATCGTAAATGACTCTTTCCGGTCCATCACCCGACCACCTTGATCGTCACGATATCCTGCACGTCGATCAGTCCAACGGGCCTGTCCTGTGCATCCACGACCGGCAATTCGTCGATGCGGTACCTGTGAAAGAGGGCGGTGGCTTCCGCCGCGAGGGCATCGGCCCGAATCCTCTTGCAGCTGGCGGTCATCACGTCGCTCGTCGTCAGGTCGAGGGCCGCGGGACCCTGCCGGGTCAGGAGCCGCCGCAGGTCCGCGTCCGTGATGATCCCCGCCAGGCGCCCCTCGGCATCCACGATCATCACCGCGCCGTGGCGCTTCACGTCGTTGGTCTTTTCCAGCATCTGACGAATGGAATCCCCTGCGCCCGCAAGGGGGAGCTTCTCGCCCGGGCGGAACATCATCGACTGATCCACGGTCATCAGCTTGGCGCCGAGGGAGCCGCCGGGATGGAAGCGAACGTAGTCTTCCACACTGAAGTCGCGGGCCTTCATCACGGTGAAGGCCAGCGCGTCGCCGATGGCGAGCATGCAGGTCGTCGAGACGCTCGGGGCCACGCCCAGCGGACAGGCCTCGTTCACCTTGCCCATGCACAGGACCACGTCGCTGTGCCGGCCGAGGGTCGAGTCGCTGCCTCCGGTAATGGCGATCAGCTTGATCTGGAGCTGCTTGACGAGATTGATCAGACGGGCGATCTCGTCGGTCTCGCCGCCGTAGCTGAGAACCAGCACGATGTCGCCGTCGCGAAGGCGCCCCAGATCCCCATGTACGGCCTCCGCGGGGTGCAGGAAGTGACTGGGCGTGCCGGTGGACGCCAGCGTCGCGCTGATTTTGCGGCCGATGATGCCGGCCTTGCCAATCCCGCTGACGATGCACGATCCGGGACAACGATAAACCATCTCGGCCGCCTTGGCGAAATCGTCGTTGACGACCGGCGTCATCAGCGAGATGGCCTCGGCCTCGGCCCGAATCACATTCCGCGCGTACTCAAGATCGAATTCCACGGTCTTCGGCCTCCCTGCCGGTCACAGTTTCACTTCGCCGCCGCGGTCGTTGAAACACATCAGCGTGCGCTGCTCGCCGGCGAAGTCGGGCGAAGAACGAATGATGATCCGCTTCTCGGTCGCCTGCTCGATCTGGGCGATCGCCGCTCGCTTCTCATTCTGGAGGAACTCCCCCACCTCCTTCGGGACCGTCAGTTCGATGCGTTTGATGTGGTCCCTCGATACCGCCAGGTTCAGCAGACGGATGATCTCGAGCGCCAGGGATTCGTGGCTCTTGACAAAGCCAGAGCCCGCACAATGGGGACAAGCCAGGAACGTGCTGAACTGGAGGGAGGGCCTCATCCGCTGCCGCGTCATCTCGATCACGCCGAACCGGCTGATGTGGAGCAGCTTGGCCCGCGCCCGATCGGCCTTCATCGCGTCGCGGAATGCCCGCTCCACCTCCTTGCGGTGTTTGGCGTTTCGCATGTCGATGAAGTCGCAGACAATCAACCCGCCGAGGTCCCGCAGACGCAGTTGCCGGGCGATCTCGGTGGCCGCCTCCAGGTTGTTCTCATAGGCCGTCTGCTCAGCGTTCTTCTGCGTGCGGAACCGCCCGCTGTTGACGTCGATGGCGACCAGCGCCTCGGTCTGCTCGATCACGATCGAGCCGCCGCTCTTGAGATCCACCTCGCGAGACTGGATCTTGGCGATTTCGTCCTCGATTCCGTACTTGTGGAAGACCGGGATCTTCTCCTCGTAGAAGACGATCTTCGGCTTCAATCGCGGGGCCGAGATCGAGAGGAAATCCTTGATCTTGCGGACGGTGGCGTCCGAATCGCACACGATCCGCGTGATCTCGGGACCGAAAGTGTCCCGCAGGGCGCGAATCACGAGGTCCGACTCCAGGTAGATCTCGCCCGGCGCCTTCTCGCTTTCCATTCGGCTTTGCATCGCCCGCCAGAGACGGTCGAGGTACTTCAGATCGGCCTGGATGTCGCGTTTCGAGGCCCCTTCTCCCGCGGTGCGGATGATGAACCCATGCCCTTTCGGCGCCTTGCACTCGTCGAACACGCCCGCCAGGCGTTTCCGCTCCTCCTCGTCCTCGATCTTGTGCGAGATCCCGTAGTTCTTCATCCAGGGCATCATGACGAGATGCTTGCCCGCCAGAGCGAGATAGGTGCTCAGCGTGGGGCCCTTCGTCTTGAGACCTTCCTTGGTGACCTGGACGACGATCTCCTGGCCGCGGCGAAGGCAGTTCTGCATCGGTGGACGGTCCTTTAACGCCTGCCGTCGGCCGATGACTTCCAGCGAGTCCTTCTTGCCGCCGGGAAAATAGCGGGGATGCAGATCGCTGATGTGGAGAAAACCGTTCTTGTCCGTGCCGATATCGATGAAGGCGGCCTGAATCCCCGACTCGATATTGACGATCCTGCCCTTGTAGATGCTGCCGACATGCGTGCCGGCGCTGGCCCGTTCCACGTAGAGTTCCTCGAGTCTGCCGTCCTCGACGACGGCCACGCGACACTCCTCGCGCTCTGCGACGTTAATCAACATCTCTCGTGCCATCTTCTATATCCTCTGCCTCGCCCTTGGCGCGGGGCTGCTCTGGTGTGTTCTGAAGTCTGGAGGTCTCCCATACGACATGAGTCCTGCAGATCGGCCCCTCCACGTCGTCGGTCCGCAGACCGAAGAGTTGCAGGATCTCGTCAACCCGGATCGAACCGGCATCGCCCATCGTATGCTGGACGACGAGCTTGTCCCCCTGGAGGCGAATGGACAGAAGGAAGGGCCTGACATCAATGCTTCGCACTGTCCGGCGATCTGCCGAAGCCCTCTGGACCATGCAGTGCTCGCTGTCCATCACCCTGGCGATCTCGTCTGCAAGCCGGGCCGTCAGGTCCGGATGCTCGTGGACCCGGAGGGGCAGAATGTATTCCGCCGACCGCGGCTGGAACGAGGCATTCGAGGCCGCCAGTGTCACGTCGAACACCTCGATTCCCGCCGGCAACTGGCCGGCCAGGGCCCGCATCATGGCCGCCTGGACGCCCGCAGGGCCTGACGGCGAACCCGTCATCGAGGCACCGCAGAGCCTGGCGACCAGCAGTTCGTCGTCCGATTCCACCCCCACCGGTCTGGGCAGCGGCAGGGACAGTCGGGGGTGAGGATTGAACCCTTCGCTGTATCGCACCGGGATGTCCGCCCGGGCACAGGCCCGCTGAAACAGGCGAGCCATTTCCGCGTGAGACAGCATCGCCGCCGGCCCGACGACGCGGAACCGGATGGCGGCCGTCGCTCGCGCGGATAACGCCCCTCCCGCGCCACCTTCGGAAGAACCAAGCGAATTGTCACTCACCGTCTCGATGCCCATTCCTCACATCATCCATCGCCCATCGTCCCTCTTCGAATCAGAACGCCTCCGGGAGAATCTTTCTGGCCGCGTTGCGGAGATAGCCGGAGATCTGCCGCTCGGAGTTCATCGCCAGGACCTCTCTCGCCAGGTGGTTGCAGTCCTCCATCGTGACGGACCGGATCACCTGCTTGATCTCCGGGATCATGGGCGACGTCATGGAGAGCGTTCGGACCCCCAGTCCCAGCAGGAGCATGACGTATTCCGGCTCGGAGGCGGTCTCCCCGCAGACGGAGACGTCGATCTGGGCCTTGCAGGCATCCTGGATCACCGTCCGGATCAGGCGCAGCACCGCCGGGTCGGAGGCCGAGTACAGCGTCGAAACCAGCTCGTTGCCCCGGTCCACCGCCAGCGTGTACTGGGTCAGGTCGTTTGTGCCGATGCTGAAGAAGTCCGCCTCACGGGCCAGGGACGACGCCGTCAAGGCCGCGGACGGCGTCTCCACCATGATGCCCACGTCCAGTTCCCGATTGTACGCGATTCCCTCCTCGTCCAGGTCCTCCATCACGTCGTGCAGAATCATCTTGGCCTGCATCAATTCCTGGATGTTCGTGATCAGCGGGAACATGATCTTGATATGGCCCAGGACGGAGGCCCGCAGGATGGCCCGCAGTTGGGTCTTGAACATGGCGAGGTTCTGCAGGCAGAACCGGATGGACCGCAGGCCCAGGAACGGGTTCGGCTCCGGCGCCACCCGGCGGCTCTGCGTGTATTTGTCCGCGCCGAGATCGAAGGTGCGGATGACCACGGGCTTGTCCTTGAAGACCCGCATCACCTCGGCGTACGCTTCGTACTGCTCCTGCTCGAGCGGCTCGGTAGGCCGATTGAGGTAGAGAAACTCCGTGCGATACAGGCCGACGCCTTCCCCGCCCTTCTGCAGGACGATCTGGGCCTCGTCCGGGAATTCGATGTTGCCCAGGAGGTGCACCCGGACGCCGTCCCGCGTGACCGCGGCCTTGGTGCGAATGCCGTCGAGCTTGTGTTCGAGGGCGAGAAACTCGCGGGAGTACGCCTCGTACTGGCGGATCGTGTCCTCGTCGGGGTTGACGATGACGATGCCGCGGTTGCCGTCGATGATCACGGGATCGCCCCCGCGAACGACCTCCGTCAGGTCCTCCAGGGCGACGACCGCGGGAATGCCGAGCGATCGGGCGACGATCGCGGTGTGGCTGGTTCGCCCGCCGGCGTCGGTGGCCATGCCTTTGACGTAGTCGCGGTTGAAGCCGGCCGTCTGCATCGGGCTCAGCTCCCGCGCAACGACCACGACCTCTTCTCGCAGGTGCAGGATGTCCTCGCGCTTGGTCCCGAGCAACTGGCGGAGCAGACGGCGCTCGATGTCGTAGATGTCCGCCGCACGCTCGCTGATGTAGGCGTCTTTGACGTGGGTGAAATGCTCGGCGATCTCCCTCAGAACGGTCGAGACCGCGTACTCGGCCGTCACGGACTCAGTGTGGATCAGATCGGTGATCTTGCGGCGCAGACTCCGATCCCGCAGGAACCGCATGTGCACCGCGAAGATGTCCCGAATGCGCCCACCGCTGGCCTGCTCCTGGCCGGTTTCCAGCTTGGTCAACTCCTCGATGCCGTCGCGAAAAGCATTGCGAACGCGCTGGATTTCCAGGATCCTCTGAGAGGACTCGATTTCTCGCCGGGGGATGCGATAATCCTCGGAGTCGAGGATGAGCGATTTGCCGATCGACACTCCCGGCGAGACGGCTATTCCCTTCTTTATCTCCATGACGGGATCTACTGAGTTTCGTTATCCTTTTCCCGGGGGCGGCGGCTCCCCGAACAGACGCATCTCGACCAGATCGCGCAGGGCCTCGATCGCTTTCTCCGCGTCGGGCCCTTCCGCTCGGATCTGCAGACGCGTCCCACAGGTGGCCGCCAGCATGCTCATCTGCATAATGCTCTTGCCGTCCACCGGGATCTGGCCGTTGCTGACGGAGATCTCGCAGTCAAACCGGCTCGCCGTGTCCACGAATTGCATGGCGGGGCGCATGTGGAGACCATCCGCATTCTTGATCTCCACCGTTGTCTGAGACACCAGTTTTTCCAAAACCTCTTCTCCCATCAGCACACCGGGACTGCCGGATGTCGCGGGCATCCGCGCTCACCACGAGGGGTTTTCATCCGCCTCGTTGAGCAGGTCTTTGAGGTCCGCCGCGTTCCGGCATTGCCGGAGGAACTTGCGGAACCTCTCTTTCTGGAGATGACGGAAGATGTTTTCCATCGCCTGCAGGTGTTTGTCGGGATTGTCGACCGGGCTGATCAGCAGGATCACCGAGTAGACAGGCTGCTCGTCCAGCGAGGCGAAGTCAATGCCGGCGGCGCTGTGTCCGACCGCCGCCACGACGCTCTTGACCGCCGTATGCTTGACGTGAGGCACAGCCACGCCTTTGCCCATGCCCGTGCTGGCCTCGTTCTCCCGCTTGATCACGGCCTTGGTCACCTCTTTGCCCGACTCGGGCGGGATCTTGCCCCCACTGACCAGGGCCGCCACCAATTCGGTGATCGCCCCGTCGCGATCCTTTGCCTGCAACTGAGGGATCGTCGCCTCGAAACACACAAACTCTTCGAACTTCATTCTTTGCGTCCAGCCTTAACCGTAACCGCAACCATCCACTGACACGAGAATCGCGCCAACCCCCTGGGCTCGGCCCTAGGCCTGAGTCGGCTTGCCAAAACCATCCCCCTCGCGAACGTGTTTGTCATCACGCTCCTTGGCCTTCTTCTTGCGAAGCTGCTGTTCGAGCTTGTGCACGGCTCCGTCGATACACGGGTAGGCATCACTGCCCGCCTCCGTCGCCACGAAGACGTTCCCATGCTCTCCCCTGGCAATGATTTCCACGCTGACCTTGTTCGTCCCATGCGTGCTGTCGACAACCACCTCCACCTGGCTGATACTGTCATAGTACCGCGGAAGCTTCGAGGTCTTCTCCTGCGCGTAGTCCCGGATGGAGTCGGTGATAGTCACGTGTTTGCCTGAGATAGTGAACTGCAATTCCTGTCTCCTTATTCAATCGAGATTGCCAATCGAACCACCCCTGCGTTCTCCCGTTCAGACAGACCATGTCCTCCTTCGGGATCGGGCACACCCAACCCGCGAATGAAGCAACTCCTAGAGCGTCCTGCAATGGTCATGGACCTGTAACAACCTCACGCCGCCGGCCATCGAGTACCCCATCAGGGTCCGAGACCCGGCAAATCGCGGCCCAAACAACGCCGATAGCCTAATTTCCACCCTCCCGACAGTCAATAGAAATATCTTCCCGCGGCAGGTGGGCGCCGAGCAGGTGAACCGCGGCGCCGGGAAGCGACGCGAGCACCCAGACAAACCGCTGGCAGAATACCAAAGCCAGGACCTTCTCGTCGGGGGCCCCGGTCAGGTGGCAGAAGAGCCCGACGGTCCCCGCTTCCACAATGCCCAGGCCAGCGATGCTGATCGGCACAGCACCCACCACCCACATGACCGGGAAGACGAACAGATAGTAGTCCAGACCCGCTTGGATCCCCAGATCGCGCCCGAGGAGCCAGAAAGCCACGATCACAATACTCTGTCCGACGAACGTCAGGACCATCGTCCACAGCAACACCCAGGGCCTCGAGCAGTACGCCACGACGGCGTCCCTGACTCGTCGCAGTAAGGAGGCGCCCCGAAGACGGATGATCCCCGCCAAGCGCCCAGGTGCCGCGCGACCCGCCGGATGGGCCAGCGAGACCGCCAGCAAGACGCCCAGGATCACAACCGCGCCAGGAATCACCCAGGGATGCTGTGAGAACCACCCTGCCCCCCCCTCCTTTGCCGTGAAGAACGCGGGGACGCGGCCCTGGAGAGACAGAACATACGTGAGAATCGCCATCAGGACCAGGCCGATCAGTCCGATAACCCGATCCACGAAGACGCTTAAAGCCCCTTCGAGGCGCTTGTTCGTGTGCTTTGTGATGTACCAAGCCTTGACGAGGTCGCCGCCGACCGATCCCGGCATGACGTTGCTGTAAAACAGTCCGAGAAAAAACAGCTTCACAGCCGCCAGAACATCGATATGGATCGATTGCGCCCGCAGCAGGAACCACCATCGGACCGCGATGACCACCTGCGCAAACGCATAGACCGCCAGACTGAGCGTGAAATACCCCAGACTCAGACTGTGGAATACCGCGGCCAGCTTGCCCCAGTCCTGGCCGTGCAGAAGCCAGAGAATCGCCCCCGTCGCGACCGCAATCCGAGCGATCCACGAGACGTATCCTTTCTTTCCAGCGTTCTGGGCGTTGGGCAAAGCCTGTCTCCCGGAAATCCTTTCTCATACCAAAGCATAGTCGCTAAAACGTGCCTTCGCAAGAGGTTATCATCCGAGAAGTACAGGGATGCGAACCCCGATGCGAATGGGGTCATTGACTCTTTGCGGTCCGCCGCGTACCATTTATGCTTCACGGATGAAGATCGGGGCGTGTTGCAGTTCGGCGTTCATCCCGGCCTGCACCGTCGAAACTCGAATAGCAAATCGCAAATGGTAGATAGTAGATCCCAGAGGGTGTTGCCGTTGGAATCGAAGCAGATTGAAGAAGGTTTGGAGTTTGCACCGAAGTTCAACGCCGAGGGTCTGATCCCGGCCATCGCCCAGGACGCCGGCACCGGCCAGATCCTCATGGTCGCCTGGATGAACCGCGAGGCCCTGGACCTGACCATCGCCACCGGCCGGGCGACCTATTTCAGCCGGTCCCGCAAGAAACTCTGGAAGAAAGGCGAAGAGAGCGGCCACGTTCAGACCGTCCGCCAGATCCTCGTGGACTGCGACCAGGATTGCCTGATCCTGAAGGTCGCGGTGGACGAGGGCCAGTGCCACGTCGGCTACCAGTCCTGTTTCTACCGGGCCGTCAAGCCCAAGAGCACGACCGACCTGGAGTTCGTCGCGCAAAAGGTGTACGATCCCGCGACCGCGTACAAGAAGAAATGACCGCTCCGCGGGAACCACGAAATCCGAATGTCGAAATCCGAAACAAGCACGAATCACTAAAACCCGAAACTCAAAACGGCTCGTTCGAGGGACGCCAGCGTTTCGGCCATTTGGGTTTCGTGCTCAGAATTTGTTTCGGATTTCGTGCTTCGAGTTTCGGATTTCTCTTACCCGAACGTCTTCCCGTTCCACGCCCAGTTGCTGGCCGCTAGTTCCTGGAAGGTGATATAGACGCGATCCGCCGGGATGGCCAGCTCCTTCTGGAGCATCTGGCAGATCTTGCCGGCCAGGCTCTGGTTGACGGTCTTTGTCAGCCCGCCGATGGCCTTGACGGTCACCAGCGCGCTGGGACCTGCCTGGCCACTCATCGCCATGGCCACCTTGTCCCGCACGCAGGCCATGACGTACTGCTCGGGTTTGCCCGTCCCTTCCGCGACAACCCGCGAGAGGGCGCCTGCCAACTGCTGCCTCTTCCCGGCGTCGGCCACTTCGCACGACGCATCCAATTCAATCAAAGGCATCGTTATCTCCTTTTCACCATGGACCGAGAGATTCGTCGCCTTCACGTTACCATCGACGGCCTTGCCCGGCAAGGCGTTCCCGTCCGCCAGCGGCAAGGTGGCCGGGATTTCCATGTTGACCAGGGTTCCCCCCCCCGTAAGATGGGAATCAGCGTTGACGAGATGTTGTGGGCGATGCCAATCAGGAGACGGAGAATGCGGATGAACAAGCGACTGGCCTTGATGGCGGTACCGTTGGTGTTGGTGGTAGTAACGAGAGGAGCCGTGTCAAGCGAGGACACGGCGCCGTCCAACACACGTCAGATGAGATGCATCGTGAAGGTAACGGCCGACCCCAACGTGATGCCGATGAGCTTCGACGTTTTGGAGTCCCTGCTGCGAAGCGACGCTGTCGCGGGCAAAGCTGCCCAACAGACGTGGCCAGCGGGCTATGGCGCACGCGATACGTTCTTCGATGTCAGCCCGTTGGCAGATTCCGGCCCGCAGAAGAGAACTGCGAACGACCTCGCATCCCGCGAGGCGCGAATGATGTTGTTCGAGTTGCAGATCCACGTCAGTAATGACGTCGCTCCCGCTGCGAGGGAATTCAGCGGCGCCTTGATCGAGAATCTCGAGACCGAGTTGCAGAAACTGTTCGCCGCACGCGATTCAGCCCTTAGAAGGCAACTTGCGGAAGCCAGGACGTTACAGGATGCGATTCACAGACAGTTCGACAGTCTGGTGGTGCAGAGCAGGTCTGCCCACATCGAACATATCCGGCTGGACCCTGAGGATGAAGCGGTCCGCAGACAACTGGAGGAGGAACTGGATCGTCTGCAATTGCGTCAGGCTCAGATCTACCAGCAGAAGGAGACTGGGAAGAGGCAGGCCATGCAAGAGACACTCCGGGCGACGGCAAGCGACCTTTTCGCCGCGGCAGCCGAACTCAGCAACATCCAACTCAGAATAGCAGAAGACAAACTCGACGCCGCAGAGCACCAGAAGTTCCAACAGACGATCCGGAAGATCAAGCAATGCGGGGACCGCTGCAACCAGATCCAACTGAACAGCGGACCCGTCCTGGACAAGGAGCTCCCCTGGCTCGACAAGAGCGAGGAGGGAACTGTGGTGCTCCGCATCGCAGCCAAACAGAGGGACCTGCGTGAAGTCAGTCGCAGGATTGCAGACATTCAGGGAGCGATGGTCCGTCCGGCAGCAATCGACACCGAACTCGGCCGCATCCAATGGACAACCCGAGAATACAAACGGGCAGACGCGCAAGTCCAATTTCTCGAGGACCGTATCGCGGACCTTCAACTCTGTTCGGTGACCATCATCGGAGCAGCCAAATAATCCTCAAACCGGCAATGCCTCACGCGGTCTTCGCAGTGGGCGTCGGCTTCGTATGGACGTAGACCTCCTGCTGCGGGAACGGGATGGTCAGGCCGTTCTCGTCCAACGCAACCTTCACCTTCTCCGTGAGACTCCAGTAGACCGCCCAGTAATCGGCCACCTCGACCCAGGGACGGACCACGAAATCCACGCTGCTGTCGCCCATCTTGTTGACCGCGACCACCGGGGCAGGATCCGCGAGGAGTCTCGACTCGGCGGCCAGGACGTTCTCGATCACCCGACGGGCCTTCTTCAGATCGTCGCCATAGGAGACGCTGACCACCAGATCAACACGCCGGGTGCCGTTGATCGTGTAGTTCGAGATGCTCCCGCCCGTGACCGTGGCATTGGGCACGACGATTCGGACGTTGTCCGGCGAATTGAGAACCGTGTTGAAGATCTGGATCGCCTGGACAGTCCCGCTGACGCCTCCGATCTGGACGTAATCGCCCACGCGGAAGGGCTTGAAGATCAGCAACAGCACGCCGGAGGCGAAGTTCGCCAGGGAGCCCTGCAAAGCCAGGCCCACCGCCAGTCCCGCGGCGCCGAGCACCGCAATGAACGAAGCCGTCTGGACGCCCGCCTGACCCAAGGCCGCGACCACCACGAACACCAGCATGGCGGTGTAAGCGAGATTCTCGATGAAGGGCACGAGCGTCGGGTCTACCTTCGCCTTCTTCAGAACCTTGACAAGCAGCCCCGACACCAACTTGGCCACCCATCGTCCCACCAGGAAGATCAGTATGGCGCCGAGCACCTGAAGCCCGTATTTGACCAGCATCTCATAGACCTGCGTCAGAATGCGCTCGGCGTTGTCAAGGGAGATGACCGGGGCCGTGGAGGTCTCAGCGGGCGCCGCTGTCGCCCCGGCGGCATCGCCCGACGCAGCCTGCGAGGCCGCCAGACTCGAACTCCACAGTATCAGGGACAGAACCAGTACCGAAACGCGGGAGAAGACCGGTGAAGCACGCATCGTCTAATCCTTTCACACAGAACCACCACTATCGTAGGGCCGGGGACGCGGACACCCCCTATTCCCGGCCGATTCACCAAAACGGCCCATCATGTTACCCATTTCCAAGTCCTGTGCAAGACTCAGCCGACGGCTGACACCCCCGGCCGCTCTCGTACCGCCCAGACGCCGCCGCGTGTCTGTGAAAAGAAACCGGCCATCGGCTGGTGATAACAAGCGCCGGCCGCACGGAAATAGATTGCCTGCCAAGCGGGCAGATGGTATAAATAACGAAGTGGTCTTTAAGGCGGTTCTGTCTCCTCGGAATCGTTCTGGGGCGCGGGCACGTGCGTCCCGTGGAAACAGGCCCCTGGCTCTGTCATGGGTTGACATCGGAGGCGCAGGGTTATGTGTCATGGCGATCACACCACCGAATCGCAGTTCGGCAATCCACCCTTTCTGCGTTTTCCGTCCATCCGCTTGCTCTCGTCGCACCGGCTGTGTGGGCCGCGCGATCGTATTGTTTCTGTTGTTGGGAAGGAGGACACGTATGTTCAGGACACTCAACCGCTTGATCCTATGTTTGGCCGTGGTGTGCCTGGCGGCGCAGGCGGGCCACGCTGGTCTGGTGGGCCACTGGAAGCTGGACGACGGCTCGGGCACCGTGGCTGCCGACGCCACAGGCAACGGCCACAACGGGACGCTCCTCAACGGTCCCACCTGGGTGGAGGGCTACCTGGGCGGTGCCCTGAAGTTCGCCGGCAATTCGCAGAAGGTCGACATCCCTTATAGCGCCGCGCTGAACCCCACCGATGAGTTCTCCATCAGCGTTTGGGCGAACGTGGACCCGACGGGCACCAGCCACCGCTCGCCGATCACGTCACGAGACGACTACCCCCAGCGCGGATACATCCTGTACGTCGAGCCGGGCAACACGTGGCAGTTCTGGAGCGGGACCGGCGCCGGCTGGCACACCACGGCAGGCCCGGCCGTCACGTTCGACGAATGGACCCTGGTAACGGGAACCTACGCGGGCGGACAGAAGAAGCTCTACATCAACGGCAGTCTGGCTGCTGAGAACGCGGCCGCATTCGGTCCGAACACACAGCAGGTCCTTCGCATCGGCGGCGGGGCCACTGAAAGCGCGGGCAATTACTTCTTCGTGGGCATGATCGACGACGTCCGCGTCTATAGTCATGCTGTCAGTGAACTGGAACTGAACTACCTCGTCGAAGGCAAGCCGTATCCGTTCGCCAGCAGCCTGGCCCCCAAGAACGGCGCAATGACCACGACCGGGCAGGTGACGCTCCAGTGGACCCCAGGGGAACTGGCCGCGTCGCACAACGTCTACTTCGGCGAGGATCAGGAAGCGGTGGCAAATGCCACGCCGGACGATGCCGACCTGTTCCGCGGCAGCACAACAGCCACCACACTGGGCGTCACCGGGGCGGGGACCCAGTACCCGGACGGCCTGACGCCGGGGATGACCTACTACTGGCGGGTCGACGAGATCAACGACGACGACCCCGAGAGCCCCTGGAAGGGAGAGGTTTGGAGCTTCTGGGTCCAGCCCCTGACGGCCTACAACCCCTCGCCGGTCGATGGGAGCGAGTACATCCTGCTCGATCAGGATCTGAGCTGGTCGCCGGGCCAGAAGCCTCTGTTCTACACGGTCTACCTCGCCGAGAGCTTCGAGGCGGCCCAGACCGCCACACAGAGCATCTCCATGACCACGAGCACCACATGCGATCCTGGCCCGCTGGCACCCGACACGACCTACTACTGGCGGGTCGACACGTTCACCATGGGGAATATCACGCAGAAGGGCCCGGTCTGGAGCTTCCGCACCGTGCCCGAGATTCAGGTGGCCGATGAGAGCCTGCTCGCCTGGTGGAAGTTGGACGAGGGGATCGGCAACAACGTGCTGGACTGGTCGGGCCATGGCCACCACGGCACGCTCGGCGGCAATCCGCAGTGGGTAGGCGGCTACGCCGGCGGCGCGTTGTCCTTCGACGGCCAGGACGACTACGTCGCGTTCGGAACGCCGGCCGATCTGTACCTGCCGCAGACCTACTCGTACTGTGTCCGGTTCAAGGTCGCCAACAACGTCTTCGACAACATCGGGACCCAGTATCTCCTGTGCATCGGCTCGCGCAGCGACCTGATTATCGGCGTGGAGGATTCCGTCGGCCTGTCGGGCGACCTCATGCTGCACTATTACGACACGACCCCCGCTTTCAACGCCTTGGGTGTCGGCCAGGTCGTCTGGGACTCTGACGACTGGCACATGGTCGTCGCAACGAAGGACGCTGCCGGCCACAAGATCTACCTGGACGGCGAGTTGATCAACTCCGATACGAACACGAACAACGACAACTACGCCACCACGCGGATCATCTCGCTGGCCGCGAGGGCCTGGACCAGCCCGCAGGTCGAGTTCTTCAACGGCCTGCTGGACGACGTCCGCATCTACAACCGAGCGCTGAGCGCTGCGGAGATCGAGGCCCTCCTCGTCGCCGATCCGCTGCAGGCCACCGAGCCAAGCCCGGTCCGCGATGCCACGGTGGACATCCGGGACGTGGATGCGCTGACCTGGGTGGCAGGCGATTCGGCCGTCTCGCACGATGTATACGTCGGCGCCGACCGGTCGGCCGTCGCCGCCGCGGGCAAGGACGCCGCGGAATTCCAGGGCAACCAGTCGGGGACCAGTTTCTCGCTGGCCGATCTCGTCACCTTCGGCGGCGGCAGCTACTACTGGCGGATCGACGAGGTCGAGGCCGACGGGACGGTCCGTACGGGCGACGTGTGGAAGTTCACCGTGCCCGCGTACCTGCTGATCGACGATTTCGAGAGCTACACGGACGATGACGTCAACGAGATGACCATCTATCACACGTGGGTCGATGGCTTCACCGACCAGCTCAGCAACTCGATCGTCGGCTATATGAACTCCGCCGGCGGCACGTTCGGAGAGAGGACGATCGTCCACGGCGGCGGCCAGTCCATGCCCCTCGAATACGACGACAGCAAATCGCCGTATTTCTCCGAAGCCACGCGAACCTGGGCTTCCGCGCAGGACTGGACGGCCGAGGACGTGGACATGTTGACCCTGTTCGTCCACGGCGCGGCGGGCAACGCAGCGGACCCGCTGTATGTGGTGCTCAAGGACAGCACCGGCAAGACTGCGTCTGTAACGCATGGCAACCTGGAAGCGGCGACGACTTCCCGCTGGATCGAGTGGAACATCCCGCTCAGTGAGTTCGGGGGGCTTTCCCTCAACCGGATCAAGACGATGTGCGTCGGCCTGGGCGACCGCACGGGAACGACGCCGGGCGGGACGGGCCTGATCTACATCGACGACATCTGGCTGACCCGGACGCAGCAGTAGAGTTGGAACACCGGACCGCCGGTGTGTGAACATGGCAACATAGCCGATAGACAGCAGAGGGCTGCGAGGGTAGATTACTTGCAGCCCTCTGTGTTTCTCTGGTCGTATCTGAGGACAAGGTGGAATATGACGATGCGAAGACACGCGTTCACCCTGATCGAGCTGCTCGTGGTCGTGGCCATCATTGCCCTGCTGATGTCGATTCTGCTGCCCAGCCTGAATCGAGCCCGCAAGCAGGCCCGCACCGTCGCCTGCCTGTCCAATCTCAAGCAGTGGAGCTACATCTGGCACATGTACACCGAAGAAGGCGGCGGCAAATTCAACTCCGGCGGCACCACGGGCGGCGACGCGGCGAACGATTGGCCCGTTGTCATGATGCCCTACTACCTGGATCGGGGAGCGCTGACCGTGTGTCCGTCAGCCACTCGCCCGATGAACATACCGGGGGACTGGTCCTCCCGTGCGTGGTTGTGGGATAAGCAAGGGTGGACCAATATCAAGAGTAAGACGTCGCAAGACATCGGCAGCTACGGCCAGAACGAGTGGATTTGTAACCGTACGGGGGACCAGTACTGGAAGAACCGCAACACGATCAAAGACCCGGTGAACGTGCCACTGTTCTTCGATTGTGCCTACGTGGACGTGTTTCCCAGCGCGACGGCGGGCCCGCCTACAATCGAGGGAGATGTCTCCGGCCTGAACGAGTGGGTCCTGGTCTGCATGAATCGGCACAGCGGATATGTGAACTATCTTTTCGCTGACATGAGCGTCCGCAAGGTCGGACTCAAGGAACTGTGGACCCTCAAGTGGAACCGCACGTTCAACACCTCCAACGCCTGGACCACCGCCGGCGGCGTCACCCATGACGATTGGCCCCTCTGGATGAGAGGCTTCAAAGACTACTGAGGCGTTCTCGCGACACAAACCCCCTTTCCAGCCCGCAGGGCAAGGGACGCGGTGGAGAGCCGTACGGCAGAGCCGGGGATATGGTTCCGTGCCTGAGGCGAACCCATCCCCGCGACACTCAAGTTCGCAGACGTAAGTGCCGATATGAATTGAGTTTAGAGAAAAGGGTTCGATTTCTGGTTGATTTGCGGTCGATTGATGCGGTAAGATGGAACGAAGCCGTGCAGGGGGTGCTATTATGAGACCCTGCAAGCGGTGATTTTTCGTCCGAGGAGGAGTCGGTACGGTAGCAAATGCAGCGACACATCGAAGCCCATCCTCTCGTCCATCTTCCTGATTTCCCTGCAAAGCAAGGCGCTCGGTGCTCTCAGTAGGCAATTGTAGCGTGATGGCATCGGCGCATGACAGATTCCGAAGGAGGACTGTAATGTTGAGAAAGTCGGTTCTTGCAGCGGTCTGCATGGTGGCGTTGGGGTCGGCCGGGTCGGCCTTGGCCGGACTCGACCCGAACCTCGTCGCCTGGTGGTCCCTGGATGAAGGGACAGGCGCCATGGCGTACGATGGGAGCGCCAATGGGAACGACGCGACCCTGACGAACAACCCGACCTGGGTGGAGGGCAAGCTGAACACTGCGCTGCAGATGAGCGGCGGCAGCCATATCTCGGCGCCGCACATCCCCCTGGACAGCCGCAGCTTCACGGTGGCCCTGTGGATGTGTCCCGTCCTGACCGGCGGCTCCAAAGTCCTCTTCTCGCAGGTCCAGAGTGGGAACACCAACCAGAGCATGCACTACCGCCTCGGTGGCGACAGCAGCTCCGATGCACCCGTCCGCGGCATCCTTATGGGTTTCTACGGCAACGACCTCAGTTCGCCCGCCAATCTCTTCCAGGACAACACCTGGTACCATCTGACCTTCTACTATGATTACGAAAACAAGGTCAGAAGGATCTACGTGGACGGCGAGCCGGTCGCGGAAGGCACGAGCACCAACCCCTACTTGGGGACAACGGGCAACACAAAGGTGGGAATCTGGGACACGGACACGGGCCAGGTCTACGTGGGCATCGTGGACGATGTCCAGATCTACCAGAAGGCCTTGTCCGACACCGAGGTCAAGAGAATCATGAAGGGCCTGGCAGACACCTCCGTCGCGTCCGGTCCGTGGCCGCAAGACGAGGCAACCGAAGTGCTTCGCGACGCGGTCCTGAGTTGGACGACGGGCGAGTACGCCGCCACGCACAATGTGTACTTGGGGACGAGCTTTGAGGATGTCAACGCAGCCAGCGTTTCCAATCCGCGAGGCGTCCTCGTCAGCCAGGGTCAGACGGGCACCGACTTCGACCCCGACGGTGTGTTCGAATACGGCCAGACCTACTACTGGAGGGTCGATGAGGTCAACGGCGCACCTGATTACTCCGTCTCCAAGGGAACGACCTGGAGCTTCGCCACCGAACCGTACGGCTATCCGATCACCGGCCTGACAGTCACCGCCTCCGGCCAGGAAGGCACCTCGCCCGCCATCCGAACCATCGACGGTTCCGGACTTAAGGACGACCTGCACTCCACGGAGCTGAAGGAGTCGTGGATGGCCAGGTCCGTGCCCGCCTGGATCCAGTACACCTTCGACAAGGAATACGTCCTGGATGAGCTGCGGGTCTGGAACGCCAACTCCATCGTCGAATCGTGGATGGGTCTGGGCGCCAAGGACGTCACCGTCGAGTACTCCACCGACGGCCAGACCTGGACCGCGATCGAGAACGTGCCCCAGTTCGCCCAGGAAACCGGCGCGGCGCCCTGCCCTGCGAACACCACCATCAGCTTCGGCGAAGTCTCCGCCAGGCACGTCAAGCTCACCATCAACACCGTGTGGGGCAGCGGTATGGGAGCCGGGCTCAGCGAAGTCCGCTTCTCCTACGTCCCGGTGCAGGCATTCCAGCCCGATCCGGCCGACGGCGCCACAGGCATCGCCGTCGATGCCCAGTTCAACTGGCGACCCGGACGCAAGGCGACCTCCCACCAGGTCTACCTTGGGACCGACGCCAATGCCGTCGCCGAAGGAACGGTGGCCGCCGAGACCGTGACCGACCACCGCTACATCCCCGACGCCCTCGATTTCGGCACAACCTACTACTGGAAGGTCGACGAGGTGGGCGACAGCGGCACCTACGAAGGCGATGTCTGGAGCTTCGCTTCCCAGGAGTACGGTGAGATCGACACCTTCGAGGCCTACAACGACGACGACAATCGCATCTACGACACCTGGCTCGACGGCTATGTGGACAAGAGCAGCGGTTCGCAGGTCGGGTACATAGACTCCAGCAACAGCACCTTTGGCGAGACCGCCGTCGTTCACAGCGGGCTGCAATCGATGCCGTTGTTCTACAACAACACGGCCGCCCCCTACTACTCGGAGGCCAAGCGGACCTTCGACTCGGCCCAGGACTGGACCGCTCGCGGCATCAAGAGCCTTGCGATCTACTTTGCAGGCAAGACCGGCAACGGCGGCCAACTGTACCTCAAGATCAACAACACCAAGGTGCCCTACGACGGGGACGCGACGGACCTGGCGAGGAGCATCTGGCAGCCGTGGAATATCGACCTGTCCAAAGTCAGCGGCGCGAATGCCGTGCGTTCCCTCACGATCGGCATCGAGGGGTCCGGCGCCACGGGCACCCTGTACATCGACGACATTCGATTGTATCCCAAGACGCCCGAGTGGATCACGCCGGCAACGCCGGACGCCGCTGGCCTGGCAGCCCACTACACCCTCGACAAGGATGGCAAGGACAGTTCCGCAAACGCTCTGAACGGGACCGTCGAAGGCAACACGGACTGGGTGCAGGGCATGGTCAACAATGCGATGCTGTGCAACGGCGCCAATACCCGCGTCGTCGCGCCTCACATCGCCCTGGACAACCGGAGCTTCACGGTCGCCATGTGGATCAATCCGGTCCTGTACGCGGCCGAGCAGGTCGTCTTCAGTCAGACGCAGTCATCCGCAACGAACACGGATCTGCACTTCCGGCTCGGAGGCCCCGGCGCCGCGTCCGGGAACGTGCCCGCGGGCGGCGTCCGCATGGCGTTCTACTCCAACGATCTCGACACGACCGGCGGAGTCATCCAGGACAACCAGTGGTACCACATCACCTTCCGGTACGATTTCGAGAACCAGGACAGGAGGATCTACATCGACGGCGTGCTGGCGGCTCATCAGACCTCGGCTACGCCATATCTGGGCGCTACGGGCAACACGATCATCGGGGCCTGGGGCACCGGCCAGTGGTTCAGCGGCATGATCGATGACGTTCAAATCTACCAGCGGGCGTTGTCCGATGGGGAAATCGCCGGTCTCGCCGGCAGGACCCTGCCGATCCACAAGGCATTCTAGTCATCGAGAAGACGGCGGATCAAGCCGTAGCACAGAGTTGCAGCATCAAGCGGGGCCCCAGTCGCAAGACGAAGGCCCCGCTCCTCTTGCGCCGGGACGGCGGGGAAACGCGGTTTTCGTCTCCGCGTGCCCTCAGTCCACCGCGATCCAGTCCAGATGCGCCGTCCCGCTCTTGGCCAGGACCCGGATCTGGTTGGCGCCTCGGGACAGAGCGACGGCCTTCGCGGGGATATCCGTCCAGTCACCCTGTGGAATACGCAATTCCTGCGCAGAGCCGCCGACGGTCAGTTCAAGAACCGCCGGACCCGCCGGGGCCATCGCTCGCACGAGGACCGAGTACTCGCGCGACGTCAGGCTCTGGACCGTGTAGGCCGTCCATTCCCCCTCGCCGAGCCGAATCCCCTGTTGCGAACTCCAGCGATCCCTGCCGGAAATCGACTCGACCGGCACCGGCTCCGAAACGCGGTATTGCTTCGACAGTTGCGATACATCCTTGACGTAGTATGACCGATTCAGGCCGTCGGGACGGTAGTTCTCCGCCTCGATGCGCACGGGCGCCCGTCGAAGCATCGCATGGACCACGTCCGCAAAGAACACGCAGTTCTCCAGGCGGATATTCTCGAGCAGCTCGTCGAAGGCCTTCTGGGCTGCCTCCGCCGACGGTTTGGCCCCGTCGCGGGAGTAGAGCCGGATCGCATCCCACCCTGCGGGGGCCTTGACAGAACAAGGCCCGTTCGTCGCATCCATCTTCTTCCACGGCCAGAACGACCACCCGATGTTGTTGGCCTCGAAGTACTGCGTCGTCGCCCAGTAAATGGCGTTGTCCTTCTCCCCTGTTTCGCCGACCCAGACGGGCGTGTTCAGTTGCTTTCGACGTTCGATGAATCGGCCGATGTCGTTGAGCTTGTCCGGCCGGTCCCAGCAGTAATAGTGGAACTGATGGAACAGGTTATCGTCGAAGGGAGTCGAAAAGACGGACCAGTCGTTGGCCCAGTCGGCCCCCTCCAGGGTGATCATGTGGCGCGGGTCCACCTCGCGAATGGCCTCGGTGATGCGCCGGTAGAGGGGTTCGAGCTGGTCCTTGTGTTTCTCCGCTGCGCCGGTCCGCTGTGGCAGCGGCTCGTTCAGCAGGTCGTACGCCGCCACGGCCGGCTCGTCCTTGTACCGGGCGGCGATCTTCACCCACAGATCGACGAGCCGATCCTGGTTCCTCTTGTCCATGAACAACCCCGGCTGATCATCGGGACTGTCGTCAATGTTCGCGCCGGTCTGGCCGCCCGGCGCGCCGTGCATGTCGATGATCACGTAGACCTCGTGCCGGCGGCACCACTCGACGAGCCGATCCAGCAACTGGAAACCCTCATCGACGTAGACCGCGTTGTCGCCCTCCGTCAGGAACAGACGCGCGTTGAGGGCGGGACGCACGGAGTTGAAGCCGAGTTCCGCGATCCGGGCGATATCCGCCTGCGTGATGTAGTTGCGCCGGTACTCGGACCAGAACTTCGCCGCATTCTCCTGGCCGATCAGGTCGCTGACGATCTTCTCGATCTTGCGCGGACGGTCCCCCTGGTCCCCGAACTTCCACATGTACCCTTCGGGGAGCATCCAGTTGCCCAGGCCGACGCCTCGCAGCAGGATCTTCCTGCCGCTCTCATCGACCATGTCCTGCCCGTCGGTGCGCAAGAAGGTCAGGGCCCCGCACGCCGGGATACCCGCCCATGTCATTGCGACCATCACGCCGAGCGCTGCAATTCCCATTCGATCCCGCATCGTGTTTCCTCGTCTTTCTATTGGTTCCGGCATTCCCCGTCCATCGGGCCCCCGCCGTGCCGTGTTCCTCGCGGGGAGCACCCGTTGGCCTTATGATATCCCACAATCCGCGGAACGCACAACAGGACGATGCGAGCCAAAATGAAACAGGGGCGTGGACAATCGTAACTTGCCCGCGCCCCTGGAAGGCGAGAGATATCGAAACAAACCGGCCGAGAGCTATTTCTTCTCCTCGGTCTCGGCGGTGGTTCTACCGGCACTGTCGTCCTTGTCGTCTTTGGTGTCGCCTTTCACGGACAAGCTGGCGAACGGCTCGCCAAAGAGCACGAAGGACATGTCCTCGATCTGGCCGGTTGGATCAAGGAGCTGCATCCATGATGCCGCGGCGGTCGTGCTGCTGGCGGTCGTGTACACGGCGCCTTCATTCCTTCCGGTGCCGGCCAGGATCAGGACCTCCTCCGAAGTCAGTAGGGACGCATAGACGCGGACATCGTCGATCAGACCGTTGAAGTACTCGTCGTCGGCCGCACCGCGAGCACCGATGACCAACGTCGCCTGCGTCGGCGTGACAAAGCCCGCCTTGTTCGTGGCGGCTGCGTCGAGCAGACCGTCGACGTAGATGCTCATGGTCTTGGTGTCGGCGTCGAACGTGCCCGCGACATGATACCACTGGCCCGCTCTGAGGGCCGTCTCCGACTGCCAGGTGTTCAGGCCAACGCGGAAGTGGACGCAGCCGTCTGCGTCGAGCCACAGACCGAAGCGGTTTCCATAGGCGCTGTCGCGATCATACTCCAGGATCGCACGATACTGGCCGGTGGTTTCTCTCGGATAGATCCAGGCACAGACCGAGAAGGAGTCGGGGGCGAAGTTGAAACCCGTGGGCCTGTCCACCTGGATGTAGTCGCCGCGACCGTCGAAATCGAGCGCCCCGTCGAACCAGCCGCCGGAGGTCTGCCAGACGGGATTGCCGTGCAGCGTGCCGTGGTTTCCGTTGCCGGAACTATCGGCTGCGGTGACGCCCGAGGATTCATCGAGCTTCCAGTACCCTACGGGCGAGAGATTCTCCAGATCCCAGGCTGCGTAGGCGTGATTCGTCCAGCCCCAGGGATAAACGATCGACTTGCTGGACGTGTAGACCGCCTGGACGCTCAGCCAGAGCACGTTGTAGGTTCCGTCCTGGCGATACCAACTGTCCTCGGGAAGACGGACCGTATAGCGATAGACCGGCTCGTATCCCTCGACGGAGGAGCTGATCGACAAGGAATCCCGGTCGAAGCCGACGAGGACCTCGTCGTAGGAATCGGCCTTGTACTCCCAGACCTTGCGGTTGGGGTAGCCATAGCCTTTCGAGTTGCTCTTATCCGTGCTGGGCACATCCGACCAGAGCGACAACAGGAAGTAGTCGGGCGGCTGCGGAGAAGTCCTCTGCTGGCAGGCCGAGGGCGAGTAGTCGTAGCCGACGTAGGAGCCCCACCACACGATAGCGGTCACCGCCTGCGCGGAGGTGCATCGCCAGTCGTCGGCTACGGTACGCCGCGACGACACGGTGTTGCTGCCGGTGCCAAGGGATTGTTCATCTTCATAGTAGGGCCAGTCCCGAAGGTCGGTGAAGGCCTGTTCCCACTTGATGTAGGTCGGATCGGTGTCCAGCTCGAAGGCCAGATCATACGCAACCGACTCGTCACAGAGCAGGGAACTCGTGATCGGCTGGGCAGTCGCGGAGTCTAGCACCAATCCCGCTCGGATGTCGTCGCTGCGAAAGGTGGCCGCGATAGCGGCGCCCTCCCACACCTGAGGCCTCGTCTGCCAGCCCCAGGGATGAGTGGGTCCCGGAGAACCCGTGTAGACCGCGGTGATGCTGATCCAGAACACATCGTCCTGCGTGCTCTCGATATACCGACTCTGGTCGAAGTACTCCGACGACGTCAGCGCCAGACTGCATCGGAAAGAAGTGTCGATGGACCCCTCGGGAAACTCGTCGAAGCCCGCCCACTCCTGCTCGACTCGGTCATTCGTGGCGTTCACGACCCAGAGCAGCGAGTCCGGGCGGCTGTAGTTGTACCGACTGTCGGCCGGAGCGTTGCTCCAGAAGGCAATCCGCCAGGAGGCCGGCTTGACACTCGGCGCCTCGTCTCCGTTCCAGCCCTCGTAGGAGCCCCACCAGTGCACAGACGTCACGGGCATGTCCCCGATGCAGCGGAAATCATCCGCCGGCACATACCAGGTGCCGGTGGAGTACTGTGACAACTTGCTCACATACGACGCCTGATCCCACCCGCAGAAGACGGGCGTGTCCAGGCCGGGGTCCGTCTCAATGGGAGGCTGCGACCACTTCAGGTGTTCCGTCGGCGGCAGCGCCGAGAACCCCTTGACAATCCAAACCTGATAGTCCTCCACCTCTCCGTCCGGAGCCAGACCGTAGTATTCAAGACCTCGCGTCGTGCTGAAGCGGAACCGCGCGAACGTCTCGCCCGCGTCGGCCCGACCGGGCACGGTGATCACCAGCGTGTTCGTGCCCGAGACCAGCGCCACGTCGGTCGCAACCTGTTCGTCGGCATCGTCCCAGTCCCCATCCGCGTTCCAGTCGATCCAGGCACTCAGGGCGCCTATGGTCGACGCGGTCACCTGGAGGGTAGCGGCCTGGCCGGGGATCAGGTCCGTCAGGAAGACGACGCCATCCTCGTCGTCCGTATCGACGACATCGTCGCCGGTGGCGGCGGCATTGGGCTGGCCGTCCTGCTCGCCATCGACGCCTCGACCCAGATAGACGTCGGGGGCGATGACGTGCCGGGCGCCGTTGCTGGAGAGCCAGGTCGGATAGGTCAGGTCCGGCGCATCGCCGAAATCCATATCCTCCTGCGTGATGCTCGCGACGACGAAGGCCAGGTCCAGCGGCTCACGATACCACGTGTGGGGCTCTGGGTATACCAGAGGCCGCCAGCCCTCATCCGGATCGAACCAGACCGCATTGTCCTCATACTGGTACATCCGCCGGGTCGCCTTCCACCCGATCGCGTACCGGGCATTCTTGTCCGGGAAATCCCTGACCTCGATCCAGTACGTCTCCCCGCGCGTCATCTGGAACAGGTCGTCGTTCTCATCGAGGCAGATGTCGTATTGCCAGGTGCGGTTGTTGTCGCCAGCTTCATAGACACCCGTGTTCGGGTCGTACCAGGCTCCCCAGATTTTGTTGCTGATCTCGGTGAAATCGTAGGTGTACGGCAGGACCTGCGTCTTCCAGAGCAACGTGCCCGGCCGGCTCCACGGTGTGACCATGTCCGCCGGTCGATTCGAGTAGATACTGATCTCAAAGGTCAGTCCGTCGATACTCGCCGTGGGCATGACGTTGTCCATGAAGGTCGCCCAGAAGTGAATTTCGGTGAGCGGACCGTTTTCTGTGGCCTCGAAATCATCGGCGAGCCGAGCGTTGGACAGACTGACGCCCACCCCCGTGGTCTGCGTATCGGGCAACTGGGCCCAGTGCATCACATGGGGATCGCCCGGTTCCCAGGTGCAGAATTCAGGGGCCGGCTGAACGTAGAGCAGGTAGTCCTCCGTTTCGCCGTCGTTGAAGATGCCGTCGCCGTTCCAATTCTTGGCGACGGGCTCGTCGGTGATCGAGCATCGCACCCAGACGTAGCCATCGACCGGCCCGATCTCGAAGCTCGACGGGCTCAGACCCGACAGAAGCCCACTGTACCCGTACGGCACAGGGAAGTTGACCACGGTGTGCTCAGGCACGTCCACGCCGCTGCATCGCGTCGATCCGGCCCAGAGGCCGTCGTGATTCCAGTCGAACAGGACGTTCACATAGGCCACCTGGCCCTCGGAACTGGTGTTGTGAACCCGAATATCGATGTTCGTACCCCACATGGCGAACGTGCAGGCGTTTCCGAGCGACCGGAAACCGATGGTACTCAGCGGCATAACGGCCTGAGACCCGGCTGGCCCCATGATCGTGTAGGCCCGCGGCTTGGTCAGACCGGCGTCGCCGTCGGTGCTGATGGTCTCATCCTTGTTGTACTGATTCGACACAAAAGTCGGACATTGGCCGCCGTTGCCATCTGCCTCCAGGTCCACCTTGGCCCCGAAGTACATGGCTCCCCGACCGGCGTGTTGAATCCAGGAGGCTGGACCGACACCCACACATGTCGGGAACATCCCAACAACTCCTTCATCCGGGTAGGCAATCACCCCCTCCGGGGCATCACCGAAATCGTAGTCCGCTCCACCCGCAGCCGAGACTTCGTCATCCTTCGCGCCCCAGGCAACGCCCCACCCCACGAGCAGGGTAATCAGGGCGGCGACCACCGCGCGTCTACTGGACAGTTCCTTCAGCCGGCTCATACTTGATCCTCCCAAAAAAGCTCCACGTACAGTCCCCCATATCCAGCAACGAGGCGGCGGACTGCACGGCGGCGTCTCCCACGCACGAACCACGGCGTTGGGAAAACCCCAAATGCTCGCATGGACAACTCTTCCGCGTCATCTTCGAGAAATCGACCTGCGCAGCCCTTGTCTCAAATAAAAAGTGCAGACCCAAAGCGAAAACCACTTCACCATCTCCTGTGACGCCACCACGGCAAAATCCACATGCGCCGGGTCTCCGATGACAAACCCACCCGGGCGTTATCGGACCGGCCTCGACTCGCGATGCAGGTCAGCAGGATGCGGACGAGCACGTTGACCACCGGCACCCGAATCAGAGCGATCGGACAGGGTTATGTGCCATAACGCCTCGCGGATGTAACGGTTTTGCGTGCGAATTGTTGCTCCTGATCTCGAAGAACACGAAGGCAGAGCCGTGAAGGCGTGGCGACCCCGCCATTTCTTGTGGCAATCTCACGGTCTGTATCGAGCCGGCTTGTAGTCACCCGGGCCGGCAGGGAACCTGTGCGGGCGCCCCGGCCGTCAACGCTCCAGAGGCGCGAATGTGGTCAGTTGGAAGGCCATGTCCAGGTCATTGAACCGGGAGTCAGTCAACGAGCTTCCGGTTTCCCACTGGCACCCGACAGCCGGTGGCCAGGACGACATGCCCGAAGAAGAGAGGATCGTCCGCACGGACGTGCCTGCGGCGCCGGTTGCCGTCGTACGGAGTTTCCACTTCCAGAGGTTCTTCGGCTCGTCGTCAGTCACATCGTACAGAGCCGCGATGCTTAACCAATAGACCCTCGATCCGGCGCCGTCCTTCGCCTGGTCGATCTCAATCCACTGGTCCTGCGACAGCAGACAACTGAACAGAAAGCAGGTCTGGCCCAAGTCGGTCCCATGGTCAGCCCCCTCGGTACCCGCGACCGCCCAAGCCCAACTCGTGCAGCAGGTGCCCCAGATCATCGAATCCGGGTGGGCGAATGTCGAGGAATCCGAGGAATTCGTCCAGACGCCGATATGGAACGCCACCGGCAGGTCGGACGGCGGATAGGACTCCGTCCATCCATCGAACACACCCCACCAGTGGACCCCTGTAATCGCCTGGTCCTCGACGGGTTCCCAGTCGTCGGCCACCATTTCATGGAGGTGAAGCGAGGAGGACACGCTGCCGCCATCGAAGACGGTCGTATCACTGTCCGTCACAAGGGAAGGCGGTTGGCTCCACACCAAAGAAGACGCGCCGGAGACCGCTTCGGATGTCTCGCCAGCGGCAACGATCTGGACGCGGTAGTCCTCGACTTCCCCGTCGTCCGCCGGGCCGTAGCTGCCCAACGACCCGCGGGTGTTGAAGCGAAATCGGGCGTACGTGTATCCCGGCACGGCGTCCCTCGGCACCGTAACCGTCAGCACATTGGCGCCACTCTTGAGGACCCGATCCGAGAAGATCCGGTCGTCGTTGTCAAACTTGGCATCGCCGTCGAAGTCAATCCAGGCATTGAGATACCCGTTGGCGGATGCGACGACCAAGATGCTTGCATCCTGCCCGGCCTGCATCGTTGTGGTGAAGGTAACGCCGTCTTCATCATCGCCGTCGCCGGCAGCCCCGGTAGTGGGCTGACCGTCGGGTTCCCCATCGACGCGGCTGCCCAGGCAGACGCCCGACACGATCGTGTGACGGGCTCCATTGCTGGCCAGGAGCGTCAAGTATCCGGAGTCTGGAGCATCGCCGAAGTCGGTAGTGAACGTCTCCGTGTTCGGGTCATCATCATCGCCGTGGGAGGTCCCGGGCGTGCACTCGTGGAACACCCCACGGTAGACATAGGCATTGCGGACCTTGAGCCCGATGCAGACCCACTCGGGATTGTAGTCCCTGACGGTAAATTTCCGGTCGGTCTCGTAGCTTGTGGTCACGATGCTGTCCACCGCGTAGATTCGCAAACCGGTCATGTACTGGCTTTCCAGGGACGTGGAGCCCATGTCGCTGGGCAGTGGCGGGCGACCCAGCCCCCGACTCGACCATTCGGGCGTCGTCCAGCCGCAATAGGCAATCATGTGGGTCGCCGTAGTCGGATCGATCGCCTTGGTGTAGACGTGATACTCCAGACTCGCCTGGCGGGCGGCATCGTAGGAGCCGTTGTAGAACCACATCCGCCACGTGTCGCTGGCCGGGTAGTAGTACCACCCCTCGCCGTCCCCTTCCCCCTCGACGAGGTTCCCATTGCCGTCGACCAGGAGCCGATACCACACGCCGGAGTAGTATTCCGGACTCTCGATGTCGTTCTGACCGAAAGCAGGCGACAGGAAGCATACCAGAACGAGCATCATGCCACAAACGAGAGCAGATCTGTTTTGCGTCATATTGAAACTCCTCGACGTCCTGAAAGCACTCCAAAACCACACGCCACAGCGCGTGTGCAGTCGTATATCCATCGGATGGTCCACAGACCTCCTCCAGAAAAACATACCCTGGTACAGGCGTACCCCCCATCCTTGCGGCCGGATGTCCTTCGTCCGTTCGGGCCCTTGCGACAGGGCCCGGTCAATCCCTTGGTCCTCTAATGTATCGTTTTCCCACCGCGTCGTCCAGAGGAAAAAAGGCACGTCCACCCCGCCGATCAATGCCTGCAAGACCCCATTTTGCGGACATCCGGCCTCCCGTACGAGGGTCGAATCGTCGTGCGCCGGACACGATTCGAATCCCGAAAGCCCGATTTGTCCCGAATTTCGGCTGTCCGACTGAATAGGACCCGTATAATAGGGCGCAATTGGCGGTTCGTGACCGACGCGGTGGTGGATGACTCTTGGGAGGTTCCGGAAACGTATGGATACGATCGATCTGGCAAAGACGCACTTCCGGCGGATTCTATTTTGCACGGACTTCTCCGAGAATGCGGATTTCGCATTCTCGTTCGCGGTGGACGCCGCGGGCCGCCGGCCCGGCTGCGAACTCTACCTCCTGCACGTCATCCCGGAATCAGACGCCCAGTTCTGGAAGACCTACATCTACGAGGTTGACGGCGTGGATAACAAAGCCAAACAGGACATCGACGAGCGGATCGACCGAACCTACCGGTCCCGCCTGCCCCAGGGCATGGAACTCCGCGTCGAGATCCGTGTGGGCAAGGACCACCAGCAGATCCTCGAATTTGCCCGCGAGCAGCGAATCGACCTGATCGTCCTGGGTCGCCACGGGCACAAGGCCCTGGAGAAGGCCCTCTTCGGGGCCGTCACGGAGAAGGTCGCCTCTCGCGCCGAGTGCGCGGTCCTCGTCGTGCCCCTGACCTACCGGAAACGACTGCAAGAGGAATCGTGATCCCCCGCTACTCTTCCAGGGGCAACAGTTCCAGCTTGCGGAACTGCGTGGGGGCGCTCTCAGCCTGGATCGCAATGTAGCCTTCGCCGAGCGTGAGCCCAGCGCCGGCCTGGAGGCGTTTCTGCGCGTCGGCGTCACGCTCGTCGAGTTGCGGCTCGGTGTATTCGAGCACGGCTTCGCCGTTGATGATGTGGCGGATCAGCCGATTGCCATGAACCTCCACCTCGGCCGTCACCCACTGGTCGCCGTGACAGGTCTTGGACGACGAGTTGGTGCAGTGCTGGGTAACGAGCTGGCCGTTCATGACGACGTTTGTGCCGGGCGTACACAGATTGCCGGTGGAGCGCTCGTTCGTCCCGTCGCCCCCGAGCAACTGGACCTCGATGCTGACGGGAAAGTCCTGGTCCTTGGCCATCGTCGCCGGCGGCTGGCAGTGGAGCATCAAGCCGTTGTTGCGGAAGGCCCAGCCGGGCCCGCCGGGAACCTGCTCGCCGACAAACCGGTACTCCGCGCGCAGGCGGTAGTGCGAGAAGGAGTCCTTGTAGAACAGATGCCCGAATTCGCTGTCGAACTTCTCGTACTGGTCGTAGGCGACGGTCAGCAGGCCGTCCTGGACGCCAAACGTATCTTTGTAGTTCACGCCCAGCTCGCTACCCGCGAACTTCGGCGTCCAGCCCGTGAGATCGTTGCCGTTGAACAGATTGATCCACCGGCCCTCAGGCTCGGTCGCCTGCTTCGTCACACAGCCCCCTGTGAAGGCTGCCGCCAGCACGCAAACACCGACCAGATTCCAGCCAGATCGCGTGTCACGATAAGAACGTCCTGTCTTCATAATTCGTCACTTTCAGAAGCGGAAATCGGAATAGTCCATCAGCGAGAGGCCTGTCCAACACACTGACATCGAAGTCTGGCCCGGAGCCAATCCCCGGTCTTGAATCCCACTCCAAGACCGACGCCCGTCAAGGCGGAAAGCCGGGCATAGAATAGCAGAGAGGACGCCGCATCGGAAGGATGAAACAAGCCAATCAGGACGACACCCACTCCCAGCAAGCCGGCGGCAAAGACGACCGACCAAACCACATAGGTGCCCACGGCCTGCACCCATCGACGCTGACCAAGGACCCGAACGTTGAGAAAGACCACGCCGACCCACATCGCCATGAGAATACCCGTGTGGATCAGGATTCGCGGCCCGGATCGCACGGTCGCGACGCTCATGGCGACGGCGATCAGTGTGCCCACTGCAGTGTACCGTCCCGGCGAACATCGCCGTGCAAGCATCACGAGGACACCGACGATCGCCGCGTTGACGCCCAGTTGAAAGAGACCCGATCGGGGCGTTAACACCTCGACTCCCCACGCAATCAATCCGATGCCGATGCAACAGAACGTCGGGCACACAACGGTCAGAATCCATTCTATCGCCCGCCCCCGCGACACAGTCTCCATGACATCGCTCCAGGCCAATGTGGTTCAGAGGCCGCACAGTTACACCGGCTTCCCCAGCAGCTTCGCGGCGGACGGGGCGAAATAGGTCAGGATGATGTCGGCGCCGGCCCGCTTGATCGAGGTCAGGACCTCCATCATCGCGGCTTCGCGGTCGATCAGACCGGCATCGGCAGCCGCGTTGAGCATCATATACTCGCCGCTGACGTTGTAGGCGGCCAGCGGACAATCGAACCGCTCGCGGGCCCGACGGATCACGTCCAGATAGCTCAGCGCGGGCTTGACCATAACCATGTCCGCGCCTTCTTCGAGATCCAGTTCGATCTCGCGGAGCGCCTCGCGGGCGTTGGCCGGGTCCATCTGGTAGGTCTTGCGGTCGCCGAAGGCCGGCGCCGACTCCGCGGCGTCGCGGAAGGGACCGTAGAATGCAGAGGCGAACTTGGCCGCATAGGACAGGATCGCGACGTCCTTGAACCCGTTTCGCTCCAGCACGTCGCGGATCGCACGCACGCGACCATCCATCATGTCCGAGGGCGCGATGATGTCCGCGCCCGCCTGGGCGTGCGAGAGGGCCATCTTCGCCAGCAGCTCGCACGTGGGATCGTTGTCCACCCTGCGGTCGCAAATCACGCCGCAATGGCCCGTGCTGGTGTACTCGCACAGACACACGTCCGTGACAACCAGCAGGTCGGGAGTTCGGTTCTTGATCTCGCGGATCGCCTGCTGGACGGGACCTGTCTCCGACCAGGCCTCCGAGCCTCGTTCGTCCTTCTTCTCAGGCAAGCCGAACAAGAGCACGGCGGGAATCCCCAACGAAGCGATTTCGGCCGCTTCTTCCGCAATCAGGTCCGGCGAAATGTGAGAACAACCGGTCATCGACGCAATCGGCTTCTTGATCCCCCGTCCCGCCCGGATGAAGAGCGGGTAAACCAGATCGTTCACGCTCAGCGACGTCTCACGGACCATTCGCCTCATCGTGGCGCTGCTGCGAAGGCGACGCATTCGGATTTCAGGAAAGCCCATGGTACCTACTCCAGAGAAAACCCACACCGACGAACTTCATATACTCCTCTCACGGGGTGGACGTCAAGACTGGCGGCGCAGCCCGTCAACCGCCCTGCGGACCCGCCCGGTAGTTCGCGATCGCCTCAGAGGTGCGGAGGTAGCGGCTGTACATTCGCAGGCGGTGAATGGAACCGGTAAGACGCGGAGCAATGAGCAGCATGTCGTTGCCGTAGACATCGCGCAGGTTGGGACTGAAACGACCCCATCCGAACTGGCGTGATTCTCCCCCATCGCAGAGCCTGCCGTCCACGACGAACGTGATGATCTTCGGACCGCCGTCGACATTGACCACGATGTGATGCAGCCGACCCGTCTGCAACAGGCATCGATCGCAGTCCCAGCGGTTCTCTGTGGAGCCGTCGTTCATCACGATCTCGACCGTGCCGTGATCAGTCGTTTGCAGGCACAGACCACGGCCGCCCTCGGTGCGACTGTCCAGAAGCACATCACCAGGAGAGACTGATTCGAACGTGACCCACAGATCGATGGCAAAGCCGCCGAGTAGGTCCTTCGATCCCTGGTCCGTTCGGTTCGCATCGCGGCCGAGAAATGCTGGAGGTCGCGGCGCACGAATCTTCGATTGCAGGGGACGCCCTTCATGCGGCAGATCCAGAATCAGGTCTTTCGTCACGACGGATCGGTTCTCGAACTGGGCCCAGAGTCCTTCGAGCAGGTCCCGCTGCACCGGATGGACGCGGGCGATGTCCTTCTGGGTCTCCGTGAGGAAGAACTCGTTGGCGTCCTCAACCAAGTCGGGATAGCTCATGCGGATGTACGGGTCGTCGTCATACAGGACGATCTCGGGCTGGGACCACCGGATGATCTTGCCCTCGGGGGAGTCGGCCTCGACGCCACCGCAGAGCCATGCAGGATTGCGGTCATCGAAAGTCCGACCGCCGTGGTTGTGGAACCAGTAGAGGTACTTGCCGTTGCGACATTTCCAGACAAGGTTGGCCGCCCGCGGATGCTTGATGGGCCGGCCGTCGGCGTAGCGGGCATACTGCGGCTCACTCCAGGTGTGTCCGCCGTCACGACTGTAGCTGCACGCCGGATGGCCGTCGGTAGTGCGGTAGACACAGTAGAATGAACCATCGCTGAGCACGGCAAAGCTCTGCTCTTCCGCGATGGGCCCACCCCCGGCTGGCGAACGCAGCCCGATGTCGCCATCCGGCAGCGTCTCCCACGAGACCTTCTTCGGATCGTCCTCCGTGAGGAGATTCGGGCTCTTGAGCACGACGCCTTCGGACCGACCGATGAACCCATACCCGAAGCGACCTACCTTGTGCAGAGGGACATAGGCGGAGCCGTCATGTGTAAACGGCTTGCCGACGTTCCAGAAAAAGCGAACCTCCCCACCATATGGATTCTCCCGGTCGATCTGGAACGCACGAACGGGGATCGGCTGGCGTTTCTGTGACCACGTTCGGCCGTGATCGTCGCTGTACTTGAAGACGAAATAGCCCAGCGTGTCCACGCGGGTGCACCGACCGGCCCGGTACGGCGGAAGATCGGCCTTCACCTGCCATAGTCCATCCGTGTTGTGATTGTAGAAGGCATAGACGCGCCCGCTCGGAACCTTCAACAGGACGGCATACGACGCTTCGGGACCGTCGGTCGGCTCGATGTCCACGGGCTTCGACCATGTCCTGCCCCCATCCGTGCTGCGGAGACTAACCACGTGCTGGCCTCGCCCCCCTTCCCGGCCCGGGCCAGTGGTGAGAACGCAGAGCCAGGCCCCATCATCGGTCTTCACCACATACGGCTGGTCGGCATACGTCTCGGTCGGGATCTCCCAGCCCGTGCGGATATTGCGAAGATCCTGGGCTGTCAGAGGCGACGAGACGATCACTGCAAACAAGACCGCGAAACCAACATGCCTGCGCATGGGTCCTCCCTTCCTTCTTACCGCCGGAACCGCAGTTTCCTCGCCGCTTGGGCGTCACCGTGTCATGGGCGCAGAGTCCGTGTGCAAGACACCAGTCTCCTCGTCCATCAGATAGCAGGCGGGTTCATTTCGCCAGGAGGCGTCCGCCGGGTCGGAATCGAGGAATCGGTAGTTGCCCTTGCACAGGCGGAACCAGCGGCACTTCAAACATCGCGGGTCCGCGTGCGTGTCCTTGTTTCGGAGCCTCGCCAGCACGGGGTCGGCAGTATTCGACCAGATCTCGTGGAAAGGCCGCTCTGTCACATCGCCCAGCGGGTAGTTCCGCCAGAACTGGTCGGGGTAGACCGTGCCGTCCCAGGCGACACAGGCAATCTTGTCGCCGACGCGGTTGCCACCGTTGGCCAGAAGCAGCTCGCGGGCCTGCTCGAAACCTGGATGATTCTCCCGCTGCATTCGCACCAACAAGTACGGCCCATCTGCATGGTTGCCTACCGTCAACACCTCATCCACGAGGCCCTGCTCGACAAATTCGCGGGTCCTGTCGAAAATCGTATCGAGCACCGAACGGGTCCCATGGCTCGTGACCGGGATTGGAGAAAGGCAGATCGGGCCTACTTGGGGAGGGAAGAATCTCCTGTTCGATTTTTCCCTCCCAGACTCAGGACGCGCGTCGAGGGATTCGGCCTTTCCATTCTTCAACGAAATCGAACCAAGAGATTTCGTCGAAGAATCTGGGCCCGATCTGCCTTTCTCCAATCCCTCTCGCGATCCGAGCAACGGTGCCTGGGCGGCCCGCCCCGTGCGGACGAGATGGTAGAAACAGATTCGCCGCACGCCGATGTCCCGGGCAATGTCGAAGACTGCGGGCACCTGGTCCGCGTTGGCCTGTGTGATCGTGAAGCGAAGACCCGTCCGCAGACCCGCCTTGCGGCAGTGCTCTATGCCGGTCAAGGCTGCACGGAAGCTGCCCTGGACCTGGCGGAACTGGTCGTGGAACGGTTCTTGTCCGTCGAGCGAGATTCCCACGTAGCGAAGGCTCGCATCACGGAGCCGGCGGGCTACCTCCGAGTCGATCTGCGTGCCGTTCGTCGAGATCACCGTCGGCAATCCGATCCGCTTCGCTTCGTCGAGCAAATCGAACAGATCGGGTCGGAGCAAGGGCTCGCCCCCGCTGAACAGGCAGACGGGGACCTGAGCATCCTTGAGCTGGCCCAGGAACCGCTTCGCCTGGTCTGTGGTCATCTCGCGCTCGCCGCAGCCGGAATCGGAGGCGCTGTAGCAGTGCAGACATCGCAGGTTGCAGCGTCGAGTGCAGTTGTAGGCAACGACCGGCCCGACGACGCGATCCCTGCGATATCGCAGGTCGTCCGACTGGCCGCCCAGGCCACAATACAGTTTGGAGACATTTATCATCTTTGATTCACGATTTGCGATTTACGATTGTCATTCGCCGCTCTTGGCTTTTCTTCCGCACGACGCATTACATACAACGCTCAACGTTCTCGATCGCGTCGAGCAGGCCGTCGATTGTGTGCTCCGTCGCCTCGGTATCGACCCGCACGCCGAGCCCGGCCAGCTCCTTCGAGGTCACCGGCCCGACCGAGGCGACCTTCACGCCATGGGAACGTACTGTCTCGGGCGAAATTTGTTCAAAGAACGAACGGACTGCCGACGGACTGGCGAACGTCAGCCATTGGATTCGCCCCTGCTGCATCTGGGCAATCAGGGCAACGTCGTCCCCCTTATGCGGCACAGCGGTGTAGACCGCGACATCGGTCACGGCGGCTCCGCCCGTTTCGAGACCTCGCACCAGTTCGTCGGAAGCGATCTCCGACCGCAGCAGCAGAACTCTCTTGCCCCGCAGGTCGGTGTAGCCAATCAACTGTCTTGCCAACTCCCGGCCCGTGAAGACCTCGGGCACGAAGTCGGCTCGGATCCCATACTGCTGCAACGTCTCGGCGGTCCTGGGCCCGATGGCCGCGATCTTCATCCCGCCGAAGACTCTGGCGTCCTTGCCGAGATCATGGAGGGCATCGAAGAACACCCGCACGCCGTTGGCACTGGTGAAGATCGCCCAGTCATAGCCGGAAAACTCCGCCAGTGTGCGGACGAACTCGCTGCGGTCCGTCATCGCCTGGATCGCCAGCGTGGGGAATTCAACAGGCCGGCCGCCGCGAGCGATCACCTTGCGGGCGGAATCCGTATTGCCTGCGGCGTCGCGGGTCAGGACGAGTCCCTTGCCGAACAGAGGCAACCGCATGAACCAGTTGAGGTTCGGATCGCCCGCCGCCGCGGGACCGACGACGATCAACGCGGGCGGTTCGATCCTCTGCCTGTCGCACTCGCTGGCGATCTGCCCCAGGGGAGCCTGGACGAGTCGCTGCGTGGGCAACGTCGCATCAGCCACCAGGGCCGCGGGCGTCTGGGCGGACAGGCCGCTGTCGATGAGCTTGCTGGCTATCGAAGCCAGCGCGCCGATGCCCATATAGAACACAAGCGTGCCGGGAAAGCGGGCCAGGACGTCCCAATCGAGATTCGTCTCCTCTTTGCCTTCCGCCTCTCGACCGGTGATGAAGGCTGCCTGCGAGCTGTACCGCCGGTCGGTGAGCATGATGCCCGTGTACTCCGCGGCGGCGATGGCGGCGGTGATCCCCGGGACAATCTCGAACGCGACGCTCGCTTCGTTGAGGAGCTGGATCTCCTCGGCGCAGCGGCCGAAGATGCACGGGTCGCCGCCTTTGAGCCGGACGACGGTCTTGCCTTCGAGGGCCTTGTCGAGCAGAATCCGATTGACCTGGCCCTGGGTGAACGAGCCGGGCCCAATCCGCTTGGGCACGCGGATGACCTCCGCCTCCTTGCGGACCAGCTCCAACAGCGACGGATTGGCCAGCTTGTCGATGATGACGCAGTCGGCGATCCTGAGCAGCTCGGCGCCGCGGAGGGTGATGAGGTCCGCCCGCCCGGGTCCAGCCCCCACGAGATACACCGTCGGTTTCCGGGATGCGTGGTGGGCGGAGCCCACCCTACCGCTGTCGCCCGTCGCCCGGTCCCTCTCCAAATCGCGAAGGATGTCCCTGCCGCCGGCGTCGAGCAACTGGCGGGCCACCTGCTCGCCAACCTGGATCGCCTCCGACAGCGGCCCCTTCACCTGCCTCCCGACGAACCGGCGTCCCTCGGCATCCGCTATGAACGCGAGCACTTCGATCCTGTCGCCCGAGCGTTCCGCGTACGCCCCCACCGGCGCGTGACATCCGCACTGCGTGGTCGTGAGCACCTGCCGCTCGGCCAAGGCCAGGGCCCTTGACAACTCGTCGTCGATGGATCGGACAATCGCCATCGTTTCCTCGTCGTCGCTTCGCGTCTGCACGGCCAATGCGCCCTGGGCCGGCGCGGGGATGAACTCCTTCGGGTCAAGCACGATGGAGATCTCGGCACTCAATCCGAGCCGCTCCAGGCCCGCCCTCGCGAGAATGATCGCGTCGAGATCCGTTGTCTTGAGCTTGTCGATCCGCGTCTGCACGTTGCCTCGCAGCGGGACCAGTTGCAGGTCCGGTCGGAGGCGGCGCAACTGGGCCGCTCGCCGCAGGCTGGATGTCCCGACACGAGCCGAAGGCGGCAAATCGTCGAGAGTCCGCACCGGCCGCTTCGCCAGCAGGCAATCCTCGGGCCACTGGCGGTCGCAGATCGCGGCCACGACCAGGCCCGCCCGCTCACGAGTGGGCAGATCCTTGAAGCTGTGCACCGCCAGGTCCGCCTCGCCAGCCAGCAGGGCCTCTTCCAGTTGCGAGGTGAAGAACCCGGTGTCCTTCAGGTCCCAGAGGGCGGTCTTGCGGTCGCGGTCGCCGGCACTGACGATCTCCCGGATGTGAATTTCGATCCCAGGGCGCCTCGCCTCCAAGGCAGCGATAACGCTCCGCGTCTGCGCCAGGGCCAGTTGTCCCCGGCGTGTGGCAACCGTCAGCGTCCGGCTCATTCGTCCCCCTCGCCGCGGGAGAAGAACATCTTGTTGACCAGGTCGATGGCCTGGAGCTGCTCGGCGCTGGGCTCGCCGCCGCCGTCCTTGATGAAGCTGATGGGCCCGTGCAGGACCTTCCGCACCAGCGACTCCGCAAAGGATTGCAGCTTCTCGCTGCTCGCGTCGCCGAAATCCTTGGCATAGCGTCGGGCCTCGCCACGGGCCAGATCCAAACCCATCTGCGTCAGTCGCGAGATGACCGGGACCAGGTCGAGCGACTCGTACCATTGAGAGAACAGCGAGACGAACTCCGCGACAATCCCCTGGGCCTTGGGGATCTCGCGGCTTCGTTTCTCACGATTGGCAGTGATCTGCCCGTCGAGGTCGTCGATGTTGTACAGGCGAACGCAATCGAGGCTGCCGATGGTGGGGTCGATATCCCGCGGCACCGCAATGTCCACGATCAACAGCGGTCGATCCCGCCCGGCCAAGGCCCACTCCACACCCGCCCGCGTTAGGACAGGTTCCGGCGACGCCGTGGAGCTGATCAGCACATCGACGTCCACCAGTCGGGCGACGATCTCGGACAGACCGATGGCCTCGGCCCGCTCGAATCGCCTGGCCATCGCCCGCGCCTTCTCGACATCGCGGTTGGCAATCACGAGCCCGGATACCCCGGCCTTGGACAGGTAGTTCGCGACGAGTTCGGCATGCTCCCCGGCGCCGAGGATCATCGCCTTGCAGGTCGGCAGATCGGCTTTCTGGCGAGCCAGCTCCACCGCCGCCAGACCGATCGACACCGCGCCACAATTGATCTGGGTCCGAGTCCGCACCGCCTTGCCCACGCGGAATGCGTGGTGGAAGAGCCGGTGGAAAACCAGCCTGCTCATCCGCGCCTCCAGCGATTCCGTGTACGCGGTCTTCACCTGGGCGAGAATCTGGTTCTCGCCGACCATCTGCGAATCCAGCCCTGCGGCCACCTCGAACAGGTGCTGGACTGCACCGACTCCCGCCATTTCCTGACTGTGGGCGGTCCAGGCTTCGACCGCCTCGGTCCCATACATCGACAACACCCGGCCCAGGAACGCCCGACAGTCGAAATCCTTCTTCGCGTAGAGGTAGAATTCGAGCCGGTTACAGGTCTGGAGGATGACCGCCTCGCCGATCTGGTCCTGACGGTGCATCTGGCGGAGCATCTCACGCCGTTGCTCGGCTGTGAAGGTGACCTTCTCCCGAACCTCCACCGGGCAATCGTGATACGTCAAATTGTGCAGGACCAACTTCATGGCTATGGTACATTCCCTACGATGGACAAGCGTTACAGTTTACGCGAAAGCGAGAAGAACATCAAGCCGTGATCCGAAGCCTGAAGGTCCCGCCCGCACTCGATTGTGCTTGCGAATGGACCGGCGATCCGCATAATAGGGAGGCTCTGTGGATACCCGGTCAACCTGTGAAGGAGAACGAATGAGTCGATTCAGGCGGGCGATGCTCTGGGCAGTCATGGCAGCGATCCTCCTGCTGGCGGTTCTGTCGATCTGCGGGGCGTTCCTCGGCGCCGACCGGGCTCAGGCGTTCTTCAACTCCCTGCCGCTCGTGGTGTATTGGTTCGCCGCCATCGCCCTGCTGGCCGCCGGAATCGTGGTATTTCGCCGTCTCCTGCGGGTCCCCTCGCTGCTGGCGATGCATCTGGGGTGCATCCTCGTCCTGCTCGGCGCCATGTGGGGCTCGAAACCCGGGCACACCCTCCAGAAGCAGCTCTTCGGCATCGACAAGATCCCCCACGGCGAGCTGGATCTCCTGGGGCAGACCGACGAGAATCGCGTCCAGATCTCAGAGGACAAGAGCATCCGCGAACTGCCTTTCCACGTCCGTCTCCGGGATTACCGCGAGGAATACTACGAGCCGGGACAGCTTCTCATCTGGAGTCGCGACGGCCGAAGCTGGCGGCTGCCCGCCAAGGCAGGACAGGCCCTGTCCTTGGGCGGGGACCTCGGCGCCGTCACGATCCGACGCGTCTACAGGAACTTCCGAATCGACATCGAGAACGGGCAACGCGTCACATACGACGTGCCGGGCGACGACACTCCCGCCCTGGAGGTGGATGTCGAGAAGCCCGGCACACAGGCGGGCAAACGATACGTCTTCGCATGGCGCCCGGCGCACATGAACCCCGACAGCTCGCTTGCCATGAGCTATCACAAGGCGGTGCGAGACTACATCAGCGAGTTGGAGATCGTCGAAGGGGACCAGGTAGTCGCAGCAAAGGAGATCGAGGTCAACCACCCGCTGCACTACGGCGGCTACCACCTGTACCAGTACAAACCCGGCGGCGAAGACGAATACGGCAACAAGTACACCGGCCTGCTAGTGGTCTCAGATTCCGGCCTGAATGCGGTTTACGGTGGCTATGCCTTGCTGATCGGCGGGGTCTTCTGGCACTTCTGGGGCCGCCGGGCGCTGACCTGGTTCAGGACCCATTACGTAATCGCGGCGCGTGTCCCTGGAGAAGCCCGGTAGAAGTGCCTATGGAAATCAAGTACACGATCCAGGGTCTGCTCCTCTACACAACGATGGCCGCGTATCTGCTGGCGTTCGTTGCGACGATTGCCCGCCGTGTGCGAGCAGGTCGGGTGTTATTCGTCGCCGGCTTTGCACTGGCGGCGGTTTCGTTCGTCTACCGCTGGGTCCACGTGCAGCATGTGCCCTTGCAGAATCTGTTCGAGGTCTTTCTCTTCCTGGGCGTCGCCTGTTATCCCATCTCCTGGTTCTGCCGGCGGGCCCTGCGGATCGGTGGCCAGTGGGCGGACATGCTGATCGGAGCGATCGTGCTCTTCCCCGCGGGCTTCGTCTTCAACGCGGAGCCGATGCAACTGCCGCCGGCGCTGCAGAGCTGGCTCTTCGCCCCGCACGTGGCGGTCTACATGCTGTCGTACGTCTTCATGCTCAAGGCCACCTTCCAGGCGGGCGAGCAACTGCTCAACCGAAGGCCGCAAGTCGAAGAGACGCTGATCCCGCCGGAACAGGCGACCTATGAGCTGATCGCCATCGGCTTTCCCTTGTTGACGTTGGGCCTGGTCCTGGGCAGTTACTGGGGCAAGCTGGCCTGGGGCCGCTATTGGGGTTGGGACCCGAAGGAACTCTGGTCCCTGGCCTCCTGGCTGGTCTACCTCGGCTACTTCCACTGGCGGTACATGTTCGGTACGAAGCACCCTCGCATGAACAGCCTGTGGGCGATAACCGGCATGCTCGCGATCATCATTACGCTGCTGTGGGTAAACCTCGCCAAGATCTTCTCAGGCCTGCACAGCTACGCGACATAGAACCGATTCGAGAATCCCCGGAGAACAACGATGAATCGTCGCGACTTCATCAAGATGGGCGTCGGGGCAGGGGTTGGCAGTTTGGCCTTGACGTCAGTGCGGGCCGGCGTGGGCCGTGAGACCCGGCGACCCAACATCCTCTGGATCACGATGGACGACGCTCGGGCCGACACGCTGGGCTGTTATGGGCGACCCTGGGTCCGGACACCGCGCATGGACGCCGTCGCAGCCCGCGGGGTTCGCTTCGAAGCCGCGGTCGTGCAGAATCCCGTGTGCGTTCCCTCCCGTCTGTCCACGAAATCGGGGCACTATCCCCATACCTTCGGCATCACCGCCATGGGCAAACCAGCCAACGTGACGCCCGAGTACATGAAACGGGCGAGGGAAGTGCCCAATCTGCTCAATGCCTGGAAAGACATCGGCATGCCCCCCGTCAACATCGGCAAGACGCACGCCCACCAGCGGGACTGGGCATACCAACAGGACGTGCCGGAAGACTTCGACGTGCTGGGCCGGCCGCGCGATGAGAAGCTCAGAGCCAGGCTTGAAGAGGCCCGCTGCAAGTACCCGGCGGTCGTGACGAAGACCCACCGCTGGGCCATCGGAGGCACTGTGCCGCTGGAGCCCCAGGAGACAACCACGTGGAGGATCGGCGACTTGGCGGTCCAGAAGCTCACGGAACTGACCCCCGCGGGCAGGCCCTTCTTCCTGCGGGTATCGTTCCATGCCCCCCACGTTCCTTGTTGGGTGCCGCCTTCGTACTTCATCGATCCCGGCAAGATCGACCTGCCTTTGCCGAGCGAGGATGAGCTTGCGAGCAAACCTCGCTTCGAGCGGGAGCAGCTCCACACCTACTCCGGCGGGCTGGACCTTACGGCGGAGCAGATCGGGATCGCCCGCAGCACCTATTACGGCATGGTCTCACTCGTCGATGAGCAGGTCGGCCGGCTGGTGGATTGTCTCAGGAAGGCGGGAGTTCTCGACAATACGATCATCGCGATCAATTCCGACCAGGGCTGGCAACTGGGCGAGCATGGGCTTTGGAAGAAGCGAGTCCTGTACGACGACAACGTCAAAGCGCCGCTGGTGCTGAGCTGTCCTTCCCTGCTGCCGGACGGAAAAGTGATCGCTGAGCCGGTGGAGATGATCGACTTCATCCCGACGCTGATGGACCTGTCCGGCCTGGACGTGCCAGGCTCGATCCGAGGCCGGAGCCTGATGCCCCTGATCCGCGGCCATGTCACGCGATGGCGGGAGGCCTGTTTCTGCGAGATCGACCACAGCATGTCCATGTATGACGAGCTGCGCGAGCACAGCGGCCGGCGGGTCATGGTCCGCACCAAGGAATGGAAACTGATCTGGTTCATGGATGAACGGGTGGCGGACAAGGACAGCGCCCTGTACAATCTCAGGGAAGATCCAGGCGAAACAGTGAATCTGTACGGCCGACCCGACCACGCGGACGTGGTCGAGCACCTCGAACGGCTCTGCCGGGAGTGGGATCGGGCAACATAGCCATAGTGACGATGCGATGGAGGTGACAAAACCATGGTGACGGTGAGACGAGTCCTGTTTGTGTCTGCGATTCTGACCCTGTGTACCTCGCCGAGCCTTTCGGCGATGACGATTTCAAAAGACGGGCGGGCACGTGCCATCATCGTGGTTCGCGCGGACGCACCCGAGCCGGAACGGTACGCAGCCCAGGAACTGGCCAACTTCCTGGAGCAGGTCACAGGCGCCGAATTCATGGCGGTGACCGAGGTAGTCAGGCCGGGCCCGTGCATCTTCGTCGGGCCGGACGCCGCCAAGCAGGCCGATCCGCAGTTCTCCGCAGACGGTCTGGGAGCCGAGGGCATCGTCATCAAGACGGTCGGCGACAACCTGATCCTGGCGGGCGGCCGGCCACGCGGGACCCTGTACGCGGTCTACACCTTCCTGGAAGACCAGTTGGGCTGCCGATGGTGGTCCTCGACGGAGTGCACGATCCCGAAGAAGCCGACGGTCGCTGTGGACAAGCTCGATATCCGCTATACTCCGCCGCTGGAGTACCGGTCCCCCTTCTGGACCGATGCCTTCGAAGGGAACTGGTCGGCCCGGAACAAGGCCAACGGCCAGTCGCATAACGTGGACGCCCGCCACGGCGGCAAGCACATCTACGAAGGCTTCGTACACACCTTCTTCCCGCTGATCCCGCCGGAGAAGTACTTCGCTGAGCATCCAGAGTGGTTCAGCAAGATCGACGGCAAACGCAAGCACGAGCATGCCCAGCTCTGTCTGACCAACGAAGAGATGCGGCAGGAACTGGTCAAGAACCTCAAACGGAACCTCCGCAACAATCCACAGGCGACCATTGCATCGGTATCGCAGAACGACTGGCATGGAAACTGCCAATGCACCAAGTGCGCTGCAATCGAGCAGGAGGAAGGCAGTCCGGCAGGCCTGATGCTCCGCTTCGTCAATGCGGTCGCGGCGGACATCGAGCAGGAGTTCCCGAACGTCGCCCTGAGCACGCTAGCCTACCAGTACACGCGGAAACCACCCAAGATCACCAAGCCGCGACCGAACGTGATCGTCCAGTTGTGCAGTATCGAGTGCTCGTTCTGCAAGCCGCTGGCGGACGAGCGGAACAAGGCATTCCGCGACGACATCGTCGGCTGGTCCAAGATCAGCAATCGGCTCTACATCTGGGACTACACGACGAACTTCCGCCACTACATCCTGCCGCACCCGAACCTGCGAGTCCTCGGACCCAACGTGAAGTTCTTCGCGGACCACAACGTCACGGGCATCTTCGAGCAGGGCGCCTATACGAGCTACGGCGCGGAGATGGCCGAGCTGCGAGCCTGGGTCCTCGCCAAGCTGCTGTGGGACCCGACCCGCGACGGCGACGCCCTGGTCAACGAGTTTGTCGAGGGCTACTATGGTCCGGCGGCGCCCTCCATCAAAGCTTACCTGAAGACCATGCACGACGCGGTCGAAGCCAGCGGCGACTGGCTCGGCTGCTTCGAGCAACACACCGCCAAGTTCCTGTCCTTCGAGAACCTCGCTCGCGGCTGGCAGCATCTCAAGGCCGCGGAGAAGGCGGTCGCAGACGATCCCGACCTGCGATTCCGCGTGCAGGTGGCTGAGCTACCCGTCATGTACACGTTCATCATGCGATGGAAACAGATGCGCGAGGACGCCAAAGCCGCCAACGCCGAGTGGCCCATGCCCGAGACGATCAAGGAGACCTACGACCAGTTCATGGCCATCGCGAAGAAGAAAAACGTCACCCGGCTCAACGAGTGGCAGGACGGCTTCGTCGCCTTGGACACAGCCCTCGCCCAGAACCCATGATCAACGCGCTGGAAGCCAGAGAGATCAAAGTCCGCTTCGGAGAGCAGGCGGTCCTGCGAGGTTTCTCTCTCTCGTTGGGATGCGGTGAGAAGGCACTCCTCACCGGCCCCTCCGGCTGCGGGAAGTCCACCGTGCTCCGCTGCTTCCTCGGCTTCGTCGTTCCCGAGACGGGCTCGGTACACATCGAGGGCAAGGAACTGACGCCAGCCAGCGTCTGGTCCCTCCGCCGGCAGGTCGCCTACGTCGCCCAGGAGCCTGATCTCGGGACAGGCACGGCACAGGAGGCCGTCGAACGTCCGTTTCACTTCCGAGCAAACGCGGGCCTGCGGCGCAACCTGGATCGTATCCCGGAGCTGTTCGCGCGATTCCGTCTCGACCGTGGCCTGCTGTACAAGGACGTGGGCGACCTCTCCGGCGGGGAGAAGCAGCGAATCGCGCTGATCTCGGCCATCCTGCTGGATCGCCCGGTCTTCTTGCTGGACGAAATCATGTCCGCGTTGGACAAGGCGAGCAAGCAGGCGGTCAGCGACTACTTCCGCAGCCGGGAGGATGCCACGATGCTGGCGGTCGCCCACGATCCCGAGGCGTTCTCCTTCGTGCCGCGAGTCATCGAACTGGCCGGCAATTCGAACGTGACAGGTGCTGCATGAACGGGATCGTGGATATCGGAACCTGGCAGCTTGCCGCGGCGTACCTGCTGCTGGCGTTTCCCTTCGCTTTCATGCTGTGGTATCGAATCCCGATGATCGGCGAGACCGCGGCGTCCCTGCTTCGGATGACCGTCCAACTCATCCTCGTCGGCCTCTACCTCGAGTTGATCTTCCGCCTGAACATCCTGTGGCTCAACGCCTTGTGGCTGGTGGTCATGGTGGCGGTGGCGGACGTCTCGATCGTTCGGTCGTGCAATCTGCGATTGGGGCGGATCGCCCTGCCCCTGTCGGTCGCCCTGGCGGCTGGCACTGCGGTCCCGCTGCTGTTGTTCACCGGCCTGATCCTGCGCCGTCCCAACCTCCTGGACGCCCAATACGCGATCCCCATCGGCGGCATGATCCTCGGCAATTGCATGCGGGCCGACATCGTGGGCATCCGAACCTTCTACGAGTCCATCCGCTCGACGGAGAAGGCCTTTCTCCAGAGCCTGGCCCAGGGCGCATCCCTGCACGAGGCGATTCGTCCCTACGTGCGGAAGGCGGCCCAGGCGGCTCTGGCCCCCACGGTCGCGACGATGGCGACCATCGGCATCGTCGCCCTGCCCGGCATGATGACAGGGACCATCCTCGGCGGCGCCGGTCCCGTCACCGCCATCAAGTACCAGATCGCCATCATGATCTCGATCTTCTCGGGCACCGCCATCACCGTCGCGCTGGGGATCCGCCTGACCACGAGGAACAGCTTCACCGCCTACGGGCTGCTCGACGACGCCATCTTCCGAGGCCATCCGAAGAAGTGACCTGCTGACCTGTGACCTGCGCCATTTGCGATTTGCTATTTACGATTCGCGATTTGCCACGTACCATTGGCGGCTTGGTGTATGGCTATGCACGTGGCAGATAGTCAATCGGAAACAATGGATTGAGAAAGGAGTGACCATGAGAAAGATGTTCTTTGCGGCCGTCGCAATCGCCTTGCTGGGAATCGTCGCCGGCTGCGCCACGAAGGAAGCAGCGAAACCGGAACCGGCCAAGGTCGAGGCGCCTCCGGCCGAGCCCAAACCGCTCACCCAGTATGTGGATACCCCGACCGGCCGCTGGATGGTCCACGATGAGACCCGCCCTGCCCCCGCGATCATCACGCCGGGAGCTGAATGCGGGAGTTCCCCGTCGGACGCGGTCGTGCTCTTCGACGGGAACCCGCAGTCCCTGGCGAACTGGACCGACACGAAGGGCAACCCCTCCAAGTGGGTCGTCGCGGACGGGTACATGGAGTCCGTCAAGGGCGCCGGCTATATCCAGACCAAGGCGCAGTTCGGCTCCTGCCAGCTCCACGTCGAGTTCGCCACGCCGGCCAATGTGAAGGAATCCGATCGGGGCCAGGGCCGAGGCAACAGCGGCGTCTTCCTCCATGGGCAGTACGAGATCCAGGTCCTGGATTCCTTTGAGAACAAGACCTATCCCGACGGCCAGTGCGGCGCGCTCTATGGCCGCGCGGTCCCGCTGGTCAACGTCTGCCGCAAGCCCGGCGAGTGGCAGAGCTACGACATCATCTACCACCGGCCGACTTTCGACAAAGACGGCAAGGTGGTCCGCAAGGCAACGTTCACCGTGTTCCACAACGGCGCCTTGATCCACGACCACGTCGCCCTCGAAGGCGGCACCAACTGGATCAACCCCCACGCCGTCACGGACTACAAGGCCCACGGCGACGCGGGTCCCATCCAGCTCCAGGACCACGGCAACCCGGTTCGTTACCGCAACATCTGGGTCCGCGAACTGAAGGACTGATAGAAGTCCTGATCCGTCAACAAGCTACGGGGCGGTTCCAGAGAGCCGCCCCGTTTTCTTTGTCTGAATCCGCGATCAGAGGAGCTTGTGCCGGACGGGCTGCTTCTTCAACTCCGCAGTTGTGGGCAGCAGGCAGTAGGAAGGGACGTCGGTCGTCGCGGCAAACTCGTGGATCGTCCGCTCGATTCCCGCCTCGGAGCGGGCGTGCAGCATCGCAAAGAGGTTGTACGGCCAGTCTCCGAAGGTCCGGCGGGCGTAGCAGTGACTGACCGCGCGGAACTTCGCGAGACGTTGCCCCGCTTCGACGATGGACTCGGCCGGCGTCTCGACCGCGAGCAGGACGTTGGTCGTGTAGCCCAGTTGGCGGTAGTTCAGGACCGCCGCGATCCGGCGGAGCACGCCCAATTCCTTCAACTCGGCCAGAATCCGCAAAACGGTTTCGGGCGGCACATCTCCAGGCAGCAGAGCGTCGAACGGACGAGAGATCACCTCGATGCCTCCCTGCAATGCGTCGAGCACCTGCCTGTGCTCGGGTCGCAGCGGCACCGGTTCCGTGCCGGGGACATCGTAGACCTCGTGCGTCAGGACATCATCGTCCTCCAGATCGAAGCGGACATCGAGCTTGAACACCTGCGTGACCGGAAGACTATGAAACTCGATGCCAAGCTCTCGCCCAAGATCCGCGAGAATCTCCTCGATCCCGCTGGACGACGGAGCCTGGAGCGTGAACCACAGATTGTAGTGGTGCTCGCGGAGGTAGTTGTGCGACACGCCCGCCAGTGCGTTCACAGCGGCGCCGACCCTGTCGATTCGATCCGTCGGAACATGGGCCGTCACAAGCGTGCTGGCCATGCCCAGCGCCCGATGGTTGAGGAACGCGGAGAGCCGACGGATGACGCCGGACTCCCTCAGTTCACGGGTATGTCGCAAGACATCCGCCTCGGTGCTGTCGAGCATCCTCGCGATCTCGGCAAAGGGCTCGGCACACAGGGGCAACCCTTCTTGCAGGCGATTGCACAACCGCTTCTGGAAATCGGTCAATGCGGCGCTCACGGCGTGGTCCTCGGCTCGAACCAGCAGATCGGATCGCCGGCCCGGTAGTCGCCCGTCACGGCGTACGCGCGAGCACGGCAGCCTCCGCAGACCTTCAGATAGGCGCACCGTCCGCAGTTGTCCTTGTACGAGGGCAGGTCGCGGATCTCACTGAGGAACTTCGACTCATCCCAGACCTTGGCGAAGTCGTATCCGTTGTCCATGAGATTGCCTGCGGAGATGTCGAGGAAGCCGCAGGTCTGGACATCGCCTCGATAGCTGATGAAGCCGAATCCCCGGCCGCCCATGCAGCCGGTCGGCCGCATCGCGTGCGGACTCTCGCGCCTCGCATCCTGCGCGGCGCACGACGCGCGACGGGCCTCGTCCTCGCGGAAGAGCCTCGCGTATTGCGGCCCGCACGTCACGCGCAGCTCGATCGGCAGTTGCGACCTGATCGTCAGCAGATCGGCGAGCAGCTTCGCGTATTGCTGCGGTTCGAGGATCTCGTCGGCAATCTCCTCGCCCCGTCCGGTCGGCACGAGGATGAACGGGTTCCAGCAGTATGCCCCCAGCCGGCGGGCAAGTTCCGCAATCGCAGGGACCTCCGTCAGATTACTGCAGGTGATCGTCGTGTTGATCTGGAATCGCATGTCCGCCCGACGGGCGGAGTCAGCGGCTCGCACCACGGTGTCGAACGCCCCCGGCGTCCGTCGGAAGGCGTCGTGTGTCTCGGGTGTCGCGCCATCGAGCGAGAAGGATAGGGCCATCACGCCCGCATCGCGCAGGAGCGAGAGCGATTTGTCGTCGATGGCGTAGCCGCAGGTAGCCATCACCATCCGCAGGCCCAAACCCCGCCCATGGCGGATCAGGTCGTAGATGTCCGCACGCTCCATGGGCTCGCCGCCGGTGAGGATGATGACGCATTTCTCATAGGCGCCGATGGAATCGAGGATTCTCGTCCATTGCTCGGTGTTCAGCTCGTCCGCGCGGGCCGAGCGGTCGGCGTCCGCACGACAGTGCCGGCAATTGAATCGGCACCTGCGGGTCACCTCCAGCGCCAGCAGGCGGGGCCTTCTGTCTTGTTCGAGTGCCATAGTCGCGGCGACTGGGTCTCCTACCTCTGCTGGACCCAAATGAAGTCGATGCCGATCTCCGGATGAGCGACCCCCTTAGGGGCGTCCACGAATTCGGTAGTCAAGGTATGGTCGCCCGCGGTCAGTTCCGCCGGCATGAGGTCCATGCTGCGAAGCAGAGTCCTGTGCAGACAGTGCAGATCCAGGACCTCGGCCTTGTCCGCCAGCAGCAGCGGCTGGTCGTCCAGGCGGAATCTCACCCGCCCGGCCCGTGCGGTCATGGCAAACACCACATGGATCTGTTTCTTGCCCGCGGCGCGGACGGGAATCTTGAAGCTCTTGCGATCCCCCTGCTTGGTCGGGGTCCAGACCAGGAGTTTGCCGCCGGCCCAGATGGGGGCGCTATCAGACCGGGTGGCCGCGGCATCGATCACCACGTCCTCAGCCGCGAAGAACTCGGAGTTCGCCGCTCCTCTCCGTGCGGCGGGTTGCCACTCGGGCAGGGCCGGGAGTTGAAGGTCGTCGGATATGATGATCTGATGATCGTCGGTGACGCCGGGACGGGCGTAATGGTATCCGATGCGGGCATAAGACAAGCCCGGCGTTCGCTCGTGGCTGTACAGTTCCATGTAGAAGCCGATGCCCTCCTGGAACGGGATCGCATCGAGCACGTGCCAGCGGTAGTTCGTGACGAAACCCCGATTGCCCGGCCCGTCGTTGCGAGGCTGGCCGCAGTAGGGATAGGCGAAGATGTCCGGCGAAGACCACGAGTAGTTGAAGTAGTCCTCGGACCCCGTCCCAAATGTCGAGGGCGTCGTCTCTCGATCCACAAACACCTTCTCGTCGCCCTCGCCCCACCAGTTCCCATTGGGCGTGGGCACCGGACAGGGGTTCATCAGATACACGCCGGTGCCGACGTAGACTCCCCGGCCGCGAGCCAACAGAAACGGCAGGTCCTGCACCCCTCGGTTCGATGCGATCAACTTGTGATCCGCCCGCCATCGGGCGCGGAAGTGCATGGCCCGGTCGTCCCAGGCGAACGGGATCGGCTGTACCGAGCCCTTCGCGCTGACCTGCTGATCGCTGAAATTGTACAACTCGATCTTGCAGGACTTCTCGAAGGGCATCACGAATCGGCAGATCATCGTGCCGTCCGGCTGCACCGTGAAGGGCAGCGACTGGTAGGGATTGACGCCAGGGGCGGCCCCGAAGAAGTCCCCGACGGGCGACTGCACCTGTCCCCATGGATAGTCCTCGCACGTGATAATCAGCAGCGTCTGTCGGAGGGCCTTGTCCATGTCGGCCGCGGTCAATTGCAGGCGCAATTGCCCGACGGCCGCCGGACCGGTCAACTGAGCCAGAACGCCGCCGCCCGACGCTGCGAGATTCAAATCGAAGGACTTTGCAGGCTGCTGCGAGGGCAGCGGAGAGTTCTTGTCCGGATCGGAGAGGATCAGGCTCACCTTGTCGATCGTCTGGCGGTAGTCGTGAATGTCCTCGGGCCGGAAGGTAACGACGGACGCCTTCTTGTCATACAGGCGGACCTGGAGATGGTAGAAGTGAATCTCCTGGGTGTTGCCGATCCACACGACGCGGAGGTGTTTGGCGAAGGGGATCGGAGCATACGAGGCGTCCCGCTGGTAAACCGTCCGATGGAACCGGTCCTTGTCGATTTCGCCGATCTGGGCGAAGCGGTCGTAGGGCCGGCGGAAGAAGTCGTCCGCACTGCCCTCGTAGATCGGGGTTTCGGAGCCGTCGAGGTACATGCGGACGCTGCCGGAGATGGCGGCGGTCCACAGACGAACGATGGCCCCCGGCCCGTCGACATCCGCAACGAGGTACTCGCCGACGCCGTCGGCATCCGGGGCCTTGAGCACCTTCTCGAAGTTCGGGATGGGTTCGCCGCCGAACCCGTCGGCATTGGCGAACCAGTCCGGCCCGCCCGGCAGCTTGCTCCGATGGTCGTATGAGGAGAACTGGACCGTCCGAAACGCGGGTTCAGGGAACCTCGCCAGACCGGCCATATCCACCATGTCCTCAAAGAGCGAACCGGTTGTGATCGTCGCCTTGCCCGCCTGAGAGCCGCCCAGGACCACGGACGACCCGATGAATGGAACCAGACACATCAACCCAACTCGTTGCACGGTGCGACACATAGGATCTCCCTTATACTTATTCGTATGCACATACCATCGTTCTTCGCGTCAGAGGATACCCCAAAACGGTCGTCGTTCCCACATTTTCTTGAACATCGTGAGAAAAGCGGCATCCTACTTGATGGATGGCAAGTTTCGTCGATGTCGAGGGTACAGGATGAGTCCCGAGGACCAGTTGGCCAGATCAGTCCGGCGCTGCCAGAGCGGGGAACAGGCAGCCTTCGAGGAGGTGTTCCGGCAGTTCCAGCCGCGGCTTCGCTACTACCTGCGGCGTCTGGACTGCAACGGCGACCACATCGACGACACGCTCCAGGACGTGTGGGTCAAGGTCGTGCGTGGAATCCGCTCGCTGCGAGACCCCCAGGCATTCGTCGCCTGGCTGTACCGCATCGCCCGCAATGAGGTCTATGGTCACGGCCGGGCCCGTGACCCGTTCGTTGGGCTTGGAGAGGAGCATTTGGAACTGCCCGCGGATGACGCGGAACCGACATTCTGCGATGAGGACATCGGCGAACTGCACCGAGGGCTGGGCCGGCTCAAACCCGACCATCGCGAAGTCCTGACCCTGTGTTTCCTGGAAGGGCTGCCCCAGGTGCAGATCGCCGACATCCTGGGCATCCACGCCAACACAGTCAGAACCCGCATCTACTACGCCAAACAGGCTCTGCGAAGACAGATGGAGAAGAGCCATGAATGACCTCAGAGACAGACTGCTGCTGGAAGACGGGATCAATCCGAACGATGTCCCCGAACAGGAACTGGCCCGGTTCCGGACGTTGTTGGCCGAGGAGCAGAAGCGAGCCCACCGACTGAGCTGGATGGTCCAGGTCCCCCTGTGGGGGGGGAGCCTGCTCCTGCTATGTGTGTGCATCGGCGAGGACCTTTGGGACCGCCTAGGCATACCGTTCCTGGCCGCGAGTAGCCTGGCGGTGGTCGCAATGTGGCTGGCCTTCCTTGGGCCCACAAGGAGACTTATTCGCCGACTGGAGCAAAGCCGATCTCGAATCCGTTGGCTTAAGGGTCGTCTTCCCGAGCACGCCAACACCGGACCGAGCGGCATCCCCCTCGTCGCAAGGCAGGGACAAAGACGACTGGTATTCTGGCCGGGCGTGCTGTTGGTCGTAGTCATCGCAGCTCTGATCGCGGTTGTTGGGGCGAACGCGATCTGGCTTCTGCTCACCGGGAGGTTCTCGGGATTCGCCACGGCCTGGCAGATCGTGTTGGGGGTCTTTTTCGTCGCCGCAATGGTCCGCCGGGGGCTGGCGGGGCCGCTCCGCGATCTCAGGGAGTTGGGGCATCCCAATCGCCTGCTCTGGATCGCGGTTCCGGAGGTCCTCACTTTCAGAGTCCCCCGCAGAGTCCAGATTGCGTCCGTAACGTGTCTGCTGACCTTGCTGCCCATCGCGGCAATCCTCTCATTCTTCCAGGGCGGGACAGTCTACGCCCGCGCGTTCGATAGTCTCCGACAGGCAAGGAGCATTCATGCCGTCGGATATGGGTTTCAGGATGGCCACCCCATCAAGCAATCGGAGATCTGGCACGTGCGCGGCGTCGGCACGCGGATCCAGCGGCAGCACAACGAGCAGACCATCGACATGTACGATGATGGGAAGGATCGATATGAATATGTCGAAGGCAACGATTACGCCGTGAAGAGGCCCGGCCGGGGAGAATTGCTGCCTCGTGAACTCGTCGAACCTCTGCGATACCTCCAGGATGCCCGCCGCGATGAATCGCAGGACAGGACGATCAACGGGACCCTGTGCCTGTGCTATGCGAGAGGGGACTCCAACCATCAATCGCTCATCTGGATCGACGAGGCCATGCGGTTCAGGCGATATGAGGAGTATCGGCAGGCCGAAGGCCAGAGACAACAGGTAGAACTGATCGAGATCGGCTACGATGAGTCATTCGAGTTCGAGACGCCAGCCCGGACGTTCGAACGACGCGGCATCCGGATCGTCGAGCCCGCACAGATCCTGGATACCCGCTATGGCCTGGAGAACGCCATCGCGAGCACAGAAGTCCTGGGCTTGACGTTTGCCATTCACGAATTGCATAAGTGCGGCGACTACCTGTTCATCGCCTGCTCGGTGCGACCGACGGCCCAATCGCTTGAAGACCTCCGGAAGGCAGGTCACGATGGCACTCCGCTGGACCACATCGGCCTTGGAGGTCTCGACCTGTCCAGTTGGTGGCAGCGGAAGGCAGACGGCTCCCTCGAAGAGCACTCGTACGCCATCACTGGCCTCGGGCACCTCAGCCACAAAGGGGTGGACTTCCGCTGGTACGCGATGCTCGCTCGGGGCCGGTGGCCCGGACAGGACGAGCGGCTGGAGGTCTGCGCCCACGTCCGCACGGACGGTCGGCTTGAAGAGTTGCGCCGACATAACGGTTTGGACTGGCACGGGCAGTTCAGACCGCTGGTGACTGTGAACATCCCCCCGGCACAGTCTGACCTTGTGTACCTCGCCAGGGACCTCTGCGAACTCGGGCACATGGTAACCGCCGTGAGTCGGTCGGCCCAAGACCTGTTCGTGTCCGAGGCCTCGGGAGTCACCGCAGAGCAGTTCCAGCAACGGCTGGAGAAGCTCCTGGCCGGACTTCGACCGATGGGAGAACTCTGGGACAGGGTGGGATCGAACCTTGAGTTGCGGCTGGTGGACGAGCAAGGGGCCCCTGTCGCCGGCGCGCGAATCGAATCGCGCGTGGATCGTGCCCTGCCGGTCTCGGATGATCGCGGGCAGCTTTCCATTCCAGGCGAGCAACTCTTCCGTCGAGATGCATCCCAGGATTCGCGTCAGGTCGTATATGCCATCCATCGCGACAGACAACTCGTCGCGTGGCGCGCCGTCGGCGGCGACGACTTCAGTTCTCCCCTGCAGATCGTCATGGTGCCTGCGTGCCGCGTTCATGCGGCCTTGGGGTGGCCCGAGGAGAAGAAGGCTGAGAACATGACCGTTCAGGCCAACGTCAGCACCACCATCCGTCGGGCCGATTCGCCCAATGGCATCATCGTCGATGTGCTTCGTTGGACCCTGCAGGACCCGTCCATCGAGATCTGGCTTTCGCCGGGTGAGTACGAACTGCACTGCTACACCACGCATGAGGGCGCAAATCTGAGCAGCAACCTGCGCTTTGCCGTGCGTGCGAATACCCGGACGGTGAACCTCGGGACGGTGGAGTTGCGTGCGGATCGCTGACCCCAAGGAAACTGACGAGTCTGCAGAGCCCTGGCTCCAGGACACCCCCTGCACGGGTGGGTGACGTGCATGACCGCATTTGCCGTCATGCACCCGGGCGGGCGGCACGCCTCATTTCCCCTTGTATTGGCGCAAGACCTTCGCTACAATACCCTTTCATGTGGGCGAGATTCGCGCGATGAGGCCATCCGCCGCAAGATGTGAAAAGCGACGGTTCGAAGTTGCAGGGGCATGAACAAGGAGTCAAAATGAAGGTCGTCAAGTTCGGCGGCACCTCGGTCGCCGACGCCAAGCAGATCCTCAAGATCGTCGGTATCGTCACAGCAGACAGCACTCGACGAATCGTCGTCGTTTCCGCCCCCGGCAAGCGCCACCCCAAAGATATCAAGGTCACCGACCTGCTGATCGCCCTGGCAGACTCCGTAATCGGGGGGAAATCATTCGAGAGCGACCTGGCCGCGGTCGTGGAACGATACGCCGAGATCCAGCGGGAATTGAACCTGGATGCGGGCGTCCTGGGCGAGATCGAGAACGATCTGCGTCGGCGGATCCAGAGCCGCTCCGGCAATGACGCCCAGTTCATGGACACGATGAAGGCTGCCGGCGAGGACAACTGTGCCAAGCTCGTCGCCCAGGTCTTCACTCGCCAGGGCCATCCGGCCCGGTACGTGGACCCGAGAGAGGCCGGCATGCTGTTGAGCGAGGACTTCGGCAACGCCCAGGTGCTCCCGGAATCCTACAACCGCCTGGCAACGCTGAAGGACACCAAGGAGATCGCGGTCTTCCCGGGATTCTTCGGATACACGCTGAAAGGCGACGTAGCGACATTCCCCCGCGGCGGCTCGGACATCACCGGCTCGATCCTGGCTGCGGCGGTGAAGGCCGCCGTCTATGAGAACTTCACGGATGTCGATTCGGTGTACGCCATCGACCCGCGGATCACCCCGAACACCCCTGCCATCGCGATCCTGACCTATCGCGAGCTGCGCGAGCTGTCTTACGCGGGATTCGGGGTCTTCCACGATGAGGCCGTCGTACCCGCTGTGCAGGCCAAGGTCCCCATCTGCATCAAGAACACCAACCGACCGGAGGCACCCGGCACCCTCGTCGTCCCCCAGCGCAAGTACCGCCAGGGCGAGGTCACCGGAATCGCCAGTTCCGGCGGATTCAGCTCGATCTATCTCAGCAAGTACATGATGAACCGCGAGGTGGGGTTCGGCCGTCACCTGCTCCAGATCCTCGAGGAGGAACACCTCTCGTTCGAGCACGTCCCCACCGGGATCGACAACATGTCGGTCATCCTTCGCAGCGCCATCCTGACCCCGGAGAAGGAGGGTCAGATCCTCCGTCGCGTCCGGCACGAGCTTCGGGTCGACGACGTGACCGTCGAGCATGGGCTGGCCCTGATTATGATCGTGGGCGAAGGTATGCGGTACGCGGTCGGCATGGCAGCTAAGGCCTGCTCCGCCCTGGCCTATGCCGGCATCAACATCGAGATGATGAACCAGGGGTCCTCGGAGATCAGCATCATGTTCGGCGTCAAAGAAGCGGATCGCAAGGCCGCCGTGGAGGCCCTCGCCGGCGCGCTGCTGACGCACCCGCCCGAACGCACGAGATGAGAATCGATCGGCGACGGGCGGCACTGGCCACGTCTCCCTGCCGTTCGTCAGAATCGAACCGACAAGGCAAGTCCTGCCCCTGATTCCGAGGCAAATGCGTCGACATCGACGCGGCCATCTTCCGGAAGGCTCAGGAAGCCGTCGTGCATGAATGCGGCCACGAAGTGCCCGAGCGCCATGCCCGCCAGCACGTCGGATGGGTGATGCCGACCGGCTTCGACTCGGGCCCAGCCCACAGACATGACCAGCGCCGCGTTGGCCACTTCCAGCACGGGCCTCGCGCCACCCAGGAAATCGAGGTGATCGAGGTTGCGATTGCCGAGCGTCGCACAGGCGGCCGACGCGGACGCGTGTGCCGAAGGAAAGCTGTTGTCGCCGCTGCGATCCGGCCGCTGGCGGTCGGTCAAATCCTTGACCAGATCCGTCGCAGTGCAGGTTGCCGCGACCGCGCCGATCTCGACTGTGCCCCCCTTCAGTTTCGCGGACAGCCATTCGCCTGGCGTATCACCGCTGGGCGTCAAGACCGCCGTGACGACCGCCTCAGCCAGGAGTGCGTCCTTGAGGCAGTCGCTGGCGTCGCTGGCATCGCCTGTAGACCCGAAGATCGGAGTATGCCTCACCGCCCAGTCAGACGCTCGATTGTCGAAATCGTCGATGGCGAAAACCGCGGCGCCGGCCAGGGGAGCCAGGGTCGCCGGGTCGAACAGGGCATCCCGCGCCGCCCGCCCGACGCGAGGAAGATCGATCGGCCAAAGAGCGTCCTCGCCCCAGCCGCGACCCCCATCCAGCGTCCCGCACCCGACGACGAACAGCAGGGCCGATACTGCCGCCAGCAAAGGAAGCCCTCGGGAGCAGAACCGCTGGATTCTCGATCTGAACTGCACCGGCACAGGCATGGCTTCACCTCATTCGCAGTCCCACACAGGGCAGCCGACGATTGCCGACACACGCCGTTTCACCGCCATGGTCCCCCACCTCACTGCCTGCACATCCTACCACGATCAGCGGCACGATCAAGCGGGACTCACGTAAACCGCGGCACCCGGATGCACGACCGTAGCTGCGCACGTGCAATGGAGGTCCAGGGAGACCCCAGATTGTCATTCCCGCAAAAGCGGGAATCCACTCTCTGGGATGTGCCAGGTTCCACGGTTCCTGGACTCCTGCTTGATGCAGGAATGACAGAGTCCAGGGAGCGACTTGCCACCCGATGGAAGAACGCAGCGTCTATGCCCTGGACTTTCCGCCGGAGATGGCTATAATGCCGCTGACAGTTCTGAGACATGGCATTGTGCGGAAAGGTCCACACTATGATGACAGCCGATCGACGCCAATTCCTCCGACAGGCCGGTGTCATTCTCGCCGGCAGCACGTTTGCCGCAACCCGATCTCGCGCCGCGGGCGCCAACGAGCGTGTCATCTTCGGGGTGATCGGCCCCGGGGGACATGGGTCGGGCCTGCTTAAATCCTTTGCCGCACAGAAGGACGTCGAGGTGGCCTACGTGTGCGATGTGGACGCCAATCGGTTGAGCGCCGCGGCGGAGGCCGTCCAGAAAGCGACCGGTAAGGCGCCGCGCGCCGAGAAGGACATGCGGCGGGTCCTCGACGACCGCGCCGTGGACGCGGTGGTCATCGCCACGCCGGACCACTGGCACGCCCCTGCGATGATCCTGGCCTGCGAGGCCGGCAAGCACGTCTACGTCGAGAAACCCTGCGCGCACAACATCCGCGAGGGTCGCCTGATGGTCGAGGCCGCCAGGCGAAACAATCGCGTGGTCCAGGTGGGCACGCAGACCCGCAGCGTCGAACACGTCCGGCGGGCTGTCGACTTGCTGCACGGCGGCGCGATCGGAGATATCCTCGTCGCCAAGGTCTGGAACAGCCAACTGCGAAGGAATATCGGCCACGCGAAGCCTTCCGATCCGCCCGCAAGCCTGGACTTCGATCTGTGGGTCGGCCCGGCGCCGATCGTCCCCTATCAGTCCAATCTGCTGCCCAGCATCTGGCGATGGTGGTACGCCTTCGGCACGGGCGACATCGGCAACGACGGCGTGCATGACCTCGACGTCGGACGATGGGGCTTAGGCGTCCAGACGCACCCCTCGACGGTCGCAGCCCTCGGCGGCAAGTACTTCTTCGACGACGACCAACAGTTCCCCGATACCCAGACGGTGATCTTCGAATATCCCGGCGAGGGCGCGAGAGGCAAGCGTCAGCTCATCTACGAGCAGCGGATCTGGGCTCCCTACGTGCAGGAAGGACACGAGAACGGCAACGCCTTCTACGGGACCAAGGGGATGATGCTCCTCGGCAAGCATTCCGGCTGGCAGATCTTCGGCCCGCGCAACGAGCCTGGGGAGAAGATGGTCGCACAACTCGCCAGCGAGCCGCACCACCGCAACTTCATCGAGTGCATCAAGAGCGGGCAGCGACCCAACGCAGACATCGAGATCGGACATTTGTCCGCGACGCTGGCCCACCTCGGCAACATCGCCACGCGAGTGGGTCGCGTCCTGCATTTCGATCCTTCGACCGAACAGATCACAGGCGACGAAGAAGCGAACCGCCTGGTCCGCCGGACCTATCGCGAAGGCCACTGGGCTGTCCCCAACGGGGTGTAGATACTGACGGCGTGCATCGCTCGGTCCCAGATGCCCTGTGCTCGCAGACAATCGACCTGTAATGGGCTTGTCATCGCTTGACAGTCGCTGGCCTGCCTCATACACTGGCTCGCTTCTGAGCGGGCACCGCTCGGACGGCATGCACTCGGTTGAGAAGGGACACAGGATGGACTGCAAGGCATTCGTCGAAGAACAGATCTCTCAGATTCGAAAGACCGTCGGCAAGGCCACCGCCATCAACGCCCTCAGCGGCGGCGTCGACAGTTCCCTCGTGACCGTCCTCGGGCATCGAGCCCTGGGCGACCGGCTCAAGACCGTCTTCATCGACAACGACCTCATGCGCGAGGGCGAGCCCAAGCGAGTCGTCGCCATGTTCGCCCAGATGGGAATCCCCGTCGAGCTGGTGAACGCGAAGAAGGAGTTCCTCGGCGCCCTGGCGGGCCTGACCGATCCCGAACAGAAACGTCAGGCGATCACCGACACGTTCTACTCGAGGGTCTTCGGCAGGATCGTGAAGGACTCCGGCGCCAAGTTCCTGATGCACGGGACCATCCTGACCGACATCGAGGAAACCGTCGCGGGCATCAAGCGACAGCACAACATCCTCTCGCAGCTCGGCATCGACACGAAAGAGGCCTACGGCTATGCGGTCGTCGAGCCGCTCAAGACGCTCCGCAAGGACGACGTCCGCGCGGTGTGCAAGTTCCTCGAACTTCCCGCCCAGGTCACGAATCGCATCCCCTTCCCCGGTCCGGCCCTCGCGACCCGCATCGTCGGCGAAGTCACGCCTGAGCGGCTCGCCACCGTTCGCAAGGCAACCGCCATCGTCGAGGAAGAACTGGGCGACACAGGGGCCTTCCAGTACCTGGCCGTCCTGCTGAACGACCGGGCCACCGGCATCCGCAACAACAAACGCGAGTTCGGGCAGATCATCGTCGTCCGCTGCATCGAGAGCATCGACGCCCGCCAGGCAACGGCCACCGAGTTGCCCTGGAGCAAACTCAACCGGCTCTGCCAGCGGATCACGACGGAGGTTCCGGACGTCAGTCGATGTCTGTACGACCTGACGCCCAAGCCCCCTGCCACGGTCGAGTACATCTGACGCCAGACGAGGCTCAGCCAGACCACATCCAGGGCGGTTGCCCGCGGGCGGGACCAGGCAGTTTGTAGTGTGCCCGTAAGGGCATATCTTCGAGGGGGAGGCACAGATAACGCCTCACGGCGTCACTACGAACCGGTTCACGGCATCCAGGTGATGATCCCCTCCTCGGGGTGCAGTTTCTCCCACTCGACGAATTGCTCATAGTCCCTCACGCCGTCTCGGATCACCGCCATGTAGATCTTCACCCCCATGACCTTCCGGTCCTCGGGGATCGCGTATTTGATCGAGAGGATGGCGTCTCGCTGCCCCTCGTCGATCACGGCGTTGATTCGGTCGGCCACCTGCTCGAAGTAGCCCGCGTAGCGAGACGCCTGGGCGATGTGGATCATGTCGATCTGCCAGGTGTCCCCCTGCGGGTCCTCGTACCACGCGTGCCACTCCAGGCACATATCCTCGGCATCGAGCAGGTTGGAGTACGCGACCCGTCGGACCCTGGGATTCCGAGCCAAAGCCGCGACCGCCTGAAAGCTGATTGCGGGATCGACCGGGTCGAGGTAGATGTGGAAATCGATGTCGAGGTGGCGAATGAGCAGGCCGGTCCGCAGCGAGCCCACCAGGTTGATTTGCGCTCCCGTGGATTGCCAGGCTTCCATGACGCGGGCCTCCCGGATCACTTCCCAGGCTCTGGCCTGCTGCTCCTGGGCGATTCTGCGTACGTCCTTCATCCGACCTCCAAACTGACGAGATACGTGCGGTTTCAGCGGGGCGTCATCATACCCGCCCGATCCCGCTCCTTCCAGTCGCCGCCAACCGATTCGCGTCATCCGGGTTCCGCTTGCTTTGTGGAAACGTCACCGCGATAATGAAGACATTCGAAGCACGGCCTCGAGCCAGCAATGCGGCGACGAAACCATGGTGACAACGAAAGGGGTGCCGGATGAATCTGCGAAACAGCAATCGAAAGCGTTCCACTTCCCGTCGGGAGTTCCTGCAACAATCGTCCGGCGTCCTGGCCGGGGCGGCCCTGGCGAGCGCCATCAACGCACGTGCCTACGCAAGCGAGGACAACACCATCAAGGTCGCGCTCGTCGGCTGCGGCGGGCGCGGGACCGGCGCCGCGGTCAACGCCCTCTCGACCCAGGGGCCGACGAAGCTGGTCGCGACCGCCGACGTGTTCAATGACCGGATGCAGGCAAGTCTCGGGAGTCTCCAAACGCAGTTCCCCGACAAGGTGGACGTGCCCAAGGACCGCCAGTTCCTCGGGATGGACGCCTATAAGAAAGCCATCGACTGCATCGGAGCCGGCAGCGTGGTGCTGCTGACGACGCCACCGGCGTTCCGGCCGATGCACGTCGAGTACGCGGTCGCCAAGGGCTGCAACATCTTCATGGAGAAGGCGTTCGCGGTGGACGCGCCGGGCATTCATCGCGTGCTCAAGGCGGGCAAGGAGGCCGAGAGGAAGAACCTCAAGATCGCAGGCGGCCTGATGAGCCGGCACTCCAAGCCGCTCGAAGAGGCCATCGAACAGCTCCACAAGGGCCTGATCGGCAACCTGATCACCTGCTGGGCCTACCGCGAGCATGGCATCGTGCCCTTCTCCAACAAGCGTCCCGGCGAGAGCGAGCTGGCCCACCAGATCCGAAACTACCATTGCTTCACCTGGGCCAACGGCAGCTTCATCCTCGACTGGCTGATCCACAACCTCGACGTCTGCTGCTGGTGCAAGGACGCCTGGCCGGTCTCCGCGCAAGGCCAGGGTGGCCGGCAGACCCGCACGAACCCCGACCAGCTCTTCGACCACTACGCGGTGGAGTACCACTTCCCCGACGGCACGCGTCTGTTCGCCCAAGGCCGGCACATCGAGAACTGCTGGGGCTTCTTCGGCGACATCATCCACGGCGCCAGAGGCTCCGCCGTCCTCGGAGAAGGCCAGCCCAATCCTCGCATTTACAAGGGCTACAACCAGACGCCGGAGAACATGATCTGGCAGTACAAGGGCCAGCCGTGCAATCAGTACCAGGTCGAGCACGACCTGCTCTTCGACGCGATCCGCAAGAACAAGCCCTACAACGAGACCGAGCGATCCTGCTACGGCGCGATGGTGGGCATCCTGGGCCGGATGGCCGCCGAGTCGGGACAGCTAATCACCTGGGACGAAGCGATGGCCTCCGAGCTCGTCCTGACGCCGGGCATGGAAACCTGGACCCTCGACTCCCCCGCCCCGGTCATGCCCGACGAGAAAGGCAACTACCCCGTCGCCATGCCGGGAACATCGAAGGTGCTGTAGAGAGCCTTGCAGTCGGAGAGAATCGCTGATGAGCAGGAAGATTGCATCGAGGAACAAGAGTCCGACCGGATGGTGGGTCGCGACGATCATCGAACGTTTCGAGTTTGAGGATGAGGACACCTCCAACCTCCGGCGAAGATGCCAGGCATGGTCAAATGTCGTTGTCCTGAAGGCGAGAGATAGAAATCAAGCCTACAGCAAGGCAGTACGCTATGGGAAACTCGCCAAGAGCGATGAAAACGACTGGAGTGACATCGACACCGGACGGAGAGGAAGGTGGATCTTTGAGGGGTTGGCCAGTCTTCTGCCCGTCTTCGACTCGTTCGACGAAGATGGGGCCGAAATCCTCTTCGATGACTATGAGAACGTCTCTGTCGGACGTGTCAAGCGATGGATCAAACAGAAGAAGGATCTCGAAGTCTTCAACGATTCGGACCCGTAGCGGGTATGGAGTGCACAGCACACCCTACAAGACGTGGAACCCAGGAGGACAATCATGAGACGGGAACTTGTCGCGGCATTGGCATTGGGCGCGATCGTGATGGGAGAATCGGCCATGGGACAGCGGTTCCCGGCGGTTTCGGAGAGCCAGCGGATCGAGATGCTCAAGCCCCCTGCCAAACGACCGCTGCGGATGGTGCTCGATACCGACACCTATAACGAGATCGACGATCAGTTCGCAGTCGTCTATGCGTTGGTCTCGCCGGAGCTGGATGTGCAGGCAATCTATGCAGCGCCGTTTCATAACAACCGGTCGAGCGGTCCCGGCGATGGGATGGAGAAGAGCTACGAGGAGATCCTGCGAGTCCTCGACAAGCTCGGCAAGTCGCCCGAGGGGTTCGCCTTCAAGGGCAGCACGAATTACATCGCTGACCTCCAGAAACCCGAGCGGAGTCCCGCCGCGCTCGACCTGATCGAACGGGCGAAGAAGAGCAGTCCCGACGATCCGCTCTACGTCGCGGCGGTCGGCGCGATCACCAACGTCGCCAGCGCGATCCTCATTGAGCCCTCGATCATCCAGAACATCGTCGTGGTCTGGCTGGGCGGCAACGGGCACGCCTGGGCTCACCAGCGAGAGTTCAACTTCATGCAGGACCTCAAGGCCTCCCGCGTCGTCTTCGACTGCGGCGTGCCCCTCGTGCAACTGCCCTGCACGCCTGTCGTGACGCACTTCACGACGACCGTGCCCGAGATGGAGCGATACGTCGGCGGCCGAGGTCCGATCGGCGACTACCTGCTGACCATCTTCAAAGACTACCACAAGGACCATTTCGCCTGGTCGAAGGTCCTCTGGGACATGACCGCAGTCGCGTGGCTGGTTAATCAACGGTGGTTGCCCTCCAACCTCGTGCACAGCCCGATCGTAACGGACAATTGCACGTTCAGCTTCGACCAGTCCAGGCACATGATCCGCGTGGTGAACTTCGTCCATCGAGACCCCCTCTTCCGGGACTTCTTCACCAAGCTGGACAAGCAGGCGAAGAAATAGCAGCCCCGGCGCATCAGAGACAAGCGAAGCCTGTTCGTAGTGTGCTCGTAAGAGCATATCTTCTCTCGGGCGGAGAAGAGAACGCCTCACGGCGTCACTACAAACGACGGACGCCATGGAGTAAGAGAATGGACTTGAGTCCGGAGATACGGCAGAGACTGCTGGCCTTCCAGCGAGTCGAGATCACCGAGAACCACATCTACAGCCGACTGGCGGGCACGGTCAAGTCCGCGGAGAATCGGCGGGTCCTGGAGAGGATCGCTGCCGACGAGATGCGGCACTACGAGCAGTGGCGGGCCTATACGCAGGAGAACGTGGCTCCGGATCACTGGGCGATCTCGAAGTACTTCTGGATCAGCCGGATCCTGGGCTTCACCTTCGGCGTCAAGCTCATGGAAAACGCCGAGGAGAAGGCCCAGGGCGGCTATGAGCAACTGCTGGCCGTGATCCCAGAGGCCGAGGCGATCATGAAGGACGAGCAGGAGCACGAGACCGCCCTGCTCGGTATGCTCGACGAGGAGCGGCTCCGCTACACCGGCTCGATGGTCCTCGGACTCAACGACGCGCTGGTCGAACTCACCGGCGCGCTGGCGGGCCTGACGCTGGCCCTGCGGGATGCCAAGCTGATCGCGCTGACCGGCTCCGTCACCGGGATCGCGGCGGCTCTGTCCATGGCAGCATCGTCGTACCTCTCGACAAAATCCGAAGAGACGACGAAGAACCCGCTCAAGGCCTCCGTCTATACGGGCGTCGCGTACATCTTGACGGTCCTGGTCCTGATCTTCCCCTACCTGATCCTGTCGAACTACTTCGTCAGTCTCGCCTGCACGCTGGTCGCAGCGATCGGGATCATCGCGGGGTTCAACTACTATATTTCAGTCGCGCGAAGCGAGCCGTTCAAGAGCCGCTTCCTGGAGATGGCGGGTCTGAGCCTGAGCGTCGCGGCGTTCAGCTTTCTCGTCGGTTTTGTCCTGCGGACCGTCTTCGGCGTCGACGCGTGACTCTCGCGGGACATTCGTCGACGACTCTGTCATTCCTGCGAACGCAGGAATCCAGAAACCTCGGGACCGGCCGTGACCCAAGGGGGTGGATTCCCGCTTGCGCGGGAATGACATGCCGAGGAGCAGGAGTCGGCAACTCCGGGTAGATGCTCGCATCCATCAGCCGATGAACAGGTTCACGTTCGCGGAGCCGGCGCGGTCGAGATACATCGCGACGCCGCCTTCCTCGACGCCTTCGATGAGTTCCTCGCGTTTGATGCCCATGAGGTCCATGGTCATCGTGCAGGCGACCAGTCGCACGCCGCTCTTCTGTGCGGCCGCGATCAGCTCGGGCAGGGACAGGACGTTCTTCTTTCGCATAATGTCCTTGATCATGGCGGTGCCCAGGCCGGCCATGTTCATCTTCGACAGGGTCGTCCTGCCCGCGCCGCGAGGCATCATCCAGCCGAACATCCGCTCGACAGGGGTCTTCTGCACGACGACCGGCTGCGACCGGCGCAGCAGGTTCAGAGCCCAGAATGTGAAGAACATCGTCACGCTGCTGCCCATCGCGGCGGCGCCATTGGCGATGATGAATGCGGCCATCGCCTTGTCGAAGGCGTCGCTGAAGACCACGAGGGTCTTGTGGTTGGAGGTCACGGTCTGCGTCGGCGTCTGCGAGGGTTGGCCTTTCTCCACGACCGCGACAAGCACTCCCCTGGCGAGCTTCTTGTCCCTCAGTCGATTCCCTGTGGTGTGGCACCAGCCGTCCAGATCCGCGGCGAAGGCGGGATCGGAGACGGAGATCCGCACGGCCTGGCCGGGCTGGACCTGATCCACCGCCTGTTTGAGCTGCATGATCGGGCCGGGGCACTGCAGGCCGCAGGCGTCGATTTCCTTGACGATCCGCACCGGCTCCTCAGAGACAGGCGGCGGGTTCTGGCCACCCTGTCCGGCGTCCTCTTTCACCTCCCGCTTGGCGGCGGGCTTGTCGGACATTCGGCCCACAACGTGACAGTAGGTCTTGTATCCGCCCGATAGATTCCGGCAGGCAATGCCGTTCTGAGAAAGGATGCGGCAGGCCAGGTAGCCTCGCAGGCCGACCTGGCAGAAGGCCAGGATCTCTTTGTCCCGAGGCAGCTCGCCCAGCCGATTGCGGAGGTCGTCGAGCGGAATGTTGATCGAGCCCGGAATAGTCCCCTGCTGCACTTCCGACGCGGTCCGCACATCCAGGAGCAACTGCTTAGGACCGGGGTTGGCGACCTCGGCCGCATGGCAGATCTGCGCCTCTTTTCGCAGTACGTTCGCGGCGGCAAAGCCCGCGTAGTTCACCGGGTCTTTGGCGGAGCCAAAAGGCGGCGCGTAGGCCAGTTCGAGCTTCTCCAGGTCATAGACGGTCATGCCCGCTCGGATGGCGACCGCCAGGACGTCGATCCGCTTGTCCACGCCGTCGGCTCCGACGCATTGGGCGCCGAGGATCTTCCCGGTCAGGGGGTCGAAGAGCAGCTTCAGACTCATCTGCATCGCGCCCGGATAGTACCCTGCGTGGCTGGCGGGATGCACGTAGATCTTCTCGTAGGTCCGTGCTGCCCGTTTGAGGGCCTTCTCGCTGAGACCGGTCATGCCCACGGCCAGATCGAAGACCTTGCAGATCGCGGTGCCCTGAGTCCGGTCGTAGGCGGCGTCTCCGCCCAGAGCATTGACCGCCGCGATTCGACCCTGCCGATTCGCCGGACCGGCCAGCGGAATCACCGCCGCGAATCCGCCGACGAAATCCTGAACCTCGACCGCGTCACCGACCGCATAGATGTCCGGGTCCGAGGTCCGCATGTGATCGTCCACGACGATGCCCCTGCGATGGCCGATGGTCAGTCCCGCTTCGGCAGCCAGCTTCACCTCGGGACGAACCCCGATCGCCAGGATGACCAGGCCGCACGGAACGGCCCGTCCCGAGCTGAGTCGGGCCTCGATCTGCCCATCCCGCTCTTCGATCGCGGTGATGCTGCTGCCGAGACACAGGTCCACTCCTTTGAAACGGAGGTGCTCATGCAGCGGCGTCGCCATCTCGGGGTCGATCGGGCCCATCACCTGGGACTCCAGTTCCACCAGCGACACAGCCAGCCCGCGATGCGTCAGGACCTCCGCCATCTCCAGGCCGATGTATCCGCCTCCGACGACAACGGCGGATTGGATGGAGGCGGTGTCCACGACCGCCTTGATCGCGTCCATATCGGTGAGATTGCGCAGCGCGAACACCTTCTTGTGATCGGCGCCAGGGATCGGCGGCCGGACGGGCTCGGCGCCGGGACTGAGGATCAACACGTCGTAGGGTTGCTCATATTGTCTGTCCTGGGCCTTGTCGTGGACTACAACGACCTTCTTGCCGCGGTCGATGCGGATCACCTCGGTCTGCACGCGGACATCGACCGCGAAGCGTCGGCGCATCGCCTCGGGACTCTGGACCAGGAGCCTCGCGCGGTCCTGGATAATCCCGCCCACATGGTAGGGTAAGCCGCAATTGGCAAAGGAGATATCGCTACCGCGCTCGAACAGAACAATCTCGGCGTCTTCACTGACGCGCCTGGCCTTGGCGGCTGCGGACGCTCCGCCCGCCACCCCGCCCACAATCACGATGCGTTTGCCTTGCCCCATACTGGTACCTCATTCATATCCGTTTTGCGAAATCCCTTTGAAACCCCACGGCATGGGGGTCCAACATCCGCAGCGAGATATACACCGGATGTCCGAGGTAAGTTCATTGAAGGCGGACTGGAAGTATAGCGCACAGGAGAAGACCCGCGAGACACATCGTCGCTGCCCTACTCACGGGATCATGACAGGTCAGCGACTCAGGACGCTGTTTTGGACGAAAGGCGACAACTCACGAAGCCGGGTGATGATCTGGGGCATCTTCTGGATGGTGAAATCGACCTCGTCCTCGGTGTTGTACCGGCTCAGACTGAAGCGGATCGACCCGTGTGCCGCGGTGAACGGCACGCCCATCGCGCGGAGCACGTGGGAGGGCTCCAGCGAGCCGGAGGTGCAGGCCGAACCGCTGCTGGCGCAGATGCCGAAGCGGTCGAGCAGCAGGAGAATTGCCTCGCCCTCGATGTACTCAAAGCTAATGTTGGTCGTGTTGGGCAGGCGGGCCTGCGTGTCGCCATTGACGCGACTGTCCGTACAGGACGCCAGGATCTCGCGTTCCAGCTTGTCCCGCAGGGCCTTCACGCGGGTATTCTCCTCCTCCATGTGTCGGTCGGCCAGTTCGCAGGCCTTGCCCAGGCCGACGATGCCGGGGACATTTTCCGTCCCGGCCCGTCGGCCGCCCTCCTGGTGGCCGCCCAGCATCCAGGGGGCGATTCGCGTGCCCTTCTTGACGTACAGGACGCCGACCCCCTTGGGGGCGTGCAGCTTGTGGCCCGACAGGCTCAACAGGTTGATCCGGCTCTTCGAGAGGTTCAGCGGGATCTTGCCGACGACCTGGACCGCGTCCGTGTGGAAAACGATGCCCCGGCTGGTGACCATCTCCGCGATCTGCTCGATGGGGAAGATCACGCCGGTCTCGTTGTTGGCGTACATGATCGAGACCAGGGCGGTGTCGTTGTCGAGGTGTCGCTCCAAGTCGTGCAAGTCCAGACGGCCCAGCTTGTCGACGCCCAGCTCGATCACTGTGTAGCCGCGGTTCTCCAACTCGCGGCAGACAGCCAGAACCGCCGGATGCTCCACGCGGGTCGTAATGACCTTTCGCCTGTGCGGCGACGCGGCCAGCGTCCCGTGAATGGCGGCGCTGTCGCTCTCCGTGCCGCAACTGGTGAAGATGATCTCGCTCGGATCGCAGCCGAGCAGATGGGCGACCCGCTCGCGGGCCTCGCGGACCTGGATACCGACCTGGCCGCCGAACGTGTGCATGCTCGACGGGTTGCCGTACAAGCTGCAGAAGTACGGCCTCATCGCCTCGTAGACCTCGTCGTCCACCCGCGTCGTCGCGTTGTTATCGAAGTAGATGGTTTTCACTACCAGTCCCCTGAGTCAGACTCTGAAAGAGTCAAAATCCGAAATCCGAATATCGCCCCCGCCGAGGCGGGAACGTAAATCCGAAACAAGCACGAATGACAGAAACCCGAATGCTCCAAACGGACTTTCCGGCGGGCGTCAGCATTTCTGTCATTCGAATTTGGGTCCTTTGGATTTGTCTCGGATTTCGAGTTTCGAGCTTCGTGCTTGCCCCTGTTATCCTTTGTGCTCGTGCCCCGTCTCCAGCGAATCCTTGTCCTCCTCGACGCACAGGTCTTCGGAGACGAACTCGCGGAGCTTGGCTTCGACCACATCTCTCATCGTGAACTCGCTGACCTTGCACTGGGCGCACATGCCGCGAAAGGCGATGATAACCTTGTCGCCCTCGACGTCGATCAGCTCGATATTGCCGCCGTGCGCGCGTAGAGCCGGCCGGACCTGTTCGTTGATCGTCTGTTGGATGAGCTGGATCTTCTGGATGGTGGTCAGTTTCTTCCCTTTGGCGGGCGTCGGCACGCTCTGTTCCTTGACCTTCTGCCCCTGGACCGCCTGGATGATCTTCTCGATCTCTCCCCGACAGCCCCCGCAACCGCCGCCGGCCTTGCAGTAGTTCGTCACCTGCTCGACCGTCGTCAGATCGTTGTCGCGGATCACCCGCTCGATTTCCTTGTCGGTGACGCCGAAGCAGGTGCAGACGACGCGGGCGCCGTGCTCATGGTCGTGCGGGGCAACGGCATGGCCGCGATAGTTCGCGATGGCCGCCTCTAGGGCCTCCTGACCCATCACGGAACAGTGCATCTTCTGCTCGGGCAGGCCGCCCAGGTAGTCCGCAATGTCGCGGTTTGTCACCTTCATCGCCTCTTCGAGCGTCTTACCCTTGATCAATTCCGTGAGGACGGAGGAGCTGGCGATGGCACTGGCGCAGCCGAACGTCTTGAACTTGACGTCTGTGATCCGCCCTTTCTTGTCGAGCTTGAACGTCAGCTTCAAGGCATCGCCGCAGGCGAGCGAGCCGACTTCGCCCACGCCGTCGGGGTTATCTACCTCGCCCACGTTCCGCGGGTTGAGGAAGTGATCCATGACTTTGTCGGTGTATTCCCACATGGCAGTTCTTTGTCCTTGATGATTCTGTTACTATCTGAGGAATAGGACCCATAGGACCGATGGGACGTATGGGGCCTGTTCCGGCACCTCACGCACTCGCCCTCAATGCCTGTTCGAAATCGGTGATGGTGTCGTCGTTCCTGCGTCACAAGTCCCCCGTGTTCCCTCATACTCCCGGTGCTTTGCGGCAAGGGTCAGTTCCCCGGCTGGATCTGCACCATTCGTTCGAGGGCCTTGGCCGCCCGGAGCCGGACCTCGTCGTGGACTTCCATCGGGAATTGCAGATTCGTGAGCGAAGCCAGGACATTCTCCAGCGAGATCTTCTTCATGTTCGGACAGACGCCTCGCCTGCTGGCCGGGATGAACTCCGCATCCGGACGGGCCTTCTTCAACGGGTGGATCATGCCGATCTCGGTCGCCACAAGGAACCGCTTGGCCGGGCTGTTCTGGACGAACTTGAGCATCTGGCCCGTGCTCAGCAGCGCATCGGCCAGATCCTTCACCGGTTCCGAGCACTCGGGATGAGCCATCACAACGGCATCCGGATACAGGCGTTTGGCCTGGGCGATGTCGTCATCCGAGATCGACACGTGAGTCGGACAGTACCCGGGCCACAGGATCATCCGCCGGCCCGTCTGCTGCTCGACGAATCGACCCAGGTGCTGGTCGGGCACGAAGACGATCTCCCGATCCTTCGGCAGCGACTGCACGACCGCGACGGCGTTGGAGCTGGTGCAACAGTAGTCGCTCTCGGCTTTGACGAGGGCGGTGCTGTTGACATAGCAGACCACCAGCGCATCCGGATGCTGCTGCTTGAGGGCCCGCAACTGGTTCGCCGTAATCATGTCCGCCATCGGGCAGCCCGCCCGCCGATCCGGAAGCAAAACGGTCTTGCCGGGGGACAGGATCTTGGCCGTCTCGGCCATGAAGCGTACGCCGCAGAAAACGATCACCTCCGCATCCGTCTTCGACGCCTGGACGCTCAACCCGAGCGAATCCCCGCAGAAATCCGCCACGTCCTGGACTTCCGCCGGCTGGTAGTTGTGCGCCAGAATGACGGCATGGCGTTTGTCCCTCCACTCCCGAATCTCATCGAACAGCTTCTGATCCAACTCATTCTCCAGCATGCAATCGCCGCGTCTTGCCCATGCGGCGATCAGGTGTTCTTCTTCCCTGCGGCCTTCTGCTTGCGATACACCAGGTCCGCGCCGGGACTCGACACGGTCATTCCCGGCGGCACGGACTCCTTGACCCATGTGTTGCCGCCGATGACGGCGCCTTTGCCGATGGTGACGTCGCCGAGGATGGTGGCTTCCGCATAGATCGTCACATCGTCCTCGATGGTCGGGTGGCGTTTGCCGCCCTTGATGATGCGACCGCGTTCATCCCGGCGGAAGCTCAGCGCCCCGAGCGTCGTGCCCTGGTAGATCTTCACGTTGTTGCCGATCACGGAGGTCTCGCCGATAACGACGCCGGTGCCATGATCGATGAAGAACCCGCGGCCAATCGTGGCACCCGGGTGGATGTCGATGCCGGTCTTCATGTGGGCGCACTCGGACATGATTCGCGGAATCAACGGGACTTGGCGGACGTGAAGCTCATGCGCGACCCGATACGTGGCAATCGCGATGATGCACGGATAGCTCATCACGATCTCCTCGTAGGACTTGGCCGCAGGATCGCCTTCGTAGGCCGCTCGCACGTCGGTCTTGAGAACCCCGCGAATTCGCGGCACCTCGCCCAGCAGTCCACTCGTCACCTTGCGGGCCATCGTCCCGCAGTCGCAGTGCGTGCAGTTGTTTATACGACACTGATATTGGTACGCCCGCTCGACCTGCTCGGCAAGTTCCGTGTACACCTGACTGAGCAGATCGCCCACGATGTATCGGACGTTCGATCGGGTGATCGCCTTGTTGCCCGTGTGCCCCGGGAAGAGCAGTTCGATCAGCAGGTCGAGCACTTCGATGATCTTGCCCCGCACAGGCAGATTGGAGGCATCGATGAAGTTGATGCCGACATCACCGTCGTAGGTCTCCGTGATCTCGTCCACCAGTCTGTCGAGCGTCTTGTTTGTCAGTCTGTCTTTCGCCATTCAAGAAGCCTCTGCTCCCATTCATGCCTTCTCCGGTTCGGGAAGGTTCTCGAACAACTCCGTGGAAACATAGCGTTCCCCGGTGTCGCAGATGAAGGTGACGATCGTCTTGCCTTCGTTCTCCGGGCGGTGCGACAACTGGACGGCCGCCCAGATGTTCGCGCCCCCGCTGATGCCGGAGAGAATCCCCTCTTCCGCAGCCAGCCGGCGGGCCGTCTGCAGGGCGTCCTCGTTCGAGACCTGAAGGATCTCGTCGATCAGGCCGGTCTGGAGAACCTCGGGGACGAAGCCCGCCCCGATCCCCTGGATCTTGTGGCGTCCCGGCTTGCCCCCCGAAAGGACCGGCGAGTCCTTCGGCTCGACCGCGACAATCTTCAGGTCGGCATTCTTGGCCTTGAGCGCCTCGCCGCAGCCGGTCAACGTACCGCCGGTCCCTACGGCCGACACCAGTATATCAACCTTCCCGTCCGTATCGATCCAAATCTCCTTGGCCGTGGTCTCACGATGCGCCCGAGGATTAGCGGGGTTCTTGAACTGCTGGAGCATGTAAGCTTTGGGATTGGCCGCCACGAGCTGCTCGGCCTTCTCGACGGCCCCTCGGATACCGCGGTCGGCGGGCGTCAGTATGATCCGGGCGCCGAACATCAGCAGGAGCTTCCGCCGCTCGATGCTCATCGACTCCGGCATGGTCAGAATCAGCGGAATGCCTTTGGCGGCACAGATGAACGCCAGGCCAATGCCAGTATTGCCGCTGGTGGGCTCCACAAGCACGGTCTCGGGCCCGATGAGCCCGGCCTCCTGGGCCGCTTCGACCATGTACTTGGCGATCCGGTCTTTGATGCTGCCGCAGGGGTTCTTCGATTCCAGCTTGCCCAGGATTTCGGCCTTGCCTGAACCAAGCTTGTTGATCCGCACCAAGGGCGTATACCCCACCGCGGCTGCGATATCCTCGAATACAGCGCTCATGCACCTGTGCTCCCAGCCTCTAAATCTGATATTCCGCCCTGCCGTTCTTCGACTTGCGGACCAGGTCGGACAGCCGAATGGACCCCAGGACGTCCTGGATGGCCTTCTCGACCCGTACCCAGACGTCGCGGGCGGCACAATCCGCCGACCTCGAACAGTAGGATTCTTCATCGACGCACTCCGCGGTCGTCACCGCACCCTCCAAACATCGGAAGATCTCACTGAGCGTGATCTGGTCCGCCGGCCGACCCAGCGTGTACCCCCCCTTGGAGCCTCTGACGCTCCGCACGAATCCCGCCGACCGAAGCATACTCATGAGCTGTTCGAGATACTTGACCGAGATGTCCTGCCGTTCGGCGATCGTCTTCAACTGAAGGGGACGCTTGTCCTCGTGCTGGGCCAGCTCAATGATCGCTCGCATCCCATAACGAGTACGTGTCGAGAGTTTCATTTCTTCTAATCTCCTACTATCTCTATTATATTAGTGTACTACACACTCCCCGGTCAAGACTTCTGTTCGCGAGAAATACACATCACTCGTGCGGCCACCCCCTGCATCGCGCTGGGACCCACGGCCTCCAGGGCGGCACGTGCCATTGGCGATTACAGATCCCGAGGCCCATGGGTTCATTATTCCCCCTAAATTCCCTACTACTAACTATGCATGCCATCAGGAGCCGGTTGTCATTGTCGGCCCCGGCGGGTACCATCGGTGGAGTGCCAACCCCGGTCCGAAAACTCGCAGGGGTCTGACAACTTGTTGGTACAAATAGACTTACGGACTTCACGGAGTGGAATCTGATGAGAATCGCCAGCTTCAATGTCAACTCGATCCGTGTCCGACTGCCGATCATCCTCTCGTGGCTCCAGAAGAACCGACCCGACGTCCTGGCCGTGCAGGAAACCAAGGTCCAGGACGCCGATTTTCCCCGGCAGGCGTTTCGCGAAATCGGCTACGCATGCGCCTTCCGCGGCCAGAAAACCTACAACGGCGTTGCCATCCTCTCCCCGCACGAAATCGAACGAGTCGAATTCGGGCTTCTGGACGAGCCGAAGGACGAGCCGCGGATCGTGACGGCGGTCATCCAGGGCATCACGCTCGTGAACACCTACGTCCCGCAGGGTTACCTCGCGGCGTCAGAACGCTTCCAGTACAAGCTCGATTGGTTCAAACGCCTCCTCGCCTACTTTCGTGAGAGGTTCAGACCGAATGAACCGGTGCTCTGGGTGGGAGACCTCAACATCGCGCCGCTGCCCATCGACGTGTACGATCCCGTCGCGTTGGAGGGCCATGTATGCTATCACCCCGCGGTCCGCAGGGCACTGGCGGAGGTGATGGACTGGGGTTTCACCGATCTGTTCCGCAAGCACTGCTCTGAGCCGGGCCAATACACATTCTGGGATTACAGAATCGGGAACTTCTTCCAGAAGAACCGCGGATGGCGGATCGATCACATCCTGGGCACCGCCCCCCTGGCGGACCGATGCACCGCCTGTACCATCGATAAGGAACCCCGCGCCGCGGAGCGTCCCAGCGACCACACGCCGATCGTCGTGGAGATTGCGTGAAGACGCCGCCTGCCCGCATCACTGCGGCTTGCCAGGATTCAGGGGACCGATGTACTCGCGGGCGACAACAATGTCGTCGAACCAGACCTTGCTCACGTGACCCGCGGGCGCCTTCGTGATGTACAGCAGCAGCCAGAAGAAATTCAGATTCAGATCATCCGTGCTCCGCCAGCGGAATCCCTCGAAGGGCTCGCCGTTCGCATCGGGCAGAAAACTGTCCCAGACCCACTTGCCGCGAGGAAAACCCAGACCCAGATGGCTGAGAGTCTGCCCGTCCTTGGTCCAGGGCCGGCCGTCGATCCACATCGCCTGCTCGCCGTTGCTGTCGGCCGCGGGGTCGTTCATCTTCATCATCAGTTCGACGCAGATCCACCGACCTCGCTCGACCGCGAGCTTCGGATCGTTCACGAAGTCGTGCCCCCACGACTTGCCATCGGGCGAGGACCGCATCCCCATCCAGTAGGAGTAGAAATCCCACCGCCATTCGTCGCCGTAGGGCTCGACGCCCGTGGTGAACCGCTCGTCGCCCTTGGGCCGGGTGCCTGCTCCCCCCTGCGGCCATCTTGTCGGCGGATTGTACCCTCCGAGGTGGACGAAGTGATGGATCGGGTAGCAGCCGGGATCGAACTTCACGTAGAACCGCACATACAGCTTCTCATAGCCGGGAAGCAGTCGCCGATACAGGTGGCCGCCCGTGCCCTGGCCGCCGATATGGGTCATCAGGAGCGAGCGTTTGCCACCGCTTGGCGAGGGCACGTCCTGCGAAAGCGACATGATCTCCTTGCCCTCAGCATTCTCCCAACGGGACCACACAGCCTCCAAATCGCCCTCCTCGAAATCCTCGGCAAAGACGACCGCCGGATCTCTTTGTATCCCGTCGTCTCCCACGTACTTGGAGGCCACCCCCGGCGTCGCTTGGCGCAACGGCTGCGAACCTTCGGAGCCCATTAACAGACCCGCGGAGACGAGCGACACGAGAAGAGAACCGCAGTAGATGAGTTGTACCATGGCACATCTCCTGTATGGACCCTGTTGGATACGGAGTCGCGGACTCGCTCGTAAACGTCGATATGCACCCTGCACATGACAGCAAGCCTTCCGCAGTGACACATCAGGTCGCCCACGATTCTACGGATTCCCCACGCGAACAGTCACGCAGAATCTCCCCAATCCTGGAAGATCGCGTAAGAGACCTTTCGACACCGAGCCGCACGATGCCGTGGCCGACCCGGCTCCGCCTGACAGAAGGCAAGCTTGCCCAGGTGAAGAACGAGCTGCGGTGCGACCCACACAATGAGAGTCTCCGGGCGGAATGCGAGAAGCTGGAGAAGATGTACGCTGGTGTTCACCGTTTCTCGGCACCGTTTCTCAGCCGGAGCCTTCGGCAGTGGCTTGTAACCTATTTTCTCGCAAGGGTTTAGGAGAACTGGGGAATAAGGATTCGAACCTTAACTAAATGATCCAGAGTCATTTGTGCTACCATTACACTATTCCCCAAAGAGCCCGTTCAGGCGAACGAGAGTCACTTTAGCATATGTCCGAGGGATTATCAACCCGAAAATGCCGCACCAATTTCCAGCCGGAAGGCAGCAGGACCGTCGCCAGGACAATCTTCAGGGCGTCGCCCACCAGGAACGGGTACAGGCCAACCGCGAGAACGCTGCCGCCCAGGGGCTTGCCCAGAAGGTTGTCCAGGCAGAACAACCACGTCAGGGCACAGGCGTACATCCCGGCGCTGCCGAGGACCATCGCCAGCGAGGTCGTAGCTGGCCGGCGGTCCCAACCCCGCTCCGCCAGCACGCCCACGATGTACGCGGCGGGCACGAAACCCACGAGATAGCCGGCGGTGGGCCCGAAGAACATGGCCAGCCCGGCTCGGCCGTGCGAGAAGACGGGCAGGCCCATCATGCCTTCCGCGAGGTAGGCGAGAACGCACAGGACGCCCCGCTTGGAACCCAACAAGGCGCCCGCCAGCAGCACGCCGAAGGTTTGGCCCGTGATCGGAACGGGGTAACCCACCGCGATCTGGGCCAGCACCGCGATGAGGATCGATCCACCCACAACCAGCGCCACGTCGTACAGGCGGGCAAGCCTCTGCTCGGCGGGTCGCGCCAAATCAGCAATCGTAAGTCCGGCAATCATAATCCCATCGCACAACAACGAAGACACCCGTGTTCTGAGTCCATCGAGATCTCGCATCGTCACTCCCCGAGGGAGCCAATGCCGAGAGCACGAACGAAGCGGCCATTATATCAGCGGGTTGCCACACGTCAAATACACTTCGCAACGTGTCGGAGTCGTTCTTACAGAGAGGAATCGAGAAACGCGTTTCTCCGGAAATCTCGCAGACGCTGGCACGACTGTAGTACCGATGGGTACAATGGTGCGGCGTAGTGAGAAATCTCCGGTCGTCGCCGGACTATCCAGGCTTCTGCGAAAGGAAGGGGCAGGAATATGGCAAGAGAATCATCCGCGAGAGCCGCACTGTCGGGCGCACTGGCTCTGACGCTCTTTTGCTGCACGTCGTGCGTCTGCGTCCATGTCGGTGACTCGACGACCCGATGCGCTGAACCACGAATCAAGGAGACAACATGATGAAATCGCGTTCTCTGAGGCACAGCCTCTCATGCGTCCTGGGCGGCCTGCTGTTCGCCACCGTATCCGGCTGCAACGAAGGACTGACTGTTTGGGGTGGGACAAGCCAGTCGAAATTCGAGAGGACTGTCACCCGGCAGATCGCTCTGGGCGGGTCCGACACGCTCGACGTGGCCACGCGGTGCGGGTCCGTCACGGTCACCGGGACGGACTCAGCCGACTGTAGTCTCGAAGCCAGGATCGTCGCCCATGCGCCGACCGAGGAAGAGGCCCAGGCCTTGGCGGAACAAGTGGAGATCACCGACCAGATCAGCGGATCGAGAGCGACCATCCGCTCGCGCGAGCCCGACCTGGAGAACAATCGTTCGATCAGCGTCAGCTACACAATCGCGGTCCCTCGGAGGACGAACATTCGGTGCGACAGCAAGTATGGCAGCCTGGACATATCGAGCGTCGAGGGGCGCGTCGTCGGCACGAGCAACAACGGCTCGATCAAGATCCAGAACATCCAGGGCCAGACCGATCTGAGCACGTCTTACGGTTCCATCGAGTGCCGCAATGTGGTCGGCCAGTCGATTCAGCTCCACAGCAACAACGGGTCCATCACCATGGCGCGTCTCCGAGGTTCGATGACCGCGGGAACACGCTATGGCGCGATCACCTGCGAGGATTTTGCCGACGGCGACCTGAAGATCGAGAGCGGCAACGGGCGCATCGAGGTCTCCGACGCCAGGTTCGGCGTCTGCGTGGCAAAGTCCTCTTATGGCGCGATCTCCGCCAACCGTCTTGCGGGCGATTCCATTGATTTGCACTCGGGCAACGGCAGTGTGGAGGTGGACGGCGCCGAGGCGAAGACCCTGAATGCCTCGTCCTCGTATGGCCGGATCGCAGCGACCGGGATCACGACGGCGATCCTCAAGGCCGAGTCGGGCAACGGGAGCGTCAACGTGTCCTGTGCGCCCGCCGCACCGGCCGATCTCAATGCCCAGCTCAAGAGCTCCTACGGCAGCGTCGAACTCGCAGCGCCGCAGCAGTTCGCAGGCGAGGTGTATCTGCGCACAAGCTACGGGGCGATTCACACGGATCTGCCGATAACGGCCAGCGGCGAGCTCACCAAGAAGGAGATCGTCGGCAGGATCGGCGAAGGAGCCGGCAAGATTCACATGGAGAGCGGGAGCGGATCGGTTGAGTTGAAGTGACGTCGAGCACGCGCATGTCGAAGGCGCGCACAGGAGTTCAGTCCAGGAGAGCCTGATCCCATTGTTCGGCGTCGGCGTTGTGAGACTCATCCGGGCCAAACCATAGATGGTGCTATGGCGCCTTATCGACACCGGCACTCTTGAACAGATCCAGCCATCGGCTCCAGGCGTCCAGGTACTGGTCGCCTGAAACCAGAAAGCCGTCGTTGTGGCTGCCGGTAATCTCCACGAACTGCTTGGGTTCATGGGCCGCGTCGAACAGCCTGAGGCCGAAGTCAAACGGCACCAGTTCGTCCTCTTTGCTGTGTATCACCATAACGGGGCAGCGGACCTTCCCGATATCGGCCAGCGTGTCATACCGGAACCTCGCGAACAGGCGCACCGGCATGTAGGGGAACATCCGCGCGGCCATGTCCGGGAATGAGGTGAACGCGCTCTCCACCACCAAGGCCCTCGGCCCGACCTCGGCGGCCAGATGGGCCGCGATGCTTCCGCCAAGGGATCGACCACACACGACGATCCTGTTCGCAGGGATCTGTTTGACCTGCGTCAGCCAGTCAAAGGCGGCGCGGGCATCGAGGTAGGTGCCTGCCTCGCTGGGCGATCCTTCACTGTTACCATAACCGCGGTAGTCGAAGACCAGGCAGTTCAGACCCAGCTTGTGAAAGAGCTCGGCACTGCCCAGAAGGTGCATGATGTTGCCACCGTTTCCATGGCAGAACAGGACGGTGAAGTGGGCGTCCGGGCCGGGAATGTACCAGCCGGCGAGTTTGACTCCGTCCCGGCTGCGAAGGACCGCGTCTTCATAGGACAGGCCGCGATCGGTCGGAGTGAGGGCCACTTCGCGGGCAGGCCGATACAGCAGCTTCGCCTGCAGGAGAAACAGCATGAAACCCCAGAGCACGTAGACCAAGGCCGCCAAGACAACGACATGTAGAAACATGGACCGGACTCTCGAAACTGGCCATCGTCTTTTTCTCTTCGCAATCAAACGGTTTCCCTCCAGAAGTCGCCGCGGTGACCACGCGCAGCAGGCGAGCATTTTAGTTTGCCCGGTATGGCAAGACAAGCTACAATCTCCGCGTGATTACGCGAAGAACGACGACAACCGTACACGTTGGCTCCGTGCCGCTTGGTTCCAGTGCCCCCGTGGTGATCCAGTCGATGACGAAGGTTCCCACGACGGACATCGACCGCTGCGTGAGCCAAGTCGAGGAACTGGTCCGGGCAGGTTGCGGGCTGGTTCGCATCGCGGTGCCGCGGAAGGCCGACACGGAGGCCTTCCGCCAAATCGTCCAGGCGGTCCGCGTGCCGCTGGTCGCGGACATCCACTTCAGTCCCGCGCGGGCCATCGAAGCGATCGAAGCCGGCGCCGCCAAGATCCGCCTGAACCCGGGCAACGTCAAGAACCGGGACGACATCCATCGCATCATAGACGCCGCCAAGGCACACAATGTCGCCATCCGCGTCGGCGTCAACGAGGCCAGCATTCGGGACCTGACGCAGGAGCCGATCCCCTTCTCGGAGCGAGTGGACCTCATGCTTGCGGAGATGACGCAGTACGTGCGACTTTTTGAGGATCGGGGTTTCGACCGGCTGGTGCTCAGCGCCAAGACCAGCGACACGCTGCGAACCATCGAGGTCAACCGACGGATCGCGACGGCCTTCCGTTATCCCCTGCACCTGGGCCTGACCCACGCCGGCCTGCCCGAGCACGCGAGAATCCCTTCCGCCATCGCCCTGGGGACTCTGCTGGCCGAGGGGATCGGCGACACGATCCGCGTCAGCGCCGCGGGCGATCCGGTAATCGAGACCGGGATGGCCAAGGAGATCCTTGTTTCGCTGGGTCTCCGTGAACGACCAGGGGTTGAGCTGATCGTCTGCCCCACGTGCGGGCGCACGGAAATCGACGTGGTCGGGCTGGCTCGCAAGGTCGAGCAGGCCATCCGGTCGCTCGACAAGCCGCTTCGCATCGCCGTGATGGGTTGCGTGGTCAACGGGCCGGGCGAGGCCGCAGATGCCGACTTCGCCATCTGCGCCGGGAAGGACAAAGCCTATTTCTATCGCAATGGCCAGAAGATCGCGACGGCGTCCGAATCCGAGATCATCCCCAGGCTGCTGGAGACGCTGGCTGCCCTGTAGCGAAACGAACAGAGGGAGGCTCGACCCACGTGACCGCTGAAACCCGAGACATGCTGCGAAGGCTTGGAGTCGCGGTGGTCTTCGGCATCGCCTTCGCGTACATCGAATCGGCGGTCGTGGTCTATCTGCGCGCGATCTTCCATCCGCGCGGCTTCACGTTCCCGCTGGAAGTGTTCGGCGTCACGCCCGAAGCGAAGCGGCTCTTCCTGACCGAGGTCGGGCGGGAGGCGGCCACCCTCGTGCTGATTCTGACAGCCGCATGGCTCTTCGGACGTCTGGCGCAGGAGCGAGCCGCCTGCTTCCTGGTCATCTTCGCCGTGTGGGACGTGTTCTATTACGTCTGGCTCAAGGTCCTGCTGGATTGGCCGGCGTCGATCATGGACTGGGACGTGCTGTTCCTGATCCCTGTGGTCTGGGCGTCGGCGGTCCTGTACCCGGTGCTCGTGTCGGCACTGATGTTCGCATTCGGCGTGGCGATCCTGTATCGCTGCGCACACGGACAGCCTCTGGCCATCACTCGCTGGGACTGGCTGGGCTGGCTCGCTTCGACATGTATCGTCATCGCGGCGTTCTGCCTTGGAGGCAGACGAATCACGCAGGCGGACTATGCGGAGTGCTTCCCCCTGTGGCTCTTCGCAGCGGGCTTCACGCTGGGCGTCTGCGTTTGCGCCCGGGCGATGAGCAGGCGAAACGGACGTCGGGAGTTGCAGACGGCTGCCGCGACGGCATAGGAACCATGAGACTTATGGGACCTATTCGACTTCTCAACTGGGCTGCGTCGTAGACGGGCTCGGGCTGGAGGGCCGACGCCAGCCGGAGCGGCGCCCCCCTTCGGCCTGCGCGTCGGCACTGCCGTCCTGCGAGATGAACGACTCGAACCGCCCGAAGATCATCTTGCCCGCCGAGGTTTGCAGGGAACTCGTCACACTCAGAATGATGTCCCTGCCGATCTTGCTCCGCGCCCCCTCGACGACGATCATCGTCCCGTCGTCCAGGTAGCCGATGCCCTGATCGGCCTCTTCCCCCGGCTTGACGATCCGGACTCGCATGGTCTCGCCGGGCAGGGCCACGACCTTGAGCGAGTTCGCCAAGTCGTTGATGTTGACGACATCGACCCCGCGGACCTGGGCGACTTTCGTGAGGTTGTAGTCCGTGGTGACCAGCCGGCCATTGTAGATTTTGGCGAAGAGCATCAACTTCTGATCGACTCCCTTGGCCTCCTCGACTTCCGCCGCGGAGGTCTCGTCGATCTCCACGTCGATGGTGGAGCTGGCCTGCATCTTCTTGAGCACGTCCAGGCCGCGACGCCCGCGGTTGCGCTTGAGCTTGTCCGAGGAATCCGCAATGAGCTGCAGCTCGTTCAGAACGAAGCGAGGCACCACAACCGGGGCGTCGAACAGGCGGCTCTCGCACAGGTCCGCGATTCGACCGTCAACGATCGCCGAGGTGTCCAGGACCAGCGGTCTCGACCCCTTCGTCTGCTTGGCAAACTCGACATACGGGATGACGAAACGGAAATCGTCCTTCGTCCGCATCACGATGCTGATCGTGAAGTAACAGATGCAGATTCCAAACATCCATTTGATCGCCAGGCTGGCCCGGGGTACCAGCGGGATCTTGTACGTCTCTCCGATCATATCCACGGCCTGGGCCAGCACGGCGGCAATCAGCATGCCGACCAGCAGGCCGAAGAACACGCCCGCGAGGGCGGTGAGCTTGCGCTTGGGCGTCAGGATGTCGAGCAGCAGGAAGAACACGACCAGTCCGAGCCCACTGATCACGACCGCCCACCAACTGTTGGAGTTGGCGCCATCGGAGAGAACCGTGGAAGCGGCATTGACCATCAACACCGAGATCACGATGATGATGAAGATACCCCTGAACAGCCAGAGCAGCATCGCCATGACTCCTTATGTATGAACCAAAGAAATATGACAGAAGACAACCCATTATAGCGTCCGGCGCTCTCCGCCGCAATGACTACATCCGAGCGACAGCGACGCGGGTGCACGTCCGTATCTGCACTGATGCGATGGAGGTCCAGTAGGACCGTGGGTTGTCATTCCCGCGCAAGCGGGAATCCACTCTCCAGGTCGCGCCCGGTCCCGCGGTCCCTGGATTCCTGCTTGACGCAGGAATGGCAGGGTCGATTCCCAAGGCTCGAAACGACCCACCTACAAGCATGAACTGCGCCCGCGACGCGCCCGCCCGCCGGCGGGATCTCCGACCTCCGTCGTGAGAGGCGAGCGGAGACGCCCGCCCCAGAAATACGAAACGGGCCTTCCCTTGATTGGGAAGGCCCGTATGGTACTGCCATTCTCATCCTTCGCTCGGTCGGACTACCCCTCCGTCGGAGGCTCGGGACTGGGCTCTTGCGAGTCGCCGCTGGCAGCTTTGGCCTGGGCTCGTTTCAGGAGCGCGTCCTTGATGCGGAGGGTATCGCCGCCGGCGTCGCCGGTCGCGACAGGCCGGGGGGCCTGCTTCGACGTTTTCTTCGGCGCGGCTGCCGGCGCGGCGTGATCCTCGGGGGCCGGGGCCGCCGCCCACTGGACTCTTCGCAGGCTCAGGCCGATCTTGCGGGCTTCGGGATCGACCTTCAGAATCTTCACTTCGACCTCGTCGCCCGGCTTGACCACGTCCTGCGGCTTGTCGATCTTGTGATCGGCCAGCTCGGAGATGTGCAGCAGGCCTTCCAGCTCGGATTCCAGCTCGACGAACGCGCCGAAATTGGTCAGCTTGGCGATCTTGCCCTTGATGATCTGGCCCGGGATGTACTTCTCGGGAATCGCGTGAATCCAGGGATCCTCACTCATCTGCTTCATGCCCAGCGAGATCCGCTGCTTCTCCTCGTTGACCTCGAGGACGACGCACTTGACCTCCTGGCCCTTCTGCAGGGCCTCGCTCGGATGGCCGTACTTGCGGGTCCAGCTCAGGTCCGAGATATGGATCATGCCGTCGATGCCCGGCTCGATCTCGACGAACGCGCCGAAATTGGTCATGCTGCGGACGTTCGCGGTCACGATGGTCCCCGGCGGATACTTGCGGGCCGCCAGTTCCCACGGATTCGGCTCCGTCTGCTTCATGCCCAGCGAGATCTCCTGCTTCTCCTTGTTCACGTTGAGCACGACCACCTGAATCTCGTCGTCGAGGTTGACCATCTCGCTCGGGTGCGAGAGCCGACGGGTCCAGCTCATCTCGCTGATGTGGACGAGACCCTCGATCCCATCTTCCAGGCGAACGAACACGCCGTAGTTCATCACGTTGACGACCTTGCCGCCGACGCGGGAACCGACCGGGTACTTGTTCTCGACGTTCTCCCACGGGCTCGGCTGCTTCTGCTTGAGACCCAGGGAGATCTTCTCGTTCTCCTTGTCCACGCCGATGACGACACACTCGATCTCCTGATCGATGTTGACCACTTCGGACGGGTGGGAGATCCGGCCCCAACTGAGGTCGGAGATGTGCAGCAGGCCGTCCAGGCCGCCGAGATCGACGAACACGCCGAAGTCGGCGATGTTCTTGACGACGCCCTTGCGGAGCTGTCCAACCTCGATCTCGTTGAGGATCTTGTCCTTGCTGGCCTTGCGCTCTTCCTCGATGAGCTTGCGGCGGGAGACCACGATGTTGCGGTTCTCCACGTCGATCTTGAGGACCTTGCACTCGACTTCTTTGCCGATGAACCGGCTGATGTCTCCGGGCTTGCGAATATCCACTTGCGAGGCGGGCAGGAAGACGGGGACGCCGATATCGACGAGCAGGCCGCCCTTGATCCGGCGGATGACCCGGCCCTTGACGACGTCGCCCTCCTTCTTCGTGTTGATGATGTACTCCCAGCCTCGGATCATGTCCGCTTTGCGTTTGCTCAGCAGGATCAGTCCACTTTCGGAGTCGGTGTCCTCCAGGAGGACCTCGATCTCCGTGCCCGGCGCCGCCTCTTCAGGAGTATCGAATTCACCCGCATCGACCACCCCCTCGCTCTTGAGGCCCACCTCGACGATCACGTCGTTGCCGATCTGCGAAACGATCGTGCCCTTGAGAATGGTGCCCGGCAGACGAGAATCCACTTTCCGCTGGAGCACTTGTTCGAGGTATTGGTTCTCCCCGTCCCCGAACATCTCCTGAATCTGCTGTTCCAGCTTCTCGTCGGACAAACCCAGCCTGTTGATTAAATTCCGATCTACCATACGATGTCATTCCCCTGTGGAGTTCTGGATCTCGCCGGCCGATGCCCCACATACACACCGGCAGGCTCTCACAGCGTGTTGCAGTAACCTAAAAAGTTAGTCAAACGCTTTCGCGTTCCCGCCTACGCAGCGGAAACGGGTATTCTACTGTTCTTCGTCGAAGCTCTCCAGGTGCTTGACAAATTCGTCAATCACCCAGTTCGGCGTGGACGCGCCGGCCGTTACCCCGGCCACTTGTCGGCCAAACAGTACACTTTTATCAAGTTCATCCCAATTCTGCAAGTGAAAGGTGGCGTTATTGTGATTTTTGCACAACTCCGCCAGCCGGCGGGTATTGGCGCTGTGGAGCCCCCCCAACACGAACATGATATCCACCTCCTGGCACAGGGCAATCGCGGATTCCTGGCGTTTTACTGCCTCCTTGCACAGGGTGTTGATGACCTTCAGCTCGCGAAAGCTGCCCCGACCGATGGCCCCCAGCATCCGCCCGAAGTGTTCCGGACTCTGCGTGGTCTGACAGACGATCCCGAGCCGCTTGTCCGAGGGCAATTTGCCCAGGTCCTGCTCGTCCGCAACGACCGCGACGTGCTGGACACACCCCATAACCCCCTGGACCTCAGGGTGATTCTCCTCCCCGATGATGACGACCTCGTATCCCTCCTCTTCAAGCTGTTTGGCGATCTCCTGGACGCGTTTGACCAGAACGCAGGTGGCGTCGACGATCCGCAGACCCTTCTCGCGGAGCCGATCCAGTTCCTGCGGCGCAACCCCGTGGGAACGGATCAGGACCGTCCCGGAATCGACCCCTTCGGCCGACTGGACCGTCTGCAGGCCGGCGGTGGCCAGACGCTCCACGACGTCTTTGTTATGGATGATCGGCCCGAGACTGTAGACCCGCTCCTGCGGACCAGACTCAGCCAGAATCCGCTCGGCCGTGCGGATGGCATTCCGAACCCCGGGACAGAACCCGCATTTCGCTGCGACCCTGACCTTCATAGAAACCCCATTACTGACCCGGCACGACCCTTGTTCAGGACTGCGCCGAATGCCGATAGAAAGAACGGGAGCGGATGCAAACCACCCGCTCCCGCATTCGTTCACCCTTGCAGGCCGGTTCAGTCCGGCAACCGTGTTCGCACTACTCCAACGGTTCGACCCAGAGATTACGATACTCGATCGGAGCCCCCTCGCTCTGAAGACAGATCCTGCCGGACTTGTCGGAGCACTTCGTAGCCACGTTCTGCAGGACGCCATTGACCATAACCACGACCCAGTCGTCCTTGCAGACGATATCATATTGGTTCCATTCGCCAAGCGGCTTTTCGCTGCTCTCGCGCAGCTTGACAGTCCGACGGCCTTCGACCCGCCTGCCGCCTTTGGCGTGCTCGGCGTGCTCGACGCCCCCAATGACCCAGAAATCGCCCGCGTTCCCCGAGGCCAACTGGCACTCCAGACTCCGCGGCCAGACCACGTCCTGACCGCTCGCGTGGACCAGCACGCCGTTGTTGCCCGCCCTGCCCGGCCATCGCCACTCGACGTGCAGATGGTAATCGGCATAGGAGGCCTCGGTGCGCATGTAGCCGACGGGACTGCCTGTGCACTTCAACACGCCGTCCGCGACGGACCAGGTGTCGTCGACGTTCTTCGACGCGTCCGATAGGAACCGCACCCAGCCCGTGAAATCGACGCCGTTCCAGAGCGGGGTCTTCTCCTTCGGCACGATCGTCCCGCCGGTCTGCATCGCCAGTACGGGAACGAACAACGATACCGCGATCAGCACCCCCCCGAAAAGAGCCTTTGTCGCCCGCATCCTGCGTTCTCCTTTCGTCGCACGTCACGCTCGCCGCTCGAGCGGGAAGCGGAGGACGCGCCCTGCTGCAATCCACAATCCTCTATCGTCAATCATCTGACCCCCTACAGAGGCCAGCGTGCTTGCAGCGATCCGTCGGCCCTCATGTTAGTCGCTGATCCCGACGAATCGCCTTTATCTGATCGGCGTGCTTTCGCACGCACGGATCATTCCGACTCCTACAGTCCCCGAATCCGCACGTTGCGGAACTCGACCCGGCTGCCGTGACTCTGCAGGCCGATGTACCCGCCGTCGCGCATCAGGCCGGGGTGTACATCCGCCTTATAAGGATAGTACGTCACATCCGTGTCAACGATCTTTCTGCCGTTGAGGGCGACTTTGATTCGCGTCCCGCGGGCGGTGATGACCATCGTTTGCCATTGCTCGGCCTGTTTCGTCGCCCGCTCCGACGGCGCCTGAACGTCGTAAATGCTCCCGGTGTACTGGTGCGGGCTCAGGTCCCGCCATTGCTCGGCGTAGTCGTCCAGGATCTGGATTTCCATGCCTGCGTAAGCGGGATCGCCCTCCAGAGGCGAGCGGATGAAGACCCCGCTGTTGCCCCCAGGCGAGACGCGGAACTGAAGCGACAGCCGGAAGTCGTCATACTGGCGGAGCGTCGCCAGCCACCCGCCGGCCTGCCCCTCGGTGGACAGGATGCCATCCCGAAAGCACCACGTCCCCTGCGCCCCGCCGATCTGCTGCCAGCCGATCAGGCCGGTCGAGAGCAGGTCGTCGCCGCCTGCGAGAGCGAGCGACCAGTCCTCACGCACATGCCAGCGCGAGCAGGAGCCGGCCCCCAAGACCACCGCCAGCAGCAGAACTGCGGAAATCGCTTTCGTCCCATTCATGTCATCACTCCTCCGGATCCGATCACGCGTATGAAGATCGTGATTCATTTAACCAGTTTATCTTCTGAACACGGCCTTCGTCAAGACCCAAGGCGAAGATGGCCCGGCCTCCGGCCCCCGGCCCCGGGTGCATGGCCGCATCTGCGCGCGTACAATACGCGTTCATGGAAACCCCGGAATGTCATTCCCGCAGAAGCGGGAATCCACTCCCTGGGACACGTCGCACGCCACGATTCCTGGATTCCTGCTTGACGCAGGAATGACAGAGTCGCGGCAACGTCTCGTCACTCTGCGGGAGGTCGCAACTGCGGTCATGCACCCCCCGGCCCCTCGACCTTGGGCGAGGCGATTGAGAAACCATCCCGGACGGGTATAATCGGGCCGTATGGCACAACCGATGGAAAACCTGAGCCCGGCGATGAAGCAGTTCCATCACTTCAAGACCAGGCACCCGGACTGCATCCTGTTCTTTCGGATGGGCGACTTCTACGAGACCTTCTACGAGGACGCCAAGACCTGCTCGCGCGTGCTGGGCCTGACGCTGACCAGCCGGGACAAGAACAGCGAGAACCCCGTCCCCCTGGCGGGCGTGCCGTACCACGCGATCGACGGATACCTCAAGAAGATGCTCCAGGCGGGCTTCCGGGTCGCAGTCTGCGAGCAGATGGAGGACCCCAAGACCGCCAAGGGTGTCGTCAAGCGCGACGTCGTCCGCATCGTGACACCTGGCACACTCACCGACGACATGCTCCTGGAGGACAAGAAAGACAACTTCCTCTGCGCGATCGACCTGGACGTCAAGGGCTTCGCCGCGATGAGCTGGGTCGATATCTCCACGGGGCACTTCTTCGTCCAACGCGTGCCCGAGAAGGAGCTGCTCAGCGAATTGCAGCGCCTGGCGCCTGCGGAGTGCCTGCTGGCAAACCGACGGGGCGAGCTGTTCGACGTGGAGACCCGCCGGCTCGCGAACGACATCGGCCGGCTCACCCGTGCGATCGTCACCGAGCGTCCGAGCTGGTACTTCGATCCGTATCAGGCGAAACAGCGGCTGCTCAAGCACTTCGGGACCGCCAATCTGGAGGGCTTTGGCCTCCGCGACGGCGATGACGACCTCATCCCCCCCGCCGGGGCCATCATCGAGTACCTCAACGAGACGCAGCGGACCACGCTCGGACACATCCAGAGCCTGCGCCGAATCACCCGACAGAACTTCCTCCAGATCGATCCGGTTTCGCTTCGCAGTCTGGAGATCCTCCAGACGATTCGGGCCGAGAGTCGCAGGGGCTCGCTGCTCGCCTGTCTAGACGAGACCCTCACCGGCATGGGCGGCCGAATGTTCCGCAACTGGCTGTGCATGCCGCTGTGCGAGGTGGCCGCCATCGAGCTTCGTCAGGACGCGATCCAGGAATTGCGGGAGACCGCTCAGGTCCTCGCCCAGATCCGCGAGCTGTTGTCGAACATCTCCGACACCGAACGAATCGCGGCCAGGATCAGCACGCTCCGCGCGAGTCCTCGCGACCTGCTGGCTTTGGCCCGCACGCTGCGCCAGGTCCCGAGACTGCGGGAGCTACTGGGCCAGATGCGGACGGACCTGCTCGCCCGCTTGGTCGGCCAGTGCGACAGTATGGACGAACTGGCGGACCTGCTCGAATCGGCGGTCGAGCCGGACAGCCCGACGCACCTCCGCGACGGCGGGTTCATCCGGACCGGCTTCTCGCAGGAGCTGGACCGCCTGCGGTCGATCTCCACCGACGGCCAGAGCTGGCTCCGCGAGTACCAGGGGCAGGAGTCGCAGCGGACGGGCATCGCGAACCTGAAGGTCGGCTTCAACAAGGTCTTCGGCTACTACATCGAGATCACCAACACCGCGGCCGAGAAGGTCCCGCCCGACTACATCCGAAAGCAGACGGTCAAGAACGCCGAGCGGTACATCACCGAGCGACTCAAGGAATACGAGAACGAGGTGCTCACCGCGGAGGAGCGGGCGCTGACGCTCGAACAGAAGCTCTTCGAGGACCTCCGCCAGGAAGCAGCCAGGCACGTCGCTCGAATGCAGCAACTCGCGGACACGGTCGCTCAGTGTGATTGCTTAGCGTGCCTGGCGCATGTCGCTGCCCGTCGGAACTTCAGCCGGCCCAAGGTGACGAACGACGCGAGACTGGTCATTCGCGAGGGCAAACACCCAGTCCTCGCGGAGATGCTCGGCGCCGAGTTCGTGCCCAACGACGTGGACCTGGGCGACGGGTCCGGCCAGATCGCGGTCATCACAGGTCCCAACATGAGCGGCAAGAGCACCTACATCCGCCAGATCGCCCTGCTGGTCCTGATGGCCCAGACGGGCTCATTCATTCCCGCCAAGGAGGCCGAGATCGGCATCGTGGATCGCATCTTCACTCGCGTCGGCGCTTCCGACGAGCTGACGCGAGGCCAGTCCACGTTTATGGTCGAGATGACCGAGACCGCCAACATCATCAACAACGCGACCGCCCAATCGCTCGTGATCCTCGACGAGGTCGGCCGGGGCACGAGCACCTACGACGGCCTGTCGCTCGCCTGGGCCATCACCGAGCACCTGGCGACGCGACTGAAGTGCCGGACCCTGTTCGCGACGCACTATCACGAACTGACGGAGCTGGCGGAGCTGTTCGGCAACATCCGCAACTACAACGTCGCGGTCCGCGAGTGGATGGACGAGGTCGTGTTCCTGCACCGCATCCTGCCCGGCGGCACAGACAAAAGCTACGGCGTCCACGTCGCCAAGCTGGCAGGCATCCCCAAATCGATCCTGACCCGCTCCAACGAGATCCTCGAAGAACTCGAATCCGTCTTCGCCAAGGAAGCGACAGGCGACCGCCTGGCCCGCAACAAAACCAAGGAATCCGACCGCGACACCCTCTTCGTCCAGAAGCACAAGAGCGTCTTGGACAAGCTCGCGTCGATCGACGTCAACAACCTAACGCCCCTGGAGGCCATGAACCTCCTGAACCATATCAAGAACGAGATCAGGGTCGAATGATCTCCACAGTAGGCAGACAAGGGACACGTTGGTTTCACAGCACACCAGAACCGCTGTTGTCGGGGTACGTACCCGGGTACTGTGTGTCAGACAATTCTCACCAGGGCCAAGATCTCTGTTTCGCTCCGGATGAGGGAAACCAGCTTGTCTTCCAGATGCGGTGTCTGTTCATGAATGGCTCTAAGCAATGTTGTTCTCGCCCTTATCAGTTCCGTTTGCGCATTTGCCAAACAAGTACACGGGGTCGAGTATCGATACTCGAAATGCGTCCAGCGGAGACACTCAATTGTATTCTTTCGAACGAGCTTCTTCAGCTTGCCCCACGCCTCCAATTCCCCCGTCAGGTAGTCAATCCGCTTGAGCATATCAGAGAGATCCGCAGGTTTGCCCTGTACACGATTCCTCTCCGAAACGGCGGTGTGAGTCGCGAGACAAAGGGGAATGGAGGGCTCCATCATTTGTTCGAATGACACGGAGTCCGGGTTTAACATGATGATCACAAGATCTTCCGGGGCAAGATGAAATGCACGCGTGATCTTGGAGCGGTTCTCGATCATTTCGACGAGAACAGGTGCAAAGATCTCCACGCGAAGAGAGGTCTCTCGCTCTTTGGCGGCAGCCGTGTGCTGCAGACACTGAGGATCACCGCGCACTTTGAAGAATGACCAGTCGTTAAACACTTTCAGGTCATTACTGCATGTTGGGCAGCTTGTGTACACTCTCTTCTTGTTGCGCCGCTCCTCCAATAGAGTCTCGTATTCGGCTGGTGTCTTGCAGACAGCCTTGTCTTCTTCACTCCTCGGCTTGCGCACCCTGAATGGCTCCCACCCATCAACCTTGAAGAGCTTGCTTATAGGCGACTTCCCGACCCCAGCATGTCCAACTATGCACACTCTCATCTTTGTGTCTCCTTTGCCGTCTGTGCGAAATAACTGGTATTGCCGAAATGGCTCTACGCCCATTGCCACTCATGGGAGACTTTGCTGACACCTCATTCGTCTTGAATCAGATACGATGTCCTCCAACGTAATTCAGATATATACTGCGTCTCTGCCTGGGTCACTACTCTGTCTCGGAAGTAGCGACTCAGGTCCTGGGGCGTTCGCAGATCCACCTTGCGGTTGTCGAACAGGGTGGACAACTCCTCCTCCATATCGAACAGTCGAAAGAACCCCGGGGACATGATCCGGCTCGAAGTCCACGAGGATATCGACATCGCTGTCCGGCCCGAAATCGTCCCGCAGGGCGGAGCCGAAAACCGCCAGCCGGGTGATGTGGCACCGCCGACAGAAATCAGCGATCTTGTCTTGGTCTACGGCAAGTTCCCCGTTCATAGACGTACCTCAAAAGGGATCGTACATCCTGAGACGACCGCGGTCAAGGTTATCCCGTTCGGGTCTCAGGCCGGAGGGTACATGACCGTAGTTGCGACCTGCAGCAGCGTGACGAAACGTTGCCCCGACTCTGTCATTCCTGCCACACCTGCCCTCGACCCGATCGGGGGGCAAGCAGGAATCCAGGAACCGTGGCATGCGACATGTCCCAGGAAATGGATTCCCGCCTCCTCTGGAAATAGACGGACGGACGATAGAACAAAACGCGCCAAGTCGTGTACTGGACAAGACTTGTGTGCGACGTGGCGAAGCGGCACCATTTCCATCCCCTTCGGGTGGGCCAAAGGACCATGAACGGCTTCGCGGGAATGACATTCCAGGGTTTCCACAAACCACTATTGCACGCGTGCAACCACGGTCATACGCCTCAGGCCAGACTACCCCAACAACACCGGGAGCAGCTCTTCCGCCGGACCGAGGTGGATTTCGTCGAAGATGTAGGCCGCCTGTTCGGGCATTTCCAGGTTGACGAGGATTGCCTTCGCTCCTCGGTCCTTGGCCGTGAAGACGAAGTCACAGGCCGGATGGACCGTGCAGGAGGTCCCCACCGCCAGGAAGAGGTCACACGCATCGACAGCCGCATCGCAGGCACGGTAGGCATCCCGGGGCAGCATCTCCTCGAAGAGCACAACGTCGGGGCGCAGGACGGCGCCGCACCTCTCACAATGGGGGACTTCCGTCTCGTAGAGGTCCCAGTCCTCGAAGGGCTTCAGAGTGCATCGCGGATTTGTGCAGCGGGTGTGACTCAATCGGCCGTGCAGTTCGATCACGCCGGGACTTCCCGCCCTTTGGTGCAGGCCGTCGATGTTCTGAGTCACCAGAGTCAGGGACTGTGCGACGGTCAGCTTGTTTTGGAGATCGGCGATGGTCTGATGGGCCGGATTGGGCTTGGCGGTCTTCGCGGCTCGTCGCATGAAGCTGATGAGTCGCCAGACGCGCAGGGGGTCGGCATGCAGGGCGGTCGCCGTCGCGCAGGCTTCCGCGTCGAACTGCTTCCACAGGCCGCCGTGGCCGCGGAACGTGTCGAGCCCAGACGCGGCGGAAACCCCCGCCCCCGTGAGGATTACAATCCGCTTGTATGCAGCAACATCGATTTGGCTAGCCATCAAGGGAGATCGTATGCTCGGCAGCCCGTCGGGTCAATGTGATCCCTGCAAATCGGGAGTCAGACTCCGGAAATACAAGGATGATCGGCGGCCCGATACTGAGGGAGGTGAGGCAGGGGTTCGCAGACGGTCTGCGTGAGGGCAAGAAAACCGTTGCATGAAAGCCGCAATGTGGGCTTAATAGTGGGGGTATGGGAACGGGGAGTCCGCGCGTTCCCGGTTTAAGGAGGCGCTATAGCCGTAAGGCGTTGCCAATAGAGAAAAGGGAGTGCCGATATGAAAAGAGCTGCGAATCGTGTTGTCGTTGCGTTGCTGGGGTTGTCGTTCGTGCTGGCGGGCTGTTCGGAGGTGGGGATCACGGGCCGGCGGCAGTTGAACTTCATGCCGGACTCGATCATCAACTCGATGAGCATCGAGCAATATGGCACGTTCATCAAAGAGAGCAAGCTGAGCACCGACGCGACCAAGAGCGCGATGGTCAAACGCGTCGGGGAGAACATCCGCAACGCCGTGAGCCGGTACTCCAAGGAAACCGGCGGCGAGGACCCGTTCGCAAGCTACGAGTGGGAATTCAATCTCGTCGATGACCCGAACGTCAACGCGTTCGCCATGCCCGGCGGCAAGGTCGTCGTCTATACGGGCATCCTGCCCCTGACGCAGAACGAAGCGGGACTGGCGGTCGTGGTGGGTCACGAGATCGCCCACGTCTATGCCAAACACGGATCGGAGCGGATGAGCCAGCAGTTGGCGGTTCAGTTGGGCAGCGTGGCGCTGTCTACCGCCTTGAAGAATCAGCCGGAGGCGACCCAGAGCATCTTCACGAGCGCCTTCACCGTGGGCTCGCAGGTCGCGGTCCTGCTGCCCTACAGCCGCAAACACGAGTACGAGGCGGATCGTCTGGGCACGATCTTCATGGCCATGGCCGGCTACGACCCCCACGAGGCCGTGACCTTCTGGCAGCGGATGTCGGCTGCGAAGGGAGAGGGGTCCTCGACACCGGCGTTCCTCAGCACGCACCCGGCCGATGCAAAGCGGATCAAGGAACTTCAGACACGCCTCCCTGAGGCGCTGGAATACTACAAACCGGTGACCAAATAGGAGAAGGTGTGCACAGCACACCCTACGCGGGCAGATGGATGTCTGGTCGCGTCTGCGCCGCTGAGCGGCCCGCCAGGGCGCCGGTGGACCAGCACATCTGGAGGTTGTAGCCGCCGCAGGGACCGTCCAGGTCGATCACTTCGCCCGCGAAGAACAGGCCCGGCCGGACCTTCGATTCCAGGGTCTTGGGATCGATCTGGTCCCGGCTGACGCCGCCTCGAGTGACCGTGGCCTTGGCGATCGACTCGGTGCCCGTGACGCACAGAGGCAATCGCGTGATCGTTCGGACCAGTTGTCTGCGTCCTGGGCCGGGGAGTTGGCCGGCCTGCCCATCCCGGGCACAGCCCGCGAGCAGGCACAGCGTCTGCGAGAGCTGCCTCGGCAGCGACAGGCACTCCGACAGGACGTTCGCGACGGTCTTCTTGGGTTGGGCCTGCAATCCCTGCTGCAACTGCCGATCCAACTGCACCTCGTCCAGGTCGGGCAGAAGATCGATCTCGACGGGGATACCGCACTGCCCTTCGAAGAGCGCATCGGTCAAGTGCCGGCTGAGGTCCTGAGCCGCCGGTCCGCCGATGCCGCGCTGCGTAAACAGCATATTACCTGCGGAGACGACTGGGTGTGCGTCCACGGTTGCCCGCAGTCTGACGTTCGCCACAGAAACGCCCGCCAGCTCGCTCATCCAGGTTTCCCGTACCACCAGAGGCACCAACGCCGGCTTGGGCGCGATGACGGTGTGGCCCAACTGTGCTGCAAAACGGTATCCGTCGCCCGTCGAGCCCGTCTGGGGCCAGGACAGGCCGCCCGTCGCCAAAATGACTCGCGAGGCATGGACCTGCCCCCCTGCTGTGCGGATCACAAAGCCCTCACTGCCGGCAGCAACGTCGTCCACACGCAACTGATAACGGATTCGAACGCCCAGCTTGGCTGCTTCCGCGACGAGGACGTTTCGCACGTCGGCCGCCTGATCGCTGATTGGAAACACACAGCCGTTCGCTTCGACCGTGCTGGGCAGCTCCCGCCACTGGAAGAACTCCCTGACTTGAGCCGGCGGGAACTCGTACAGCGCCTGTCGCAGGAACCGTCCCGGCTTGCCGAAGGCCTTGGCGAGGTCCTCCGGACCGCCCACGTGGGTGAAGTTGCACCGCCCTCCGCCTGTGAGCAGGAGCTTCCGTCCGGCGGTCGTGTTGGTCTCCAGGACCAGGACTCTGGCGCGGTTTTGTGCCGCGTGGATGGCAGCGGTCAATCCCGCTGGGCCTGCCCCAATGACGCAGAGATCCTCCATCCTCACTCCGTGCCGATACCCGTGACGCGAGGGTCATCGTCCCGAATGGCGACCTCGACCCATTCCCTGGTGTCGGCGCCGAAGTACTCGAGGCAGGCCGCGAGCAGGTAGTTCACCACCTCGCGGAGTTCCGCGTTGCCCGATCCGAGCGAGGCCTCGCCCAGCCAGACCATCTTGCTGTACGTCGGCTGGCCTTCGTCCCTGGCATATAGACGGATCTTGAGCCAGTGAATATAGGCCATGTCCACGTAGGGCACATAGCTCGTGTAGGCGAATCCCCAGCCGAAATGGTGCCCGGGTCGGCCATAGTAGTACCCACCTACAGGACCATACAGCGGCGCGTAGTCCACGACGCGATGCGAATCGATCCCCGCTTCGAACGTGAGCAGGTACGCGGCGTCCTGCTCCGCTTCGACCGGGTTGTACCCGTCGCCTTGGAGCAGGTCTCGGACCTTCGACGCGATCTGCTTGCGCAGGATGGGGTTGGCAGCGTTGGGGTCGGCCGCGATGTACACCGGCGCCGTCCGACTCAGCGGCTCGGCCAAGTCCGAATAGGCATTCACCCGCACTCTGTATGTCGGCGCGCAACCGGCCGCGCACGCAGCCGCTGCAACGAGAATCCACGCTGACTTGTTCATGCCAGTTCCTTTCTTCGTCTGCATTCTGACTTTCAGGTAGCTATTGTCCGCTCGGCTTGCAGAGAAATCAACAGGTTCCCGCCTGCATAGATATTCCGCGAATTCGCCAGAAATTAATAGGGGTTTAACATGATCCTAGCAGTTTCTGCGTATCGTCCAGTAGATGCAATGGACAACGACTCAGTCAGACAATCGAATATGCTGAGGTGACCCCATGAACCAGACGCTTGAACAAACCCAGAGCCAAACGGAAGCACAGACACACGCCGGGGCCTGTGGAGATGTGCAATTCAACGTCTTCGAGGTCCTGCGGATCGCGGATGAGCTGCAGCACAAGGCCGCGAAGTTCTTCCTTCGCGCCGCCGAGCGGTTCGGCGACCATCAAAAGCGGAACATCTGCTATAGCCTGGCAGCTTGGCGGGCCCGGCATCAGCAGGCATGGGCCCGCATCCGGCGAGACTACTCCGAACGAACGGGTCAGTTCGGCACATTCGATCCTGACAACTATCTCCTTTCCAATCCACAAGTTATGGCAAGTCTGGCCTGCTTCTCAGTACGCCCGGGCTCGCGAAACGCTCTCAGCGGACGTGAGACAGCCGAGCAGATCGTTCGCGACGCGATCCGCCGGGCCAGGGAGACAGCCATCTTCTACCAGGGTCTGAAGGGATTCGTCCGGGATGCGGAGAGCCGGACGATGATCGAGACCATGGTTGCCGAGGAACAGCGCCATATCCGCCTGTTGTCTCGCTCCCTGGAACGATCGCAAACAGCACAGCGGCCGACCCGACCATGCGACCTCGCCTGCGTTGCCGGTGCGATGAATTGACTGACGAAACCCAAAATCGGTTTTTTTCGCGCACTTGGCTCTAGCATAACCAGACGGCGATGTTAAAATAGGCAATGGAATCAGGTGTTGTTGTCTCCTGCATTCCATGGTTCGCACCTAGGTATGGCTCGATAGTTCGAGGGGGGCTGACTGTCACGCCGTGACGGAAAGTGAGGAGAGTATACGATGCTATCGACTGCTCGCGGGGCTCATCACGGCCCGAGATCGAGCAGGTTTGAAGAAGTCCGGTCAGGTTGGCTCCACGACATCCTGCAATCCATCCGCTGGATGCACAAGGAGCACGTGAAGGACCTTCGTGGACTCGGATACTCCCCGAAGGAAGCGTTCTGGCTGGATTTTGCGTGCCTGCCTTTTTTACCATGGGACAAGACCGCCGGTCCCGAAGTGCGTCTGAGCGTGATCCTCAAACTCTACGCGGACATCCACTGCGCGACCGTCGGGCCCGTGAAGTTTGCGGACACGCAAGCCTTCCTTGACCTGCTCAAACGAAGATACCGCACGATCCGCGAGAAGATGGCGGAATCGGGCGCGCGGGACCGCGAGGGGACCGCCCGTCAACAGCCCAACGCGGGACCCCAAACGCCGGATGCGAAGGAGGCCTTGGCCGGCGTGATCGTGATGCAGACCGCGAGGGAATGGGGTCGGCACCGCACCAGCTTCCCGTGCAGGCTCGTGGAAGACCTCTGAGACCGGGACGGCGCACGATCCTTCAGATGGACCACGCTCGGACGTGGCGACGGGTTGAACGGAAGGCGATGGTCATGGAAGAACCACGGCACGTTGCGACTCTTGGGGCATTCATCTTCCTGCTGGCGCTGGTGGATTGGTGGCCTGCGGGCGCAGGTCTTGCCGCAAGCCGGGAAGAGCCGACCCAGGGCGTCAGTGCCAGTTCGAGGTCCGCGTGGGTCCCGCCTTTCGGACCGTCGATGGAGCAGTACGGCTGGCGGCTTGGGACCTTCCAGAGCAAGGCCGCTCGCGCCACGGTAGGCTACTACTACTATCTGCCCCCGAACTACGAGTTGGATAGGGACCGACGATATCCGGTGGTCTACTGGCTTCACGGCCTGGGCGTCGGGCCGGACGGCGCCAATCCGGTCGTGTCCCGCCTGGACGCCGCAATCAGGGCGGGCGCCGCCCCCGCGATGATCCTCGTCAGTTGCACCGATCCGACGAAGCGGAGCTGGTGGACCGACTCCAAGGACGGTCGCATCCCCGTCGAGACGGTGATCGTGCAGGACCTCATCCCGCATATCGACGCGACGTTCCGCACCATCGCGACCCGCGAGGGCCGGGCCATCGAGGGCCACTCCATGGGAGGCTATGGGGCTGCCTACTTGGGGTTCAAATATCCGGATACGTTCGGCGCCGTTTCCATCCTGGCCGGCGCGTTGCGAACCCCGGACGCCATCATCGCCAAGGGAGGCCCGACCTTCCGGACGGTCTTCGGCGCCGACGCCAGGTACGTATGGGCCTGTTCGCCCTGGGTGCTCGTGCAGCAGAACGCCGACCGGATTCGAGGCAGAACCTCCATTCGCATCTGCGTCGGCGAGAAGGACGGGCTCAAAAACCACAGCACTGAATTCCACCAGTTGCTCGCGAAACTCGGCATCGACCACTCCTGGTCCATCGCCCCGAATACAACGCACAGTCCCGAGGAACTCTTCACCAACTGGCCCGGCAATCCGTTCGAGTTCTACACGGTCGCCTTCGCAGCATCATCTCTCTCTACAGCGAAACCGTGACGAGCACGATATCCCTGTCGAAGTCCCGAGCGACCGCCAGGATTCTGCCTGTCCGGTCGGCGGCGACGCTGTGACCGGCGTAGGTCCGCCCCGCCCAGGGTCCGTGTGTGATCTGACCGATCAGGTTCGTGCCGATCACCGGCGCGCTGAACGTCCTGGCCGCGTTCGTGACGACGCGTTCGAGTTCCTTCCCGTGCTCGGGCCACTCATCCTCGTGGGCTGCGTAGCCATAGGGCACCAGAACCAGATCAGGCTTGAGCTTTGCCATTTTCGCGAGAATCTTGGGCTCGTGCGTGTCGGCACAGATCAAGACACCGATCTTGCCGAGCGGCGTTTCCACAACTCGGACCGCGCTCCCGGCTGTATACGGCGGCGCCATCAACTCACTGAGCAGGATGATCTTGCGATGCTTCAGCAGAATCCGACCCTCGCTGTCAATGAGCAGAGCCGAGTCGTAGAGATCCTCGCCGGCCTTCTCGTCCAGACCAACACACAGGAACAGCTTGTGCCGCCTCGCGATCTCGCAGAGGCATTGCGAATCCTCGCCCGGGATCGGCTGCGCCCGCTGGTGCGCGTCCGGGTTCACCCACCCGAGGACGGCCGACTCTGGGAGGCACGCAATCCGGGCGCCGGCCCGTGCGGCCTCCTCCACCGCCAGTTCAATCCGGGCGAGGTTCCCACGCCGGTCTCCATCAACACAGACGATCTGACACATCGCAATCTGCATGGCGGGTGTCGTTCTCCACGTTCAAAGAACAGATCTCAGGGCTGCACCAACCTGTCGTCTCCATCGCTCACGACTCTGTCTTTCCCGTCAGAGATGAGAGAACATGCCGTGCGTCCACGACATAGACGTCTCCCCGACGCTTGCTTCTGGACGAGGTCTTGGGAATGAACACGGCGTACAGGATATGGCGATCCCTTCCGCGAAAGCACCCGGGAATCCCCTTGGCCTTCAGATCCCCGATTGCCTTGTCCATCACCTCCTGCGAGGCGGGTCGGTCGGTCCATTTGGCCTCTCCCACGAGCAGGTGCTCTCCGTCAAGAGACTCCGTGACAACGTCCCATTCCGGTCCGTCGCCCTGCCAGTACCGCGCCGCCGGCTTCCAGGGGCCATATTGAGCCAGAGGACAAGATCCCTCATGAATGTGTACAACCGCCTGACGGCACAACTCCTCCCAAGCCTCGGCGAACAACGACGCCTTGGCCTCTCGCCAGAGGCTGCGACGCACCGATTCCGAGGCATGGGCAAGCAGGGCACGATGGGGCGCCACAATGCGGAACCAACAGCGAAACAGGGGATCGGCGATCTTGTAGAGGGATCGTTTGCCGGACTTCTCGGATTCGCCATAGGGTTGTTCTCGCCGCACCAGTCCGAGATCGACAATCCGCGACAGGGCGTGACCCAGCGAGGTTGCGGGTTTCCCCAGGCGTCCGGCAATCTCGCTAAGGCGGTGCGCCCCCATGCCGATGACATCCAGGATGGGACGACACGCGGCGGCCGGCGGAAGCTCCTCCAAAAGGAGCCGGTCCGGCTCTCGATGCAGCGGTCCCAGGGGATCCAACATACACTCGTCCACCGCACATTCCAGATCCGGGCCATACGGCTCGGCCAGTTCCCAATACCGCGGCACCCCTCCCCAGACTGCGTAGGATTGCACACACGATATGGCGTCCTTGAGATTCAGGCCCTCTCGCAGGAAGCCCGCCCCGAGAGGCCCGATCTCCAGGAGTTCCACTGCACGTCCATACAATGGCGACGAGGCATCCAGCACCAAGCCCTGCATCATCCGCTGGCTGGAGCCGGCAATCGCAACGGCCAACTTCGCTTGTCGGGCCTCTCCATCGATCCACCGCTGAAACTGGCTGACCAGCTCGGCGCCGGCCTGGACCCAATAGGGGAACTCGTCCAGAACCAGGGGACCCCGCCATCCGGTCGCGCCGGCTTCGCGGGCGATCCGGCGCAGCAGCGAGGTCCAGTCGGGATACGTGGCTTCGCCCAGAGTCTCGAAACGAGTGCTCAGGGCCTGCGCCAGATAGGCCCTCTGCACCGCCGAAGCCGATTGATCTCCCACGGCGTACAGGCCGTCGTGCCGCCGGCACCACTCCAGGAGCAGGCGCGTCTTGCCGATGCGCCGACGCCCCCACAGGACGGCCAGTCCCCCTTCCGCCTTGGCGGCCAAACGGTCCAGTCGCTGCATCTCAGCCTGGCGATCGATGAACTTCATGGATCATATATTATTCGTTAAGGAATAATTGTCAAGACAATAATCATGGCACTGCATATGCATGGGCTTGCATCGGCGCCTGCGATGACGTAGACTTCCAGTGGCGGATATGTTGTGCGTGTGCAGGGACTTGGAATGACCAAGAGACGCCGATCCATCCTTGTCTTGCTTGTCGCAGCAGTGGTTGTCGCGACAGTCGCGGGCTGGCACTGGCGCCGAGGGAGGAATCTCTATACCGTGACCATCCTGCCGTCACTGGGCGGCGGCCACATGCTCGTCTGCTCCATGAATGACCGAGGTCAAGTCGTAGGCACGGAGTCCTTCGGGATCAACGATAGGCGTCTGTTTCTCTGGGATCGTCAGAGCGGTATCCGGCATCTGGGGCCCGTCACCGCCCATCCACTGAGGATCAACAACGCAGGACAGATCTGTGGGTCGATGATCGACCCCAATGGAAACACGCAGGCGTTTCTCTGGGAACCCGACAAGGGCAGAACGATGCTGGGCGTATCGGCGAACGGGAACAGCTTCGCTGTTGCGATAAACAACCATGGCCAGATCGCTGGCTACTCCCTCAATCCTGTCACCAGGTCGACAGGGATATTCCTTTGGGATCAACCGACCGGCATGAAGGAACTATCTGTACCCAGTCGTTATTCATGGACGCCGCTGAGTATCGACAACCGTGGACGGATCTTCGCGTTCTCGCAAGATGCAGGGAGAGGCCCGACCCGATGGTATCTCTTCGATGCGAACGGACCCACGTTGCTTGACGCCGCTCCGTCGGATGCTTCGCCACGCCCGATGAACCGGCATGGTTGGCTGGCCGCTGTGGACAAACCCAACAGCGAACATCCATACCTGATTCTCTGGCACGAAAGCGGATCGCTGCAACGGCTATTCCCTGTCAGCTCCTTCGCATTCGTGACCCGGCTCAATGACCGGAATCAAGTCGCCTGCACATTCTTTGTCAATACCAGCCGTTGGCAGCGATGGTGGGATCGCCTGTTGGGACGCCCTTGGGTTTATCCCTGGCCGAATACATCCTATCTCTGGGACCCCAAACGCGGGAAGATACCCCTCGACAGGTACGTCTCAGACGCTGAAACCTCTCTGGTCAGAGACCTGAACAACCATGGCTGCATCGTGGGAGAGATCCTGAAGAAGAACGGCCAATCGCAGGCAGTCCTGCTGGAGCCCATTCCTAAACGCTGGGGCAAATGACGAGATATGCGGATCATGAATACGAAACGTCTGTTCGTCGTTCTCGGGTGTGCGGCGGTTTTGATCGCGGCCGGCACAGTCGTGTGGTACGTGGATCGACCGAAGGTCCTGTATCGAGTGACCTTCCTGCCGCCGATGGGCGGGGTCGAGACAGATCCGCACGCGATCAACGACTCGGGCCGGGTCGCGGCCGTCGTCCGCTGGGCCGACGGCACGGAGCACATCGTCCTGTGGGACAAGAGCGGCCGGACAGAGGATCTTGCCTCCTTGCCGAAGGGCTACTACGTAACCCGTTTGTGTCTCAACAGCGCCGACCAGATCGCAGCAACCGTGTTCGATCCGAATCGCGCGTGGAGTTCCTTCTTCCGCGACGCCGACGGTCGCACCTGTGCGTTGGACGCACCAGGGGGCGGAGAAGTGCAGATGAGAGCGATGAACGATCGCGGCCAGGTCGTCGGACACTGGAACCGGCCGCGGGGACGGTGCCATGGGTTCCTTTGGGACAAGACCGCCGGCATGCGGGACCTGGGCACGTTCGCCGGCCTGGAGAGCCTCGCCTGCGACATCAACGACAAGGGCCAGATCGTCGGTTTCTACTCGCCCCGGGGGAATGAGTGGCGAGCCTTCTTCTGCGACCCGAATCTCGGTGTGCAGGAACTCGGCCTCTCGAGATTCGGCCCGGATGCCACCTGCTGCATCAACAACCAGGGCTTCATCGCGGGTCAGTTCGGCTCAGCAACGGACGAGTACTACGTCTCCACCTGGACGGCCGGCGTCGGGCCGCAGCGACTTGGCTCGGCGGGCGGCCAGGACTACCTGCGCGTGTGCGGGCTGGACGACGCAAACCGCTACCTCCTGAATATCCACCGCCGGGGCATCCGACTGCTGCGACGGCAACTCGGAACACGGTGGGAGGCACGCCTGTGGGAGTCGGATCGATACATCCGATGCATCGACAGGCATCTGGGGCGTGCAGACATCGAGAGCGTGCAGGTGCGCGACACCAACAAGGACGGGACGATCCTCGCTCTGCTGGCGACGGGAAAGCACGCCTATCCCCAGGCCGCGATCATCGAGCCGATCGAACGGTAGCCGGTTTGTCTCGTCTGAGTGCCAGCAGAGATCCCCGCCTCCGCCCGATCCCACCCAGGAGTCGCAAACCACGCGGCCTTATCGGGGAGAATTCACTTTGGGGTTGCGACCAGATCGTGCTACACTTCAGAGGGTCCCGGTGGCATGAGGACCGTCAAAGGACTACGTCATTTCAAGGGTGGATTATGGGCAGTGCTCCGATGAAGACATCAAGGCGGTGCTTCTTGAAGTCCACGGCAGGGGCGGCCGCGGCGTTTACCATCGTCCCTCGCCATGTTCTGGGTCAGGGACAGAGGCCCCCGAGTGAAAGGCCGAACGTCGCGGGCATCGGCGCCGGCGGCATGGGCGGCGAGGACATCAAGGCTGTGGCCGGCCGCGGGGCGAATATCGTGGCTTTGTGCGACGTCGATCTGCGGCGGGCCTCGACGATCAAGATGTTCCCCAAGGCCAGGGTGTTTCGCGATTTCCGCAAGATGCTCGACGACATGGACAAGCAGATCGACGCGGTGATCGTCGGCACGCCGGACCATACCCACGCGGTGGCCGCGATGGCTGCCATCAAGCGAGGCAAGCACGTCTACTGCGAGAAGCCCCTGGCCCATTCCGTCGGCGAGGTCCGCGCCCTGATGAAGGCCGCACAGGAGTACAAGGTGGTGACCCAGCTCGGCAATCAGGGCCATTCCTATGACACCATCCGCACATTCTGCGAGTGGATCTGGGACGGCGCGATCGGCAAGGTGCACACCATCCACTGCGGCTGCGAAGCGGTGAATTCCGGCATCGACCGCTTGCCCCGCCTGGACGACAAGGAAGACATCCCGGACGAGTTGGATTGGGACCTCTGGCTCGGTCCCGCGAAAGATCGACTGTACCACTCCTTCTACCTGCCGGGAGCCTGGCGAGGCTGGGTCCCCTTTGGCAACGGCACCATCGGCGACTGGCTCTGCCACGTCGTGGACCCGGTCTTCTGGGCCCTGGACCTGGGGGCCCCGAACACCGTCGCGGCACAGGTCAAGGATTACGATCCCGAGATCCGCGACCACGCCTATCCCAAGGGCGACATCATCACGTTCGAGTTCCCGGCCAAGGGCGACCGCGGACCGATCACGCTCGTCTGGCACAGCGGCACCGAGAAGATCCCGGTCGCCAAGGAACTGGAGCCGGGACGCGAGGGAGTCAAGACCGGCGCCTACGTCTACGGCGACAAGGGCGTCATCATGTATGGCTCGCACGGCGCCAATCCGGTCCGGATCATCCCCGAGACGGCCATGAAGGCCTACAAGCTGCCCGAGCGGAAGATCCCCCGCGTCAAGGAGCACCACGACGACTGGCTCCGCGCGATCCGCGAAGGCGGCAAGGCGGGCTCGGACTTCTCCTATGGCGGCCCGCTGACGGAACTGGCCATGCTGGGCGTCATCGCGATCAAGATGCCGGGCACCAAACTCCAGTGGGACGCGGCGGCCATGCGGTTCACCAACTGCGACGAGGCCAACCAGTTCGTCGCTCCGCCCTACCGCGAAGGTTGGAGCCTGTAGGCACTCACGATCTGTGATTTGCGATCGATGATTATATAGGGCACGTGTGTCTCATCCGGCACGAGAGCACACGTGCCCTCTCTCTGTGTGGGCTCTTCAGCCCGAATCAGACAAGTCCGTGGGCCTGCACCCTGTCCGGCCGTGCGCACCCACCCAAAGGATTAGTCGCTGGCCAACGGGGAAGATTTCATGGCCCCCGTGAATCTTACTGCCGGGGCAGGGTGGATGTTCGTCGGTCTGCCGTGGAAATCGAAACGCCGGGGGGCGTTGCTGGCGGCCCCAGTGACATGAAGAAGGCTGCGGCCGAAACGACCGCAGCCTTCCTGGTTCTTGCCGCTACTTCTTCTCTTCCTCTTTCTTCTTCTTGCCGAGCAGGCCGGTGAGGCCCTCGACAACGTCCTTGCTCTTGCCCTGGAGCGTTTCCTTCAGCTCGGTCGGGACCTTGTCCCCGAGTTGCTTTTCGATCTGCTTGCCGACCTCATCCTGGAGCTTCTGCTTGCCGGCGGCGACCAGGGCGTCCTGGAACGTCTTGGTCAGGCCCTTCGTGTCGAACACCAGTCGCGGCTGGGTCGTCGGACCGACGACGCGGATCGTCGTCTTGAGCCCCTTGAGGACCTCCATCACGCGCGAGGTTTCCTCGGCTCCGAGCCCGAGGACGCCCTTGCCGGTCCCGGTGGCCTTGAGGTCGTTGACGTCCAGCGAGATGGTCAGATCCACCTGCTCTCTGGTCAGGGTGCCCTTGAAGGCGCCCGAGGCCAGGCCGGACTGGAACTGGAGTCCCGCGTCCTGCGAGAATCCCTCCTGCATCTTGCTCAGATCGAGTCCCGCGAACGTGCCGGAGACCTCCGGCGTGTCCCCCTTGGAGTAGTCCATGGCGACCTTGAGCAGGGCCTTCGTGACATACGACTGGACCTGCATCGTGATGGGCAGTTTCGCGGCCGCAGGGGCTTCGCTGAGGTTCGTCATTTCCACCTTGCTGTTGCCGAACAACTTCGAGGGAATCTCCGTCTTATCCGCCAGCAACTGTTTCGCCAGGAATCGCGGCGAAGGCGGCGTCACGGCCTTGAGCTTGAGATAATCCAGGTACTTGGCCGGCTTCTCCGGGACCTCGGCCGCAACCTCGTTGCTGTCCTTCGGGAGCCAGTTCCGAAGCTTCTGCAACTGCTCCTTGAGCTTCTTGGCGTCCTTGAAGTACTTCTCCAGCTTGGCGACGTCGTTGGCGTCCACCTTGTGGGCATTTGGATCGAATGTCTCTTCCGCCTTGGCGGTGGCCGCCTCCAGGATCCTGCCCGCCACTTGCCGGGCCTGGTCGAAGTTCACCTCGGAGACTTCCACCTTGTTGAGCACGAGCTTGCCGAGCAGCAGGTCGTAGACGCTGGCATCCGCTTCGATCTTGCCGACGACGGTGTGGTTCTGCATCGCGTTCTGCGGGTCCGTCAGTTGCACGCCGGAAACGGAGACATCGCCCCGGAGAATGTCGAGCCCCAGTTCCGCCAGATTGGCCTCGGCCTTATTGGCATTCGTAAGCGTATTGGCGGCGTAGCCCTTCACCATCGAGTCCTGGATGAAGTGCACGCCCACGAGGAAACCACCGACGAGCAGAACGGCCAGGACGACCCCGACCTTGCGGATGTACTTGGCCTTTACGAACATCGACTTGACGTCCTTGGTCCGCTTGCCGATGAGGATCCGGTCGAGGATTCGCACCCACGCTTTGGAGTACCAAATGCGGAACTTCTCGGACTTCTCGTCGAGTCTCACCATCATCCGTCGGAAGTAGAAGACGACGATGGCCAAGGCCACACCCGCGACGGCGCCCACGATCGGTCCCAGGATCAGGGCCCCCACCAGCGCATACCGGCTGAAGTCGGTCAGGCCGATCACCGGGATCGTGGACAGGGTCGCCAGCACTCCGCCCAGCGGTTCCTGCGCCCAGACGCCCACGTGATAGAGCACGGGCGCCGCGGCCAGGCACAACGCCTTGCCGACACCCAGCGCGAGCAGGAACAGCGTGATGTTCACGTTCACGACCAGCACGAGCACGACCAGCACCGTGTGCAGGCCGGACCAGCCGGGCATCAGTCCTGTCCAGAGGCCCAACAGCACCGATAGGAAGATCAGTGGCGGCGCTACGTTCCCACGAAGGACAGACAACAGCTTGCTTATGGATCTTGGAAGAAGCATAGACGTTACTCCTCTGATGAAACCCCAAACACATCGTTGTCAGAGGAGTGGATTATAGTGTTTCCGCTGCGTTATGCAAGCCGATTGGGTCAGCACCCAGGGAATGGGGCGTCGGGTGCGCGCAACCCGCGTACAGGTCGGTCGCAGTCAGGAATAGGTTTCGAACCGAAGGAAGAGAGTCGAGCGTGCGGCAGGTTCCGGCAGATCACACGTAGCAGTCGAGGATCGAGCCGACAGGCAGCTTTCCGCAGTCCGGAACGGTTCGGCCAGCCGGCTGGATGACGCCGTGCGAATCACCGGACTGTCGAACCCGAACGTGGACGTGAATCGGCTCTTGCGGCTCCACCACGCGGCAGCAGTCCGCATACCACCCGCCCACCCCGTCGGTTGGATGCAACAGGTCAAGGTCCAACGTTCTGCCGCAGATCAAGTTCGACATCACTTCATTGCCCCCACTTGCTCCTATCCTACCAGAAGGACCGGGATCGTTCAAGAACGGGGAGGGCTCGCAGCCAGCGAAATCGGCGTCCACCGGCTTCTCAGTGCCGCGAGGAGGCCCTTATCGGACGTCGCGGCGGGCGGCAGGCAAGAAAAAACACAGACGCCTCACCCTTCTCCGCCAATTGAGCCGATAAAAGAGGCGATGGCAGTATGCCACGATATCCGGCATATGAAAGACTCCATGCATATCATCTTGAAATGCCCGCGATGCGGGTATCGGTGGTGGCTCGACGCCAGTGCGGCGGACCGTCGTGTGCGATGTCGCAAGTGCTCGCTGCTGCTGAAGGTCCCCCACCTGGGCGAGCTACCCGATGCGACCAGCGTCATCGAGGACGCCCAAAGCGAGGTCTATGTCGATGATGCGGGCAAGCTGTACGGCTGACCGGCGACAGGGCCGCCGAGCCTCGTCCGGACCACCCACTCCCACGGCCAGCGGGCAGTCCCGCCAAGAATGAGCCCCCCTCTTCTTGTCAGGTCAATCCGCTGGGAAGTCCTCTTCCGGCCCGTCATCGGCCGGGAGTTCCTCGGCGTCATCGTCGCCATCCACGTGCTCATTGAACGTCCACTGGTGCAGCGTCTCGATGAGCAGCGCCGAACCGATGCTCTCATGGCCTTCCGCATTGACTTCCGCCAGGGCCCGGGCCAGCCAGTCCACCAAGCCGCTGACCGCATTCACACAGTCCTCGAACTCCAGGTTCACGGGGTCATCCGTGCCCACCACGGTTCCGTGTTCCCGGACATCGACGACAAGTCTTGCTCCACGATGGTGTCTATGCTCCATGGGAATACGATCTCCTTGCCAAACCCGTTTCCAGACCCCCGTGCGGCACCAGCCCGCGTCGCCCTCCCCGGCGCTACAGTGACCGCTGCTGAGTCTTGCAGGACGTTGTTCTCAATCAGGCGGAGACCATTATAGTCCCGCCGTCCCCGTCGGGCAAACCGAAAACGGACAAGGCCCTTGTGTGGAGACGCCTGGAACGGGTACGATTCACACAAGAGGTTGGCCTCAGGCGCGAGTCGGGCGCGCCGGTCCGGGCGAGAGCTTCCGACCCGGGATGCCTACGATAACAAGAACGAGCAGATGAGAGGACCGCCGTGGAACACGGGAAGATCGTGCTGAAACTGCCGGAGTGGGTGGAGTCGTTCGTCGGCCGCCAGGGCGCAGCGTTCGATTCGGTCGAGGCGAAAATGCGCCTTGCCATCCAGTTGGCGCGCCGGAACATCGAGCACAAGACCGGCGGGCCGTTCGGGGCCGCGATCTTCGAAATGAACGGCGGCCGACTCGTCAGCGTGGGGGTCAACCTCGTGCAACCATCCCACTGCTCGATCCTGCACGCGGAGATGGTCGCCATTGTCCTGGCGCAGCAGGCGTTGGGGAGCTACGACCTCGGCGGCGACCGACGCCCTTCCCATGAGCTGGTGACCAGCACGGAACCCTGCGCGATGTGCCTTGGGGCCATTCCCTGGTCCGGCGTTCGGCGGGTCGTCTGCGGCGCCACAGGCGAGGACGCCTGTGCCATCGGGTTCGACGAGGGCGCCAAGCCGACAGACTGGGTCGGCGAGCTGCACAAACGCGGAATCGCGGTCGTGCGCGACATCCTGCGAGAGGAAGCGAGGAGCGTGTTGCGCCAATATGCAGACCTTGGCGGCGTCATCTACAATGCCACAGGGGGCACATAGCCTCAGCGGGCCATCCTGGGGACTCGATCACCGCGTCTGCGGCAGAACCGCCGGCGGCGATGTCTGCGGCGACTTCGGCGCCAACGGCGCGTTGGGATCGGACCTGGCGGGCACCAGCACGATGCCCAGATGTCTCTCGATGCGTTCCAGTCGCTGATCCATCTGCGTCAGCCTGGCATCGACCGCGTCGATCTTGACGGCCAGGACTTTCAGATCGGCGGCAAGGTCCGTGAACTGCCGCTCGGTCATGTCCATGTACCGCTCCATGAGTCGCTCGTTGGCGTTGATGGCACGGGTCGCATCGGATGGAGTCTGATCGACGCTGTAGACCCTCGTCTCGACCTCGTAGGTCTTACGATCGCGTCCAGGGGAGGCGGACCAACCCAGAACGATCACGAATACGACGATCCCGCCGGCAATGCGATACACCATGTGACTGCGTTTCATCCGGACACCCTTGCCCTTTCGACAGACCCTGATATCGGCGTGCATGGCACACCCCACAGGACTGTTATCGGCAGATGGCCGGCAGGAATTGAGACGGATTCTCGGACCCCTCAGCGGTGGCGGCGATCATCAGTCCGCGTCGTCGGCCGGGACGATGGGCTCCCATTGAATCCGGGCGGCGCCGAGAATCGTGCCGGTGGCGTAGGCCACCTCGACCAGCGAGATCTGGTAGTCCGCCAGGGCCTGGATTTCCGACGTCTGGGCATCCGCGAAGTCGGACTGGGCGTCGAGCACGTCCGTGCTCGTGCTCATGTCGACCTCGAACGCCCGCTTCTCGGCTTCATACAGGCGAGCGTTGACGATCGTGTTCTGGCGGGCAGCCAGAATCCGTTGCCAGTTGGCCTCGACCTGGTCGACAGCGTTGAGCACCTCCTGCTGGATCACCATCTCGCGATTGGCCCGGGTTGCGAGGTCCCGCCGGCGCTGGTAGATGGCCTGACGCAGGCGGCTCTTGGCTGCCTGGTTGCCGAGGGGGACGAGCAATTGCAGGCCCAGACGATGATTCACGAAGTCGCTGTCGGACAGCATGTCGAACGATTCATTGCGGGTCTCGCCCGTGGCGTTGATGTTGTACGAGTACACGAGGCTGGCCGAGGGCAGCGTCAGATTGCGAGCAGAATCGACCGCGCTGGCGTCCTGAAGGATCTGGAGCTGCAGCTCCAGCAGCTCCATGCGGGACTCCATCGCCTGTTTGATGAGAGGACCTTCCTCCAGTTCATATCGGACCGGGTCCGGCATCGTGCCCGGGACCACGATGGTCGGGGTCTGCATATCCAGGCCGGGCTTGCGGACAACCCGTTTGATCTCCCGCTGGCGGTCGCGCAGGGTGTTTTCGGCGACGATGATGGCCTCCAGTTGTTGCGCCACTCCGGACTCGGCGCGGATCACCTCGATCTGCGAACGCTGGCCCGCAGCGACGAGACGACGGGCCCGCTCCAGTTGTGCCATCGCCAGCTCATACTGTTGCTGGCGGACCTCGAGCACTCGCCGGGCCGCGTACAGACGCCAGTAGACCCGATCGATGGCCGCCAGGACCGTGATGACGTCGAGTTTCGTCTGCGCGCTGACGATGCCATGATTGTAGGCTGCCAGGCGGATCGAATGCGTGTTGACCCATTTGCCCGCGCCCCGCAAGAGCGGCTGGCTGATGGAGACCGAAAGCGAATCCTCATAGGACGGGTTGAACGGCCCTTCCGAATTGAGGTCTCGGGTCCGCGAGTCCCCCAGGTCAAACGTCACGGTGCCCCCCGTCCGCAACGGGACCCGGACGCCGGTATCGACCGCAACGGTCTCGGTCTGGGAGGTCGCGACGATGGGGACGCGGACGCCGGTCTCGCCGACCTCCGCGGAGCCGCCAAAGGGCAGATCCGTCTTGGTAAGACTCGCATTGGCGAAGAAGGCCGATTCGAATGCGGCCTCCTCCTCGCTGAGTCGGGCGGCAGCAATCGAGGGGTTAATCAGACTGGCCTTCAATTGCAGGTTGTTCTCCAGGGCCAGAGCCCGGCACTGCTCCAGCGACAGTTCGATCTCCGCTGGCGGTTCGTTCGGTTCCGGCGCGGTCTTGTTGGGCTCGGCCTGCTCCAGCTCCAGCGGCTCGATCTGGTGTACCTTCTCGCTGACATCCGCCATCAAGGCTTTGTCGTAGTCGGGCGTGCGCAGATGACAACCGCCCAACAGGACGACCGCAAACCACACCGCCGCCGTCAACCGAATGCCTCGGGGAACAGGGTATCTACTCATGCCTGAGCGCCTCAATAGGATCCAACCGTGCGGCCTTGATGGCCGGGAACATGCCGAAGAAGACGCCAACCGAGCCCGCGAAACCGAAGGACAGGCCAATCGCCCACAGCGGAATGTAGGCCATGTCCAGACGCGCGCCGGGGATCTTCGCAATCAGAGACGTCAACATCTGCCCGATCGCGGTGCCCATAAGCCCGCCGAACAGACACAGCACGACCGCTTCGACGAGGAATTGCAGGAGAATCGCGGAGGGTCGCGCGCCCACCGCCTTGCGCAGACCGATCTCGCGGGTCCGCTCGGAGACCGAAACGAGCATGATGTTCATGATCCCGACGCCGCCGACCAGCAGGGAGATTCCCACGACGCCGCCAGCGACCGCGGTGACGCCCATCGCGATCTTGTTGAAGCCCTTGAGGATCTCCTCGATCACGTCCATGCGGAAGGTGTCCGGGTCCCCCGGCTCCAGACGACGGGACTGGCGAAGGAAGAACCGCAGTTCCGCCTGAGCCTCGGAAGACAGGTCGGGACTCCGGCAGCACGCGATCGCGTAGATCCACGGGTCCCACAATCGCCACGCGGTGGGAAAAGGAATGAAGACCTCTTCCGAGGAGCCCATCTGGCCGAACATGCCGGACTCCACGCGGTCCTCGACGACACCCACGATGCGGAAACCGCGGCGGTCGATGATGACACGCTGGCCGATGCAGTCCTGATCGAGGCGCAGCTTGTCGCGGACCCGCGGCGTAATCAGACAGACCTGCCAGCCGTTCTCCTCGTCCATCAGCGTGAACGGCCGGCCAAGGATCACCGAGCGGCTCTCGATCTTGTGCCAGGAGGGGTTGATGCCATACACGCGGGCCCCGTCGATGCTGTGAACGCCGTAGCTGACCGTCCGGCCTCTTTCGATCATCAGAGTATAGTCCGAGATGGACGGACAGCGATCCAGCAGGCCGTCGAACTGCTCGGGCTGGAATCGGATCACGCGCCAGTTGAAGTTCTTGAACCGTCCCTTGCGGGGCCACTCCGGGCTGATGTAGATCTTGTTCGTGCCCAGGGACTCGAAATCCAGCAGGATCTTCGCCTTCAGGCCGGTCAGGGCCGCGATCACCGCGGTGACAGACGCCACGCCGATCACGATCCCGACGGTAGTCAGGGCCGAGCGGGTCTTGTTCGTCCAGATCTGGCCCAGCGCCAATCGAATGCTCTGGAGCAGCAGAACCGTGAGCACCAATGGAGCGGTCAACAGCCGCAGCATGTGTATCTCCTTCTCGGGAACACGAAACGCACGCTCACAAGTCCATCCAAGTGAAAAACTCGAAATCCGAAACTCGAAATCCGAGACAATTCCAGAGCACGAAACACAAACGACCGAAACACTATCGCTCGTCGAGTAACTCGTTTTGGATTTTGGATTTTGGTCATTGAGATTTGTTTCGGATTTCGAGTTTCGAATTTCGGATTTCTCTGCTTCAGGGTGTTTCGGCTCCCGTGGCCACCAGCCGGACGGCGCCTGTCTGCTCGTCGGCGACGATCCGGCCGTCGCGCATTCGCACGATCCGCTTGGCGTGATGGGCGATGTCGTCCTCGTGCGTGACCATGATGATCGTCTGGCCGTCCCGGTGCAACTGCTCGAACAGCGACATGATCTCCAGACTGGTGCGGGTATCCAGGTTGCCCGTCGGCTCGTCGGCCAACAGAATGCTCGGCCGGTTGACCAAGGCGCGGGCGATGGCCACCCGCTGCTTCTCCCCGCCGGAGAGCTGGTTCGGACGGTGCTTCATCCGCTCGCCCAGGCCGACCTTCGTCAGGGCCTCCTTCGCCCGGACCTTGCGAGTGAGCCACCCCTCGCCGCCGGCATAGAGCAGCGGGAGTTCGACGTTCTTGAGGGCATTCAGCCGGGGCAGCAGCTCGAACGACTGGAAGACGAAACCGATCTGTGCGTTTCGCACGCGGGCCAGTCCAGCGGCGCTGAGCCGTGTCGTGTCCCGCCCGTCCAGCTCGTAGGTCCCGCTCGTACAGCGGTCCAGGCACCCGAGGATGTTCATCAGCGTGCTCTTGCCCGAGCCCGAGGGACCCATGATCGCCACGTACTCGTTGCGCCCCAGTTCGAAGTCCACGCCGGCGAGCGCGTGAATGGATTCCACGCCCACCTTGTAGACGCGTGTGACCCCTGCGAGGCGGATTACGTTGTCATTTGCTTTCGTTGGGGTCATTGGCGTCCTTCGCGCCCGCTTTCTTCCTGGCTTCTTCTTCCGCCTTGGCCTCGCGCTCGTCTTTGATGAGCTGGTCGTGCTTCATCTTCTCCAGCTCCTTGTAGGGACCGACAACGACCTTGTCCGTCTCGGTCAGCCCGGACTCGATGACCGTGTGGGTCGTGTTGCTGGCGCCGATCTTGACGGGGACCGCCACCGCCTTGCCGTCGCGGCAGCAATAGACAATCGAGGCGAACGCCTTGTTCTTCTGCTCTTCGCTGAGCTTGTCGCGAATGTCCACCGGCAGCTCATCCACCTTGCGCCCCAGGACCGCCTGGCTCGGCAGAACCAGAATCTCCTTGTGGGTCGCCACCTCGATATCCACGTCGGCGGTCATGCCCGTGAAAACCCGTTCGTTCGGATCGACCAACAACACCTCGGTTTCGTAGTACTTGGAGCCGTCGGTCCCAATCTTGCGGCTCAGGGCAACCGTCTGCACGATGCCTGGAAAGATCTGGTCAGGCCAGGCCTGGATATTTACACGGGCCTTCTGCCCGACTCGCAGCTTGCCGACGTCCGACTCGTCGACCTGGGCAACGACCAGCATCTCGGAGAGGTCCCCCACTTCCATAATCACGGTGCCAGGGTTGTTCATCGTGCCCACGATGGCTATCTCGCCGACCTCCGCTTCGATCCGTGTGATCGTGCCGTCGATGGGGGCAGTAATCGTCGTGTAGCTCAGCGCCTCTTGCGCCTGGGCGATCCGGGCATCCGCACCCTCCAGGTTGTACTCCAGCACCTTGAGGTTCAACTCGGCAGACTGCAGCGAGTGCTGGGCCGCCTCATACTGGGCCTGCAACTCCTCGACCTTGAGCTTGGCCTGGTCGAACTCCGCCTGGCTGATGTCGTTCGAAACGACGAGGCGGTCCTGCCGCTGGAGGTCGGTCTTGGCCTGTTCGAGCGTCGCGGCGGTCCCCAGCAGACTGGCCTTCTGACCGGCGATTCGGGCCTTCTCGACCTCGATCTGGGCAGCCTGGGCATCCCGGTTGGCCTGGGCCGACCGCAGGCTGCTCTCCAAGTCCTTGGAGTCAAGCCGCACGAGAACCGACGGCGGCACCGGCGGATTCGCATTGGGATCGCCCTTCGTCACGAGCGCCCCCTCTTCATAGGGCAGAGCAACCACCCGGGCCGAGACCTTGGCGCTGATCTCGACGTTCCGCTTGGGCTCGATCTCGCCGGGGGCGCTGACGAACTCGATCAACTCGGCGCGTTGGACCGGCTCGATCCGCACGATCGTCGGCTTCTCGCCGCCGACTCTGCGTCTCTTGACCACGAACCCTGCGGCCAGACCCACGACCGCAAGAGCCACGACAACGATGATCAAAATGCGAAGCTTTCTCACACGCACGCCCTTCCAAGCACCTGTCGACGTCCAAGACAGCAGACCCGCCGGGGTCCCATATTCATAGACGCATCAGACCAGCTTTCATTGCCATGAACCACCAGGAAAAAGGGTCCGACCCCTTCCGGAGCTCAGCCCTCTGCCCAAGACCATCGCTGGACCCTGCACGAGCCAACCGTCCCGGACGCCACAGTCTACCGTCGGAGCCATCGGATCACAAATGGAACCTCGCGACACTCCGACCGCCGAACGAATGCCTTGCAGTATGCGGGTGGCACATTACCGTTTTGTTACGGGTTTGTCCAATCTTGGTGATTCCGCCGTGAACGCATTGGATGGGCTGGACGCGGCGTGGATAGAAAAATGGCGTCGTCTGGCACAACGACGCCGGAGAAAAAGATGAAACGGTTTTCACCTCTCCTATCGGCAGGCATAGCCCGAAATCAGCAGTCTTTTTTCCTAAAAGGGATGACAAATACGGTGTATTTCTCGCCTGCACACTATCGGACCTTGCGACAGGCTCTCTATATGGAGCAATCGCGATGTGGATTGGCTATTTTGGAGAACGGAGTGAATTTGCGTAGGCGCAAACGACGCTTCCCTGTACAATTCGGGTGGTCGCTAGGGGTGGCCCGCCGGGTGGCGGGCCTGAGAGAAGACCCTCCGAACCTGATCAGGATAATTGCCTGGAGCCGGATAGACGCACCAGGCCGATATGCCTGCGTAGGAAAGCGATGACAACGAAACGTTGGCCGTCTGGAGAAATCGCTTCCCGCAGGAGCGATTTTTTTATTTGGTGGAGTTCTGAAAAATGCAGGATTGGACCTATTCCAGGACTCGGGTCACTATCAAGGAGTCGGATTCATGACGACACAACTGACGGATGCCAGAGCCGGGAAAATCACAGCCGCCATGCGCCACGTCGCCGAGAGCGAGAACGTGGAGGTGCACACGGTCCGCGAGGAGTTGGCCGCCGGCCGGCTGGTCATCCCGGCTAATCGGGCCCATCTCAAGAGCAACCTCCGCCCGCTGGGCATCGGCCGGGCCCTCACGACGAAGGTCAACGCGAACATCGGCACCAGCAGCATCCGATGCTCCGTGCAGGCGGAAATCGAGAAGATGAACGCCGCCTTGGCGGTCGGCGCAGACGTCATCATGGACCTCAGCACGGGCGGCGACCTCGACTCGATCCGCGACGAACTGCTCGCCCACTGCCCGGCCCCCTTCGGTACCGTCCCGATCTATCAGGTGATCGAGGGCCGCGGCGTCGAGGACGTCACGCCCGAGATCATCCTCCAAACGGTGGCCAAGCAGGCCCGCCAGGGCGTCGATTTCTTCACGATCCACGCGGGCCTGCTCCGCGAGCACCTGCCCCTGCTCGAGAAACGCGTGATGGGCATCGTCAGTCGGGGCGGGGCGCTGCTCGCCAAATGGATACTCCACCACAACCGCCAGAACCCCCTCTACGAGATGTTCGACGACCTGTGCGACATCATGGTCGAGCACGATGTGTGCTTCTCGCTGGGCGACGGGCTCCGGCCCGGCGCAATCGCCGACGCGACCGACGAGGCCCAGCTCGCCGAACTCCGTACGCTGGGCGAACTGACCCAGCGGGCCTGGGAAAAGGGCTGCCAGGTCATGGTCGAAGGGCCGGGCCACGTGCCGTTCAACCAGATCCAATACAACATGGAGATCCAGCAGAAGCTCTGCCACGGCGCGCCTTTCTACGTGCTGGGCCCGCTCGTGACGGATATCGCACCGGGCTATGACCACATCACCTCCGCCATCGGAGGCTGCGCCGCGACCTTCTACGGCGCCTCGTTCCTGTGCTACGTCACGCCGCGAGAGCACCTCGGCCTGCCCAACGACGACGATGTCCGAGCGGGTGTCGTCGCCGCCAAGATCGCCGCCCACGCAGGCGACGTCGCGAGGGGCCATAAAGGCGCCGCGGATCGGGACCGCGCGTTGAGCATCGCCCGATCGAACCTCGACTGGCGAACGCACATCGGCTCATCGCTCGATCCCGAGACCGCCGACCGGATGCACAAGGAAGCCTGCAAGGAAATGGGCATGGCGGAGCTACAATCTGCCGATTATTGCTCCATGTGCGGCAAGGACTGGTGCAGCGTCCGAATCAACCGCGAAGTCCGCCAGGCGGTCCGACAGTAGGCGACCTGGGAGGGCTCGCCGGGCAGGACGCAGGTCGGCGCTTGCGGCCTGATGCCCGTCAGTCCTACATTTGCGTTGACCTTTGATGGACGGCCAACCGAGAACCGGCCGCCGGTTGCTCCCCGGTTTTCCCTTGTTCTTCCTCCGGCCTGAACCTACAATACGCCCATGGATTCGCAGGCTGTGTGCTCTGCGAGATGCAGAAAAGCGATGATCGATAAGTCCCTGTAGAGAATGTTACGCCCCGGAAAAATGTCCTAAAAAAGACAATAAAGAACTTGCCCTATGGGCAATAGGTTGATAGAGTAAAAGGAGGCGTTCGAGTTGTCGGGTCGAAGAGACAATGGGCACGGGTTTGGTCTTGACGCCCGAAGGCGATGTTTCATCGCCAAGGCGCGGGAGTTTCTCGATCGACTCGGATCGTACGAGTTCGTCGGACGCGAGGAATACGAGGAGCAGATAGAACAGGCTTTGCTGATACTGGAACGTTTGCCGACGAGCGAGCAGTCCGAGAGAATCATGAATGAGATATGCTTGACGGTGACGATTGCCTGCTACGCTCTGCGGGCCCATGAGCGGTCTCAGAGGGACAAAGAGCCCGAACAGGGCAGCGAATGATCGTCGGACGTGAACCGTTGTTGTGAGAATTCGTACGGGGGTGTCCCTTGGATACACAGAGAAAACGGATCGAAGCCAACCTGTCCGCCGACCTCGTCAAATACCTTCAATCGCAAGGGATGACTCTGCGGCAGATCGGCGACGCCGTAGGGCTGAGTGAGTCGTTCATCAGTCGCGTCGGCAATAAGAAGCGGGGTCTTACCATCGAACATCTCCTCCGGCTCCAGGATGCTATTGGAAAACCATTGCCGCTGCTGTTGCTGGAAGCCACCTCGCAGGATTCGGTGCCGGAGCCGTTGGCGCCCCTGTACGAAAAGGCCCGCGATGTCCTCGCCGCCGGCATGGAGTTGACGCATTCCGTCAAGAGGCGACACAGAAAGACGGGTTGATGTTCTATGGCTCTTGAGGGCTCCGCCCCCAAACCCCCGGCATCTTCCGCCTTGGGCCAATGGCATGATAGGAGGAAGAGGGGCCTCACAAGGCTCTTGTTGGGGATTGGAACACTGCAATTGGTTCGTTCATCTCATCTCCGGCTTGCCTGCATTCTTAAGTTTCTGGTTGAGTTTATCCCGCTTCTCCTTCATCTTCGTAGGGCGTACAAAATAGAAGTCAAACAGACCCTCTAATGTATCGAGAAGCCATTCCGCCTCCTCTGGCTCCACTCCAACGATTTCGCCCGTGTTTGTGTTCTTCGTCGGATGTGCTGCGAAATTGCCGAGCGTTCGAACCGCATCAATGGCCCCAGCGAGGTCAGATGGCAAAGTCCCCAATTCGGATACCTGCCTGATCTCATCCGACAGATTCCCTGGCTTGACGCGTGCTACCTCCCGCAAGAGAAGCTGTAGACAGCGGCGGCTAAGTGCGGCGCTGGCCTTGGGGCTATCATTCAAAACAAGATAAGCTTCACGGTAATCCTGAGCAAAGTCATCCGGGACTTCTTGGGGAGGCGGAGTACGAGCAGGAGCTCTGGGGTAAACGAGAAGTGTACAGTCGGAATACGGAGTCCCTTGAATGGTGTCTCCTCGCAACTCAATGATCAGCCTTCGACATGCGGGGCACAATTCGTGCGTCACAGTCCAACTGCAGTAGTCGTCGTTAGCAAGGTACTGCAGACTCTTGTCGGAATGGTATTCCGTGAGACAGTGCGGGCACTTCATTCTAATCTCCTCTCAACATGCCTCACCAGAACGGAACTCCATCCTGGCAGAACGAGGCCACATACCTCGAATCGTTCTGTATACAATGTACCAGAAAGGCTTCAATGAGGAAAGCCAGTCTCCAAGCTCAGTCTCAGTGCCCAGTCCTCAGGATATCGGCCTTCCTTCATATTCCTCTCTCTTGAATCATGCTGCTGGCAAAAAACGCAGAATGCCAGGGGTTCGGGGATGGCGTCCTCGGTTCTGAGGGCGTTCGTCGTTTCGACGATTCCGCCTTCTTCAGCCTGTTGTTGGGCCGGGAACTGCACCAGGGGCTTCGGCGGTTTTCTCCGCTGGTTCGAGGTGGTTGTACCAGGTGAACTTCAGGATTAGCGAGGTCGCGACGAAGACTGCGCTGCAGATGAGGGCTCGGCTGTACTGCTGGATCACCAGGAAGATGGGGGCGGCGACCATCGCTATTTCCCAGACGATTCCCACGATCACGTTGAACCCGTCTCGGCAGAAGTCGCGATTCGGTTGGATCGTCGGGTCCTCGGCCTGGCACTTTTCAAGGATCGGCTTCCAGAAGCCCCAGGGACGGACCGTGCGGTAGAAGCTCTTGAGGACCGCGTCGTCTTCGGGCTTTGTCAGCAGGCACACGCCTATCGATGCGATCGTGGCCAAGAGCATGATGATCGGGAAGACCACGTAGACCGGGTGTAGGCGGATGGGGTCGGCACCCAGGTGGGCCATGTACTCCGGCTTGCCGATGAACAGCAGGACGAGGGCCGACAGAGTGCCCGCGACCATGCCGGCGAAGAAACCGTAGCCGTTGAACCGCCACCAGTGCCACTTGATGACATTCGGAATGACGAACGCCGGCACGATCACCGAGACGAGCACCTCCGTGATGGAGTGGACGGATTTCGTCGCGAATCCGAACGCGATGCCCAGCGCGATGATGGCGATCGAACAGACGTAGCTGAGGACCACGTATCGGCGGGGTGTCCCATGCGGGTTGATATAGCGTTTGTAGATGTCGTTGACGATGTAGGCTGCGCCGGAGTTGACGGTCGAGACGAACGTGCTCATGAACGCCGCGAGCAGGCCCGCGAGGATCAGGCCCTTGGCGCCGATGGGCAGGTAGCGGTTCACGACGCTGGGCAGGATCTGCTCGAAATCCACCTTGCCGGTGGTCGCCATCTCGCGCAGCTCGGGACTGAAGTAGACGATGCCGAGCGTGCCGATGCCCGCGATGAGCAGAAATCGCGGGGCCAGCGAGGCGATGGCCATCATGAGGTTCTCGAGTGCCGCCTCGCGCGGGCTGCGAGTCGAAAGCACGTGTTGGATCGCATAGTTGGGCGTCGGGCCCGCCATGCTCACGAGCACGCCCTTGAGGAAGAGCATCAGCACGAACAGGCCAAAGACCGAGTAGCCGTCGCCGCCCTGGGCAATCGGGTTGTAGAGCTTGTCGTTGAGCTTGGGGATCAGGCCGGACCAGTCGAGGTCGAGCCGCCAGCCGAAGAACAGCTTGTCCCAGTTGGCGGGCACGTTCGCCAGGATGCCCTGCGAGGAGGTCGCGTGCATCGCGATCGCGCCGATGATGACCGCGGCGATCACGATCAGGCCGAACTGGATCATGTCGTTCATCACGACGCTGTACATGCCGCCCACGACGCAGTAGAGGCCCGCGATGAGCATGACGACGATGGCGAAGAAGTCCGCGGGCGCCATGTTGCCCGGCAACGGCTCGGCGGAGATGCCGAGCGATTCGAAGGGGATGAACGAGGCCGTGAATTTGCCGATCCCGATGTAAGCCATGCTCAGGAACCCGACGACGCTCACAATCGCGTAGACGACCATGCTCAGGTACGCCAGTTCGGTCCCTGTGTTGCGGCCGAAGCGCGTGTACATCCACTCGGCCCCGGTCAGGACGTTCGACCGGCGGACCCAGGTCCCGAGGTAGACCATGCGAAAGACCACGTTGAACAGGGGCCAAACCCAGAGCAGCCAGACGCCCTTGACGCCGTAGACGAAGAGCACCATGACGAACCACATGGTGCCGGAGATGTCCAGGCCGCTGGAACCGTGCGCGACGCCGATCATCCACCATGGCAAGCTCTTGCCCGCGAGGAAGTAGGACTCCGGGTTCCTCGCGGCCAGTTTCGCGACGACCCAGCCCACGGCCACCATCAGCAGCAGATACGCGACGACAATCGCGATGTCCAGAGGATGCATCGGTTCTCCTTGTGTCGAACAAATCCGAAACTCGAATTCCGAAATCCGAAACAAGCACGAATGATCAAAACTCAAAATCCAAAACGAGTCATTCGGCGGGCGGCAGCATTTCTGTCATTTGGATTTCGGTCCTTTGAATCTGTTTCGGATTTCGAAATTCGGATTTCGTGCTTTCTTCTACGCCGGGCAGGTCAGCAGATGCTGCACCAGCTCTTCCAGATCGCATGTCGCGAGGGCGCAGTACTTGTCCCCGCCGCCGTAGTAGACGAAGAGCGTCCCATCGATGACAACCGCTCCACAGGGGAAGCAGACGCCACGATAGAAGCCCTCGATCTCGTAGTCTGCCTCGGGCTGCATCAGCCAATCGGGCGTGCGATGCCGAACGATGCTCGGGTCTTGCAGATCCAGCAGCACGGCGCCGAGACGGTAGTACTTGTCCGGGCCGACGGCGTGGTAGATCGTCAGCCAGCCGTGCTCGGTCCTGATGGGCGGGACGTTGACGCCCATCTTGGCCGTCTCCCAGGGGTACTTGTTCGTGAGGAGCAGCTTGCTCTCGCGAAAGCCCATGAGATCGTCGGCGAAAGAGATCCAGGCGCTGGCCTGTTCCACGCCGTACTGCAGGCCGACCCACTCCAGCGGGCGGTGCAGCATGACGAACTTGCCGCCCACTTTCTCCGGGAACAGGATCACGTCGCGGTCGTCGAGCATCGGATCGGTGAGCCAGCCCGCGCGGATCCAGGTCTTGAAGTCCTTCGTCATCGCCAGACCGGTGAGTGTCGCGTTCATCCGCAGGTAGCGAGGGAATGCGTCGGCACACTCGGCCGGCGTGATGTACGGGTCGCGTCCGCCGGGGACCCAGAACCGCCCGAAGGGATAGTGCCGGCAGGCATAGGTGACGTAGTACCAGTCGCCCATCTTGACCATTCGCGGGTCCTGGATCGTGGCCCCGTCGAAGCCTTCGACGCTCGGACTGAGCACGGGTTGATCCGAGATCCGCTCGAAGTGATAGCCGTCCTTGCTCTTGGCGAGGCCGAAATAGCACTTGTACTCGGGTCCCGATTCCGCCGCCCGGTACAGAAGCAGGACTTCCTCTGCCTTTTCGTCGTACCAGGCGGCGGGGTTGAACACCGCGAGGTCCTCCCAGGGGTGGTCAGGGTGGGGCGACAGGATCGGGTTGCCTGCGTAGCGATGGAGCTTCATGGACGGCCTTCACTCTCAATCGGGCGGGCCCCGCGCCGAAGAGCGTCGCTTCGCCTTCGATGCACGGAACCCTGTGGGCCGTCAACATACCATCATCGGGAGTCGGCCTCAAGGACTATCAGATACGAGCCAGACCACAGGGCGCATGACCGCAGTTTCGACCTCCCGCAGAGTGGCGAGACGTTGCCGCGATTCTGTCATTCCTGCCACACTTGCCCTCGACCTGATCGGGGGGCCAAGCAGAGATCCAGGAACCGTGGCGTGCGGCGTGTCTCAGGGAGTGGATTCCCGCTTCCGCGGGAATGACAACCCAGGGTCTCCATGAACCCCTGTTGCACGCGCAGATACGGTCATGCACCCCAGGCCACGATGCCCGTGCAGATTCCAGGGCACATCGCTGGGTGGCACATAGGCAGACCCGTTTGCCCGTGCGACCTCGGAGCAGCAGTCGCACCCGAGACGGCGCCGTCAAACCAGTTTGACGGTGGCGCCCAACGCCAGAGTGTTCTCACATTGCCAAGTCACCCACGCAGGCAGGGTCATCACGGTCAAGGGCGGTTATCGCGTGTCGGCTCGGCGAAGTCACCCACGCAGGCGAGGTCATCACACGATTTGGCCGTCGTGCGACGAGGGCACAGCGGAGCCAGCAGGCGGGCATGGCGTGCTGTGCGGAGTCTCACTTCTTCTGTTCCGGCTTCTTGATCGCCGGGGCGTACCAGGCGACGCCTTCGTACTTCCACACGCTCGCAAGTTCCTCGATCAGCAGGTCCTTGGTGGACTCGTCCATCGTGTAGAAGTACTGGCTCAGACTGTCCGACCAAAACCGATAGACCGGACGGGCATCCTTGGGCTGGTGTCCCTCGGCATAGGCGAAGAAGGCGATGCCCTGGTACTTCCAGACGGACGGTTGCTGGTCCAGCAGCTTGTACTTCTCCTGCTCATCGATCGTGCAGAAGTGTCGCTTCGAGGTCGTCGAGACGAAGTGGTAGACCGGGGAGGCGTTCTCGATAACGCCCATGTAGATGCTGGGCGCGTAGCCCTGATTGGCGGGGCTCTCCAGATCGAGGACGGGCTTGTTCGGCTCCGCCGCGGCAACAGGCGGTTTCGCGGGCTGCTTCGACGCTGCGTTCGGATCCACGCTCGGCGCCGCGGCGACCACCGCCGGCTTGACCTCATTGGGCTCCTGGGCGACCTGCGACCGCGCCGCGTTCGCGACGGCAGGCGGGCCGGCGTTCGGGTCCTTGGCGGTCAACGGCTCAATGGGCTTGACGGGAACAGGCTGCTTGCGCTCCAGGTTCGACAGGAGTTTCTCCGTGGCAATCGCGTTGGCGTCTCGGACCTCTCCGGCCACGACGAGATCGCCCAAGGTCGGGCCGGTTGCCTGCTCACCGGCGATCGGAACGGCCGTACGGGCCTGCGCCGGATCGCGGGCACCCGTTCCGGAAGTGACCTGAGTTTCGAGGGACCGCTTCCGCAGGTCGCGGATGGCCAGGCTGTGGAAGTCGCCCGCCGCGATCACGGCGAAATGGTCCCCTTCGGGAACCTCGCACTGAGCGTAGTTGTCCTGACCCCAGGACTCGATGCGACCGTCCCGTCGGAGGGCAAGACTGTGGAGCGAGCCGGCCGCAACCGCTACGAAGTCCTTGCCGGACGGAATCCGGCACTGCCCTTCGCCGTTGCGACCCCAGGCGACGAGGCTCCCGTCGGCCTTCAACGCGAGATTGTGCAATGTGCCCGCGGCGATCTGGGTGAACTGGACGCCCTGCGGCACATTCGTCTGGCCGTCGCCGTTGGCTCCCCAGGCCACGACGGAACCGTCGGTCTTGAGGGCCAAGCTGTGAGAGTAGCCGCCAGCGGCCTCCGTATAGTCGTTGCCCGCAGGGACGTCGCACTGGTGCTGTTCGTTCCACCCCCAGGCGACCAGGGTGCCATCCAGGCGAATGCCCAGGCTGTGCCAGGCGCCCGCCGCGATCGCACGGAATCTCGTGTCGCGAGGGACGTTGCACTGCCCGCGGGTGTTGTCCCCCCAGGCGACGACGGTGCCGTCCGTCTTCAACGCCAGGTTGTGATAGTGCCCCGCCGCGATGGCAGCGAAGTTGTTGCCGAAGGGGATGTTGCACTGTCCGACGGTGTTCTCGCCCCAGGCCATGAGCGTGCCGTCGGCGGTCAGCGCCAGGCTGTGGTAGCCGCCGGCGCAGATGGCCATGCACTCCCGGCTCGGCTGGGGGTTGTACCGGCTGCCGAAGCTGTTGCCCCAGCCCACGACCTGCCCCGGTTGGGCCTGGCACGGCGCCGCCGACACGATCGTGAGCAGACCCAGAGCGATCAGCCTCCCGGCCCACATCACTCGAACGTGATGATTCCGCATGTCCCAATCCATGCAGGCCAATACTCTAATCCCTTCATCACCCGTCTGTGCCATTGAATCCCGGCTCAACTATCCAGCCGCGCCGGATGATATTATTGTACACCATTGCCCGAACGATTCAAGAACAAACCCCCTGATTACCCGCACGGATCCTCCGAGCCTATCCCAGCCTTCCCGTTTTATCGTCATTATCAGGGGTGAGCATTGACGTGAGCGTGCCCCGAGCCCTGGGCGACCAGTCCCACGATGCCGGAGACTGTCGCCTTGCTGCGGGCGGAGGAGCACTCGACCGAGTGACCCCCGATGTCCCATGGGCCTGCAGTATCGGCGGACGACATCACATGGTCATCTCCATCGGGCGTCCGAGCCTGCGTGGGCCGGCATGGAGGACTCACGATCGTCCGATAGCATCCTCAGAAACGGCCGATTCGGATTGGCATCGAGAGACCCGTTCCCGGTCCTTCAACCCGCTCTCTCCCAGCTCTTCTCGCTCCCGTCGTACGTGCAGGATGGGCTACCCCCTGTTCTCACCCCGTGACCCAGCACGCCGCGCGCCTCTTGGGCGGAATCGCCCGAAACCTGACGCCGGGCACGCATCTTCCAGGCGCCCGCATTCTCGGACGTGCGAACTGGCAGGAGGAGCTCTTCTGGTATCGCCGCCCCTCTGGACGCCACCACAACTGTCAAACCTGCAACATAGTGCTGATTTGACAATACTGACACGATGGGCGGATCTGCAGGAATTCCTGACCACAGCAGTAGAATTGCACTTGACGTTTGCATCCACCCTGGGTATAAAAGTAACGTAGGTATGGAAGCCAACCCCATCATCTGATGGTGGGCTGGGTGACGGACTCCCTTGTGTACATCGACACTGCAAGCCTGCGCCCGCACGGTTCTGGCCGGCACCGCTCAGGCTGGAGGAGCTTCTGTTGTCTGTGCACGCACGGACGAGGACAGGTGTCAGACCAGCAGGATCGCGGGAACGCGGATCGCAGTACGCACAGTGGCGGCAACCCAGTAGAGGTTCGCCGAAGAATGTGTTGTGTGTCCAAGTCGGAATCTTAGGTTGGAGGAGTACGGTAATGAAAATCATCGCGGCAATCTCTATGGTGGTCGTTCTGGCATCCATGACTCAAGCCTCCGTGACGGTGGTCACAAGTTCTGCCAATCCCCAGCAGACTACCGCCGTCGCGACGTATCAGACTTTTGGCGACACGATGGATGGCCTGATCGTCACGGTCAACGGCACGGATTCGGCGGTCTGGGTAGACACCGGTTCGCAAGCAGGCGCCGCCACCGGAACGGAGTGGAGCCTGGCCGAGTCGGGCGACACTTGGGAGCTCACTAGTGCCTGGACGTTGACCAGCTCGATCGGAATCGCCAGTCTGATGATCGACGCCGGCGCCGGCGACACCATGTTCGACATCGTGTACGGAAGCTACCTCACGCCGAACTCGGCAGACGGTCGCCCCTTCACTCTCGTCGATGCGGGCGGTTACGAGGGGGACCTCGTAGTGACATACAGTGGTCCGGTCACTCTCATCGGCGATTCCTTCTATGGCGATCTCTACCGGTACATGACGGTCGCGTTCTCCGAGGAGTTCTCCGGGACGCTCATCTTCCGAACCGACACAGACAACGCGTACTTCCCGGACGACATCGAACCGACGATCCCAGCGCCGGGCGCTCTGCTCCTGGCGGGTATTGGCGCCGCGATGCTCCGCTCTCTCCGAAGGCGGCAGGCTGTCTGATCGCGCGCCATCGTCTGCATGTTGAGACGTAGAACAGGGGCCCTCCCCCATCGGGAGGGTCCCTTTGTCTTTTCCAGGCAATAGAGCCAGCCGCGAACCTCTTTGCCTGTCCCCCAGGCTCTGGGACCGTCCTTGCCGGGACGTCCTACCGCGAACGGGGCTTACGCCGGGGCCGGGACCAAGCCGGCTGCGGCGAGGGACGTTCGAGGTGGAACGCCTCGATGAGATCGTCGATGATCTCCTTCGACATGGCGACGTGGCCCCCGATCGGCTGGGCGTCCAGAACCGCCTCCGCGGAGTGCTCCAGCACCTCCAGCTTGTCGAAGGCCGCCAGAACGCTCTCGCCGACGACCATGACGCCGTTGTTGCACAGCACCGCGGCGGGGCTTTGCAGAGTCAGCGCCCGCGAGAGCGTCGCGAGGTCGTTGAACACCGTCTCGAACGGCAGCAGGCCGACTTCGCGGACGAAGACATAACTCTCAGGGATCGTGCACGTGTCGATGGTCCGATGGCAGACGCCGAAGGCCATCGCATTGATCGGGCAGGCGTTGATGATCGCCCCCACCTTGGGTTGGGCGTCGTAGATCGCCTGGTGGGAGAAGACCGCCCGACTCGGGTGCTTGCCGAACTCCTTCTTACCCTTGCGGATCATGACCAGCTCTTCGGGCAGCACCGAGTGGCGGTCCAGCGGGTACGGCGTGATGAGGAACTTCTCGTTGTCGATTCGGGCGGAGAACGTCCCGGTTGTCGTGGTCAGCAGACCTTGGCGATACCCCCGCTCGATAAACTTGCAGAGCTGGTTTCGGAGGTCCTTCTCGCGGATGGTCATCATGGTCGGATCGTACTCGAACGAGTCGATCGGCACGTCGCTCTTGCTCTGGAGCTGAAGCTGCTGATCGGTCAGGTACTTCGGCTCTCCGATGGTGTGGGCCTTGATGAGGACCTTGCAGCAGACTTCGAGCGTCTCGAACTTCTGGAAGGCGTCCTGGAGGGTGGCACCGCCGCAACAGACGCCGTGGTTCTCGAGGATCACACTGTCGAAGCCCTCGACGAACTTCTGTGCGATCTTGTTGCCGAGGTCCTCGCTGCCGGGCGTACCGTACGGCGCGAACGCCACCGCGCCGTTCGACCGCCAGGCCTGATGGAACAGCCGGGTATTCGGGACCTTGTGCGCGATGCTGAAGGCCACCAAGGCCATCGGATGGGCGTGGACTACCGCCCGCAGGTCCCGCCGGACCGCGTAGATCGCCTTGTGGAAGGGGTATTCCGAGGAGGGTTTGTGCAATCCCTCGATCCGCCCGTCGGCGCGAACGCAGACGATGTCGTTGGGCGTGAGCGTGCCCTTGTCGACGCCGGTCGGCGTGATCCACATGTCTCCGTTCTCGTCGAGGATCGAGAGGTTCCCGCCGGAGGTTGTCGTCATCTTGTATCGATAGATCCGCTGCATCGTGAGCACGAGCTCATCGCGCGGGTGCATGTACTCGTATCGCATAATCAGTCCTTGTTCGAAAGCAACCAGACTTCCCACCCCAGCCGGGCCTCGATTCACCGACATCCCGGCCAGCATTTACATGGAGTTTACAGCGTCCTTTTGTAACCCCTGTGGCATTCGAACGTCAATACGTTAGAATGGAACGCGTCGTTTCGCTCCGGACATAGCTGCGACAGATATTGGCGAGGGCTCGAGGGATGGTCATCACAGTATTGACGGCAATCCTGCTCACGGCCGCCGACCGGGCCTGGACGCCGGTCCTCACAGAGGAACTCAATTCCCCACTGCCCATCCCCGGCAGCAAGGACGGCGTGGTCTCGCGGCTGCAGTTCACGGACGCGCTGGGCGAGCCGCTGCCCGGAGCCACCGTGGAGATCTGGGTCACCCGGCGCGATGGCTCCCGAATCTGCCTGGGCCGAACGGCACTGGACTCCGCCGGCGGTCTGGCGTGCAAGACATCGCCGGACGACCTTCGCTTCGCGGAGTTTGTCGTATCCCATGCCGATTACGGCTGCGCCCAAGTCCGACAGCCGTTCGAGCCCAACGCTGCAATCGTCACACCGTTGGTCCGCACAGGGACGGTCGCCGCGGATCGCGCGATTTGGGGGCGCGTGGTGGACCCAAACGGCTCGCCCGTAGCTGGGGCGATCATCCACTGCCCGTATGTCCGTACGCTCGGCGAGGGCCTGATCAACGCGACCAACGAGACCCCGCAGGGCGTCACGGACGCCAACGGCGCCTTCTCGTTCTACATGCCCAATCGCAGGAACCGGGACGACCGAGGCGAACTGATCCCGCCGAAATCACGGTACTGCGTGCGAATCGAGCCCCCGAAGGCACTCCGATTGCTTCCCTATGTCGAACCAATCGAGAATGGACGGGAATCGCTGATCGTTCTCGAACGCGGCGACCGTCTGCGACAACTGCGTTTTGAGGATCCCAATGGGGGAATCACCGATCCGACGAAGCTCCGGACGATCACCGTCTCCCTGCGGCGACCCGGCCGCAACGTCATAACGCTCTGCTATGACGACTGGAAGGACGGCACACCGCTCGTTCCGGGCACCTACGAAGCGTCGATGCGAGGATCGGGCGAGGAATCTCGGTTTGAACCGGTGGAAGTAACGCAAGACAGCCCGGAGGAGGTGATCTTCCGACTGCCTGCGCCGGTCACGTACTACGGTCGCGTCGTGCACGGCCTGACCGGCCGGCCCATGCCCGGCGCATTCGTGCTGGCGATGAACGCCAACGCCGAGGAGCGACTCTGCGACCTCACGACCGAGCAATGGGACATACTACACAGCCTCGCAGGCAATCCGACGCAGGACGACCCCGCCCTCGGCCCGCTGCGCAAGATCTACGGCTTCACCAGACTGGTCAGGACAGACGCCACGGGCGGTTACGGCATTGCCCTGGAGGCGGACGAATCTCTCTATGGATTCGTCGCCTTCGCACGGGATTACCTGGCCGTGATGCAGCGAAGGCACGCATTGGAGGCCGACGCGGACCGATTCGCCGAGGTCCCGACGATCAAGCTCTTTCCCGCGGCTACGGTCTTCGTCGAAACAGTGATCGACAAGGAACACCCCTCGATCATGCCAAAATGGGAGATCGACGAGCAATCGCGACCTGCGTGGGTCGGGGAACTGCTGGCCATCGACAACGACCGCGAGAGTTCCCTGGAATACGATGATTGGCTGGAACCCAACGCGCGACAGGCCGTCTCCGTGCCGGCTGGCGTCAGTCTGCGATTAAGACTCGAGACGCCATACGACGACGAGTTCTGCCCGGCTGTGATCCCGCAGGAGATCCACCTTGCCCAGGGACAGACCGCCAACCTCGGGCAAGTCGTCTTCGAACGGGCGATTTCCGTTCAGGTCAAGGCGGTGGATGCGACCGGGCAGGCTCAGGAAGGCATACCGATACGCAGCGTGCAAACTCGCGCGGGCGAGCGACCTTGCTGGAGCGTCGTACACAACACGGACGAGCGGGGTGTCGCCAGGTTCTACCTCATCCCGAATTCCTCCGGCTCATTCGGTGTGCTCTATCACAACGACGACGGCGTCCATCTGACAGAAACGCTGGACTACAAGGTGGGGGGACCGGAGGACGCCGGACGCGAATTCGTCCTGCAACTGTCGGACGAGATGCTCACGTATCTGCTGCAGTAAGCGGCAGCGGCGCAAGAAAACGCCCCGGCCGACGGCTAAGCCGACCGGGGCGTATTTGCTCCTCGACAGGATACGGGGATAGAGACCCTTAGTACTCCCGGTCCTTCACAATGCCCGGCTGCGGGACGGGGTAGCGACCGTTGGCATCGGGCTGCAGCGGCGCCGGCGAATCCATCGTCAGCTTGTCCAGACCCGGGGCCATTTCATGCGGGCAGTTGAGCATTTGCTCGAACGTGATCTCCTGGCCCGTGTGGGCGGACATTCGGCCCATGCTCGTCACCAGACTGCACTCAACACCGTACTTGGTCTCATTGTACGGCTTATCGGCGCGGATGGCATCGACCAGGTCGTTCCACTCGTTCTGGTACGGGTCCCGCTGGTCCATGGGGATCTTCGATTCCCAGATCGCGTTCGCCCTCGTCGGCTCCTGGCCCTTGTGAATGCTGGAAGGCAAGCCGCAGTCACCGCTCTTGGACGCGATGGCCACGCCCTTCGTGCCGTGTACGTAGCTCGCATAGGGGCTGGCACAGTTGTTCATGCAGCGACCGTCGAAGAAGAACTTCGAGCCGTCGGCATAAGTGTACTCGACGGAGTAGATGTCGAAGTTCTGGTCCACGTAGGTGATGCCTTCGGGACTCTGGCGATAGTGCCTGCCGCCCAAGCCCAGCGCCTTGACCGGCCACTCGCCCTTGATCCACCCCAGATGGTCAATGATGTGGATGTAGAAGTCGCTGAAATTGCCGCCGCTGGCCCAGATGAAGCTGTGGAAGCGTCTCACCTGGTAGCAGAGATCACTGATGTCGGCCGGCTTCGGCGGGGAGCTGAAGAACCCGGCGGGGCCGTGCATGCGGTAACCGCGTTGCAGAATGACATCGCCGATCTCGCCGTCCTGGACGCGTTTGACCAGTTCCGCGAGCGCCCGGCTGTGACGGGACATCAGACCGACGCCGACCTTCAGATTCTTGGCCGAGGCCTGTTCGGCCAGTTCGAGCATCCGCTTACTGGTCGGGCCGTCCACGGTGACCGGCTTCTCCATGAAGACGTTGAGTTTCTTCTCGATGGCGTAGGTGAAATGAACCCAGCGAAAGGCCGGCGGAGTTGCTAGGATCACAATGTCGCCTGGCCGCAGGCAATCCATCGCCTTGCGGTACGAGTCGAACCCAAGGAACTTGCGGTCGTCGGGCACATCCACCTTATCCTTGAAGTCCCCTTTCAGACCCGCGTAGCTGTCCTTGAGCCGGTTCTCGAAGGCATCGGCCATGGCAACCAGCTTGATCGGACCTTTCTTCACGTTCATGGCGTTGGCCGCCGCACCCGTGCCTCGCCCGCCGCAGCCGACCAGGGCCACCTGGATCGTGTTGTTCTCGCCGGCATACATCCGGGGGGTAATCCCCGCCGCAACCGCCGACACGGCGGCCAGTCGGCCGGTGTCCTTCAAGAATTCGCGGCGTGACGTGCCTTTCCGATTGATTTCACTCATAGTGATCTCCTGTCACGATTGGACTTGCCTTGGCCCTCGTTGTTGCACATTCGCGACCCTGGCCATGGGATCCCGATCAAATGCCTTTTCGACAGCCACAGAACTCTGTGCCCCTGCCGATCCGTCATTATCCGCCATCCGCAGGATTTCGACAAGCATTTTCCCCAGAGCAATGTGTACAATGACCCCGTCGTCGATTGCAGGTCGTCAGGAGTCCCGCGGGTCCTATTCGTCGTATGAAATACAAGAACATCGCCGTCCAGTTCGGAGCCGGCAATATCGGCCGAGGGCTCATGGGCCACCTCTTCTGGCAAGCGGGTCTGGAGACGGTCTTCGTAAACCGCAGCGCCTCCCACGCGGACCGCTTGAACCGGCGCGGCGGTTATCCTCTTCGCATCCTGGACGCGTACTCCCAGAGCGTCCGCGAGCTGACCGTCGGGCGGTTTCGGGTGCTCAGCACGCATCAGAGCAGCGAGATCGCCGGGGCGATCGCCCAGGCCCGCGTGGCAGCCACCGCGGTGGGAGTCGCCAACCTCGGTTCGATCGCGCCCCTGCTGGCCCAGGGTCTGTGCAGACGATTCGAGAGGCAGGCGGGACCGCTCGATATCTATCTGTGCGAGAACACGCTCAATGCGGCCGAGCAGCTCTCGCGTGCGGCGATGGGCCTGCTCGACGGGCCGGTCCGGTCCTGGGCCGAGACGAACGTCGGTTTCGTCGGCACGTGCCTAGCCGGGATCGTCGGCGGCGACGGCGCCCGCTCGACGAACGATGATCCGCTCCTGGTGATCGCGGATGCGCATCGCGATGTCCCGTACGACGGCCAGGCCCCCCGCGCCGGCAACCCCGCCATCCAGGGATTCCATCCCGTGGGCAACTTCCGCGCCGAGGTCGAGCGGAAGATCTTCACGAACAACGTCGGCCACGCCGCACTGGCATACTTGGGCTACCTGAGGGGCCACACGTATATCTACGAGACGTTTGACGATGATTTCGTGCGATCCGTGTTCGACGGCGCCCTGGATGAAACGACCGAGGCGCTGTTGCGACGTTATCCTGCCGATCTCGACCGTCGCGAGCATATCGAGTTCCGCAAGGACGTCCGAATCCGCTTCGGCAATCCGCTGCTCAAGGACACGGTCGCGAGGGTCGCCCGGGACCCGATTCGCAAGCTGGGCCGGGACGATCGGATCGTCGGCGCCGCGGAACTGTGCCGATCCGAGGGGATTTACCCCGATCGCATCGCCACGGTTTGCGCGGCCGCCTTGCGATACGATCATCCCGAAGATCCCCGCGCGGTCCGCCTGCAGACTATGCTCCGGGAAACAGGCTTGGGCGAGACACTCAGGCAAGTCTGCGGCGTCGATCCCGCTGACGACTTTGGACGCAAGGTGCTAACCCGCTATCGCGATTTGCCCGCGTCGAAGCTCACCGCCTGAAGAGGACCTCGTCAGCGTTCTCGACGTAGAACCGCCCTTCCTCGGGACTGGCGATCTCGATGCCCTGAATCCACAGGCCGGCGACGGTGACGTTCTCGATCCTGTGCTGGTCGTCGAAACCGCAGACAAGGGAGAAGGGGAACAGGCCATCGATGACGCGGATGTCCCGGAACACGATGTCGCGGATGTGGCCCCGGGATTTCGCGCACTCCGCCCGCTGCTCCTCGGGGACGGTCAGGACGCCCTCCCAGGCGCCGTCCAGGGAACGACGCTCGATCTCCCGTGCATCGGTCGGCCGGTCCTGGCTGTGGCGCGATAGGACGATCGCCAGGTCGATCAGCTTGCGCCGGGCGTCCTCGACACGGATGTTCTGAAACCGCACGTCGCTGACCGTGGCCTGATCACCGTTGTGAATGCCGAACACCGCGCCGTCCTCGACATGAATCACGTCGCAGTCCGTGAAGGCGATGTTCCGGATCTCGTCCGCGCGAAGCTCGAATCCGATCTCCATGGCGTTCCCGCCCTCGGCGCTCCAGAACACGCAGTCGCTCACTTCCACGTTCCGCGTGCCCGCGTTCGAGCCGTCGCCGAGAGCCTTGACGGCCACGCAGTCGGCCGCAGTTCGAATGAAGCAGTTGCGAATCCGCACGTTGCGGCTGCGAACGAGGTCGATGCCGTCCCCGTTGTCGCTGGCGCTGAGGATCTTGACGTTGGCAATCGAGATGCTGTCCGACCGGATCGGCGCGATCTGCCACGTCGGGCTGTTGCGAAGGATGATGCCCTCCATCGTCACGCCGGAGCAGTCCTCCAGGTGTACGAATCGCTGGGAACCGGACTTCACGAAGCCTCGCATCTCCGTGCCGTCCAGGATCCCCCGGCCCAGCACTTTGATGTTTCGGCTCCCCCTCGCCAGGATGGCGCCGTGGACAATCGCCCCCCCGCCGATGTACGCCGTCTCGTTGTCGCGCAGCTCGATCACGCCGGGCGAGTGGACCTTGCCGGCCGCGAAGTAACGGACACCCGGCGCATCCGGCTTGGGCCGATTCGTCTCCGGGGGATTGGCAAACAGAAAGAGCGGCCTCTGGAGGTCATGGTTGATCTCGATGCTGAAATTGCCCGGCTCGGAAAGCGAGAAGCGAATCACGTTGCCCTCCAAGGTCGGCCAGATCCCCCAGCTCCTCGGCCGGATGTCCACCGCCTTGACATCCTGTTTCGGCGTGACGGCCACCTCGACCGTCCCCCAGAAGGAAAAGCTCGCAATCGCTCCGACGGGCAAATCATGCACGAAGACGTCCTGGCCGTCCACCTGGACCTGGTAGCTCGTCGCGGGTTCTACGCCCTCCGGGGCCGGATAGATCTCCGCCACCGCCTGTACGACCGAGGCGCTGCGCAAGACCTCGACCATCATCGCGAGGGCAACCGCACGGACGAAACAGCGACGCGTCAACATATGCACCTCCGATCCGACTCTCAGCCACTCAGACATATCTACGGCTTCAGAGCGTCAGCGTCAAGACTGAAGGCCGCGGCGACGGCTCTGGCGGTTGTGCAGACTGAAGAACCCTCACCGCAGCATTCTGCGCAGAATCCTCAGGTCCTTCTCGCTCGTCGGCGGAAACCTCCCTGGGATATCGAACAGCAGAGTCTGACGCAGGACGCTCTTGTGATTCGAAAGAGCATCGAAACCGGCTTTTCCATGATACCGGCCGAAGCCGCTCTTGCCCACGCCGCCGAAAGGCAGCGCAGGGGCCGTCAGATGGATCACCGTGTCGTTGACACAGACGCCTCCGGATGAGGTCTCGGAGATAATCCTGTTTTGGAGGTCTCTGCTGCGGGAGAAGACATAGAGTGCGAGCGGTTTGGGCTTTCGGTTGATGAGGGTAAGTGCTTCCGATACGTCTGCGAACTCCAGAACCGGAAGAAGCGGACCGAAGATCTCCTCCTCCATGATTCTCCCATCTTCAGGAACATCTCCGATCAGAGTCGGTGATATGTACAGCCTCTGACGATCCACCTTCCCGCCCAGAATCACCCTTCCTTCCTTCATGAGATCGTTCAAGCGGTCGAAGTGCCTCTCGTTGATGATCCTCCCATAGTCCTGGCTCTGTTGAGGGTCTGCACCGTAGAACTTCAGAACGCACGCTCCGATGCGTGCGATCAGTTCGTCCTTCACACCTTTCTGCACAAGGAGATAGTCGGGAGCCACGCACGTCTGGCCTGCATTGAGGAACTTGCCCCAGGTGATGCGCTTGGCCGTCCTGTCGATGTCACAGTCTGCGGCGACGATGCACGGGCTCTTGCCTCCGAGTTCCAGTGTGACCGGCGTTATTCTCTGTGCCGCGACGGTCATCACGATCCGGGCGATTCGCTCTGAGCCTGTGTAGAAGATATGGTCCCATCCCGCGCGGAGCAACGCCTCCGAGGCGTCCGGACCACCGCAGACCACAGACACGAACGTCTCATCGAAGCACTCGGAGATCATCTGCGAGAGGATTCGCTCCGTGTTTGCGGCAACCTCCGACGGCTTCACAACGGCGCAGTTCCCGGCGGCGATGCACGCGACGAGAGGCAGGATCGCCAAGGCAAACGGGTAGTTCCACGGCGAGATCACCAGACATACCCCAAGCGGCTCCGGAACGACGCGGCATCGAGACAGAGGAAATAGCTTCGGCCCAGGAACCCGCCGCGGTTTCATCCACTTCAGCAGATGCCTTCGCACGTACGTGATTTCCGCCCGGCACAGGCCCACTTCCGTGGCATACCCTTGGACCTTGGACTTGCCCAGGTCAGCCGTCAGTGCCGCGAGGATATCCTCCTGGCGGTCGCAGATCGCTTCGGCCAAACGCTTGAGCATCCTGTCGCGAAAGGCGAAGGACCTCGTGCCGCCGGAAGCGAAGAAACGCCGCTGTTCCTCAACAGGACTGCTCATCATGCCGCTCCTTTTTCCCGGCTATCGGCTTTTCATTCGCGTGTCTATGGCAACGGGATGACCTGCCAGCCTTCGGTGCCGAAGCGGATGTCCCGCTCGACGAACTCCCAGATGACGACCTTCTTGCCATTCAAGAGGGCCGGCTTCCTCGCCAACTGCTGGCGGACGAGCGTCGAGGCGCCGCCGTCGCTGATGATGCTGCTCAGGCCGAAGCCGAGATTGTACGCGAGGTGGGCGACGAAGCCTCCGCTGCCGGGCTCGTCTCGCTCGAAGATCCGCAGGAAACTGTCGCCCAGGACCAGGATGGGCGAGTTCGGATCGTCCATGTAGGGTTTGCCGGTCCCCGAGTCGATCACCTGTGTGCAGTCCATTCGCTGTGGTTCGAAGAGCCGTTCCACCTGCGGCACGCGAATCATCTGGAGCACATCTCCATGTCGCTCAACTGGGACCGACTTCAGATCGTAGGCAGTCGTCCCTTTCTCTACCAATCCGGAATCGAGGAGCCTGCGTGCAACCGTCTGGGCGGCCAATCGCATCCCTTCCGGCGACCAGTGGCTATCCTGGGCCAGATAGCACGCGGGACTACCCGGCACTTGGCAGGCCTTGCCAAAGACCTCGAAAAGATCGACGACCTCGACGCCAGCCTGCTCCAACCTCGCGAGAACCCCGCGGGTCGTCGGGTTCACGGGGGTTGTCATCCCAGCCGCCCTCGCCGCCAGCATCTCGGGACAGACGCTCGCCTTATTCGGCGCAGGCATCACGAGGAGCCTGATGCCGCGTTTGGCCAAGTCGTCGCGGAATGACACAATGGCATCGAGGAGGTCGTCTCGGGCGTTCGTAGTGACGCCGTCAGGCGTTACCTTCTTCTCGTCCGAGGGAAGATATGCCCTCACGGGCACACTACGAACAGGCTCGACGAGGTACTGCACCGCCGGGCGGTAGAAGAACCAGCCGTCGCGCCCGAGCAGAGCCTTGTCCCCTGTGTCCTCCAGGAGAACGAAGCGAGCGAACTGCATCCAGGGACGGGCCATCTGCGCCAGTTCGCACCCATTCTCCAGGCGGGTCTCGATGCGTCGGAGATTCGCGGGCGTCGGTGGTTGTCGGAACAGCTCGACGATCTCCGGCGTGTCGCCCTCGCGCAGGTCGAACACGACCTGGCTGACAGCCACGGCGGCGACCATCGCCAGGAAGGCGACGATCAGGCAGACGTGTTGTGAGCAACTGGCCTTCACTCAGCACCCTAGAACTGGAAATACAAGAACGAACGGAACGATTGCGCGAACATCGTCATCACGGAAACCGCGGACAGAACGATCAGGATCAGGACCTTGGGCCAGGTGAGCCGTCGGACCCAGTCGAAACCCTGGAGGGGCTGGAACACGAGCAGTGCGCACAGGGCCATGAGGATGAGATGGCCTCGGGTGTAGATCATGGCACTGAGCAGAATCGAACCACCCTCGGCCGCCCTCGGCCAGAACAGGATCGCGAAGATTCGCCCGGCCTCGGAGAGATCCGTCGCACGGAAGACGACCCATCCCAGCGCGATCAGAGCGAAAGTCGCAAGGCGTGAAGCATGAAGTCGCATGGGTCCCATCGGTCCTGTTCGTCCTGTCGATCCCATCCCCCTGCAAACTCGCTCAACGATCAGCCACAGTCCGTGCCAAGCACCCCAGACGATGAACGTCCAGCCGGCCCCATGCCACAAGCCGCACAGCAGAAACACGATCATCAGGTTCGCGTAGGTGCGAGCGACGCCGGCCCGGCTGCCGCCGAGCGGGATATAGAGGTAATCGCGCAGCCAGCTCGACAGCGAGATATGCCAGCGCCGCCAGAAGTCGGTGATGCTGTCAGCCCGGTACGGCGCATCGAAGTTGCGCGGGCACTCGAACCCCAGCATGAGCCCGATGCCGATGGCCATCTCTGAGTAAGCGGAGAAATCGAAGTACAACTGGAACGAGTAGGCGACGGTCCCGAACCACGCGTCCAGCGTACCGGGCGACGCCGCAGCGAAAACCGCGTCCGCCACCTGCCCTGCTGCGTTCGCCAGGAGGGTCTTCTTCGCGAATCCCAGGATGAAGAGGGCAACACCTCGCGAGAACTTGTCCAGCGTATGCACGCGACCCACGAGCTGATCGGCGAAGGTCGGCATCGGCTCCGCCTTGGGATCGAGGGTGTTGTATCGCTGGATCGGACCGGACAGAAGCTGTGGGAAGAACGAGACGTAGCAGGCGAAATCCAGCAGCGACCGAGCCGGCGGCCGTCCGCGATAGACGTCCACGACATATCCGACGATCTTGAACGTGTAGAACGAGATGCCGACCGGCAGAAGAACCCTGAAGACAGGCAATGCGTCGCATCCCGTCCACAGCAGGACGCGGTTGAGGTTCTCCTCGACGAACCCGGCGTACTTGAAGAAGCCCAGGACCGCGAGGTCCATCACGATGGCGCAGCCCGTCCAGAACAGGCGCGTGGTCTGTCCCCTGGTCGCCGCAATGACACGGGACAGCACGTAGTTAGCCAGGGTCGTCCCCAACAGCAGGGACGCGAACCGCCAGTCCGCCCAGGCATAGAACACATACCCCGCCGCGAGCAAGACAACGTTGCGAACCGCCGGCCAGCGTCGCGGGACGAGCCCGTACAGCAGCAGAAACGCGGGCAGGAAGTAGAACAGGAATATGTGGGACGTGAATGCCATCGATCACTTCGCGGCCTTGTCGGTCCAGATCGCCCAGTGGACCGGCTCGTTCACTTCGCCGAAGTACTTGTTGATGATGCCGCCCATGTAGTAGTCGTCGATAGGGACTTCCAGGGCCATGCGATGCACGTCGCCCACGCGGAACTGCTTGACGTTGCCGCCGATCTCCTGGACGCGGGCGTCCGCGACGGTACTGCGAGGCTCCGCGGGGTTGTAGTGGCCGACGTAGATGACATCCGTGTCCACCTTGCCCCGGTGGACCTGGACGACCTTGTACTTCATCACGTGCGCGTAATCGTACATCGGGTCGTCGATCAGATCGCCGCGGATCTCCTCCAACCGGGCGGTGACTTCGATGCTGCCGCGGGTGGTGACGTTCGGGTCCACCGCGGCGGTTGGCGCCTTCTTCGCACAGGAAACACCCGCCAGCACAATCAACAACAAGACTCCCGTGTAGACTGCCTTCATTTCTGAGCTCCTATTTCCGCATACGTCCAGCACGGCTCCCAGCCTTCGACAAGCTGGAGCACCGTCGCGTCCTTGCCATCGGGGTGCACCTTCCGCAGGGCGACGCTCGGCCCGCGGATGGCGGGGGCATCCTCCATTCGCATCACGCAGATCGGCGCCCCGGACTTCTCGGAGCCGCCGCCGTCTTCGGGACATCGGGTGAACAGCACGTACTTGCCGTCGGGCGATAGCGCGCCGCCATAGATATGGTAGCCGTCCTCGCCGTAGATCATTCGGGCGTCCTTGCCGTCGCCGTCGCCCATCCAGAGTTGCGTGAAGCCATAGCCATCCTGGCCCGCAGGCCGGCAGGGAAAGATGATGCGATTCGAATCAGGGAACCAGTCGGGCGTGCAGCTCTGGAACTCGTGCACGATGTTCACTTCACCGGTCTGGGCGTTCATGCGAACCACGGTCCACATGATCCGGGCGTTCGCCACGCCGCAGAACCACTGCCCGTCCGGCGACCAGAAGAGCTGCTGATAGACGCCCTTTCGCGGCAACTCGCGCACGACCTTCTTCGTCCCAAGGTCGACAATCTGGATGCCCTTCTGACTCAGACAGGCGATTTGTTTGCCGTCGGGCGACCATGACGCCCAGGGAAACTCCCGGTCGCCGCCGATCTGCACAGGATTCGAGCCGTCGGCATCTGCGATCATCAGGTTTCCCTGGAAACCCCAGAGGTCGTGACTGATGACCGTGCCTTTCGCGAAGCGCCGGTAGAGCAATCGTTTGCCGTCGGGCGAGAACCGGGGGCCGCCCTCCTCATGGTCCGGCGTATTCGTGACGTTCCGACGTTCCGAACCGTCCGGTCGCATGAGGAACAGATCCCATGTCCCATTCTCCCCGCGGGCCGCAAACGCAATCCAGCCTTTGCCGCCCACCTCCTTGGCGAGTTGAGCCGCGCGATCCTCCTGCGCCCCCCATCCGCCAGAAACCAGGATTGCACAAACCACAAAGGCCAGAACCGAGAGCGTCTGTCTGTTCATCATTCAGGGACTCCTGTCCGACCTTATGCGGGCCGGTTGAACTGCGGGACCTTCATCTGCTCGCCGCCTCGGAGGGCCGACTCGTGCGCGACGATGCCGGGGACGGTGTAGGCCAGCGCCTCGTAGACGTCCACCGCGGGCCGGCGGCCGTGCGTCAGCGCGTCGATGAACTCGTGCGTCAGGAACGTGTGCGAGCCGTAATGCCCGCTGTCGTGTCGCAGGGGCTCGGGCAGCATGTCGGTCTTCCACCAGGCGGGCTGCTCGTACCTCTCCATCTCGGGCAGGTCGCGAACGAAGCCCGCGTCGTCCTTCTCCTTGCGTCCCTCGGCCGACCGGACGATCACCGGCGGCAGCCCGGTCGGCTCGTCGCAGTAGAAGCTCATCTTGTTGCCGATCCACTGGGCCCGCTCGGTTCCGCGATGGGCTCCCTTCCACCAGACGTTGCAGCGGAAGGCGTGACCGCGATCCGTCTTGAACATGGCCGACTCGTTCCAGAAGGGGTTTTTGTAGACGTTGTCCTTGCAGATCGGGTCGTCGTCGCCCCAGCCGTAGCAGGAGACTTCGGTGAGCCGCTCGCCCGTGACGCCGGCGATGAAGGCGGTGCAGTGTGTCGGATAGTGCATGGGGGCCAGGCCGTGACGCCACGTCCGTTTGCCGTTCTCGAAGTAGAGCACTTCCAGGCCGGGATGCTGGTACTCGGCCTCGCAGTAGTAGATCTCGCCGAACTTGCCCTGCTCGTGGAACTTCCGCACGGAGATCGTCGGCTGCTGGTAGTAGCTGGTCTCGGCCATCATGTAGGTCAGGCCGGAGGTCTTCACCGCGTCGAGAAGCCGCTCGGCCTTCTCAACGCCGCCACCCAGCGACGCAGGCACCGCGGAAATCGCGTGCTTGCCGTGCTTCATCACTTCCGCGACGTGCTTGACGTGGTTCGGACCTTCGGTGAAAACCGCCACCGCGTCGATGTTCTTGTCGAGCACCAGTTCTTCGAGCGAGTTGTACGACTTGCTGCACTTGTACGTCCGCATCAACCCGTCGCGTCGTTCCGGGCGCAGGTCGCTGACCGCTTCGACGACGCAGTCCGGATGCTCGTGCCACTGGAAGCTCGTGCCGAATCCCCCGCCCACGACGCCGATCCGAATCCTCTTCGGCGCCGTATTGACCGCCAGGGTCGAATACAGGGGCAGTGCTGCGCCTGCGAGGGCGGCGCTGCGATGGAGGAATTCCCGCCGGGAGCACAAACGCGGTGATTGCTCGCGAACAGCCTGGGACGACGAACTCGTGTTGGACGAATCGATCATAGCGAATCTCCTCAAACAAAGGGTTCTTTCGGCTCTGATAGCTACCACAGTGTCTCCAGGAATGCAAGGACTCGCGACACGATCCTGGCCGTGTTGGTTGTCACGCAGGTGCTCTCTGTCATCTTCGGCGAGCAGCTCTCCCACGAGGCATTCGAGCTGATTCACAAAGGTGGCGGAGCCCTCCTGCTCATCGGGATCGGTCTGCACGTCATCCTGAACTGGAGCTGGGTCCGCGCCAGCCTGCTGGTCCGCAGACACGCCCAGTGACCCGGACCAGATCCGGCCGCAGAAAATGAGAACGGGCGGCAGTGTCAAGACCGAAGATGTTGTTCGTAGTGACGCCGTCAGGCGTTATCTTCCCTGCATATCCAGATATGCCCTTGCGGGCACACTACGAACAGGCTTCGCTTGACGCTGCCACCCGTCGATGAGAACCAAACGCGTGGGTTGAGAACCCACCCTACACTTCCCGTGTCACGAGGCACGGGCCTATTCCGTCACCTTCCCCGTCGCGGCCCACTCCGTACCTCTCGTGATGATCTTCTGGACGTTCGGGGTCATCAGAGCCTTGCGGTCGTGGCCGAAGGCGTTGTGGACGACCCGGCCGTTGCCGTAGTTCTGCACGAAGATCAGCGGCTCGGTCTTCTTGCTCCAGTCCGAATCGGCGGTCACGAGCACCTGGATCTTGGCGTCGCCCTGGAGCTTGGCGTACAGCTCGTCATCGACCTCGAAATCGCCTAGACCCGCGGTGATCGGGTGCTGCTTGTCGACCACCTTCGCCTGGAACGGGGCACGAGGTCCGTGGCCGGAAGTGCCCATCACCCACTTGCGCCCGCACAGCTTGCCGAACTCCTCCCACTTGGGGAACGACGCGGTCGCCAGGTGCTGGACGAAAAAGCCCTTGCCGCCCTTGACGTAGTTCAGCAGGTTCTCCTGGGCCTGGGCGGGCAGTTCGGCCCGTTTCGCCGAGTAGATCAGGAACGCGATCACGTCGTAGTTCTTCAGCGCGGTCGCCGATTCGAGGATCAGCGGGTCCTCGGAGATCTTCACGTCGAACTTGCCCGAGTTGACCAGGATCTCGCGCGTGGTCTCGGACATCTCCCGCCAGGGATGGGCGGAGACGTCGTCGCCCGTGATGAGCAGGACCTTGATCGGCGCGGGTTTGGCCGGCTGGGCCCCCAGGCAGAAGACCATCGCCAGCATCGCAACCCCAGTCACAACTTTCAATGAACGCATGTCATTCCTCCTTGTCTGAACTCTCAATACAACTGCCTGCACAGGCTATGACTACCTCTGTCCTGCGAATCACACGATCTCTACGCTCGTATCGTTGTCCACCACCTTTGGACTCACATTTCACCATCGTTTGGAGCAATCGATCCACGGCCATTCTAAGCCACAGCCGCACCGGACGTAAATACTCAATCCGTATCCGTCTCGGGACAACAGATGTCGCGGCGAAGAATCGGTTTGACCCATGAGGCACATCTGGGTATAGTTGACGTGTAATCTTGAGGATATGCGACGAGAGGAATCATGGCGCAAATCCCGGAAAACTCCAAGGACATCGAGCTGTGGCTCAAGCTGATCCGGGCCGATGAGGTCGGGCCAGTGACGTTTGGGCGGCTCCTGAAGCGGTTCGGGTCGGTGGATGCGGCCCTGGGCGCCTCGGTCAGCGAGTTGACCAAGGTCGAGGGAGTGGGGTCCAAGACCGCTGAGCGGATCGCCGCAAGTCGCGACCAATTCAACGCCCGCGAGGAGTTGGAGCTGGCGGCCAGGCTGGGCGTCTGGCTCCTGCACATGGAAGACGCCCGTTACCCCAGGTTGCTCAGGCAGATCTACGACCCGCCGCCAGTGCTGTACGTAAAGGGTACGCTGACCCGCGAGGACACGCTGGGCGTCGCGATCGTCGGCTGTCGGCGGTGCAGCCTGTACGGCCAGGAACAGGCTTCGCGATTCGCGCATCTATTGGCAGCAGCAGGCTTTACAGTCGTCTCAGGCATGGCCCGAGGAATCGATACCGCCGCTCACAGCGGCGCCTTGGCGGCCCAGGGTCGGACAATCGCGGTTCAAGGTTGCGGCCTGTCTCGCGTCTTTCCGCCCGAGAACGCCAAGCTCTTCGAGCTCATCAGTGCTTCCGGGGCCTGCATTTCCGAGCTTCCACTGCAGGCCGAGCCCCTGGCAGAGCACTTCCCGCCCCGCAATCGGATCATCGCGGGCCTGTCGCTCGGGACCCTCGTCATCGAAGCGGGCCTTCGATCCGGCGCCCTGATCACAGCCCAGACCGCCCTGGAGAGCAATCGCGAGGTCATGGCCATGCCGGGCAAGATCGACTCGCCTGTGAGCCAGGGTCCCCACCAACTCCTCAAGCAGGGCGCCAGGCTGGTCGAGTCGGTCGAGGACATCATGGAGGCCCTGGGCTACGTCGGCGAGCAACTCAAGGACCACACGGCACTTACGACGAAGGAGGCCGTCGAGACGGTCGAGGCGCCGTTGTTCGACCCGGCCAAGTTCAACCTCAAGGGCCACGAGAAGACCCTCTACGACGCGCTCGGCAAAGAGCCTACGCACATCGACCAGATCATCGCGGATACGGACCTGCCCGCAGGTGCGGCCAACGCCGCGGTCATGTCGCTGCGTCTCAAGGGGCTCGTCAGGCAATTCCCAGGCAACTTGTTCGCAAGACGGTGATATGTCGAACATCGAGCCGGGCACCATCTGCAGGAGGCACCGCCGTGGTTACCATCTCTCGCTGGATGACGAAACGTTGCCCCGTCTGCACTGCGGGCGAGTGCGTGCGATTGACAACCGCTGCCGGACGGGGTATCATAAGAGAATCATAGGTTGAATGCTGTCTTGGATGGAGGACGGTCGGCAGCAGAGCCTTCATTCTCTCGACGGTGGTCCCGATTCTGTGCATCGTGTCACGAGAGCGGGACGCGGGTTCCCGAACGCTTGCGCGTCTGATCGAGGATCAGACCGAGGACATATCGAACTGCGTGTAGGAGAACGATCATGTGGACGAAGGCAACGACGATCGTAGCCGCCGTGCTGGTGATGAGCATCGTGTCCAGTGCGATGGCAGGACAATTAGGGTACTGGGCATTCGACGAAGGGACCGGCACAGCCGCCAAGGACAGTTCCGGCAACGGCAACAACGGCCGGTTCGTCAGCGCCCCGACCTGGGTGGACGGCATCCTCGGCAAGGCCCTCCAGTTCGACGGCGTGGATGATTACATCGAGGTCCCGCACAGCGCCAAGCTGATCCCCACCACCGGAAAGGCCACGGTGTCCGTGTGGATCAACGCCCAGCGTCATCCGGGCCCCAGCGGCGCGTGGCAGGGCATCCTGGCCAAGGGAGGCGACCCCCGCCTGTACAACATCTACACGCACGAGAGCCAGACGCTGCACTTCAGCACGGGACCGAGCGGCGCCTACATCGGCTCGAACAGTACCGGCACCGTTCCGTTGAACGAATGGGTTCACGTCGTCGCGGTCGTCAACAACTCCCACCAGTATTACATCAACGGCGCACCGGCCGGCACCTTCGCCAACGGAGCGACCGTCCCGACCGGCGGAACCGCGGTGCTGACCATCGGTCAGACCGGGGAGTCGAACTACTTCCTCGGGAAGATCGACGAGCCTCGCATCTACGACGTGGCCCTCACGGCCGACGAGGTGACCGCCCTCTTCCAGGGCACCCCGCCAACCTGGCCCAAGGCCAAGAACCCCACCCCGGCCAACGGGGCCATCGGCGTGAGCTTTGCCCTGCTCCAGTGGGAAGCCGGCGACGGCGCCGTCACGCACAACGTCTACATCGGCACGAGCCCGGACCTGACCGAGGCCAACCTGGTTCAGTCGGGAAAGACCCAGACGTTCTACTACTACGCTGCCGGCCTGGAATCGGGCGTCACCTACTACTGGCGCGTGGATGAGGTCGAAGCGGATCAGGTCACCGTCCATACGGGCGACGTCTGGAGCTTCACTGCCATTCCCGTCGAGGCCTACGCCCCCAGTCCCGCCGACGGCGCGAAGAACGTATTGCGCAGCGCCGAGCTTTCCTGGTCGCCCACGATTGACGCGATCACGCACGACGTGTATCTGGGCGTCAACCGGGACGACGTGGCCGCCGGAACCGGCGATACGTTCAAGGGCAACGTGAGCGAGCTGACGTTTACGCCCGGCACCCTCGAAGGAGACACGACCTACTACTGGCGGATCGACGAAGCGGACATCCACGGCACTCGGACCCAGGGCAGCGTCTGGAGCTTCTACACGGTGCCTGCGATCCCGATTTCCGACCCGAACCTCGTGGGCTGGTGGAAGCTGGACGAGGAGGAAGGGACGTTCTTCCTGGATTCCTCCGGCTACGACAACCACGGCGCCCTGCAGAACAGTCCCCAGTGGGCGGAAGGCTACGACGGCGGCGCCCTGGAACTGGACGGCGTCAGCGACTACGCCGAGATCCCGCACAGCGACACCCTGACCGTAGATTCGGAGGCGGCCGTGATGGCCTGGATCAACGCCGCCACTCTCAATGCGGACTACCAGGGAGTCGTCGCCAAGGGCAACACCGTCCGATCCTACAGCCTGTATCTGCAGAGGGCCGGCACGTTGCACTTCAGCACCACCTCGACCGCCGCAGGCGCCTACGTGGGCTCCAGCAGCAGCGGCACGGTCGCAGCAGGCGAGTGGACGCACGTCTGTGCCATGGTTACGGCGGGCGGACACGAGTACTTCATCAACGGCCAGGCCGCCGGCACCGGGGGCAGCGGAATCGTTTTACCCGGAACGACGGACACCGCGCCCGTGCGGATCGGGAACACGCAGGAGGGCGGACGCTGCTTCGCCGGAGCGATCGACGAGGTCCGCGTCTACCGGACCGCTCTGACCCAGGACCAGGTCCAGGAAGCCATGCAGGGCGACCCGCTGCGTGCGAGGAATCCGCAGCCTGTCCACAACACTGACGTGGACATCCGCTCCGCGGAGACACTGAGCTGGTCTGCAGGCAAGACGGCCGCCCAGCACGACGTCTACTTCGGACAGGACAAGGACGCGGTCGCGGCAGCCGGCGTCGATTCCCCTGAGTACCTGGGACGCCAGGCCGACGCCAGCTACTCGCTTGACGGACTGGTCGAATTCGGCGGCGGCGACTACTTCTGGCGGATTGACGAGGTCGAAGCCGACGGCGCCACGATCTACAAGGGTCTCGTGTGGAAGTTCACAGTCCCCGCCTTCTTCATCGTGGACAACATGGAGAGCTACACGGTCGAGGAGGGCAACCGGATCTATGAGACCTGGCTCGACGGCTACGCCACGAAAGAGAACGGCTCCATCGTGGGCTATCTCGATTCGCCGTTCACCGAGGGCACGATCGTCCACGGCGGCAAGCAGTCTATGCCGTTCGACTACAACAACCTCGCGTCGCCCTACTACAGCGAGGGCGAACTGGCTTTCGCGTCGCAGCAGGACTGGACGATCAATGGCGTCGACACCCTGGTCGTCTGGTTCCGGGGCAACCCAGAGCGATTCACGGAACCCGAACCCGGACGGTACGTGATCAGCTCCACCAGTGGCGACGTCTGGGGCACAGAGGACAACTTCCGCTTCGTCTACAAGCGGCTCACCGGGGATGGCACCATTACCGCCAAGGTCAACGCCATCACCGAGAGCACTACGACCTGGGCAAAAGCCGGCGTCATGATCCGCGAGAGCCTGGACCCCGCTTCCTCGTACGCGTTCATGTTCCCGACGCCCGACGGTCGAAGGGCATACCAGAACCGCGCGAGCACAGGCAGCTCCGCTCTGTCCGCCCACAGCGCCACCGGCGCGGTGACCTTCCCGGTCTGGGTCCGGGTCGAGCGGAAAGGCACCCAGTTCACCGCCTACTACTCCCAGGACGGCGTCACCTGGGTCAAGCAGCCCGCCAATGAGAACACCGGGACCGACGCCTCGGGCAATCCCCAGGTCATCCCGATGACGGGCACGGTCTACATCGGCATGGCGGTGACCAGCAACAACGCCGGAGTCGCCGCCTGCTTCGGGGACTTCTCCGATGTCGCAACGACGGGACCGGTCAGCGGCACATGGACGGTCGCCAATATCGGGTTCAATCCCGGCTGCGATCGCGATACGTTGTACGTGGCCCTGTCGGATAGCAGCAACAAGACAGCGGTCGTCGCACACGACGATCCGGCGGCCGTCAACCTCACCGAATGGACCGAGTGGCAGATCCCGCTGAGCAGGTTCACAGGAGTGAACCCCAAGCGGGTCAAGACGCTGTACATCGGGGTCGGCGATCGGGACGGCACCTCCCCCACCGGACTCGGCCTGCTCTACTTCGACGATATCCGCCTGATCCAGCGGTAGCATCGCGGATCAGCCCGCCATGGCGTCGCGTCCTTTCTCCACTCGACGCCTGACGGCAGCAAGAAAGCATACAGTGAGGCCCGTCCCCAGAGACGGGCCTTGCTGTAGGGGGATCTCGCCGGCGCAGAGGTCGCCAGTTCAGCGAGGCGAGCGCTGCCCCTCCATTCTCTGGTCAGGCGAGGAGTGAGCCGAATCTGCTCTCGACGAGCCGAATTCTCTTGACAAAACAGACAAAATACGTAAACTGGAGAATATATAAGCCCCAAGACCCGGATCATTGCCCTGCGGATAGACCCAGAACCGGGGGGGCATCCCTGCTGTTCGGAAAGAACGATAGGAGGAGACAAAATGAGCACATCTGCGCGCCTCGCCTTGTTGATGGTGCTGACGGTGTTGCTTGGGGTCGATGTGTGTTCCGCAGCCATTGTGCCAATCACCAGCGTCGTCGCCGGCATGAACGGAAAACCCCCGTACACGCTGGAGAGCATCACGGTGGGTGATTACACAATCACGAAGGAATTCCTGGCCATCGGCGAGAGCACCGGCGAGTCCATTCTCTTCAGCGACATCTCCAGCGCGGACGATTTCGATCTGAACTCCGTGGCCTCGCGCAACGACTCAGGCATCTGGCGAGTCACAAACATCGGCGGATCCGAAACTTACAGAGATACCAACGGCGACCATCCCGATTTCTTCCTGTTCGAGGTCGGCATGAACGACGCGGTCAGCGTGCAGGCCATCTTCGCCGACGGCACGCTGGGTCAGGCGGTCACGATTTCCCAGTCCGAATGGGGTGATACGGGACTGGACCGGGTGGGCCTGCTGGTGTCGGGTCAATCGATTGGCGGCGTTGCGTTCTCCGTCTCGGACTTGCTGGACGCCGATGGACAGGCCCTCGCCGCAGATACCGTGATCAAGGGCCTTCAGTTCGACAGTGAGACCATCGACCCGGTCCATTTCTCCGCCGCGGTGATGGTCCCGGAGCCCGCCACGCTCGCGATCCTGGGCTTTGGCGGCCTGTTCATTCTCAGACGCCGTCACTGAAGTTGAGCCGAACGCCTGCGGGGTCTTCTGACCTGTCCCCGGCCGTGCCGCCAGGGGCGCACGTTCGAGGATCAACCCCTGCCGGCTTCTTCCCCGCCGCAAGACGAGCCATTCCAGGCTGTCTCTGCAATATTCCACTCACACACTGCGTCTAATCAATCAGGAATCGACAGATGCCAGGTTACGAACACAGACTGCAGAACAGAACCGCCCGACGAGGAAAGGTGTGATGACCAGGGGTGCCCTTCGGGGCGTGAATCCGCCCGCAAAGTAGAAATGGGTGGTTGTATTATGGGGCTTTCATAAATCCAGTTTTGCCGGACAGTTACATAACGAACGCCTGCCGTCGGGTGCAGATTTCCCGCGTGTGAGGCAGGTTGGCAGTTGACTGCGAGAACACGATTTGCTAACATGGCGGGTTCATGGCCAAGACAATAAGGACAACGGGTAAGAAAAAGGCGAAAAAGGACTCTTCCAAGGTCGCCCCGGTTAGAGCCAAGAGGGCTTTCGGCAATTATCAGGAAGCGTTGGCTTATCTACTTGAGAGAACCGACTACGAGAAGGAAGAGCACGTACGCTATAACGTGACCACGTTCAGCCTGGAACGGATGGAGAGATTCTTGTCTCTCCTGGGCGATCCTCACACCAGGATCAGCACGGTCCACATCGCAGGAACCAAGGGCAAGGGCTCGACGGCCACCATGCTCGCGCGGATGCTCGAAGCCAACGGCTATACGGTCGGCCTGTACACCTCGCCTCACCTGGTGAATCTGCACGAGCGCATCACGGTCAACTCCGAGATGATCACCGAGGCACAGATGCTCGCCTTGATGAACCGTCTGTACGCGCCGATCGAGAAGCTGTCCAAGGACAACCCGCCCACGTTCTTCGAGATCATGACCGCGCTGGCCTTCTGCCACTTCGCGGACCGCCAGATCGATATCGGTGTGATCGAGACCGGTCTGGGTGGCCGGCTGGACAGCACCAACGTCATTCTGCCCAAGGTGGTGGGCATCACGAGCCTGAGCATCGACCACAAGCAGCAGTTGGGCGATACGCTGGACCGCATCGCCATGGAGAAGGCCGGCGTGTTCAAGAAAGGCGTCCCCGCCGTCACCGTGCAGCAGGAGCCCATCGCGATGAACGTGCTCAAGACCCAGGCCCTGGCGATGAAGACGCCCCTGAGCGTCACCGGCACCGACATCGACTTCTCCTACCGCTTCGAGACGTCGCGCGAGCACGGCCCGCACACGCGGATCTGCCTCTCGACCCCGACGAGCAAGTTCGAGCACCTGCGAGTGCCCCTCTACGGGCGTCACCAGGCCATCAACTGCGGCCTGGCCCTGGCGATGCTGGACAAGCTCAAATCGGCCGGTTACGAGATTGATGTCGAGAAGGCTGCGGTCGGACTGAGCCACGTCCGCCTGGCCGGACGCATGGAGATGATCTGCGAGGACCCGCGAATCATGATCGACGGCGCACACAACGCTGCCAGTATCCGCGCGCTGATCCACGCCATTGGGCAGAACATCCCCTACGACTCCATGGTCATGATCTTCGGCTGCAACTGCGACAAAGACGTCCCCGGCATGCTCAACGAGCTCCAGTACGGAGCCGACAAGGTGATCTTCACGCGCAGCAGCTCGAACAAAGCGGTGTCACCCCAGGAACTGGCCGACGCCTATACGGAGATCTGCGGCAAGATGTGCCAGACCGCCAACACGCTCGGCGAGGCTCTGCTGCTCGCCCGCAGCGCGGTCGGCAAAGAGGACTTGATCTGCATCACCGGCAGCTTCTACCTCATCGGCCAGGCCAAGGTCCGCTTCCAGCCCCAACTGGCGCCGGTCGCCTCCTGATCCTAATGAGTTTTGACGGACCAGTTCGGTAGCGTGTACGACTGCTTTGGCAGATTTCGTGCGCCTGGGTCGGAGTTCCTTCAGCCGACAGTAATGCGGCCCAGCCGCCCCCGGCTGGGATCACCCCCGAGGGCGGGGGTGCCACATGGTTCGATTGCCGATCTTGCTCGTCAAAACTCATAAGGACTAGCATTCGCCTCTCTGCTCTGTCGGCCAAAATACGGAGTATCGCAAATTGGTCTTGACTATTTTACGACACCACCGAAAATGGTCGGCATGGGTATCCGAGCAAGAGTATACGACAAGGTCTTGGCAGATCACCTCGGCTCGCAGCGGCAGATGGCGATGGTGAGCGGCCCTCGACAGGTGGGAAAGACCACGACCTGTCGCCAGTTGGCCGACCTGTATCTGAACTGGGACAACGCGGACGATCGCGCCCTGGTCCTGAGGGGACCTGGCGCGGTGGCCGAGAGACTGGGACTCCTGAGACTCAGGGCGTCGCCGCCAACGGTTCTGTTCGACGAACTGCACAAGTTCAAAAAGTGGAAGCAGTTCCTCAAGGGGTTCTTCGACACGTACGCCGAGCAGGCCCATATCCTGATCACAGGCAGTTCGCGTATGGACATCTACCGGCGAGGCGGCGACAGCCTGATGGGACGATATCTCCTGTACCACATGCATCCCTTCACGGTAGGCGAGGCTGTGTGGCAGAATCTACCCAATCCCGATCGCATCGTCCGTGATCCGCGGCCCATCCCGGAGGACGATTTTTCAGCCCTATGGACCCACGGCGGGTACCCTGAGCCGTTTGTCAAGCGGGACATTCGGTTCACTCGCAGATGGCGTGCCCTGCGGATGCAGCAATTGCTTCGCGAGGAGGTTCGGGACACGACTCAGATCCAGCAACTGGGCCAATTGGAGACCGTCGCCGCCCTTCTGTCGGACAGGTCGGGCCAACAACTGGTCTACAGCAACCTTGCAGCCGAGGTCCAGACTTCGGTCGATACGATGCGACGGTGGATCGCCGTCCTCTGCCATCTTCAAATGGGTTTCCTCGTCAGGCCCTGGTTCAAGAACGTCTCGCGGTCCCTTCGTAAGGAGCCCAAGTGGTTCCTGCGGGATTGGTCAGGCGTCAATGATCTGGGATCGCGAGCCGAGACCCTGGTCGCCTGTCATCTGCTCAAGGCCGTGGAGGGCTGGACCGACCTGGGCCTCGGTCAGTTCGACCTTGGGTACCTGCGTGACAAGGACCAACACGAGGTGGATTTCGTGGTCGTCCGGGACGGCAAGCCATGGTTCCTGGCGGAGGTCAAGTCCAACGACGAGCGGATCAGCCCTGCCTTGAAGTACTATCAGGATCGACTGGACGTGCCTTTCGCATTTCAAGTCTTGATGGAGGCCGATTTTGTCGAGGCCGACTGCTTCGCCGCGGGACGCCAACCCATAGCAGTGCCCGCGAAGACCCTCCTCTCCCAACTGCTGTGACAAGAGAAGTCAATTCGATACCTGCGGGTAGGCGCCGCGAATACTGCCGGTGTGAAAGACCAGATCGCCTGCCGCGAGGTTCTGTCGGAGTTGTGCCGGGTTTCCCCGGTAGAGATCCCCCTCGCGTTGAAGGACACACGCGCCCACTCGTCCTGCGGGCAAAACCGCGACGATCTCACGGCCTTCTTGAAGCATGGAGCGCCACTTCCGCAGCAGACCCGCCAGATCGGGAGGCGAACCCTCAAAAGAGAGTCCCTCCAGTTCGGCAGCCGTGTACCGCCCGGAACGGCCGGCCTCTTCCAGGATCGTCAAAGGGCTGAAGCCCGGGTCTTTGCCGCAGGCCGCCCACGCCAGATATCCCAAGGGCTGAATTCGCTCGTGACAGGTGATGAGGTCGATCCAATCGCGGATTTCCACCCGTCCCGCCAGTGCCAGGACCTTGTTGGTCGCCAGGTCAAATGGGTGCAGCGTCAGCCCCAGTTCCTCATGCTGAACCAAATCCCTGTTCAAGCCGATTCGACGCTATGAGGCGGCAGACGGCCCGCTGGAATCCCGTGACAGCCATTGGTACAACTCCCCTGCCTGGCGAAATGCCTCCCGGTCGCCGTAGCGTCGGATGTAGTCCAGCGCACGCAGCACATCCGGCAGATCGGTCGGGTAGTAGTCGGCGCGAAGGAACCAAAGACACCGATTCCGGTATCTGTCAACCAACTGGTTGACCTGCCGACGAAGGTTCTCATCGATTGTGCTCATGGTCTAACTACGATACCATGCCTCCGGCGAATCAACAAGCCCGTCCTCGGCGCGTCGGCCCGGCTTTTATGGTTGACGAGCCTTTCCGCGAGCCGTTTAATCTCTATCTTGCGTGCGGTTTGCGCGTGTCGGCAGGCAGGAGAAAGACCGTTGCAGGAACGGGTCCCAAACGCGATGCGTCGCGTCTGGAGGCCCGAAGGAGCAGGCGATGCCACAGAACGCCAACTACTACATCGCGGTGGACCTCGGGGCCGAGAGCGGCAGAGTCATGCTGGGCCGGGTCGGTGAGGGGCGGCTGGAACTCGAACCGGTGCATCGCTTCGCCAATGGTCCCATCGAGCAGGACGGATCGCTGCGATGGGATTTCGACCGGCTCCTGTCGGACATCAAGACCGGGATCGGCCTGGCGGCCAAGAAGGCCGGCGGCAAGGTCCAGGGCATCGGCGTCGATACCTGGGGCGTCGATTTCGGCCTGCTGGGCGAGGACGGAAAGCTCCTGGAGAAGCCCTACCACTACCGCGACAGCCGGACCAACGGCATGATGGACAAGGCCTTCGCGAAGATGCCCAAACGACAGGTCTATGAGAACACCGGCATCCAGTTCATGCAGCTCAACTCCCTCTACCAGCTCCTGGCCATGCGCCTGGCGAACTCGCCACCGCTCGCAAAGACCGAGCGGCTGCTGTTCATGGCCGACCTGTTCTCCTACTTCCTGTGCGGCAAGGCCATCGGCGAATACACGATGGCCAGCACCTCGCAGATGATGGACATGAAGACGGGCCAGTGGTCCAAGGCCATTTTCAAAGAGCTTTCGCTGCCGCTGGAGATCATGCCCCCGATTACGAAGCCCGGGACCGTCGTGGGCACGCTGACCGCGGAGGTAGCCAGGGAAATCGGCTGTGCCCAGATTCCGCTGATCGCCATCGGCTCGCACGACACCGCGTCCGCAGTGCTCGGCGTCCCCGGCTGCGGCGACCGCTGGGCCTACCTGTCCTCGGGGACCTGGAGCCTGATGGGCGTCGAGCTGCCCAAGGCCATCGTCAACGACACAACGTTCGCCTACGAGTTCACCAACGAGGGCGGCGTCGAGAACACGATCCGACTGCTCAAGAACATCATGGGACTGTGGCTCGTCCAGGAGTGCAAGCGCCAGTGGCAGCGTGACGGCCAGGACCTCTCCTACGGCGAGCTGACCCGGATGGCGGCCAAGGCCAAGCCCTTCTTCGGATACGTCAACTGCGACAACAGCGACTTCCTCGCGCCGGGCGACATGCCTTCGCGGATCAACAAGTGCCTGGCCGAAACCGGCCAGCAGCCCACGCAGGACAAGGGCCTGATGGTCCGCCTGGTCCTGGAGAGCCTGGCCCTGAAGTACCGCTCCGTGCTCGGCGCCATCGAGGACATCACGGGCAAGAGCATCGACGTGCTCCACATCGTGGGCGGCGGAATTCAAAACGAGCTGCTGTGCCAGTTCACCGCCGACGCGACCGGACGCAGGGTCGTCACCGGTCCCATCGAGGCCACCGCCAGCGGCAACGTCCTGATGCAGGCCAAGGCGGTCGGCCAGCTCAAGAGCATCGACGAGGCCCGCCAGGTCGTTCGCAATTCCTTCGAGATGAAAGAGTACAAGCCACAGAACCGGGACCTCTGGGACCGCCAGTACAAGACGTTTGTCCGCTCGTAGTGACACCGTGAGGCGTTTCGTAGCACGGGCATCCTGCCCGTGGCAGGACAGGGGCAGGATGCCCCTGAGACTCACGGGCAAGATGCCCGTGCTACTACGCTGACGGTTGCCCATGACGGATATGTAGTCCCATAGACCGGCGGAGGGAAGGAGATAGTGACTTTGATCGAAACACTGGAACAACAGTTGGACAGCTTCGACGCCGCCGAGCGAAAAGCGGCTCTCGCGTCGCTTCTGGAGAAGGTGCGGGCCGGCGAGGTCTCTCTACCCGAGCCGGGACGATTCACGAACCTGCATTGCCACACGTTCTTCTCGTACAACGCCTACGGCTACTCGCCGACGAAGTTCGCCTGGCTGGCCCGCAAGGCGGGTCTGGCGGTGGTGGGGACCGTCGATTTCGACGTGCTCGACGCGCTCGACGAATTTCGCGAGGCCTGCCGGCTGCTGGGTCTCAAGGGTTGCTCGGGACTCGAGACGCGGGTCTACGTGCCGGAATTCGCTACGAGGGTGATCAACTCGCCGGGCGAGCCGGGCATCTCGTACCACATGGGCGTCGGATTCCCCACCTCGAAGGTCCCTGCGTCGCAGCGCAAGTTCCTCAAGAGCCTCAAAGAGACCGCCCAGCAGCGGAACCGCGACTTGATGCAGCGGGTCAACAAGCACCTCAGTCCCGTCGGGCTGGACTACGAGGCGGACGTGCTGACTCTGACGCCCGCGGGCAATGCGACGGAGCGACACATGTGCGTCGCGTACGCCCGGAAGGCAAAGGCGACTTTCGGCGAAGGCGACAAGCTCGCCGAGTTCTGGTCGCAGAAGCTCGGGACCGACGCCAGGAAGCTCGGCCTGCCCGAAGGACGGGATCTCATCAACACGATCCGCTCCAAAACGATGAAGCGTGGCGGGGTCGGCTACGTCCAGCCGGACTCCGGCTCGTTCCCCCAGATGGCCGACACGAACCGCTTCATCCTGGCCTCCGGCGGGATGCCCGTGCACACCTGGCTCGACGGCACCAGCGACGGCGAACACGCGATGGACGAACTGCTCGACGTCGCGATGAGCACAGGCGCCGTGGCGCTCAACGTGATTCCCGATCGCAACTATACGCCGGGCTCACAGGATCAGAAGGTCAAGAACCTCTACGAGGTCGTCGAGCTCGCCAAACGGCGACACCTCGTTCTCGTCGCGGGCACGGAGATGAACAGTCCCGGCCAGAAATTCGTCGATGATTTCAACACGGCGGAGTTGGCCCCCCTGCTGCCGGCGTTCCTGACCGGTTCGCACATTGTCTACGCCCACTCCGTGCTCCAGCAGCGGTGCAAGCTGGGTTACACCAGCGCCTGGGCCGACAAGCACTTCGGGACCGCAGAGCGCAAGAACGCGTTTTTCGAGGAAATCGGCGTGACCTTGAAGCCGCAGAACGAGGATCGGCTGCGAAACCTCAAGAGTTGTGCGTCGCCCGGCGACGTTCTGAGAACAGTACAAGCGTGAGCAAATAGGCAATTCGGATGGCATTTGTCATGCTGAACAAAGTGAGGCATCTGGCCGACGAATGGGTATACGACCACAGTTGTAGCCTCCCGTCGCACGGCGAGGCGCCGCCTGGACCCTGTCATTCCTGCCCAAGCAGGAATCCAGAGACCGTGGTATGCGACGCGCCCCAGGGAGTGGATTCCCGCTTTCGCGGGAATGACAACCCGAGGTCCCTGTGGACCTCCATGGCCAGTACGCAAGTGCGATCATGCACTTGCCACGGACGGGAAGCCTGCGGCACACACACGGCGTGGGTATCGCATTCCCGGCCCGGGTCCTTCGCTTCGCTCAGGATGACAAGACAGAGCAACCCACGAGCGCCCCTGATCCGTGTCGGGATCGCTGGAGTTGCGCCGCAGTTCGAGAGATGGAAGTAGACCATGGGAAAAACACCTGATCGGCAATACGCCGTGCAACTGGTCGGGCCGGACCAGCTCATTCTGAACAAGGACAAGGAAGTATTCAAGCCCGGGCCGCACCAGGTCCTCGCCAAGGTCGAGGTCGTCGGCTTGTGCTTCTCGGATCTGAAGCTGCTCAAGCAGTTCACCGGCCACGTCCGCAAGGGCCCGGTCGTCTCCGGCGTGGACCCCAACGTCCTCAAGGAGATTCCGAGCTACGTCCCGGACGCGGCGCCCACCGTCCCCGGTCACGAGACGGTCGTGCGGATCGTCGCGGTCGGTCCCGGCGTCGAACGCCACAAGCCCGGCGAGCGGTACCTGGTTCAGACCGACTACCGCTGGGTACACACCGCCTCGTCGAACTCCGCCTTCGGGTACAACTTCGAGGGCGCCCTGCAGGAGTACGTCCTGATGGACGAGCGGGTCATCACCGCTCCCGACGGGGAGTCCATGCTCATCCCCGCCGGCGAGGAACGCGCCGGCTCGGCCATCGCGCTGTGCGAGCCCTGGGCCTGCGTCGAGGACGCCTATGTCACGAAGGAACGCACGACGCTCAAGACGGGCGGGCGGATGCTGATCGTCGCCGACATCGGAATCCCCGACGGCCGGATGAACAACCTCTATCGCAAGTACGGGACACCCGCCAAGGTGACATGGGTCTCGAAGTCGATCCCGCCGACCGACCTGGGCTCGACCGTCGTCCACGTCAAGAGCATCTTCGATCTCGAAGACGCGGCGTATGACGACGTGATCTACTTCGGCGCCAACGCGCGGACCGTGGAGCAGTTGTTCCCGAAGGTGGCCGCCAACGGACTGTTCAATATCGTCCTGGAGGGCGAGCGGTTCGGCAAACCGGTCGTCACGATGGTCGGCCGCGTCCACTACGGCGGCATTCGCATCATCGGCACCACCGGCACCGATCCCGCGGAGTCGATGAAGTACATCCCCAAGACCGGCGAGATCCGTCACGACGAGATCGTCAACGTCGTCGGCGCCGGCGGGCCCATGGGCATGATGCACGTCATCCGCAACATCTGCCAGGGCGTCCCGGGAGTCACCGTCTACGCCGGGGACGTGGACGACAACCGCCTGGCGGCACTGACGCAGATCGCCGGCCCCCTGGCGGAGAAGAACGCCGTCGACTACAAGCCGTACAACGCCAACAACGAGCAGATGGAACTAGACTACACCTACACGGTGCTGATGGCTCCGGTGCCCGAACTGGTGGCCGCGGCGGTGCACTGCGCCGCCCCTCGCGGCATCATCAACATCTTCGCGGGCATCCCGGCCACCGTCACCGGCCAGATCGACCTCGACGCCTACATCGAGAAGCGCCTGTACTTCATCGGCACCAGCGGCTCGACCCTCGACGACATGAAACGCATGCTGGAGAAGGTCGAATCCGACCGGCTCGACACGAATGTGAGCGTTGCGGCCATCTGCGGTTTCGAGGGCGCGGTCGAGGGCATCCGCGCGGTCGAGAACCGCCTGATCGCGGGCAAGATCATGGTGTACCCGGCGTGCCGGAGCCTGGGTCTGACCCGGCTCGAAGAGCTTCCACAGAAGATGCCGGACGTCGCGGCCTGCCTGAAAAACGGCCTCTGGACCCGCGAGGCCGAGAAAACGTTGCTGGATAAATACGCGGATTGAGTGGAATCAGGTGCGTGCGCCGATCCACCACTCAGAAAACAGGAACGAATCGACCTTCTTGTCATGCTGAACGAAGTGAAGCACCTGGCCTACGAAGGAGAAGTCGGCATCGAAACGGACTTTGTTCTCGCTTCGACGCCCAGATCCTTTGCTTCGCTCAGGATGACAAGAGAACCTCAGGTTGACGAGAGAACCTCAGGATGGGGCTGGCCCCATTGCGGCAACGCGTCTTTCGCAATATGAATATGTAGAATCATCGAGTGAAAGGGCTGGACGATGAAATGGAGCAGCGGAGCGTCGGCAAGCAGTCATGGGAAATGCGTGGAGGCATCCATTCTGATCGTCGTTCTCCTGGCGGGCGGATTGTTCGCGCAGGGTCGCGAATTCAACGGGCTGGGCACGGATCTGGGCAACCTGCCTCGCCTCTCGCACGCCCAGAGCCGCTCAATCAGTCCGGAGAACTTCACCGGCGAAAAGGGCAAGGCCGGCATGGCTACCGAGGGCACCGGCAAGAACGCCGCCCGCGACCTGGGCCAGGGCTGGAAGATCTCGCCTTCCGTGCGGATTCCCGCGAAGTCCACGTTCACGATGGGCGAGATCAACGGCGCCGGCGCGATCCAGCAGATCTGGATGACGCCCGCTCCGCTGGACAAGACGCAGCTCTATATCCTCCGCTTCTACTGGGACGGCGAGACGACTCCGTCGGTCGAGGTGCCGATGAGTCATTTCTTCGCCTGCGGCTGGGGCAAGTACTCCCAGATCAACTCCCTGGCGATCTGCGTCAACCCGGGCAGCGCGTTCAATTGCTACTGGCCGATGCCCTTCCGCAAGAGCGCCAAGGTCACGATGGAGAACCTCGACGAGAAGGACATGACGCTCTATTATCAAATCAACTACACGCTGACGGACGTGCCCCAGAGCATGGGCTACTTCCACGCCCAGTACCGGCGCGAATCCCCGCTCCAGACCAAGGGCCTGTTCACCATCCTCGACGGCGTGCAGGGCCAGGGCCACTTCGTCGGCACGTACCTCGCCTGGGAAGTCCACAGTCCCGGCTGGTGGGGCGAAGGCGAGATCAAGTTCTTCCTGGACGGCGACCAGGAGTTCCCGACCATCGCCGGCACCGGCACCGAAGACTACTTCTGCGGCTCTTACAACTTCGACACCAAAGACGACGACGGCCAAGCCCGCTACACGGAGTTCTCGACGCCCTACACCGGTCTGGCCCAGGTCCTGCCGCGGGACGAAATCTACAAGGTCGGCCAGCGATTCGGGCTCTACCGGTGGCACATCACCGACCCGGTCCGGTTCGAGAAGGACCTGAAAGTCACGATCCAGGCGCTCGGCTGGCAGGAGGGTGGCAAGTACCTCCAGGAACAAGATGACATCGCGGCGGTCTCCTACTGGTACCAGACGGAGCCGCACGCGGCTTTTCCCAAACTGCCCGGCGCGGACGCCTTGAAGATCGGGCCGCTGCAAGTGCAGAAGTAGCCGTTCGTAGTGTGCCCGTAAGGGCATATCTTGAATGGGTGATGTGTTCGAGAGACAATCGAAGATAACGCCTGACGGCGTCACTACAAACCTAACAGAAAGAGGATTGCCATGGCAAACTCAAGACAGATCGAGCAGGCGTACAGGCTGGCGCGAGAGCGGTACGGCGAACTGGGCGTGGACACGGACAAGGCGATGAAGCAGCTTCGCAAGGTCGCCATCTCGCTGCACTGCTGGCAAGGGGACGACGTGGGCGGCTTCGAGAGCGGCGACGGGCTCCGCGGCGGCGGCATCATGGCCACCGGCGCCTATCCCGGCAAGGCGCGAACCGCCGATGAGCTGAGATCGGACATCGAGAAAGCGCTGAGCATGATCCCCGGCCGGCATCGTCTGAACCTGCACGCGAACTACGCGGAAAGCAAGGGCAAAGCGGACCGCAACGAGCTGGAGCCCAAACACTTCAAAGGCTGGGTCCAGTGGGCTCAGGCCAACAAGCTGGGCATGGACTTCAACGGGACGTACTTCTCGCACCCGAAGGCCGCGGACGGCTTCACACTCTCCAGCGCCGACAAGGGCATCCGCAAGTTCTGGGTCGAGCACGGGATCGCCTGCCGCAAGATCGGCGCCTACATGGGCAAGCAGCTCGGGACCCCCTGCGTGCTGAACACCTGGATTCCCGACGGCTACAAGGACATCCCCATCGACCGCAAGGGCCCGCGCGAGCGCCTCAAGGAATCGCTCGACGAGATCCGCGCCGACAAGATCAGCCGGAACTACCTGCTGGACGCGGTGGAAGGCAAGCTCTTCGGCATCGGTTCGGAGAGCTACGTCGTCGGCTCGCACGAGTTCTATCTGAGCTACGCGGTCGCCAACGACGTCCTGCTGTGCCTGGACACCGGCCACTTCCACCCGACGGAGACCGTCGCGGACAAGATATCCGCGGTGATGACGTTCGTCGATGAGATCCTCCTTCACGTCAGTCGCGGCGTCCGCTGGGACAGCGACCACGTCGTGATCCTCTCCGACGAGCTGACCGTGCTGGCGCAGGAACTCGTGCGAAACGACTACCTCGGTCGCGTCCACATCGGCCTGGACTTCTTCGACGCCAGCATCAATCGCATCGCCGCCTGGGTCATCGGCACTCGCTGCATGATCAAGGCCCTGCTGACGGCCATGCTGGAGCCGACGAAGAAGCTCGCACGGATCGAGGCCCAGGGCGACCACACGTCACGTCTGGCCATGCTGGAAGAACTCAAGACCTTGCCGTTCGGGGCGGTTTGGGATTACTATTGCACCCAATCGAACGTGCCGGTCGGTGACGCCTGGCTGCGCGAAGTAAAGGCCTACGAACAGAACGTGCTCAGCAATCGCACTTGAATCTGCAATAAGGACGCACAGAATGGACACGGAGCAGAAGTCACAACAACAGCAGAGCGGCGGTGAGTTCGAGCGGGAGCCCGTGCCACAGAATCGACTGCTCGGCTTCAAGAGCTTCATCGGGATGTACGCCGGCGAACATACGGCGGGGACCGAGTTGGCAATCGGGCCTCTCTTTGTAGCCGCAGGCGTCAGCGCGTTCGACGTCGTGGTCGGCCTGATCGTAGGCAACGTGCTGGCTGTGCTGAGCTGGGTCTTCCTGTGCGCCCCGATCGCCACGCGGGCCAGACTGACGCTCTACTATCAGCTCGAGAAGATCTGCGGGCGAAAGCTCGTAACGCTGTACAACCTCGCCAATGGCGTGATGTTCTGCTTCCTGGCCGGCGCGATGGTGACCGTCTCGGCCACGGCGCTGGGCGTCTGGTTCAAGTTCCCGATGCCCGCCTTGAACGACTTCTACCCGAACAGCGTCGGATGGGTGCTCGCCGTCCTGGCGGTCGGCGCGGTGATCTCGGTCGTCGCGGCCTATGGCTATGAGGTCGTCTCCAAGGTCGCCAACATCGCGGCCCCCTGGATGGTGCTCGTGTTCATCGCGTTCGGGCTGATCGGCCTGCGGCAGTTCATCGATGCCACCGGCACGGAAGTCAGGAGCCTTGGAGACGTCTGGACGCTCGCCCAGACGAGCATCTGGAAAGGCGGCGACCCGCAGCCGGGCAAGGTGAAGTTCACCTTCTGGCACGTGATGTTTTTCGCCTGGTTCTGCAATATGGCCATGCACATCGGCATGTCGGACCTGTCGGTGCTTCGATTCGCGAAGAAATCGTGGTACGGCGTGGCCAGCGCAACCGGCATGTTCCTTGGTCACTTCCTCGCCTGGCTGGCGGCGTCGATTCTCTATGCGTTCCAGCTGCACCAGGACCCCACGAATAACAGCGTGCTGCCGGGCCCCTTGGCCTACCAAGCCGCCGGTGTGGCGGGCTTGATCTGCGTCATCATCGCCGGCTGGACCACCGCCAACCCGACCATCTACCGGGCAGGCTTGGCATTTCAGGCGATCATCCCCAAATCGTCGCGCTTCCGCGTGACCCTGATCACGGGCGCCATCGCCACGATCGCCGGCATGTTCCCGGCCTTGGCCATGCAACTGCTGGATTTCGTGGCCCTGTACGGCCTGGTCCTCATGCCCATGGGGGCCGTGATCTTCATGGATTTCTGGGTGATCCCCCGGCTCGGCCTGCGAGGTTCCTATGCCCAACTGAGCGGTCGTCATTTCCACTGGGCTGCTGGTCTTCCCTGGCTCATCACCGTGGCCGTGTGTCTGCTCTTCGTCAAGCTCGGATGGATCATCGATAAGCTCGTCCAGGGGAACATCCTCAGCCTCACTGACAGGGTACAGTGGGTCAAGGACACGTTCACCATCCAGATCTATTTCGTCTCGCTGCCAGGCTGGTTTATGGCCGCTATCCTCTACATCGTACTGAGTTACGTCTACCAACGTGGTGGGACTCCTGCCTTGGTCAGGAAAGCAATGGGTCCCGCTGCGCCGGAAGCATAGGAGAGATCACATGCGTACCTTGCTTGTCACTGTCTCGATACTGTCGCTGGTCGCTCTGATGCTGCCGTCGATCCTGTTCCTGGCCGGCCGCATGGAACTGGCCACAGTCAAGTGGGTCATGTTGCTGGCAACCGTCGTCTGGTTCGCCGCCGCAACGCCCTGGATGTGGAAACAGACCGGCTGAGGCAGAGCGGATTTAGGATTTGTGATTTCTGATTGTCGATTTGAAGAGGCCGCCGCGCCGCTCCAATCAAGAATCGCAAATCAACAATCAGAGATCAGTATGTGGATGCTCAACCGGCGAGGGAGACATACTCCACCTCCCTCAAGATGTGCGGGCCTATATGGGGACTGAGCGAATCACACGTCACCAACTCGACCCTCCGCCCCAGCAAATCCTCCAGCAAGAACGACAGCCCAATGAAATGGTCGAAGGTCTTCTGGCCTTCTTCGAACTCGACCAGCACGTCTACGTCACTGTCCGCACGTTGGTCGCCACGGACGAATGAACCAAACAGCCCTCCGGACAACTCGGGAAAGGCGTGTTCCACCCATTGCCGACCCTCGAAGTCCCCACTATGGTTCACCTCGCGATCTTCTCAGAAAACACGGACTTGCGGTTGACTTTCGGGGAATCCTGGTATTCGATACTCCTATCATTCATTGAAGATGAGAGGGTCAACATGGATTTCGATAATAACGAGCAAACAGATCGAAGACGGTTTCTCAAAGGGGTAGCTGGTGTAGCTGTTGGTTGTGCATGTCTTTCATTGGATTGTTCACAAGAGAATCCATCAGAGCGTGTAATCGCAGACGGCAAGGGCAAAGTCCATCTGGCAGCCGCATGCGGAACCTATTGCGGCGCCTGTCCGGCTTACTTGGCAAGACACGGCGAAGATGAGCAGATAGGAATGAGACAGCAAAAGAGATCTTCATCCGGACCGGCAAAGGCACTGAAGGGGATTCCGCCTTCGAATTGGATGGATGGCCTTCTTTGCGACGGCTGTCTCAGTGGTGGCGTGCTGGCTGCCCATTGCCAGAGGTGCGACATAAGGCTGCACGCATTGAACAAACAGAGTGATTCCCGTTGTACCGACTGTGGAGAGTTGCCCTGCTATCGTATAACGAATCTAATCAATATGGGCCGCTATCTGCACCGTCAAGAATACCTTCCAAACCTTAGAAAGATTCGTGAGATGGGCGTTCAGGAGTGGGTCAGATGCGAAGAAAAACGATGGCGTTGTCCCCGGTGCGCCCTGCCTATGAGTTGGTACGACGGCGCATGCGCCGGATGTGGCGAGCCCAGATCCAAGGACTTGTTTCCTCTGGAATGAGAAAGAGTCTCGTAACGTGCGCACCGCATACTAGCGCGATGTCGCAACGAGAAGAGCGACTCCGATCCTAATGACCAAGCTGCCCTCGGAATTCCACACTACTCATGATAAGCTGGGTCCCGCGATTTGTGGATTCCCGCTCACGCGGGAATGACAGTCCAGGGTTTCCATGACCCCCTATTGCACGCGTGCAACTACGGTCATGCTTCCCATCCTTCCTCGAAGCCGCCGGCGGGCTCGGTAGCACGGGCGGGGATAGAGTTTCTTGAGCCACTCCGATTTCCGACGATACCCCTCGTTGTCGGGGTCCTTGCGGCCACAGAAGCCGCAACCGCCGAGGTTCTGAGCATTGGTGTCAATGATCTCGTACTCGCTCATGTTGTTGGTCCGATCCGTGGCCGAACGGCGAAAGCTGAGCGCATGGTCAGGCGGCGAGTATCTCATGCTCTCTCCAGTATGTTCTCCAGCCCTGCTGGCGAACGATCGCGGTAGCTGGAATCTGAAACAGAACCAGGCCTGCGTCGAGTATATCTGCGCAAGCGAGGAAAGCGTTGAAGGCGGAAACAAACGCTGCCCAGCCCGAGGCCACCTGTGCAACAGCCGCCACGAGCAGGGGGACGAAGCTGATGACAACCAGAGGCGCCAGTAGGATGGCGACGAAGCGGTTGCGCGTCATCTCGCCGCCGTAGTGGCCGTAGAACCCGATCGACGGTCCAAACCCCACAATCGAATCCGGCGACCGTCCTGACATCGGGTGAACAACCACATGAAGCAGCTCGTGGACAACGACCATACCCGCAAACGAAACCACCAAGCCGGACAAGGACAGGGCGGAGGTTACATCGCCTACCTGTAACGGTGTAATGGCCAACCAGAGAACACCGACCACCGCCGCTGCGACAATGCCAATCGCAAGCCAGACTAATCTCTCCATCCGAGGCGAAGGCGTCCTCAGTAGCTTCCACCATGCGTCCGGCGTAAAGTCCGGCGAACTCGGTATAGCTCCATAATGCAAGCGCATGTGCAGTGGCCTCCTGTGGCCGCCTGACGCACGGGTTCAGCGGCGACGCGTAGCGTCGTCCGCTGCAACTGGTTCTATGCGCAATTCGATCACTGTGCGGTATACCCGCCATCGATAGAATGCACGCTCCCGGTTATAAATGCTGCGCGGTCACTCAATAGATATGCAACCAGATCCGCAACCTCTTCCCGTGTAGCAAGACGCTTCATGGGATGTACGCTAGCCATCCAGTCGGTGACCTCTTTGCCAGAATCCATGATCCGTGGAGTTGCGACATATCCTGGAGCTACTGCACAAACGCGGATATTGGACTCGGCCAACTCTAGCGCAGCAGAACGGGTCAGCCCAATGATCCCGTGTTTGGCTGTGGTATAAGCAGCCATTCCCGGCAGACCCACCAAACCGTTGGCAGACGACATATTGACGATCGCGCCAGACCCATTTGTGAGCATCGCGGGTATCTCATACTTCATTGAGTAGAAGACTCCTGTCAGGTCGGTTTCGATTACCTCCTGCCATATCTCCACTCCTATGTCCTGAACTGGTACTCCAGCTGGACCCGTGATGCCAGCGTTGTTCACGGCCAAATCGAGCTTGCCAAACCGCTCGACGACACTCTTCACCGCAGCCTCGATAGCTTTCGAATCACGCACATCCGCCTCAACGGCCAACGTTCGTACCCCTGCCGGGTCGATTCTCTGACAGATCGATTGCACCGCATCAAGGTCGCGACTAACCAGCCCAATCGATGCTCCACCAGCGAAGAGTCGCTCTGCTATTGCCTCGCCATTCCCCGTTCCAGCACCCGTTATCAGTGCTACTCGTCCTCTAAACTCCATCTCGAACCTCCAACACTGTTCTGATGTCGCGTATAACAGCGATTATATGGTTTCTGCATAGAACACCTTGGGAGGAAGAATTGGGGTCCCACCTGCGCATTCCATTTCCTTCCAACCGGCACTTCCGCTTGAGGAACCCGGCGTGTCTCAGCATCAGCGAAGGTTCCTTCGTTCCGAGTCTGTTGCTTCATTGTAGGACCTCGCCGACAGGGTGTAAAGAGGGATTCCCCTCCCGGACCGGCCGGGATGCATGTCCGTTTGTGCGTGCGGGGGAGCGCTGTCCGAGGTCGCATGATGAGACGTGGTGCTGGCGGAGCCTGTTTGGAGTTCCGCCTTCAGGCGGGTTGAAGAGTCCTGTAGCGCAGCTGGCTCTTCTCCAACAACCGCAGGACGCAAAGGCCGCTCGGACTGTTGGACCCGCGTAAACGCGGAACTCCGAACAGCAGAAACGCCCGACGCCGCCGACAACGGACACAACTGCGGACCTGCACCCACCGGCCAGAGTGTGCCCAGATATTCTGGCCCACCGCCCCTCCCAGGCAAACGAGAGAGTGGAATCTGGGAACACCCTGTTCAATTTCCGACAGAAATGGGCAAGCTGTCGCCAAGATGACAATCACCGCGCCATCAGCGCGAACACGCCCCAGCCCAGATACTCACGCGTGTACATGGCGTGGCGCTCGGGTCCCGACGTCAGTTGGGCTCGAACCTCTTTCGCCAACTCGTCGTCGGGATTCGCTTCGAGCCATCGACGCATGGTGAGCCACTTGGCCGCCTCGTACCGGTCCCAGCCCTCCTGGTCCGCCAGGACCATTTCCACGACGTCGTAGCCGAGGTCGCCGAAAGACGCGAGGAGTGCCGGAAGCAGGAGAAAGTCGGAGATCGAGTGGGCAAGACACCCCTTGGCGACGTCTTCCGTCGGCGGCAGCCGCACCCAGTACGGCTCGCCGATGAGGATGACCCCTCCGGCGCGGAGGCTCTTCGCCAGAAGCTCGATGGTGCCGGCTACTCCTCCACCGATCCACGTGGCGCCGAGACAGGCTGCCACATCGACCTTTTCGTCGGCGACGTAGCCGGCAGCGTCGCCGTGGATGAACTCGACTCGGTCGGCGACGCCGAGTTCTTCAGCGCGGCGTTTCGCTTGCTCGGTGAACAACTGGCTCATGTCGACGCCGACACCGGCGACGCCGTGATCGCGTGCCCAGGTACACAGCATCTCGCCCGAACCGCTGCCGAGGTCGAGCACGCGGGTCCCCGGCGCCAGACGCAGCACCCTGCCGAGAGTGGCGAGCTTCTCGGGTGTGAACGGGTTATGGATGCGGTGAGCACTCTCAGTGATGTTAAAGATCCGTGGAATGTCCAATGCAGAAAACCTCCTTACGGGTGTGAATAGACTCGATCACCGCCTAACAGTTTCATTGTAGGGCCTCGCCGACAGGGTGTAAAGAGGGATTCCCCTTCCGAATCGGCCGGACGCGAAGTCGCTGGTCGGATCTCACGAATGTCATTGCGACAATGGGTCTGTAACACGTTCCAGCGTTGTTGTCGTAATGGCTACGCCTCCTTCGAAGTCTTCTATGGTGACGGTGGTGCTCGTCAGGTTCACTATAGACAAGGTCACCGTCTTTTCCTGGTGATACATCGATGTGGCCGAGGCACAGCCCATTGGATTACAGCTTGCCACTTCTTCCACAACCTCGCCGCTTAAGGTCAGATCGAGGACCAGATCCGTCATGACACCCGCTTCATTCGTGGCCGGAGTCACCGAGCCTTGTGCGACCACGTACCAAACGCCATCGAATGTAGTTGTTGTGCCGCCGTACGCGCCGCCCCCGGTCGTCGGAAGTTTTGCCGTCCCGTAGACGTAGTTCGGATCGTCGCCGTAGATCTGCCATCCGAGGTTAATAGTTCCGTTGTAGTTCTTTTCGAGGTATTCGCCCCAGATGACGTCAATGTTGATATAAAGGTTGAGCTGGCGCAGACAGCGATCGGTCACCTCCTTGAACAAGTCCTGCATCTGCGACCGGACGGCGTCCACTTCCCTGTTCAGCTCGACGTTGTCATATACGGGCAGGCCCAGCAAGGCCATCACCTCGAAGTATCCTATGACGGCGTGGATGTAATCGGAATCGCAGGGCGGCTCCGGTCGAGGCCCATCGAGGAATGCTTTGATGCGTGCAAGCACCGCTTCCCCGAGCATTTCGCTGTATCGATCGTACTCATCGTCAGCGCCCAGCAAGGCCATCATTTCCAGGAGGGCCAGCATCTCGCTCACTGAGCTGCGGAAGGCCTCGTACCCGTACGGATCGTAGTCGGGCATCATAGCAAAGGCCAGATCGACGAGTGCCTGCGCCTCGTCCAGCGTCGGCTCCCCGGCGCCGTAGGTGCTGAAATGATCGAGGCAACCTGCAATGCGTTCCGGTTCTTCCTGTACCGGTTCCTCGCCCTCGATCAATGCCGGCCTGGGCAGCGAGCTGAGGGGGACGATGAAGTCCTCGGATTGCACGTGGTACAGGACCACCCGCGTGGGGTCTGCCACGGCCTGGGCCGGAACGAGCTCCAAGGTGGCCGGCACGAGGAGGGTCAACCCGTTGGGAAGCAGTTCCACACCGGGGAAGACGTGCCTGGCGATGGGATCCACCAGCGGCGTGGACAAGGGCCGCATGGTGATTTCCACATCCTCCGTGAGCGCCCCGGCCGGGATGGTGAGCTCGATGGCGTCGCCCTGCCCGTTCTGCGCGGACAGGACACCGCCGATCTTACCGACCACCATGTGGACTCCCGCTCCGTCGTTGGGATCGTCAGCCTGTGCAACGCCCCAGGCGAAGAGAACGGTCAGGACAACGGCGAGGGTTTTGAGAAGGCTGGTTGCGGACATCGGGATACCTCCTTCTGCTGCATAGAGACACGATTGCGGGGCATGGTGGCTGTGGGCAAAAGGCGCCGTCGGCAGAATGAAACAACATTGAGTCCCTTCTCACTGACGGAGCTTGGCACAACACGCAACCACGAATGGCCCGCCGGCGCACAGTCTTATTATAGGGCCTGTTCGGCGAAAGGGCAACCCTAAAGGGTCAGAACAAGCTGCAGAGCCGCCAACTGAGTCCGCTCGCTACTTACTCGGGGGCAGCCCTGGTCCGATTCCATATAGGAAGAATTGCGGTTCCAGCTACGCATTTCACTTTCCAACCGGTACTCCCGCTGGCGGAACCCAGCGTGTCTCGGCATCAGCCAGGGCTCCTTCATTTTCAGTCTGCCATTTCATTGTAGGACCTCGCCGACAGGGTGTAGAGAGGGATTTCGCCCGATACATAGGAATCGGAACGTCCACTCCAATCGATGGCAGGCACGCCCGAAGCGGTCGTACGAGGGGGAGTTTCTCGCATTGCGGCCTCCGGCGTGAACGCGAGCGAAACGCTCGCTTGCGGGTTTGGCACAACACGGCGGACGTTGCGGTCCCCTTGGTCGCTGGTGGCCCCAACGCGTCAGACTCCCGCTGCACCGACGCGTAGCGGCGCTTCGCACCGAGGGCGGCGGATTCCGGATCGGTCCATCCGTTCCTCTCTATCAGGCACTTGGGTTGCGGCCGAAGGCCGCGCCAAGGAACCAGGAATCCAGGAACCGCGAGACCGGGCGGGACCTGGAGACTGGATTCCGCTTGCGCGCGAATGACAACCCGATTTCCGGAGCGATTTCCGGGGACAGCTTCATTATTCCGCTCCCGAATTGAGTATGCTGTCCCCCGACTGGATCTCTTCTCCAACAACCGCAGGATGCAAAGGCCGCTCGGACTGTTGGACCCGCGTAAACGCGGAACTCCGAACAGCAAGAGCGCCCGACTCCGCCGACACGGGACACAACTGCGGACGTGCACCCGCCGGCCGGAGTGTGCCCAGGACGACGATCACCGCGGCATCAGCGCGAACACCCCCCAGCCCACGTATTCACGCGTGTGAGCGGCGTAGCGCTCGGGTTCCGAGGTCAGTTTGGCTCGAACCTCTTTCGCGAGCTCGTCGCCGGGATTGGCTTGGAGCCATCGACGCATGGTGAGCCACTTGGCCGCCTCGTATCGGTCCCAGCCCTCCTGGTCTGCCAGAACCATCTCCACGACGTCGTAGCCAAGTCGGCCGAAAGACGCGAGAAGTTCCGGAAGCAGGAGAAAGTCGGAGATCGAGTGGGCAAGACACCCCTTGGCAACATCTTCCGTCGACGGCAGCCGCACCCAGTACGGCTCGCCCATGTTGTTGGTCCGATCCGTGGCCGAACGCTACGCCTCAGCAGACCCGGAGGGCGCGTCCGCGCCCCCTTCGGGGTATGCTGAAGGCGATTGTTCGGCTCTCGTGGTCTTCGACTCTGGCAGTGTTCCGTGTTTCAGCCGGTACTCGTACGACTGCTCCTTTGTGCACCTGTTCACAACAGTCGTTTCTTCGATGGGCGCACCCATCGTCCAGTAGACCATCCCGTATTCATCAAAGCACGTGATCGGTTTCCGGTAGAACCAGCCTCGGTACCCATGCTCGCGAATGTGTCTGACGAGTGAGACGAACGACCCCTCATCCACTCGATCGCGTACGATGTACTCGTGAGGCCATGTCTTGGCGTAGGTCTTTGCGAACGTCCAGTCACAAGAATCCACGAATGATCGGAGAGAACCCGGAAGTGGAACTGAGTCAGGCATCGCTGTCCCCCGACTGCCCGGGCGTCGCTTGCCCTGCGAGTGCGCGGCTCATACCGTGCAACCGCGCCACGATGGCATCGACAACGCAACTCTTCTCCTCCTGCGCCGGAACATCGAGCGCAACGACGAAACTCCCATCCTCGTCGGTCGTGCTCAATACACCTTCGCGTGATGCCCATGGCTCAATCGCCCGCCGTGCGGCGTGGGCTTGCCCCCAATCGCTGTCGTGAAACACGACCCAAAAGGGTGTGCCCCCGTGTTTCCTCCAGAGCCGGAAATGAATGCCAATCCATGCCCCAGGCCGGTTCTCCACAGCGTCATTGCGCTCGAAATAGGAGTAGCGTCCAATCCGCTCGGATGACGCCTGTGGCATCGTACCTTTCAGATTCAGGATTTGCTTCGCCACTGCCCTGTCGACCGCATCCTGCAAAACGGAACTGAGTTCAAGCATGAAGGCAGGAAGGCGTTGGTTGGTCAATTCATCACGTGAGATAGGGGAAAATGCGTTACTATCCGCCGCATCACACAGCGCGCGAAGCTGCACAAGATCGCCTCTGCTTGTCGGATCATCGACACACTCATGCTCAAGCATGGACAAGACGCTGGTCCATGAGGTAATGGCGAGAACTGACCGTAACTGGGTGTCAAGCGAAGCGGGTATGCCGGCCGCACTCGGCCTGTCAGAAGTGAAGATTCCAGCAGCCAGGAGGCGTTGCCTCAAGTCACGCCAGAGCGTCTGCTCACGCGCCGCAGGCGCGATGACGAGAAGCACCGTTGGTTGCGTGTAGGCAGCGAGTTGTTTGAGATACGAGACCGGCTGGCTGTCGGTTAGTCCCGCCCAGAACTTGTTCTCCACGAAGACACGCGGTCCGTTGTCGGCACACCCCCACATGTCCGGGCGGATCGCTCCCTCGGTTTGCTGGGTCTTGAAGCGCAGGGGCGGGAGATCCGGGACAATGCCGCGAAGGAGCTTCATCATGCCGTTGCACGCGGACTCGCTGGATTCGAGAATGTATGCGAGCGCATCGGTTGCGACGTCCTCATTAACCTGCGAGAACCGCTTCTGGATGATGTGGCTAAATACGGTCTGCATTATCTCTCCTCCTGGCGAACAACGGTTACATGGTTTCCTCATAACACCTTTACGCCGCGGTGTCGCCGTAGAAGGCCCCTCCGGAAGAATTAGGGTCACACCCACGCATTTCACTTCCTTCCAACCGGTCCTTCCGCTTGCGGAACCCCGCGTGTCTCGGCATCAGCCAGGGCTCCTTCGTTTTCAGTCTACCATTTCATTGTAGAACGTCGCCGACAGGGTGTAAAGAGGGATTCCACTCGCGGACCGGGCGGGCGTGTATGACTGTAGTCACGCGTCTCCGGCGGCGAGCCGGGTCTCTGGGCTCAGACGGTTGCCGAGGCAGCGAAGGAGAGGGACGGACAAATCCGGATTCCGGCCTTCGGCCGGGCATTTTGCGCTTTGGGCCAGCAGCATGGAGGATGTGCCGGGCACATCCGAACGAAACGCGGGATCTCCTATGTCATGCTGCTGGCGAAAAGCGGTAAATGCCCGCCGCCCTGCCGCACAGCAGCGCTTCCTGTCCGGGGCGGCGGATTCCGGATCGGTCCGTCCCTTCCTCTGTCCATCCGAAGAGACCAGCCCTGTGCCGGAGAAGTCAGTCACACCCACCGGCCGTGTCTGTGAAGCCTTTCCGGTATTGAGAGTTCACGGGACTTGACTCTGTCATCCCTGCGAAAGCAGGGATCCATAAGTCCCGAGACTGCAACGAATCCCGGGTAGTGGATTCCCGCTTTCGCGGGAATGACAGTCTGCACTTCCCGGGACAGTCTACTCATTTCGCTCCCAAATCGAGTGTGCTGTCCACCGATTACCGCCCGATTACCTCCCGTCTGTCCCCCACAGTCACTCCTGTGGACGGGAATCGGGTTTGCTGTCAGTCGCCGACGTGCAGAGAGTGCTTCCAGGGAAGGCGATGATTCCGTCGATCGTCTCCTGGGAATACTGTCTGCCGAGGTAGTCGCTGCTCGCGTTATAGAGAGCATACGTGCGCATGACCAGGGCGCGATTGAGGGCAACGGTATAGAGGACAAACGCCGTCCGCATATTGCCGCTGCCGGAGCCGTTGATGTCCAGCACTTCGACAGGCGTCCGACACGAGAAGTCGAAGTCCTTCAAATCGACATGCCGCAGTTGGCTGTTCCCGGCGGTTTTCCAGTACAGACGCATGGCGCGCGGATCAAATGCCATGCTCCATCTCGTCGAAGAAGGCGCCGGGAGCTTATCGGCTACGGCATCGAGCATAGAGAAAACATAGCTTACCGCATCGCTGGCGGACGCGGCATCGTACTGGGTGTACATCTCGGCCAGCAGCTTGAAGCGTCCCGATGGGTCGTCCCCGTCCTTCATGCACGATTCATAGGCACTGTTGACCATGGCCGGGATCGGCAGCTTGTCGCCGGTGTAGACGGTCATCTTCCCCTCCAGCCACTCGATGCCGGCAACCTTTCCGGATTTGTCGCAGATCAGGAAGTGCGAAGCCATGCCCGCCCAGTCCGTGGGTTCGATGCGGACCACCTTATCGGAGGCTATGACCTCGTCGACCGTCGCGCTGGTGTCTAACTGGTATTGAATCCATTGCGAACCGCTCAGGACAGGCAGGCCGCCGGCCGGTGGATGCTCCGTCTCGGCCAACATCATTTCGACGACCACCAGTCCGGCTTCGTTCATCCCCCGGATGGGGAACTCGCGCCCTTCATTCGTGAGGGTAATGCTGCCGTACCTGGAGGTCCAGGTCCAGTCGGGCAGGTTCTTGTACCAGAATCCGCGTTTGACGACGTGACGTTTGTTGACCACGACCATGCCGTCATCCAGGATCCAGTCCACGTTGCTCCCAAGAATGAACTGCCCCTCCTTATTGAGACAGACAGAGGAGCACCCGTAGAGGTCCGCAAAGGCACCGGTCAAGCCGATGAGGATCAGGATGATGATGCCGTGTAATCGCATACTCCTGCCTCCCATGTCAGCCACGTGCATATCCATCTTGAATTCCGGGGACACCAGACTCCTTAATTCCGGGGACACCATACTCATTTCTCCTGTCGTTTGGGCTTGCGGCCGTGCTTGGTCGGACGGATCTCTCGTCCCAGGAAGTGCTCCTCTTGGAAGAACGTCGGTTGTCGCCGATTGCCACGTTGCGTGGCGTGGTGGGCGACGCCCGGAACCACAACTCTCGCCAATCGCGCCATGAAACCAGCCTACCAGACTGAACCTAGCGGGTCAACCAGAAGGCGACAGATTGGTATGGTGTCCCCCAAAATACCCGGAAATAAAGAACGCAATACGCACAGCAATACAATTGAGAAACAGACGGCGAATCGTTAATAAGTAAGACGTATGAACGAAAGGTCTGCTGTCCCTTTTCTTGTCTCGGCGCCGACGAGGGAGGTTACGTTGAAAGAACAAGCCATACGAGTAATGTTTATCGCCGCCGTGATGTGCGGCATTTCATCGGTCGGGGCGGCAGCCCCGCTCATGTCGCAGGCCCAGATCCGCCTGACGGGAGACTGGACCGTCTCGGTGACCATCCCGGGGCCTCCTCCAGTTGCCGCCGAGTTGAAGATCCCCGGCCTGAATATCGTCACGGTCGCCCATGAAAAATACGACAAGCTCCCGGATTTCGACGCCAACACTTCAGCGGGCTGGAGAAAGGGCGTCCGGCTCACGGGAGTTGTTGCGGAGGAATGCACGGTGGAAGGCCTGCTTGACCCCGAGAGTCTCGTGGTCCGAGCCGGGCCGGAACCCGCTGCTGTGGGATTCAGCAAGGGCATTGACTACGAGGCTGACCTTGTCTCCGGCTGCGTCGGTCGTTTGCCGCAGGGAGGGATCGCCCCCAACCAACCGGTGTACATCGACTACCGGTACGCAAAAATGCGGATCGATTCGGCCGTGCTCTGTGCCGATAGCCGGATTGTCCTCAAGACAGGAACGCCGCACGCGGTCACGCCCGAACCACCGACGCTGGCAGCGGGCGAGACCCGGCTGGCGAACATCTTCGTTTCTGGTCGGCTCGACGCCCTGACGGAGGACAATCTCTTCCCCATTCTGGAAACCGCCTATCCCGAGCCGGCGACGACCGGCTTGTCGGTTGCGGAAAGACGGCTGCCCAATGCCCTGCGAAAGCTCCAGTCCGGAGAGCCGCTAAAGATCCTCGCCTGGGGCGACAGCGTGACCACCTTCCATCGCTACCAGACGATGTTTGTTGAGCGTTTGAAAGCACGTTATCCAAACGCGAAGATTGAATTAGTCACCGAAGCTTGGGGCGGACGCAATACCGATAGCTACCTCCGCGAGCCGCCGGGCAGCGAACACAATTACGGAGAAAGGGTCTTGGACAGGAAGCCCGATCTGGTCGTCTCCGAATTCGTCAATGATGGGGGGCTTTCAGAAGCACAGGTCCAGGAGCGTTACGGGAAGATCCTTGCGGACTTCCGCGAGATCGGCGCAGAGTGGATCATTCTGACCCCACACTATATCCGTCCAAGCTGGATGGGATTGTCGAGCCAGCGGAACATCGACGAGGATCCCCGCGCCTACGTGAAAGGCGTCCGTCTCTTCGCCCAGGAGAATCAGATCGCGGTCGCCGAAGGATCCCTGCGCTACGGGCGGCTCTGGCGGCAGGGCATCCCGTACATCACCCTCATGGAGAACAACATCAACCATCCCAACGTCTACGGCCATACCCTCTTCGCCGACAGCCTCATGGCGCTTTTCCCCAAGTCCGATTGAGAACGCGGGAAGATCGGGGGAAACCTTGCCCATTTCGGCTTGGAATTGAGTATGGGGTCCCTGGATTACACAGTACTTGGTTCGAGTTTACGTTTGCCGTCGTACTGGGCTGCGATTGTTTGCCTGTCCCCAAGATCCTGATACTGCCTTGTTTGCTTTTTTACTTATTGAAACCTTTGTGGTTCATGAATTCCCAAATGCGCCCCATCCAGGTATAGCTGCCCGTGCCCGGAGCGGCCTTCCTCTGGAAGCAGTGATTGCGGCTGACGAGCGTGTGGAGATCGGACTGGATTCCCATCCGGCGAAGCTGCTCCCAGCATTTCACCGAATTCATAGCCGCCCAACCGTCCGCGTCGCCGTGGATGAACAGGATCGGACAGGTCGCGAGGTCGAACGAGAACTCAGGGACGAGCCTCGCGTCGTCCTCGTTGCCGCCTTTTGCATTCGGGGAGTCCGCGCCGTCCGTGAGCGAGTACGCCG
>JAGOLX010000034.1 GCA_017993835.1 Phycisphaerae bacterium
CGCACGTCCGGTTCGATGAGCGGGACGTGGAAACGGAGCAAGGTAGAGCTACTGAGGCACCGGCAGACGAAAGGGCCGGAAACAGATAGGCTCCCCCTAAACCACCGCGCCACGTCTCGACTCTACCACGAATCCCTTTGGGAGAAGGTGGGCACAGCCCACCCTACATGTGCCTGCCCTTGCCCTTCTCTTCATACGGCCACGGACGCAAGGGCGGGACGCCCTCGCCACGCCGCGTCACACGCCGCTGAAGGCGGAGAAGCCGCCGTCCACGGGGACTGTGATTCCCGTAACGAACTTCGACGCGTCGCTGAGCAGCCAGAACATCGCGCCGAGCAGCTCGTCGGGCGACCCGAATCGGCCCATCGGCGTGTGGCCCACCACCTGCTCGCCGCGAGGGGTCAGACCGCCGGTCTTTTCGTCGGTGAGCAGGAATCGGTTCTGCTCGGTCAGGAAGAAGCCCGGCGCGATCGCGTTGACGCGGATGTCCTTCGCGTAGTTCTGGCACATGTGGACCGCCAGCCACTGCGTGAAGTTGCCGATGGCGGCCTTGGCGGCCGAGTACGCCGGGATCTTCGTCAGCGGACGCAGCGCGTTCATACTCGAGACGTTCAGGATGATGCCCGCCTTCTGCTCGGCCATCAGCCTGCCGAAGACCTGCGTCGGCAGCAGGGTGCCCAGGAAGTTCAGGTCGAAGTTCGCGGTACCCGCTGGCGGGGAACAAGGTACGCGCGTTCGACCGGCGTGTCAAGACGCGATCCGAGACTCGCGCTGATGATCCCCATCGGGGTGACTGGACTTGAACCAGCGACCTCGTGCGCCCAAGGCACGCGCTCTAGCCAAACTGAGCTACACCCCGTCGGAACCTTTCAACGCGAGGCATTATACCGCAGCAGGGTGGTCCGCTGCAACTGAAGTGATTCAAGAAGTCAGCGTTTCGCGGGCTTGCAGGAGGAGACGGAGGGTGGTAAGCTACGAGCATCGTTTCCGCAAACCGAGCACAAGCTCTGTGCATGTATATAGAATGGAAGAAGATATGCAGATCAGTCTGACCCCGGTGGAGGAGGTTGCCGTCCGGGCCTCGTCCTTCGACGCCCTCTACCCGCCGACGGAAAGAATCCCCACGATTGTCGTAGAGAACTTCCCCTCTCTGGGCAAGCTGGCGGCGATGCGGTTCATCGAGTGGGCCCAGCAGCACCCGGACGGCGTGATTTCCCTGCCGACCGGCAAGACGCCGGAACACTTCATCAAGTGGGTCCGCCGATTGCTGGCCGAGTGGGAGACGCCCGAGGTCCAGCAGACCCTCCGCGAGGCAGGCGTCGATCCGACGAAGAAGCCCGACATGACGGGCCTGCACTTCGTTCAGATCGACGAGTTCTACCCCATGGACTCCTCCCAGCACAACAGCTTCACCCACTACGTGAAGCACTTCTACATCGAGGGCTTCGGGCTGGACCCCGCCAAGGCCCTTCTGGTCGATCCGTGTACGATCGGCCTGGGGCCGGGCGAGACGCTGGCGGCGGCCTGGCCGGGCAATCGCGTGGACCTGACGCTGCGGTACCGCCAGGCGACGAACCAGCTCGAATCCCGCCAGAAGACCCTGCTGGCCCAGATCGACCAGTGGTGCATGGAGTACGAACAACGAGTTCGCGACCTGGGCGGCATCGGGTTCTTTCTCGGCGGAATCGGTCCTGACGGGCACATCGGTTTCAATATCCGCGGCTCGGACCACTACTCGACGACCCGCCTGTGCCCGACGAACTACGAAACGCAGGCGGCCGCCGCGACGGACCTGGGCGGAATCGAGATCGCCCGTCAGAGCCTGGTGATTACCATCGGGCTCGATACGATCACGTACAATCGCGACTGCACCGCGATCATCCTGGCGGCCGGCCAGGCGAAGGCCGCGCTGGCGGCCCAGGCCATCCAGTCCGCCAAGACGATCGAGACGCCCGCGAGCTGTCTGCAAGGCCTGCCCCATGCGCGGTTCTACATCACGCGGGGGGCCGCCGCACACCTGATCGAGCGACAGGTCCGCGTTCTCGAAACGACGACGGCCGTCGTGGACACGGATGTGGAGAAGGCCCTGGTCGACCTGGCGGTGCGATGCCACAAGCGCGTGCTGGACCTGACCGAAACCGATTGTCATTCCGACCGGCCGGCCGCGGTCGTCCTCAAGCGACGGCGCGAGCCGCTGGCCCGCCTGACCGCCATGGTGCACGAACGACTCGCGGCCAAGATCGAGGCCGGCCTGCGGGTCTACCGGGACAAGCGATTCCTGCACACCGAGCCGCACCACGACGACGTCATGCTCGGGTACTTCGCCCAGATCGTCCGCCACTTCCGCCAGGCCAGCAACGAGCACTATTTCATGACGCTCACGAGCGGCTTTACGTCCGTCACCAATCAGTTCATGCGGTCCCAGATGGCCGGCCTGCGACGGTTCCTGCACACGCCCACGTTCAAGACTCTGTGGGACCAGAACTACTTCGTGCGGGACAACGAGATCGACCGCAACCGCGACGTATGGCAGTACCTTGACGGCGTGGCCGCACACGACGAGGACGACAAGGCGGAGGGCTGCGCCCGTCGGATGCTGCGCAACCTCGTCGAGCTGACCGGCGTGGATTCGCTCCAGGATGTGGATCGCTGCGTCGCGGAGCTCGAGGAGTACTTCGCGTCCGCCTATCCGGGCAAGAAAGACCCCGAGCGCATCCAGCGGCTCAAGGGAATGAGCCGGGAATGGGAGGCGGAGTGCGTCTGGGGATACTACGGATGGCAATGCCAGAACATCCGGCACCTCCGCCTGAGCTTCTACACCGGCGACATCTTCACCAAGGAACCCACCATGGCGCAGGACGTGCCGCCCATCGTCGGGGAGCTGGAGAGGCTCGATCCCGACGTGGTTGCGGTCGCTTTCGATCCGGAGGCCAGCGGGCCGGACACGCACTACAAGGTTATGCAGGCGCTGGCCGAGGCGATCCGGGTCCATCTGCGGACCTCGTCGAAGCCCAACATGAAGATCTGGGGTTACCGCAACGTCTGGTTCCGCTTTGATCCTTCCGAGGCCAACCTCTTCGTCCCGGTGAGCCTGGCCATGTTCTCGGTGATGCACAACGCCTTCATGGACTCCTTCATCACGCAGAAAGACGCCTCGTTCCCGAGTTACGAGTACGACGGGCCCTTCTCGCAACTGGCCCAGCGGATTCAGGTGGAGCAATATCAGAAGATCAAGACGTGCCTGGGTCGCGAGTGGTTCTACAACCATCCGAAGGCGGTGATCCGCGCGACCCGCGGCCTGGTCTTCCTGCGGGAGATGTCGCCCGCGGAATTCCTTAGCTCCTGCCGGGAGCTGCGTAAGTCGGTTGAAGACCGCTGATTCCGTTGTGAATCACTCATGCACTCTTGCCTTTTCCGGCGGATTCACCCATAATAGTATTGGCTGAAACGATGGAAACGGCTCGAATCTGAGGACAGAGGCATGGACTTGGAAGGCGTTCGAGAGGCATTGTTGCGTCGGCCATTTGAGCCCTTCAAAATGTGCTTGGCCGATGGCCGATCCTTGGCTGTGCGTCATCCGGAGATGGTCGCGGTAGGCAAGCGGCGAATCGTCGTCGTTGGGCCGGACGATTCCACCCTGTTTGTCGAGCCGCTCTTGATTGTCTCTCTGGACTTCAACGGCGAGCATCCTGCGAAAAAGAACGACCGCGAGAAGGGAGCCGGATAGGGCAGTCTATCCCGACGAGACCGGTCCGCCGCAGACGATGGCATTGTTTGCGGAGGAACGTCTCGTTCGGTGCGCGGTCATGCAGCCTGGCATTTGCCCCGCCCATTTTTTTCTTCCCATCCCAGTTCGTCGGGCGTATGATAGTGGGTACTCGTATGTGCTTCCCCACCCGGCCGCGCCGGCGGGAAGGACATCTGCAACTTCGCTCCACATCCGTGATTCGAGACAGAACGGTTCGCTTTTTCACAAGACGGCCAACGCATCCTTTGCAACGTCGTGTGCATCAGTCCGCAAGGACCGGCCATCCCCATCGGGACGCCTCCGGCGGCTGAGAGCAGGAATCAGGATTGTGCTGCTGCCCATCCGGCGCAGCGGCACCACTGCGTTCCATACGCGTCATATACCACAGGATGTGACACAAGGGCGGCCATCGCGTGAGCCCGCGCAAACGGCCTTCGCAGCGGCAGAAAGGAGGCATATCGGCTGCTGTGGAAGACCAGCGCTCAACCAGCAGCCCCTTGTTGCGATGTGGAGTCGAACCCTCCAGAGCAAGGAGCACCCGTCGAGACATGGTCGCACGCGGAGACCCAACGACGAGAGGAAGCACAAAAGGAGAACGAACATGAAGATCGGAAAACTGGAATTCAAGGGATATGCGGCGAAGAAACCGCTGATGGTATCGTCGACCGGAGCATTTCTCACCGCGGCGGATGTTCTGTCTCAACCCAGCCTGGGGCGCGCGTCCACACTCGCGTTGAGCCCGACGTCTCAGGTTGATCTGGCGGTGGCCCGGTACGCACTGGAGCCCGATTTCAATCTCGGGGTCATCGGGAAAGGACTGTACTCGAAAGACGACATCATCGACCACCTCAAGAAACAGACCGACTTCGGCCAGGAGGTGCTCCAGGCCGAGATGAAGTACTGCACCGATTTGCTCTTCACGCTGGGGCCGCAGGGTGTCACCTCCGAGCCGAAGATCCCCAAAGAGCCTGTCCGTAAGGTGCCAGATTGGAAGCCGGTGAAGAAGTGCATCTGGATCAAGCTCAAGACGCGGGCCCTGTTCTGCGAGAACACCACGGACGGCGTGACGGCGCCCTTCGCCCAGTATCGCATCGCCAATGTCCATCCCGTGTTCAAGAAGAGGGGATTCACGGTCATCGCTCTCACCGGTGTCGACGACGTGCGAAACAACTTCGTCCCTCACGCCAAGAACACGCTCACCGTATACCTCAGCGGCATCGGACACGGCAACTACACCACCTACACCGGCCATGGGGGCAATCACATTCTGGAAGTCGGTCAGTATGACCCCGCGGAGGTCAGGGGCAAGGCCATCCATTTCCTCAGTTGCCAGACCGCGGGCAAGCTCGGCCCGGACACGGTGGCCAAGGGCGCGAAGTGCTATGCCGGCTATACGGAGAACTTCACGTTCGTCTGGGAGGATCCGAAGACCCCGATGCAGGACTTCCTGCTGTTCGCGAAGGCCGACAGCATCTATGACATCATGATGGCCAACGGTACCACGGCCCAGCAAGCATACAACGCGGCCTACCAGTTGTTCACGGCCGGCGCCAATCAGGTTCCCAATACCGCTGCAGCCACTTGGCTGATCTATGACAGGGACCACCTGAAGTTGCATGGGAATGCGGCCACCAGGATCCTGCCGTACCGCTACGTCAAAGTGTGCTTCCCGCTCGTCAGCGCCGAGCAGGAAGACGCCCTGGTGGGAGCAGGCGAACTCGTCGAGGAGTAGCGTGTCGAAGACCGAGGGTCTGTCGGGGACCGTCGCATGACCGCGGAGGAGCCGCCTGCGCGCGGGCGGCTCCTCTCATTGCGCAGAGGCCTCTTCTGGGAAACACGAGGACGCGGTACAATCATGACGGTGGACGCGGACAGCCAACACAGGAACGTGGGGTTGTCCGGGAAGTCGAACAGGGACGAAAGGAGTGGTGCCGGACCATGGCGATACCAGAACCTGATAAAGCCAATCGCAAGAAACCGTTGTGCTATGATCCCGCCAGGAGGAAGTTCATCCTCTTCGACGACATCGTTTCGGGCAGAGAGAAGATCGTTCCGCTGGAATCTCTGTCCCAGGACGACCTGAAGAAGCTCGTGATCGAGCGGCATCGAGCCGGTCCGGACTACCGTGTGCAGGCCGACTGGGGCAGCCCGGCGCAATCTCGCGACGACGTGGTCCGAGCCATCGAGCGGGATGAGCCTTTCGGCCGGATCACAGTAGAGGCTGAGACGTCGTACTTGCGGGAGTACCTCGCCACCATCCAGAAGGACCTGATGTGATGCAACCGCCCGGACAGGCCATCTGTCCAAAGCCCCGGCGCCGCGTGCGGATCTGGAACGACAAGCTCCCCCCTGCGACGTGAAAACATCCAGTAGGGCAAGGCGTCCGAAGTCGGAAGAGCCCTATTTCTTCTTTCCGAAGAAGCTCTTCTTTTCCTTGGCTGGCTTTTCCGCCTTGGCGGGCTTCTCAGCCTTGGCCTTCTTCTCCTTCTTGGGCTTCTCGGCCTTGGCTTTCTTGGTCTTGACAGGGGCTTCACCTCGCTCGCGGCCGGCCATGAAGGACACACCGACCACGATCAGCGAAACGACGATCGCCCCGCCCAGAAGATACCAGATCATCCCTTGAATCGACGAGAGGATCGACGGGGTCACGTGACGCAGGCCCGCGACCACGACAATCGTCGTGTAGAGCAGGGCCAGCATGGGCAGGAACAGGAGCATGCCGAGGATGTTGCTCTGGGCATCCGGGGCTGCCTCCGCGTAGACGGCGCCCATCATCGCCGGCATAATCGCTACCGGCTCGGGCGCAGGCATCTCCTCTTCGGCGCCGGCGGGATGCTCCGCCTCGGCTGTGATGTCGTCAAATGAAGCGCCTTCTTCTCCGACCTCGGCGACCGGTGCCTCGCCGGAACCTTCGCCGCCCTCTCCTCCCTCGCTGGTGTAGATCTCATCGAGGATCCCGCCGAGAGACGTATCATCAGCCTGCAGAGACAGGTCGAGAAGGCCCGAGCCGCTCCCGAAGCTATCCAGGCTCACGTCGTCCTCGATCTCTTCCAGGGAGGCTTCCGCGCTCGAACCCGCGGGTCCGATCGCGGTCTCGGCAAGCGAATCCTCTGTCACGTTGAAGTCGGAACTGCTGGATTCGCCGAGAACGTTCACCCCCTCCCCGGTGGTCAACGCGGTGTCGGCGTCGGTTATGTCACTGCCTGAGGCCAGGATGCCGGATTCTGCGGCCAGCGAGATCTCCTCGCTGTCTTCCCCAGTCGCTTCCGCGGTCCCTCCGGCCGTGATCTCCGCGGAACCGTCGGCGGCGGGTTGATCCTCGTCCAGCAGCAGCAACTCCTCTTCTCCGGCGGCGGTCTCGTCTGTCCCCGTCTCCTCGGGCGCCAAGCCCAACTCGGACGTGGCTTCGACCTCAGCCGTCGGCTCCAGCGCCGGAGGCTCTTCCTCGTCCAGTTTGAACAGATCTTCGTCCGCCAGGGGGATGGCCTCTTCCTCGGCGGCCTCGACAGGCTGCTCTTCCGCCGGGGCCTCTTCGGTCAGCTCCACCGCTTCCAACCCCATGTCGATGCCCTCGTCGACCAGGGCGTTGACCTCGTCGATCTTGAACAGCAGATTGGCCCCGTCGCGGAACTCGCGGAGTCGGCCCTCCTTGACCAGTTGCTTGACCTGGTCTTCGGATTTGCCGAGCTTCTGAGCGGTTTCCTTCAGCGAAAAGAACATCCCAGACATAGAACTTTCTCCACGGACAGAGTTTCCCAGTGCGACCCGGTCGCGTCCGGGACCCGTCCCAACGCTTTTGCGGGGCGTCTTGGACCCCCCGAATCGTGGTTCTCTAGGATACGTATTTTACCGCAGCCACGTAGTTTATGCAATCTTTTTTTGCACAACCTGCCCCTACGGCACAGGCAGACTCCTCAGGCCGGGAGTCACTGCTGCCGGATCAGCCATTTTCGGACGTAGCGGTCCGCTCCGCCATGCTCCAGCCGGTCCCGCAACGCCGGGTCATCGTGCCCCGGACAGGTCCACAAGGGACCCCATCTGCATCAGGATCAGTTGCCTGCGTCCTGCTGGTAGAGCGATAGAACCTCGGATTCCGAGAGCGCCACGTCGTAGAGGCGAACGTCGTCCAGTGTCCCTTTGAAAAACGCTGTGGAGGAGGATGGGTTGAGGGCTCCCAGCGTCAGAGGCTGCTGCTTGTTTGTGGGCGTGAAGGAGTAGTCCTGGCTCCCAGCCGGCACGCCATCGATGTACAGAAGCGCCTTGGACCCGTCGCGGACCGCGGCGATGTGGACCCAGCGACCGCTCGGGATCGCTGCGGCGGTGCCAACCGTCACGGTCTTGATCGTGGAATCCGTGAAGTAGAACTCGACGCGTCCGTCCGCCGTGCAGGCCAGCGTGTAATCCCGCAGAGCCATCATGCCCTGCGCTTTGCCGATCAGGTATCCCTTCGACGACGGCGTCGAGGGCAAGAAGGCCCAAAGGGCGAGAGTCATCTTCTCCGGGGCCAGGACATCGGCATTCCCGCAGTTCACGTAGTCGTTCTTCCCGTCAAACTGGAGCGCCCCGCCGATCTTGCCGTCCACGTAGGTGGGAGCGTGGATCGTCCCATCGATCGTCCCATCGTTCGTGCCGGCGGAGTCTTCCGCGGTCATCCCCGGCGTATCATCGAACTGCCAATGCGCCACCGGCATGAAGGCAGGTCGTCCGGCGGGCGCAAAGACCGCACACGCCGCGGAGTTGTTCCCTTCGTCCGACTCCAAAACACTGCCGGGGGAGTCCAGAACCACGAAGACCTGGCCTCCTTCGTTGGGGTCGAGATCGTAGCTCAAATCCCAGATGGTCGAGACTTCGCAGGCCCCGCCGGCCACCAGCATCTGGACCTCGCTGGAGCCAATCTCGTTGCCGTCCGGCGTATTCAACCGCCAGGAGACCTGGAAAGGCCCGCTCAGGATCGCGCCTGTGTTTGTCACTCTGGCCGTCAGGAGGGCCTCCCTGGGCGAGAAATCGCTGCTCCAGCAGGTCTCGACCGTCAGGTCGGGCAGGACGGTCAGCTTGGACACCCTGTTGTTCTCGGGATCCCGGTCGCTCACCGTACCATAGGGATCGACCACGACGAAGACCCTGTGCGATTGTTCGCCGGAGGGAACGGTCCACGATGTGAGCACATCCTGCTTGCCGCCGGCGATGAGGATTCCAGACAAGACCTGGACATCGCCAATGAGCGTATCGCCGCTGTTCGGATCGCCATCATAGAATGCCACTTGCACATCCTGCAGGGGCAGGTCGCCCGCGTTCTCGATGGTCGCGGTGATGGTCGCTGTCTGGCCTGGCGAGGGATTGCCGGGCTCGACTGCGACGGACCCGGCAACTACGGCCGCATCCCGTGCCGGCGTGTGACGCAACATGCACAGATCAACCCGGCCGGGCTGTGGAACGTTCTCGATGTGCGTCATCTGGCCATTGATCTCGACGTCCATATCCTCGCGGACCGTCTGCGTCTTGAGATAGGCCAGCACGAGGTCGTTCCCATCGCACGTCAGAGATAGCGCGCTCTCGGCGTGCTCGTCATGTGTCAGTTGGCGGGGCTGGGACCACAGGTCCAGATCGGCGTCGTAGAACGACGCGACGATGTCCACCCCGTTAGGACCCTGCGTGGTGTACGCGATCGCGCCGCCCACGGGTAAGGTAACGCCCGCCAGAGCCATGCAGTCGTTCGCATCCGTGGCCTCGTTGTAGACCACTCTCGGATTCCACGGGTCCAAACGCGAGTACGTCGCAGTCCCATTGGCATCCCACACGCACATCGGAACACCCTTCGGCGTCAGGAGAGCCGGGCTGGAGTCTTCCACGTCATCCTCGGTCAGCCGCAGGGCCTCCTGCCACACGCCGTTGACGGTGGCCATCGCGTAGAGCTCGGAGTCCGCAGTGGTGTCCAGGTCGCCATCTTCATCGACGGTCAGGACGACATGCCCCTCGCCGGCGCTGTCCGCGACGAACGCGAAGTCCATGATCCCCTTCGGGCCGGACCAGAGAGTCTCCGGTGCCTGCCACGCGGCGCCGTCCCACCGGGCAAACAGGAGCCGGTCGCCATTGTTGGCGTCCCCTATGCTGGCCTGGCCCTGATTCTGAATCCACAGGATTCCCTGCGTCGGACCCAAGACAACAGGCAATGGGTCGCGATCGACCACGGAGTTGAATGTCAGTTGCTCGGGCACCGTCCACAGCCCTGTGTTCTGATCCAATCGCGCCGTCACAATCTCCAGGTGCGGCGTCACCTCGTCGGGGCTGGTTGTGCCCGATATATCGCCCGAAATCCGAGTCCAGGCAACAAGCGCAGGCTCTGTCCCGATGATCTCGGGTCCGAACTCGGCCGCGTCGTCGTCCGCGATCCGATCCAGAGCCCACTCCCCATCGGGAACCTTCGTCGCCACACCAATATCCGTCGCCGCGTACCAAGGTTTGTTCGGATCGTGCAGCGCAAACAGGACAACAGTCTGCGCCGGATTTGAGAGCACCGTCGGTGCCGCCAGATTGGTGACGTTTTCCGCAATGATGTCCTCTGCCGAGACCGTCGGATCGTCGGCTGAGAGTATCCTGATCCCTCCCAGCCCTCTCTTCTCAGCCACACGATTTGCCTCACCCCATCGCAGGTAGCTGGCGTCCATCGGCGACCAAGGCAAGTCGTCTTCCTGGGCCCAGAGAACATCATCCATGTGCCCCGAGACGGAAAGGCGACGTGCAATCGAACGCGGCAACTCCGACATGCCCGCCATCTTCGTCTTGCCACCTGCCTCAAAACGCAACTCCGCGCCATATTCTTCGCGGAAGGAGAACAATGGAGCCCACGCGTAGACACCGACATATGCCCTCAACGTAAGAGCCTCAAATGCGAAGTCGGGACATATTTGAAACTCCGGCGTCCCCGTGCCACCAACATAAACCCCCGCACCTGTTATCTTCAGATCGAGGACAGCGTGTGCTTCAGCCCCGGCGGTGAGTGCTCCCTTGAGGGATGTGGTGCCGAGGAAGCAGTCGCCGGTTCGCCCCCCCTCGTACTCACCCGAGATCGTGCCTCCCAAAACCACGTAGAGGCGGACTTTCAAATCACCTATGACCGGCAGGTAGCTCAGAGCACTACCCAGACCTGGCACGACAACGTCCAGGATGACAATCGCAGGCAAACCGACTCCAGCCTTTCCCGTACATGAGACTGACCATCCTGGCGTTATCCTTGGGCTGTCGCATCCCGCGAACGAAATACTGAGTGTCCCCATCCCGTCCAGACGTCCCTCGCCCAGCAATTCCCACTTGCTTCCGGGTATGTCCAAGTCCAAGCTGTACCCCCCAAATCCGCCAAGGGATCCAACAAAGATCCCGGCCAGCAGATCATAGCTCAGCCCCCCCTGGAACCCCAAGAACGCCTCTAACTGGAGAACATCCGTAGGAATCGGCAGTTGCCAGTGGAGACCCCGTTCATGCACGTAAGTCAGCTTGAGACCCGATGGCGTCCATGGGATGTTGTCGCGGTACCACGGAACAACAATCCCGGGAATCGGGGAGAAGCGCACCCCAGCGTTCATATACGTTGTCTCGCCTTCGCCATTGGTGACCTCTACCGTCACCTCGCTACAGGCTAAGACCGCGGACGGAGCTGGGATCGTCAGGCTGGCACGTGCTTTGCTGCCGCCGAGGTCGGTGATCGTCGTATCATGCCATTCTCCGGCCACCTGGAAACGCACCGATCCGGGCGTCCCATTCCATGCGACGGTGACCCCGAATCTGAGATCGCCGGGCATCCCTTCGATGAAGTGTTTGCCGTCTGGAGAGGTGAAATCGGTCGCCGACGGCCCGTCCGACTGACGCGTCAACCTGATCTCAACCTGCTTCGTCTCTCCGCTCGCAAGATCGACCGCCTCGCTGTTATCATAGAAGTAGACCTTCTTTGCTGTGGCCGTGTATTTCCCCGGCTCCAGGTCGCTGAAGGCAAATTGACCCTGGGCATCCGTGGTCGCCGTCCATGGCCCGGGGCCAGACGCCCACTGGAGATCGACCGTCGCACCGGCAACCGAACCCAGTGCTCGTCCTTGAGCATCGACCCCGATCACCGACCCGATGATAGTACCCTTTCGCGACGGTGCCGGCACTCGGAAGCACTCGGGATCTCCTGCGTCACTCCCGGCCGCGTTCCTCGCTTCGGCAACGCAACACACCTCGGCATCGGGGATGAGCGTGCCGGTCCATGCGGTCAAGTCGATCGTACTGCTGAACACGGCTCCCTCTTTGGCGCCGTACTGCCAAGGCGTGTAGACCGATACTTTTGGACCGAGCCTCTTGAGATAGCACCGGAACCGATACTGGCACGTGCCGCCGCCGTCGTCCTCCAATCGGCCGCGAAACGTAACCGATGTCGAGGTCACAATCGGCGGCAGCGTCGAAACCCGCGGGCTGACCATCGTCGGGGCCGAACCCCCAGTTCCACCCCAGACCTCCGTAATGTACGCACCCTTATTGTTCATGCCCAGGTCGACGAAGTCGAACTGCGTTAGACTGCCGTCATCCGCTTCCCCGACCACGTCTCCGTCGTAGGTAATCACCCAGTGGCCACCTTCATCCCGAGACGCCTCCACGTTGTGGTATGCGCCGTCCCACGGCACTGCCTTCTCCACCAGTATCACTGTATTCGAATGAGTGAAACAGACGCGCACGGTCTGAAGGTTCCCAGTGGGCAGTCCGTACATCAGACAGTAGTAATTCTGAAGATATCCCTTTCCTAGAAACATAGCGGCATAGTCCGATTCATCGTCTTGGCCGTTTCCCTGCGCCTTGCCACAGAAGCCAAAACTGATGGCAGTGCTGTTGGTGGGCGAGAGAACCGCTTTGAGATGAGCGGACGCGGCGGGATAATCGTCCCGAGCAGTCAATTCGCCGTCTGAGCAGATCACAGGATTACTCCCGCCCGCTTGTTCCCAGACGGGTCCGAAGACGCAGTCGTCGAAATCCTCCTGAAACGGGAAGGGAAGCGTGTCACCCGACGCAATGACCGAGAGCCAGAGAACCAAGACGAGCCTCCAGACCCAGGGCGACTGACACAGCGACATGTGGCTGGTCCTCGGAAACAGCGAGAAGTGAAGGACGACGGGGAAGCTTCTTGTCGATGCCATACATGGTCTCCTTCAAAGGTAGTGGAACCTTCCGACATACGACGACACACTGACTCCACCTGCACAAGAGCCCTGGCGCAGTCACAAGAAATGGTGCTGTGCTGCCACGTAGTGACGATGATGCCATCACTCCTCACGATGTCAATGAGGCATGCTTCCGGAGTATGAATCGTATTCTACTGCCCTGCGCCGACATGAATCAAGTAGGTACTTCTACGTATTTCTCTGTCGGCCGCTACACATGGGGCATGCGAGCATGTCCGCGCAAAACGTCGGACCTGTCGCGGTATATGCAGGGCGGTGTTTGCTTGCCGTCGAACCGCGAGTCGATATAATCACATCGGGGGTGTTCCTGGTGTTGGGGAAGAACCATGGACGACGCTCAGAAGGAAGACCGCAACGACGTGAGGGACGAAAGAGTTCCCACGGCCGAATACGGCGAGGCCGGCATCGGACCGGGGGCTCAGATCGGACACTATAAGCTCGTCCGCATCCTCGGCGAAGGCGGATTTGGCATCGTCTACCTTGCCGAGCAACTGGAGCCGGTCCGGCGTGAGGTGGCCCTGAAGGTCATCAAGCCCGGCATGGATACCAAACAGGTCATCGCCCGCTTCGAAGCGGAACGTCAGGCACTGGCCCTGCTGGATCATCCCCACATCGCTCACGTCTTCGACGCCGGGGCGACCAGCGCCGGGCACCCCTATTTCGCCATGGAGTACGTCACCGGGATTCCAATTACCGAGTACTGTGATCGGTACAAGCTGGGCACCCGGGCACGTCTGGAGCTATTCATTTCCCTCTGTCAGGCCATTCAGTACGCCCATCAAAAGGGTATCGTGCACCGCGACATCAAGCCGTCCAATGTGCTGGTGACGCTCCAAGACGGCAAGCCCGCCCTGAAGATCATCGACTTCGGTGTCGCCAAGGCGCTCAATCAGCATCTCACGGCGAAGACCCTCTTCACCGAGAAGGGGGAGTTCATCGGCACACCGGAGTACATGAGTCCCGAGCAGGCGGGGACGACAGGTCTGGACATTGACACACGAGCGGATATCTACTCCCTGGGGGTGCTGTTGTACGAACTTCTGACAGGGTTCACCCCCTTCGATGGCAAGGAACTGCGAAGCAAAGGCTACGCGGAGATTCAGCGCATCCTGTCCGAACAGGACCCGGTCAAGCCCTCGACCCGATTGACGACCCTCGGCAAGCAGGTGGAGGAGGTCGCCAAGTCCCGAGCCGCGACGCCGGAGCAGTTGCGCAAGTCGGTGCGAGGCGACCTGGACTGGATTGTAATGAAGACGCTGGAGAAGGACCGGACGCGCCGCTACAGCACCGCGGACGGCTTGGCGATGGATGTCGAACGGTATCTCAACTACGAACCTGTTCTGGCTTCGCCCCCAAGTGCTATGTACCGCCTGCAAAAGCTCGTCCAGCGAAATCGCGTGGTGATTATGCCAGCACTGTTTGTTCTGATTTCTCTCGCCGTGGGCACGATTGTATCTACCATGTCGGCCATAGGCCAGGCCCGTGCCAGAGAAGAAGCGGACAGACAGAGCCGAATCGCCCAGACCACCGTCGACTTTCTTACTGAAGATCTGCTTGCCTCCATCGATCCTGAGAAGGCGCGTGGCCGAGAGGTGACAGTCCGAGAAATACTGGATATGGCCGCTGAGGAGGTCGGCAGTCGCTTCGGTCACGAGCCGGTGATCGAGGCATCAATACGGATGACCCTCGGCAGAACCTATGAGGCACTGGGTGAGTACCCGAAGGCGGTTAAGCACCTGCTGCGTGCCCACGAACTGTGCGAGACGAGTCTTCCCGCCGAGCATCCCACCAGTCTTCGGTCGCTTGGAGCCTTAGGCTGGGTCTGCTTTCGCCAGGGACTCCATGAAGACGCCGCAGTCCTGCTCTCTGAAGCTCTGAGGATCAGCACGCAGGTACTCGGTGCGGACAATCCGGCGACTCTTGAGATCATGGCCAACCTCGCATCTGTATACGTCGCTACGGGTGGGTTCACAGAGGCGGAGCAGTTGTATCTAAGAGTAGTGGAGGCAAGCGAGAGTGTGCTCGGGGAAGTCCACTCTTTCACGTTGGCGACCAAGAACAATCTGGCCGATCTATACACACTCGTGTTGCGCGACGAAGAGGCAGAGAAACTGTATCGCGAAACGCTTGCGCAGCAGGAACGCATTCACGGTGCAGACCATCCGAAGACCCTTATGTCTATGAATGACCTGGGGTATCTGCTCACACGACACAACCAGTGGCAAGAGGCCGAGGCCTTGTACGTGAGAGCGCTGGACACTAGCAAACGCGTGATGGGCACCGGGCATACCATCACGCTAAACCTCATGGGCAACCTCGCAGTCCTCTATGAGCACGAAGGACGCTACACAGAGAGCGAGGCTCTCAGCCGCGAGACACTCGAAATCTGTAGGCGTGTGTTGGGGGAGAAGCACCCGGATACTCTCAGTGCCATGTACAACCTTGGGTGTCTGTATGCGGCGCGCGGTCATCATACCGACGCGGAAGTGCTACTCCTCCAGACAGCAATCGATCGAGAGCATGTGCTTGGCTCCTGGCATAATGATACTGCGCAAGCGTACCTGTCTCTCAAATCGCTGTACCGCGACTGGGACAAACCTCAGCACGCGCGCGAATGGGCGAAGAAGTTGGAGGGCAGGTTTCTGTATTCCCATTATTTTGCGACCCAGGAAAGGAGGAAGAACGCAATAGTGGAGTCGCAATATGCGATTCCGCTGGCGAATCAGGAAATCCCTGAGGAGTTGCGTTCGTGTGCATACAACCTGGAGCAGATCCATATGGCGATACTCCGGTATCGAGGGGACAAAGGCAGACTCCCAGATTGGTTGTCCGACCTTGTTCCAGTGTATCTAGATCAAGACACACTGTTGTGCCCACAGAATCGAGACTCTCAATCCCCTTATTCACCTGACCCGCATTCACCCTGCAGCTACTCCTGGGAGTTGTCGCTGGATCCGATCCCCGCTGGCTGGGACGCAACAGGCAGGAAGGTCTACCGCGATTGGAGGATGCGTCAGACGAAGCTCTTCGGGAACGTGGTGCCCATGGTCCGTTGCACTCACCATGGTGAGGAGAAGGTCCTGAGTCTGTCCATGGGCGGCCAGGTCTACTGGGGTCCGCTCGGTTGGGAGAGTATGTTCAAGAAGGACTACCGTTTCGGAGATGAAGACAGAGTACCGAGGGGGAGCGACCCCAACGAACGATCCTCTGTCTGGGCTGTGGCTGCCGGAATCGTGCGAGAAGGTGTAGCACGCTCGATGGGGAAGGACACCAATGACGTGACTGCTGAGGACTACCAGCGGATCGAATGCCTTGACCTCTCTAACATGCCGATCTCCGAACTTGAGCCCCTGCGAGGCATGGCGAGGCTCAAGAGGCTCTACCTGCACCAGACACAGGCGAGCGACTTGGCCCCCCTTGCCTCACTCACCGGCCTGCGAGAGCTCAGCCTTTCGCAGACCCGAGTGAGCACTCTGGAGCCATTGACGGCTATGACGAACCTGAAGATGCTCTGGCTGGATGACACAGACGCGGCGGACCTTGGACCTCTGAGGAACCTGACCAGCCTGGAGGTGTTACATCTGGGTCGCACGCCGGTGACGGACTTGGAGCCTTTGCGGAGCCTCGCCAATCTGCGGACTCTCCATCTCTGCGGCACGAAGGTGACGGACCTGGAACCACTGCATGGTCTCGCCAACCTGGAGACGCTGGACATCAGGAAGTCCGGAGCTGGCGACGAACAAGTAACCAGATTGCAGAACGCCCTGCCGAAACTGAAGATTGCTCGCGATGCGGACGATCGTTGAAATCGCTCGTTCGCTCGGGTATAGTCGGGCGACATGGTTTGAATCGAAAGGTCTGCGATGAGCGATTCGTTCAGTGTGAAAGACAAAGTGGTCGTCGTCACCGGCGGCGGCGGAATTCTGTGCGGCACGATGGCCAAGGCCCTCGGCGCCGCGGGCGCGAAGGTCGCGATCCTCGATCTGTCCGAGGCTGCGGCGGCGAAAGTGGCCGGCGAGATCGCCGCCCAGGGCGGGTCCGCACTCGCGGTCCCCTGCAACGTCCTGGACAAGGCCAGCATCGAGAAGGCACGCGACAAGGTCGTCGCGGCGTTCGGGCGGGTCGATATCCTCGTCAACGGCGCCGGCGGCAACAAGAAGGAGGCGACCACGTCGCCGCAGTTGTCGTTCTTCGATCTGCCGGCGGAGGCCGTGCGGTTCGTCTTCGACCTGAACTTCCTCGGCACCCTGCTGCCGACGCAGGTCTTCGGCAAGCTGATGGCCGAGCAGAAGGCGGGCATCATCCTGAACATCTCGAGCATGAACGCCTTGCGTCCGCTGACGAAGATCCCGGCATACTCGGCCGCGAAAGCCGCGATAGGCAACTTCACGCAGTGGCTCGCGGTTCATATGTGCCAAAACTACGCCAGGGACATCCGCGTCAACGCGATCGCGCCGGGCTTCTTCCTGACCGAGCAGAACCGATTCCTGCTCACCGACGAGAAGACCGGTGCCCTGACCCCTCGCGGCGAGACCGTGGTCGGCCACACGCCCATGGGCCGATTCGGATCGCCCGACGAGCTGCTCGGCGCGATGTTCTGGCTGCTGAGCGACGCGTCGAAGTTCGTCACGGGCGTGACCATCCCCGTCGACGGCGGCTTCTCCGCCTTCAGCGGCGTGTGATCCAGCGTGGCGAGGGCGTCCCGCCCTTGCGTCCGTGGCCGTATGAAGAGAAGAGCACGTGCAGTACGCCATCCATCCCAGAGTGGTAGGCAATGGTTGCGGACACCGTTTGGAGTTCCGCCTTCAGGCGGGTTAAGACCGCGTAAACGCGGAACTCCGAACAGGCCATAGGTGGATATGCTGCCCACCGGATCAACGTGGACGGCGCACTACATAATCAACGAATGGTGGGATATGCTCTATTATAGCCGTGGAAGTGAACACGAGAACCTCAGCGGCGACGACCTCAAGCAAGGTCTGCACACCGCCCTCGACAAGCTGGGCGTGAGACGCAAGGTCCTCGCCCTGCCGCCGGACATTACGAGGCTCCACTCGCGAGCGGGCGAACTCACCCGCTACGCGTGGCAGTACTACGGCAAGGCCCTGACCGACGTCCTGCCTGCGCTCGGGACGCACTTCGCGATGGCCGGGCCCGAGATCGCCAAGATGTATGGCGAGGTGCCCGCCGAGCTGTTCCGCGTCCACGACTGGCGCAACGGCTTCGCCACGCTGGGCGAGGTCCCCCCCGCTTTCATTCACGAGGTCAGCGAGGGCAAGCTCGATTGGCCCTGGCCGGCGCAGGTCAGCAAGCTGATCGCCGAGGGCGGGCACGACCTGATCCTCTCGCTCGGCCAGGTCGTGCCCCACGAGGTCATCGGCATGGCCAGCTACAACAAGAACGTCTTCATCGGCACCGGCGGCTCGGAGGGCATCAACAAGAGCCACTTCCTCGGCGCAGTCTACGGCATGGAGCGGATCATGGGCCGGGCTGACACCCCGGTTCGCAAGGTGCTCAACTACGCGTCCGACCATTTCGCGAAGCACCTGCCCATCGTCTACGTCCTGACGGTCGTCGGCGCAACGCAGTCGGGTCCGGTCACAAGGGGCCTCTTCATCGGGGACGATATCGAGTGCTTCTATCGAGCCTGCGAGCTGGCCCTGAAGGTGAACTTCACGATGCTCGACGAGCCGCTCAAGAAGGTCGTCGTCTGGCTCGACCCGGAAGAGTTCAAGAGCACATGGCTCGGCAATAAGAGCATCTACCGCACGCGGATGGCGATGGCCGATGGCGGCGAGCTGATCGTCCTGGCCCCCGGTCTGAGGGAGTTCGGCGAGGACAAAGGCATCGACAGGATGATCCGCAAGTACGGCTACGTGGGCACGGACCGCGTCCTGCAACTCGTGCGGGAGAACGAGGACCTGCGATCCAGCCTCGGCGCCGCGGCCCACCTGATCCACGGATCAACCGAGGGCCGCTTCACGGTGACCTATTGTCCCGGCTCGCTGACGAAGCAGGAGATCGAGAGCGTGAACATGCAATACGCCGACCTGCGCACGATGGCCAAGTACGACCCGAAAAGGTTGAAAGACGGCCCGAACCAAGTCGCCGGCGAAGACATCTTCTACATCTCGAACCCGGGCCTGGGCCTCTGGTCCACGAGGGCACGGTTCAGATAGAAGTGAGGCTCACATTGAGAGTCCTTGGAATGGGTGCTTGACAGAAGACTCGATTGAACCGATACCATGTGTGCAGACTCGGCCGAGGGGCTGCCACGGTGGTCCCGAAAGCATTGTCTCCTTCTTTTTGCCCTCATCTCGCCTCGCAGGGATATGAACCCGCGGAGAGTGTGTCGTCAAGCCAATTCCGCTGTGGTTCTGCACGCTGGCGCCGATTCACCTTTTTCCAAGCCGGGCTATGACCGGGTGAGGAGGTCGTCACGGGCCGCCGAACCTGAGGATAGCGAGGGTCCCGCTGCAGACGAAACCGGCGCCGCCGGTCAAGTCGCCGGCGACGCGGATGGTGAATTGGCCGCAGCCTTCGGTGGCCGCCAGGAGGCCGGGGGTGTCGAAGAAGCACAGGATCTTGCCCTGTGTGCTCGAGCCATAGATCTTCATACTGGACGACTGCACGTTGCCCGGCGTCAGGACGAGCGGGGCATCGACGATCCTCTCCTTGCCGTAACCTTCGGGCAGGTGGATGACGATCCTCAGGCTCTGCGTGGCCTGCGACGGGTTGCGCCAGAGGTAGGTGGGTTCGAGGAACATCTGAGCGCGGACGGCTCCGTCGGTGACGGCCACGTCGGCGCGTGCCCGGCTGACGGCTGCCTGTCTGCTCGTAATCGAGACCACATTGCTGACCACCGTCCCGGTCTCGACCGAGTTGTCCACCTGGGCGACCAGCTCCAGACGGAGTTGGCCGCCGGCGGTGAGCAGCGGATAGACCCAGGTGTAGGTGTGGGCCTTGGCGTCGTAAGAGCCGGACTTGCCATCGCCCTGGGCCCAGACGAAGGCCATCTCAGGCGGCAATTCGTCCACGATCGTCAACTGCGTGACCGCCGCAGTTCGTGAGGGATTGCGGAGCTGGATGGCGTACGTGACCTGCTCGCCCGCTCCCACGCACGGGCGGTCCCGCTCATTCAGCTCATCGATCGGGCTGACGACGATCTTCTCGACCTCGATTGCCTCATAGGCGACGGTTACCTCCGCTTCCGCGTTCACCTGGGTGTTGTGGAACGGGATGGCCAGCCCGGTGGGTCGGCCGATCTGTTCGATGACCTGAAGCTGCCTGAGGTCCGCATCGAAGACCATGAGGTCCTTGCCGCCTTCGCGGTTGTCCCGGCCGGTGGTGAGGTAGATCAGACCCGTTTCGAGATCGACGCCGAGTCCCATGACACCGGCGTTCGGATCGACGAGCACCTCCCGGGTCTCGCCGCCGGACAGTTGGTGCCGCGTCAGATAGAAACTGTCGAGGAAGCCGCCGCCGTAGTAGAGACAATCCCTCGCGGGGTCCACCGCGATGCTCAACGCGATCCGATTCACCGGCAGACTCCGCACGAGGCTCCAGTCCCAGGTGCTGTAGACGAGGATCTCCCGGGTCGGCCCGGCGACGTACAGCAGGTCGTTGTACTCGTCCAGTGCGATGCCGAAGGCCTGTGCGCCTTGGAGTGGGAAGGGCGAACCCAAAGTCGGGGTCAGCAGGCATTTGTCGGGGTCCCATCTCATCGCGTACAGCGTCTCGCCGCCGCAATCGGTGCAGTAGAGCAGTCCCTTCTCGTGGTCGTACACCACGCCCGCCAGGTTCGAGGCGTTTGAGACTGCCAGGATGGCCTCCTGCTCCAGAGTGGTCGCATCGACCACGAGGATGCGTCCGGAGTTCTCATAGGTGCAGAACAGGTGGCCGGAATCGGAATCCATGGCAATGCCCACCATGCCGGCGGAGAGGAAAGGCGCGAGGAATTCGGTCTGGTAGGTCAGCTTTCCGTCGGTTCCGATGTCGTAGACGTGAATGGGGAGTTTGCCATCAAGGAAGTTGACGATCTGAGCGATCACGTACATGGATTTGCCGGCGGCCACGCCAGCGGTCGCAGCCAGGAACAGCAGGACGATCGCCATGCATCGCGTGGAAAACCCGCGTTCGCAGCCTGGACGCCGACAGAACCATAGCGCCCCCCGCATCCATCGCCCGGTTGTATTGTGCGATTCGACCTTCATCACGCCCCTCCAGAGCCGTTTCTCATATTGTAGCAACCTTCACCCGGCCTGTCAATGTGAATGGGTGCCTTGACAGGGGGGATGGACCGGAACTATAGTACCGTTTTCGCATCCCGACGCGGGCCCGCTGGGCAGGCGAAGGGGATGCCGGCGTCCTGCTTGGAGACCCTTTCGTAGCTGCCGATCATGAGTGATAAGCGATCCAGAGCCTCAACGTTCGACCGATCCGACTGCAACGGCCTTGCGCCCGCGACGTCGGAGCCGGCGGTTCTGCGCTACCTGTGTCTGCTTTGGAGACACAGAGTCCTGATTGCCGTCGTGTCGATGATTCCCGCCGTGATCGTGGCCTTGGCGCTGTGCCTATGGCCGCGCAAGTACACGGCGGTGTTCGTCTACGAGCGTCCGCTGGCCGAGAGCCAGTACAGCGTGCTGCTGCAGCGGTTCTACAGTCAGGAGAACCTGGACAAGATCGCGGGTCGGCTCCGGGAGCAGGGGCTGGCGGACTACGCGGGACGACTGGACAAGGCCCGGTTCCGACAGGCTTTCGGCAAGCTGATCCGGTTCGAGGTCTCGCCGATGTACCCGCGCCGGCTCCAGACCACCGACCCGGCCACGTCGCTGCAAATCAGCAATTTCCAGGCCGGACTCCTGCTGGTCCGGGTCTTCGGGGACTCCGAGCGGGAGGTCTTGAGAGCCTCCGCGATCGTGATGGGCAATATCGAGGACGTCCTGCCCCTCTACGACATCCGAAACGACCTGAGGGAATCCCTTCAGCGGCACCGCCGGCTGGCGGCCGAGATCGAGGACAAGCGGTTCACCTTGACGCTCGACCTCGAGAAGGAGCAGGCGAAGCTGAAGAAGCTCCAGGCCGTCGAAGGGGTCGCGTCGGAAGGGGCGCAGCAGGGCATCGTGCTGCAATTCAACGATGTCGAGGGCAGCCACCAGTTTCTACCCCTGTCCTACCAGGTTCGCGCGGTCCAGTCTCGGATCATCGAGCTTGAGGAAACCCTGGCGGGCGACGCCAGGAAATACGCGTTCTACCTCCAGGTTCTGGATCTGAACGGCCGATTGCTGGATCAGATCGAGCAGAACGTGCTGACCTACTCCACCTCACAGCAATTCCTGGACTCGCTCCGGGAGCAACTGCAGGCGTGCGAGAAGACGGACGAGACGGCTCTCACGGACTATCTCAAGTCCTACATTCGCAAGACGGAAAACCTGGTCCTGGTGAATACACGTGCCGGCGAGCGGCCTGTCATCTACCCTGTGGGCAGGGGTGTCGTGAGGAATAGCGGCCTGACCTTCGCGGTGTCTCTGATGGCAGCCATGCTGGCGGCGGTTCTGTCCGAGTATCGGCGATGCTGAACACACTCAAAGCCACCTGGGGTCGCAACCGCACGGTCATCGGGAATTTCTTCACGCTATCCGTCGTTCAGTTCGCCAACTACCTGGTCCCGCTGATCCTGATCCCGTATCTGACCCGGGTCCTGGGCCTCTCCCGATATGGCCTCGTGGAACTGGCCCGCGCCGTCAGCGTGTACTTTCTTCTGCTCACGGATTACGGATTCAGCCTGTCGGCCACGCGGGAGGTCTCCGTTCATCGGAATGATCCGAAGAGACTATCCGAGGTGTTCTCTTCGGTGATGACCCTGAAATGCCTGCTGGTCCTCCTGAGCACGGCAGTTCTCTCGGGGATCGTGTTCACAGTCCCCCGGCTCAGGCCCGACTGGCCGGTGTACTACCTTTCCTTCGCCAGCGTGCTCGGCATGTGGTTGTTCCCGATGTGGCTGTTCCAGGGCATGGAACGCATGAAGCCTATCGCGGTCGTGACCGTCGTGGCGAAATCGCTCGTCGTCGTGGCCACGGTCCTGTTCGTTCGCGACCCGGACGACTACCTGTATGTCCCGCTCCTGCACTCGGGGGGCAATCTGCTCATCGGTCTGGCCGGTCTGGCGATTGCCCTGCGGAGTTTCCCTATCCGATTTCGACTGCCCTCCGCCGGCGTGCTCTGGCGAGAGTTCATGGATGGACGGCACGTGTTCGCGTCCCGGATCTCGACAACCCTCTACACGACGAGCAACGTCGTCATTCTGGGCCTGTTCGCCGACAATGTGCTGGTCGCATACTTCGCGGCGGGCGAGAAGATCGTCCGGGCGGCCACCGACGGGCTCATGATCCCGCTGTCCCAGGCGATCTTCCCCCACATCGGCCGGCTGGCGTCACAGTCGAAGCAGGCGGCGCTGCGGTTCGCCGCCCGGGTCGCGGGCGCGCTGAGCATCGTGACCGCGATGATCTCCGCGGCCCTTTTGTTCGGTGCCCCGTACATCGCGCAGGCCGTGCTCGACGAGGACTGGCAGGGCGGCGCCTTGGTGATTCGCATCCTGTCGTTCTTGCCGTTCATCATCGGGCTGAGCAACGTCTTCGGCGTCCAGATCATGGTCAATTTCGGACTCCAGCAGACCCTCACGAGGATTCTGACCGCAGCGGGCCTGTTCAACCTGATCGTTGCATTGTCTTTGGTCGTGCCCTTGCGCCATGCCGGCGTCGCCGTCGCAACGCTGTTGACGGAGGTCTTCGTCACCACGACCATGTTCGTGTCGTTGCGAAGGAGCGGACTGGACCTCATCCGCAGCGCCAGGGGAGGGGGTTGCGATGGCTGACTGGCTCGTCGTCGGCGCCGGGTTGGCAGGCTGCGTCCTCGCGGAGCGGATCGCGAACATCGTGCAGCAGAAGGTGCTCCTGATCGACCGGCGCAATCACATCGGCGGCAACGCATACGATTATCGCGACGAGCATGGCCTGTTCGTTCAGAAATACGGGCCGCACATCTTTCATACGAACATCGAGCCGGTCTGGGACTACCTGTCCCGATTCACCGCGTGGAACGGGTACACGCATCGCGTGCTGGCCAACGTCGCGGGCAAAGAAGTGCCTCTGCCGATCAGCATCGAGACGATGGAACGCCTGTACGGCCGTGCGTTCACGCCCGAGCAGCTCCGCGAGCACTTCGAGCAGCGACGACTCAGGCTCCCGAAGATCGAGAACGCCCGCGACGTGGTCGTCTCCCAGGTCGGCACGGAACTCTACGAGCTGCTCTATCGCAACTACACGAGGAAGCAGTGGGGACTCGACCCCGAGCAGCTCGATCCGCAGGTCACCGGGCGCCTGCCCGTCCGGTTCGACCGGGACACCCGCTATTTCACCGATCCGCACCAGGGCCTGCCGGACGAGGGCTACACGCGGATGTTTGAGCGAATGCTGGACAGTCCGAACATCGAGGTCCGTCTCGGCACGGAGTACCGGGATATCGCCAAGGGCACGTATCCGGGCGGGCGCATATTCACCGGTCCGATCGACGAGTTCTTCAACTTCCGGCATGGCCGCCTGCCCTACAGGAGCCTGCGGTTTCGTTTCGAGACGGCGGCCGTCGAGCGGTTTCAGAACGCCGGCGTTGTCAATTACCCCGACGAGCAGGACCACACGCGGATCACGGAGTTCAAGCATCTGTATCTCCAGGAGCATCCGTACACCACGATCTGCTACGAGTACGGCACCGCGGAGGGCCCCCCGTGCTACCCGGTCCCGACGCCGGCCAACCGCGCCCTGTACGAGAGGTACAGGGCCCTCGCGGACGGGCTGGACGGCACGCACTTTGTCGGTAGACTGGCGCAATACGAGTATCTGAACATGGATCAGGTCGTCTGTCGCGCCTTGGCGCTTTTCGAGAAGATACGGGACCGTGCCTGAGAGCCGACGAGAGAAGATCGCTGCGGTTGTCGTGACGTACAACAGGCAACGCCTGCTCGGGGAGTGTCTGGACTCGCTTCTGACGCAGACGCACCCTCTGGACGGGCTCTACATCGTCGACAACCGCTCGACCGATGGGACGCACGAGTACCTGGTGGGCCGGGGTCTGGCGGGCCCGCTCGATGAGCCGTTCGACGGACCCCGGGAGACAGTGTGCTCCATCGAGCCGTCCGGATTCCCTGGTCGGCGCATCGAGGTCCATTCCGTGACGATGCCCGAGAACACCGGCGGCGCCGGCGGGTTCCATGAAGGGATGAAGCGGGCCGCGGGGGCAGGCTTCGACTGGCTCTGGCTGATGGACGACGATCTGCTGGCGGCCCCCGACGCCCTGGAGGTTCTGGTGCGCCAGGCCAACGCCCTGCGAAGCCGAGGCCAGGAGTCCTTCGTGCTCGGCTCGCTGGCCTTCGCCCGCGATCAGGCGGACGGGGACACCCTGGCGTTCCCCCTGCAGGAGCTGTCTATGTCTCGCCATCCGAAATCCGGAATCCATGAGCATCGAAGGGGGATCTACCACTGGCGGCTCTCCGAGGTCCGCGACCAGGTGAAGGACGGGCTCTATCGCTGGGTCTGCCCGTTCAACGGGACCTACGTCCCCGCGCGGGCGGTGGCCGAGATCGGCCTGCCCAACAAGGATTTCTTCATCTGGGGCGACGAGAGGGACTGGCTCTGGCGGGCGGCCGGGCGATACGACCTCTACACCGCGGTGGACAGCAGGGCCCTTCATCCGCGAATCTGCATCACTCGCTTCGACTGGAAGCAGTACTACTACATCCGCAACGCGATCGTCGTGAACCGGCACTTCCGGTTCACCTCGCTGCGGAACCTGCGGTTCATCGTGCTGAGTCTCGCGCGGGGTGCGCGACACGGAAGGGCCGGCCTGATCCTCGTTCTTCGCGCCGTTCGCGACGGACTGACCGGACGACTGGGCAGGAGGCCGGGATACCCGTGATCGGGCCCACGACCCCTGGGCCTGGCTTCGACTTTCAATGTCCGCGTCTCGGGTTTTCCTGTACACTGGTCGCCATGATTCGTTGCCTTGTGAATCCGTTGGGCCTGTTCCTTCTCGTCTGGGGGACTGCCGGCGCACTGTACGCGGTCGGGGTGGTCAACGGGATGTTCGTCCCGCCGGCAGTCCTCACCGTTGCCTCGGTCCTTCTGAGCGTTGCGACCTTCTCGCTCGGGTATTTCACCTGGACCCTGTTCCATGGCCTGGGCGCGAGGCCGGAGACTCTCACCGCGGACTGGTCCCGACCGCTGCGTCAGGACTCGGTGGCGAGGGCGTTGAATTTCGCCCTTGCGGCGGGGGGGATCGCTCTGCTCCTCGAGGGGTATCGGCTCGTTCTGATCGCCCGCCACTTCGACACGACCTGGTTCGAACTGGTGACCCATCCCGGCCTGTTCCGCATCCGCCTGGTCACCTTCATCCAAGAAAACCTCTTCCAGGCCAGCGGCACCGTCATGCTGTTGTCCATTACGAACAGCCTGTTCTCGATCGGATTCGTTCTGCTGGGCGTGTTTCTCCACCTCGACCGGACCCGAAGGAAGTACGTGTACCTCGCTGCCTTCCTCGCCATCTCGCTGACCGTCGGGGTGATCCATCTGAGCCGTTACGAGACCACGTCGAACATCCTGTACCTGGTCTTCGCCTACTGCTTCATGGCATTGCTGCCCGAACCGTCGGCGCCAGTCTCTCGCGGCACAAGGCCCTCTTCACGTTTCCTGGCCGGCGCTTCTTTCCTGCGCCTGGCGGTCCCCATGGCCGCTGTCGTGTTCCTGTTCGCCGTCATCGACATCCTGCTCCGCAAGAGCAGTGAGTACGACCAGCCGAACCGCCTGGAGGGTCTCGTCTTTCACTTCTACTGGTACCTTGCCTCGCCCCTGGCGGCCTTCAATGAGTTCGTGACCAGCTTCACCGGCAACTATCTGTGGGGCCAGAGCACGTTCTTCCCGCTGTACAAGTGGCTCTGCCGGTTCGACCTGGTCCCGGAGGCCGAGTTCTCCTACTATGGCGAGCGGGCCCTGCTCCCCTACATGGCGAACACCTACACCTATCTGCGGAACTTCTATGAAGACTTCGGCCTTCTGGGCGTCGCGGTCATCCCCTACCTGCTCGGGTGGGCTGTCGCTGCGGTCCGCGAGCGGGCCCGGCGGCACTTCCAGTACCTCAACCTCTACGTCGTTCTCCTGCTGTTCATCTTCTTCTCGTTCTACAACTTCTTCTTCGTCTCCAACCAGGTGTACCTCCAGGTCCTCTTCGGCTTCGTCCTGTTCCGGTATCGAATTGACCTGAGCCCTCAGGAGGCGTATAAAGAGGTCCCTGAACGAAACTGAAACTCTGGGATTTTCCTGATGGCCGATACACGACGAAACACCTGGATGGCGAAACTCAAGAGGACGCTCACCTGCCTGCTGCCGGTCTCGAACCGCCGGCGGGGCCAGTGCATCAATTGCGGCGCCTGCTGCAAACTGCCCAACGTCTGCTGGTTCCTCAAAACCGGCGCCGATGGCAAGGGCTATTGCGGCGTCTACCCCCTGCGCCCGCTGAACTGCCGCAAGTACCCTCGCACCGAATCCGAGCACATCACGAAAGACACCTGCGGCTTCCACTTCGACTGATGGCCGGCGGCTGAACCACGTCCGCCTTGTCCGCAAGTCTCAAGAATGGTGTGCGGAGCACACCCTACCGCTATCGCCGTATCGTGTCGCCATTGCATACGATGAGGCCCGTTGGCTGCAGCAGGTTCTCCAGCAAGGGACATTCAACGCAACATAGCGGAAGCTGTGAATCCCGGTGAGTATGTTCGACACTGTATTACGAGGGACCGTCGGCCAAGCGACTGCGGTAGGGTGGGCTATGCCCACCGTTTCTTTGTTCATCCGCAGATTTACGCCGAGTGATGCGGATTGGGTGGAGAAGAAAGCCTTGCACCGCGCCGCCTTCGTGCGGTATCATGGAGATTCATACGGAGGCTCGTCGCACGGGCTCGCCACTCCAGACACATCTTCTATCGGCGGCCCCAGGGGAGCCAGGGCGGGCGGTTGGCATCAGGACCTTTCAAGAAAGGCAGGGTGCTTCGATGAACCGATCTTGCATCACGCAAAGAGGACTCGTTCTGCTGCTGGTTGTTTCCACATCATGTCCGGTGCTCTACGCCGGTTTCAAGCCGGAGCAGCATGTCATCGTACAGAGTGAAACCAATGGCCCGACATCCGTCTACGCGGCGGACTTGGACGGGGATGGCGACCTGGACGTCCTCTCGGCTTCTTACTGCAACCACAAGATTGCCTGGTATGCCAACGACGGGACGGGTCATTTCGGACCTCAGCAGGTGATTACCACAGAGGTCTATGGGGCACAATGCGTCTATGCGGCGGACTTGGACGGCGACGGCGACCTGGACGTCCTCTCGGCTTCTTCTGGCGACGGCAAGATTGCCTGGTATGCCAACGACGGCACGGGCCAGTTCGGAGCCCAGCAGGTGATCATCACAGAGGCCTGGAATGCGAAATCCGTCTATGCGGCGGACTTGGACGGTGACGGTGATTTGGACGTCCTCTCGGCTGCGGGCAATACGGTTGCCTGGTATGCCAATGACGGCACGGGCCAGTTCGGACCCCAGCAGGTGATCACCGCAGCGGCCGCTGGGGCCCGCTGTGTCTATGCCGCGGATTTGGACAGCGATGGCGACCTGGACGTCCTCTCGGCTTCTTCTGGGGACGACAAGATCGCCCGGTATGCCAACGACGGAACGGGCCAGTTCGGCTCCCAGCAGGTGATCAGCACCGCGGCCGTTGGGGCGAACTGCGTCTATGCGGCGGACTTAGACGGCGATGGCGACCTGGACATCCTCTCGGCTTCTTTTGGGGACGACAAGATCGCCTGGTATGCCAACGACGGGACGGGCGAGTTCGGCTCCCAGCAGGTGATCACGACAGAAGCCGCTGCGGCGTACTGCGTCTATGCGGCGGACCTGGACGGCAATGGCGACCTGGACGTCCTCTCGGCATCTTTCGGCTCTTATCCTTCGTACGATGATAAGATCGCCTGGTATGACAACGACGGGACGGGCCAGTTCGGACCCCAGCAGGTGATCACCGCCGCAGCCGATGGGGCAGATTCCGTCTACGCGGCGGACCTGGACGGCGATGGCGACCTGGACGTACTATCAGGTTCTACCTACAGGGTTGCCTGGTATGCGAACGACGGGACAGGCCAGTTCGGACCCCAGCAGGTGATCATCACAAAGGCCGCTGGGGCAAGCTGCGTTTATGCGGCGGACCTGGATGGCGATGGTGACATAGACGTCCTCTCGGCTTCTTGGGGGGACGACAAGATTGCCTGGTATGCCAACGACGGGATGGGCCAGTTCGGACCCCAGCAGGTGATCACCACCGAGGCCGATTGGGCAGAGTGTGTCTATGCGGCGGACCTGGACGGCGATCTGGACGTCCTCTCGGCTTCCTACTATGACGACAAGATCGCTTGGTATGCCAACGACGGGACGGGCCAGTTCGGACCCCAGCAGGTGATCACGACAGAGGCCGCGTGGGCGCGCTGCGTCTATGCGGCGGACCTGGACGGCGATGGCGACCTGGATGTCCTCTCGGCTTCCGAGGGCGACGATAAGATCGCCTGGTACGAGAACGACCAAGTCGACCGCACGATTCCGTCGGCCTCTCCGTGACGCAGATCCTGGCCGACCATGGGATTTGGGATCAGGCAGTCGTTAGCACGCCACCGCAGGCGAGTTTTTGGAGGAACCGTTTAGCGGGAAGACCCACAGGGCACCGTCCTTCAGTTCGGCGTCCAGACAAAATCCACCTCCGTGCCGTGCATAAATCGCCAGCAGATTGACGGCAAATTTGCTGGTGGTCTGTGCAGTTTTGCCCTGTTCTTTCTGCGATGAGACTCGAATCTTGGGGAAATCATCGCGATTTCCCTGCATGACGGCCATTCTTCGGGTACAATAGTGCGATTTGGCTTTGTTGGGGATCGTCTGGTTTATGAGTGATACGTACCTGGAAAAAATCAACAGCCCGGCGGACCTGAAGAAGCTTTCGGTCGCCGAGCTGGAGAAACTGGCCGAGGAGATCCGCCAGTTCATATTGAATTCGGTCAGCAAGACGGGCGGGCACCTGGCCAGTAACCTGGGCGCCGTCGAGCTGACGCTTGCGCTGCACTACGTCTTCGATTTCCAGCGGGACAAACTCCTGTGGGATGTCGGCCACCAGTGCTACACGCACAAAATCGTCACCGGCCGCAAGGCGGGTTTCGAGCGGTTGCGCCACGCCGGGGGCATCAGCGGCTTCCCCAATCCCGCCGAAAGCGACCAGGACCAGTTCACCGTCGGGCACGCCGGCACGTCCGTCGCGACCGCGATCGGCATGGCTCTGGGCGAGCAATTGAAGGCGACGGGATCGTCTCTCCTCCCTTGTCCCTCGTCGCTCGGGGAGCGAGGCCACGATGGCCTCGCGACGCAAGGGCGGGATGGCCTCGCCGCGAGCGACGAGCCCCGCCGCACAGCGGCCCTCCGGGCCGAGGCGACGCCTCTGCCCCGCATCTCGCCGCGGATCGTCGCCCTCGTCGGCGACGCCAGCATCGTCAACGGCGTCTCCTTCGAGGCGCTCAACAACCTCGGGCTGGTCAAGCGCCAGATGCTGATCGTCCTGAACGACAACAGCATGGCCATCGATGTGACGGTGGGTGCGGTGGCCAAGTACCTCTCGAAGGTGCGCCTCAGCCAGACGTATGAGGGCCTGCGTTCCACCACCAAGAGCATCCTCGAGCACCTGCCCGGCATTGGGCGGAGTGTCGAAGAGACCATCGAGCGGGTCAAGAAGAGCATCCGCATGGCGGTGCCGCCGAGCCAGTTGTTCGAGAGCCTCAACGTTCCGTACTTCGGCCCGGTGGACGGCCACGACATCGAGTCCCTGATCCGCCTGTTCAAGGCGCTGGGCCAGATCGACCATCCCGTCCTGCTGCACGTGTACACGAAAAAGGGCAAGGGCTTCCATCCTGCGGACAAGGGCCCGACCCGATTCCATTCGACCGGCCCGTTCAAGATCAACGGCGACAACTCCGTCGAGTGCAGCGCGGAGGCCCATGAGCCGAACTATACCGACGCCTTCGGCGAGTCGCTGACCGCCTTGGCCGAGCAGGACAAGAGGATCGTGGCCATCACCTCCGCGATGTGCGACGGCACCGGCCTCCAGGATTTCCGCAAGCGGTTTCCGGATCGGTTCTACGACGTGGGGATCGCCGAGAGCGCCGCGGTGGACATCGCCGCGGGTCTGGCCAAGGTCGGGATGAAACCCGTCGTCTGCATCTACTCGACCTTCCTACAGCGGAGCTTCGACCAGATCTTCCAGGAGGTGTCACTGCAGAACCTGCCGGTGGTGTTCTGTGTGGACCGGGCGGGCATGGTCGGCGCCGACGGCGCGACGCACCACGGCCTAATGGACATCGGGTACCTGCGCATGCTGCCCAACGTGGTTCTGACGGCCCCTGCCGACGCGGTCGAGATGAAAGGGGCGCTGCGATTCGCGTTGGCCCATACGCAGCCGGTGGTGATTCGCTATCCGAAGGACTCTCTGCCCACCAAGCATCTGGCGGAGGCAGGGTCGGAGAGACCCTTTGAATTGGGCAAGAGCCTCGTGGTCCGGCGGGGCCTTCGATCCTCGCTGGTTATCGTGTCTTATGGGACCTTGCTGCCGGAGGCCCTGGAGGCGGCCGATGCTCTCGGTTCAGCGGGGATCGGTGCGGATGTGATCAACGCACGGTTCGCGGCGCCGATCGATGTGGAGCTGCTGGACCTCCTGACGGCTGGCAAGCGGATCATCACGGTCGAGGACCACTATCTGTCCTGTGGTTTCGGCTCGGCCCTGCTGGAGCTGGCCGCAACGAATGGCTGCGAACTGGGCCGGGTCCGCGTGCTGGGCGCACGACGGTGCTTCTTCGGCCACCACTCCCGCGCCGCCCAGCTTATGGAGGCCGGGGTTACTGCCGATGAGATAGTCAAAACGGCCAAGGAGCTGGTCATTGAGCGGGAAATCAGGTCAACTCGGCGTCCGACGGGGCAGGTCACTGCCTCGGTTGATCCTGTTCGGCAATCCTGAGAGGCAGCCGGTGGCCGAGGCCATGCGGGACTTCTCCCAATTCCTCGAAGGCCGGGCGGAGGTCCTCGCCAGTTGTCGCATCGAGAAATGCACGCGTGACGTCCTGCGGGACTGTGACTTCGCGGTCGTTCTGGGCGGGGACGGCACGATCATCTCCGCCGCCAAGGATCTCAGCGAGGCGCAGGTGCCGGTGATCGGCGTCAACCTCGGGAAACTCGGGTATCTGGCCGAGTTCAGCGTGGACGAGTTCAAGCGGATGTTCGCGGACATCGTCTCGGGCGCAGCGCCCGTCGAGAAGCGGATGATGCTCGGCTGTCGCGTGTCGCAGGGAGGGTGCGAGAAGTTCTGTTCCAGGGCGGTGAACGACGTCTTCGTCGCGGCCGGGCCGCCGTTTCGCGTGATCGAACTGAAAATCGCGGTGGACGGCCGGGAGGTGGCCAGTTGCGTCAGCGATGGGCTGATCGTCTCGACGCCGACCGGTTCGACCGCATACAACCTCTCCGCAGGTGGGCCGATCCTTGACGGCTCGATGGAGGCCATGGTGATTACGCCGATCTGCCCCCATTCGCTGAGCTTCCGGCCCATCGTGATCGACGCGGCCGGCGTGGTCGAGATCCGCCTCTTGCGGATCAATGAGGGCACGACCGTCTCCATGGACGGCCAGGCGTCCTCCAGTCTGGCGATCGACGATGTCGTGCGGATTGCGAGGGAGGCGGACTCCTTTCTGGTGGTGAATAACCCGATGCGAACGCCATGGGAGACGCTGGCCACGAAGCTGGGCTGGGCGAAGCGGCCGAGGTACGTGAGCGAGTCGAGCTGAAGCAGGCTTCCCAGCGATGGGGTAGTCGCGAGCGGATCGTGAACCTGCGGGACGAGATTGCCGATATCCGTGCATATGAGCGTTTCTCTGCACAGGAGTGGCATCGTATGAACGGTTACCAGTTTCATGCAAGGTCCGGCAGGGCGTCGGTGGCGTTTTCAGCACTGATACTCCTGGTCCTGGCGGCCGGGGCCTTCGGGGCAAGGACGAATTCCGCCGCCCGTGCGACGACACCGCCGAGCAGTTATCAGAATGGCCTGATCGACACGTCCCATACCACGGACCAGTCGGGCAACCTCGCGATGACCGGCAACGTCCCCGGCGGTCAGCATTTCCGCGGGAACGTCCCATATCGTTCCACGAACAGCTTCGGCGCTCCGCTGGGCTCGACGAGCCTGGATTCGTTCCTCCGCTACTCCACGGTGCCGGAAGGGCTGACCGGGTATCCCCAGAACTACAGTCCCTACTACTCGTCGACGAGGACCGTGACCACGACCTCGCCGGGCTATTCAGGGATCTTCACGGCGCCCAGTCCGAAGATCGCCGACGGATTGACGTCGCTTCCGATGGACCGAACGACCGCAACGATGTCCGTGGCCGAGATCCCGCAACGTCCGACTTCGACGGACGACCTTGGTGGCGCAGTCGGCTCGATGGCGTGGCAACCGTCGCGTCTGCCCTCCTGGCCAGTGCCCACAGGACTCAGTGATGCGAAGGATGCACCCTCTGGTGAAACGGGCGGTCTGTCGATCCGGTGTCCATCGGGTTCCTTGGACGATCCGCTCATGCCTCCGCAGGAGTATCAGCGCCGCCTCCAAGTGCTGCTCGAGGATCTCGAAAGGGCGCGTCAGAACGCCTCGCAGATCGAGCAACGGCTCGATGTGGGCAAGACAGAAGCACAGCCCCAGCCGCCGGCAGAGGCGATCTCTCCGGCGGGCGAGGTCACCGGTCTGACGCTCTACGATCCGTCCGTCCGTTCGGAGAACGCTCTGCCCCAGCCGCCAGCCTATGCGGGCGAGATCCGGCCCAGCGTGATGGACTTCCGCAGTGATTCCGTCGCCCAGCCATCCTCTTTGGCTACCACCCTGCAACGCGTCTCCGAGTATGCGGCGCGTCTCCAGGCCGCATCGAGGACCGACCGGACGGCTCAGAGCCCGGCACTCCCCGACGCCAGCCCGGCCGAGACCGCCTCCGCACCACAGCCGCCGGCGGAGGCTGTGCCGCAGACCAGTGAGAATGGGGGATCGATCACCCAGCAGCAGTTCGACCAGTACCTTGCGGCGGCCGAATCGAGCGTGCGCCAGGGCCGCTACGACCGAGCGGCGGAATCTTTCGCCCTCGCGTCCGTTTACGTCCCCTACGATGTGCGTCCGCACCTCGGCAAGAGCCACGCTCTGCTGGCCGTCGGGGATTTCGTCAACGGCGCCCTGTCTCTGGCGCGAGCCATCGAACTCGACGCGAAAGCGGGTCTGGCGAGGGTGGATCTGGTGGAGGCGGTCGGCGGACCCGATGCATTTGTGGCGCGGATCGCAAAACTCGAAGAACTCGCTCAGGGCAATCCCTCGCCCGCGTTCCAATTCCTGCTGGCCTATGTCTACTATCAGATGGATCGCCCGACTGAGGCGAGGGTCGCGATAGAATCTGCCCGCACAGGGATGATGTCCCGCATCGCCGTAGACCGGCTCGCCGCCGCCCTCGGCCGGTGACTCTCTACGGGCGAAACACCTTCAGTTTCAACTCTTGCGGAAGACGGCGACGATGTTCTGGACCTCGACGACGAAGAGGCGGTTGTCCCCCTCGAAGTCGACCGGAATGGCCCCCTTGGGATTGAACAGGACTTTGTCGTACTTTCGCAGCGGCAGGTCCGGCGCGTGTTCGACCTCCGCGGAGACCGCGACGATGCGTCCGGTGATTGTGGGGATCTCGATGTTGTCGGGCAGCTTGATCCCGCCCTTGGTCTCCTTCTTGTCCTGGTCCTTGCGGATCAGGACGCGCTTGCCAATTGGCTCGACCGTTTCGAAGTCCGTGCTCTCTGTGTTCCGTTCGTCTTTCATCGTCGGTCAGGATATCCGGCTAGGCCGCCCAGGTCAAGCGGCGTGAGCCTGGCCCGCGACGGAGCCGCGTCGCTCCTGGTTGTCGACGACGCCCGTCAGAGACCCGGGTTTGCGAGAGGCTTTGCGTCGGGACCCCATGCGTCGATCTGTCGGAGGCCCTTCTCTCGCAGCGCCCGGTAGCAGTCGGGCAGGTCGAAGGCCGACAGGACGTTGGGCACGAGCGTCGAGAGCGGCCAGGCATACTGGCTCGATTCTGCCACTTCCTGGTAGGAGATCAGCGCGTTCTTCAAAGTCACTTGTGTGACCCGGTCGGACAGGACGCTCGCGAATGTTGCCGGCAGGGCGCCCCAGCCCTTGCCGACCACGTGGATCTCGTTGTGACCGATGCTGCCAAGCCAGTCGAGCACGCGGAGGACATCGTGCGTCTTCTGCCCGATGTACGGGCGGTCCAGCATGATCGAATGGATCGAGTAGAAGTAGTCGCTGCCGTAGAGCGACAGGAACGAGTCTTCGTCGCACGTGTCCGGACGGGATTCACCGATGCCGCGGACATCGACCGTATAGAAGGCGGTGTCGGGCTCCATCTTCATCAGTCCCGCCAGGAGCAGCTCGGTTCGCAACTCCGCGTCGCTGGACTGATGGGCGACATACAGAATGGCCCGCCTGCTGTCGGCGTTCGGGCGGGACAGCAGTTGCTCGCTGCCCAAGCGATAGACAACCGCCTGAATGCCCGGCTCGGTCTCGACCACAAAGGTGGTCCATCGCGGTCTCGGATACCCGCGCGATCGCCAGTTTCGCAGGACCCGGCAGGGCGGAGTCGATGTCGTTTGCACATCGGGCAAGCGAAGCAGCTCGCGAACCCGGGCGCGAAGCTGCGGCAAGGTGAACTCCTTCGGTCGTTTCGCGGCCAGGGCCTTTGCGGTCTCGGCCGTGAAAGCGTAGACCGGCCGCGAATTCAACTCACAGATCTGTCCCTTTGGTGAGCACCAGAGTGTCTCGTCTTTCTCGACGGTCAGATTCGGCTCGGACCGGGCGTCGCTGACGCCGGTAGCGCGATTGAACCAACGGTACATGGCCTCCCGGCTCTCCTGAGAGTAGCCGTGATAGCCTGGCCCGGTGAAGAGGCTCACGTTTTGCTCTCTGCCCAGCAGGCCATAGAGCCGCCGGAGGTGAGCGTAGGCGGTCTCGCTGCCGCGGATGTCGAAAAAGTCCATTTCCTTGGCCAGGATGATGACCGGTTTGGGCGCCATCGCCGCCAGGAAATCGCAGTGGTCCAGACCGAGAGCCAGCGCCCTGGGCGGGCACTGTTCCGTGTCTGCGGGCAGCTCGTTCTCGGTGTTCCGCAGGAACGTCGTGACGAAGCAGCTCGGCGCCGCCATGGTCCATCGTCGCTCGACGCCGCAGAGCCACGTGGTCATCGTGCCGCCGCCGGAGCAGCCGGTGATGCCGACGTGCTTGGGATCGACCTCCTCGCGGCTGAGCAGGTAGTCGAGGGCGCGGATGCCGTCCCAGGCCCGCCAGGACCCGAAGAACTCGCCGACGAGGAACTGCTGGTTGCCCGCGTAAAGGTGCTCGCGGACGCCGACGCCGATGCGGGATTTGAGCTGCTCGTCGGGGTATTGGAGCCGCTCGCCCTGGCCGATGGGGTCGTAGATGAGCACGGCGTAGCCTTGTCGCGCCAGGCCCTGGGCGAAGCCCTGGTAGGGTTCCGCGGCCTTGCCGTTGGCGGAATGGCCGCAGGTGCCGACCACGCCGGGAAGCGGAAGGGTGCGTCCCTTCGGTACATAGAGATTCGCCGTGACAAGAAAGCCCGGCCGGCTCTCGAAGATCACATTCTCGATTCTGTACTGGTCCCGCTCGACCACGTTGGTAACGCGAGGGTTCAGCGGGGTCTTGGCGGGCCAGGGTCCGAAACACGAGTCGATTTTCTCGCGGACGGTGCGGACGTAGGCTTCCGCGTCTTCGCGATCCGCAAGCTCGGCGTATCGCCGGTCCACGTCCGCATTCACCTTGCGGACCTGATCGACGAAGTACTCCTGAACCATGCGTGGGAATCGATTCAACGGTTCGAGCGAGTTTGCGGTCGATGCGGCTCTCCCAGCCCGGCTCATCCCGACCCCAAGGCCGGCGACTGCGAGCCCCCACAGGACAAGACCGGTGAATCTCCGCGAATACGGGTGTTGTGGCGGCCGGCTGATTCGAGACATCGCGAGTCCTCCATACAAGACCGAGTGCTCCTTGCCTGTTCACTCGGCCCATTCTACCATTCCCATGCGCGGCGGATAAGTCACTTTTGTTTGCCCCCGGTCAGAAGGGCAATTACTATGGCCGCCATTGACGGTTGATTTCAGGAGCAGATAGGACGACCATGGCCCAGAGCAAACACCTCAGCGTGCCGCTGGCGACGACGAAAATGCCGCCGAGCGTCCCGTACATCTTTGTCAACGAAGCAGCGGAGCGGTTCGCCTTCTATGGCATGACGTCGATCCTCGTCGTCTTCATGACCTCCTTTCTCAGGGGTCCTGGCGGCGCCATGAGCGACGAACAGGCAACGGAATGGTTTCACTGGTTCAACTCCGCAGCATACTTCCTGCCGTTCGTGGGTGCCTTGATCTCCGACATCTGGCTGGCCAAGTACAGGACCATCGTCTATTTCTCGCTGGTGTATTGCGTCGGCCTGATCGCGATAACGGTGGACGACACGCGTCTTGGCCTCGGGCTGGGTCTGGTCCTGACGGCGATCGGCGCAGGGATCATCAAGCCCTGTGTCGCCGCCAATGTGGGCGACCAGTTCGGAGAGAAGAACAAGCACCTGATGTCCAAATTCTACGGATGGTTCTACTTCGCCATCAACCTCGGGGCGGCGATTTCCATGTTCCTGTGCCCCTGGCTGCTCCATCAAGTCAGTCCCTTTGCGGGGTTTGCCGTGCCGGCCGTGGCGATGATCGTCGCGACGGTCGCCTATTGGGCGGGCCGAACGAAACTCGTCAATATTCCCCCCGCGGGTTCGCGGTTCGTCCGACAGACCTTCGGCGGCGAGGCCCCGCGGGTGATCGGCCGGCTTTCGCTGATCTACGTGTTCATCATTATGTTCTGGGCCTTGTACAATCAGTCACAGTCGTCGTGGGTCCTGCAGGCCCAGAATATGAACCTGCGATGGCTGGGGTTCACTTGGCTGCCGGAGTGGCCCCAGGCGATCAATTCCGTTCTCGTCATGGTCATGATCCCCCTGTTCTCCTACGCCATCTACCCGGTTATCGAGAGAATCTTCCCCCTCAGCCCACTTCGCAAGATCGCCATCGGCTTGTTTGTCACCGCTTTGTCATTCGTGGTTCCCGCCTGGATCGAGATGCGCATCACCGCAGGCCTCAGACCGAGCCTCGGCTGGCAGGCATTGGCCTACGTATTTCTGACCGCCGCTGAGATCATGGTCTCGATCACCGCGCTGGAGTTCTCCTATACTCAAGCGCCGAAGGAGATGAAATCGCTTGTCCAAGCGATCTTCCTTCTGTCCATCTCACTGGGCAACGCTTTCACCGCTGTCGTCAACTGGTTCATCCGCAACCCGGACGGCACCAGCAAACTGCCGGGCGCGAGTTACTATTGGTTCTTCGCCATTGCCATGCTGGTGACCTCGTTCCTGTTCATTCCGGTTGCACTGGCGTACAAGCAGAAGGAATACATCCAGGACGAGGCCCCCGCCGCATAGGTGCGTGTCACACATCGTCCAAGTCCGTACTGCCCGATGGCTGGATGGCCTGCTTTGCTCGCTGCAACTGGTCGAATCGGTGTCCTGCGGTAGTCTCCCGGATTTACCTGGAATTTACTGTGATCCAGTCAACTCCGGGGATACCATTGTCGTCTATACAGGCGGACGAACTGGCGGCCTCAATGGGGCGTTCATCCGGGGCCCGGTTGAGACGAGTTCTGTGGAACCGAGACAGAAAGGACGGGAAAGGCAATGAACCAGAGGAAGTTCTTCCAGACCATCGCGATCGTTGTGCTGGCATTTGGCACAGGCGCATCGGGCGAATCGTCCCTGACAATCTACAACCAAAACTTCGCGGTCGTGCGGGAGCAGGTGCCGCTCGATCTCAAAGCAGGGAGCAACGAGGTCCGCGTGACCCAGATCACCGCCCACGTCGAGCCGGACTCGGTGATCCTCCGCGATCCGCAAGGCAAGCGGGCCCTCCAGATCCTCGAGCAGAACTACCGCGCCGACCCGATCTCCCAGGGCTTGCTGCTATCCCTGTACGAAGGCAAGGAGATCGATTTCCTCGTGCGGAAGAACGACGGCAAGGACGAGATCGTCCGCGGGCGGATCATCCGCAGCGGCTACGTTCCCCACCAGTCGGGGATGCAGCAGTACGGCGAGGCCTATCGCATGAGTCAGATGAGAATGGCCCAGGGCTCCTCCGGCCAGTCCATCGTCGAGGTGGACGGCAGGTTGCGGTTCAGCCTTCCGGGCGAGCCGCTGTTTCCCTCGCTGGCCGACGACGCGATCCTCAAACCGACGATCCACTGGCTGCTCGAAACAGACAAGGCGGGCAAGCTCGACGCGGAACTGAGCTACGTCACGGGCGGCATGAGCTGGGAGGCCGACTACAACATGCTCGCCGGAGACAAGGACGACACGATCGACGTGATCGGCTGGGTCACGATGGACAACCAGAGCGGCCGGACCTTCGAGAACGCCCAGATCAAGCTCATGGCCGGCGATGTCAGCAAGATCCAGCCGGAGCAGCGGGCTGCGCTCTATGCCATGGCGGAGGCCGATTACGCAGGCGGCATGGGACCTGCCCCCGTCTCCGAGAAGGCATTCGACGAGTACCACCTGTATACGCTCGCTCGCGCAACGACGCTGCACGACCGCGAGACCAAGCAGGTCGAGTTCCTCCGGGCCGAGGGCGTCCGGTCCCAGCGGCTCTATGTCTACGACGGCGCCAAGATCGACCGGAACCGCTATCGGGGCAGCAGAGACCTTCGCAACGAACGGGAGTACGGCACGCAAAGCAATCCCAAGGTCTGGGTGATGAGAGAGTTCAAGAACTCCCAGGATAACCGCCTGGGGATTCCGCTGCCGAAGGGTCGGGTGCGGTTCTATCGTCAGGATGACGACGGCCGACACGAGTTCACCGGCGAGAACGTGATCGACCACACCCCTCGCGACGAAACCGTCCGCCTGTACACGGGCGACGCCTTCGACCTCGTCGGCGAGCGCCGCAGGACCAACTATCAGATCGACATGAGCCGCAACTGGCTCGATGAGTCCTTCGAGATCAAGCTTCGCAATCGCAAGGAGCAGGGGACCGTCGAGGTCCGCGTGGTCGAGCACCTGTATCGCTGGAGCACCTGGGAGATCGTCGAGAAATCGAACACCTTCCTCAAGACGGACAGTCAGACCATCGAGTTTCGCATCCAGGTCCCGGCGGGCGAAGAGAAGGTCATCACGTACAAGGTCCACTACACATGGTGACGACGACGCCTCTGGAGGTGGCGGCATGAGGGTCTTGACAGAAGGCGGCCTGCAGGCTACTTGGGGGGCAACTGGGGTGCATGACCGTTGTTGCGGCCACTCACATCGTGACGAGGCATGGGCTGGACACTGTCATTCCTGCGAAGCAGGAATCCAGCAACCACGGTATGCGACAAATCCCAGGAAGTGGATTCCCGCGTGCGCGGGAATGACAATCCAGGGGCTTCGTGAACCCGTACTGCACGCGTGAAAGTGTGGTTAGGCGCCCGGACGACTATCCCTCCATGAAAGGTGGTCTGTATGCTGAAGAACATCCCGGCGATCCTGTCGCCTGAGTTGTTGAAGATCCTGATGGAAATGGGGCACGGCGACGAGATCGTGCTGGCCGACGGGAACTTTCCCGCTGCGTCGGTTGCCCAGAGGCTCGTCCGCTGCGACGGCCACGGCGTGCCCGAACTGCTGGAGGCGGTCCTGAAGCTCTTTCCCCTGGATACCTTTGTCGCCCAGCCGGTGGCTCTGATGGCGGTCGTGCCAGGCGACAAGACCCAACCCACGATCTGGGAGACTTACCGCACCCTCGTCAAGAGCAGCGGCGAGCGGTTCTCCGACTTCGAGTTCATCGAGCGATTCGCCTTCTACGAGCGGGCGAAGAAGGCCTACGCAGTCGTCGCGACCAGCGAAAAGGCCCTCTACGCCAACGTCATCCTGAAAAAGGGCGTGCTCTGATGTTCCAGCCGCCCTGGGGAACGAGTGGGCAGTCTGCTTCCGCCGGATTGGTTTTTGCCGTTGACACGACGGAAACGCATGATAGAATAGACAGAAGTGGCGGTACGAGATCGTGTGTGGCCCAGCCGTGGCGTGAGCATGGGTAGAATGGGTCATTCCGTAAGAGGTTGTCACGGGACCGGTGCATCATCGCGGCAGGGGAACGGAACGCAGTCCGAAGCGAGCACATCCCACAGGTGCTCGACGGGTGGCGACTGGGTGAGGTCCGAGAGTCGGTGGAGACAGTATAGGAGCCATGAGATGCGTAAAAACAAGGGGTTTACACTGATCGAGCTGCTGGTTGTCATCGCCATCATCGCGGTGCTTATGTCGATTCTGATGCCGACTCTGAGCCGTGTGAGGAAGCAAGCGAGACTGGCGGCCTGTCTGTCCAACCTGAGGCAGTGGGGCTTGATGTTCTCCATGTACTGCCAAGACAACGATGGCAACTTCTTCACGGGTGAGGTGAGGGGGGGGCGACCGGGTAGTGTGACCGCAACGATATTCGGGGTGACTCGCGCATACCAGGTGGGATCGGGTGGATTCTGGCGAATCGTTATGGCGCCGTACTCCAAGGACGCGAAGATGTGGCTCTGTCCGCAGGCAGTGAAGCCTCGACCGACTGGGGGAATTCCCTCGGGCGGATGGTCCTACACGGCGTGGGAAACAGATAGTATCACGGGTAGTTATGGCCTGAATGGGTGGATACTGAATCTCAAAGGCGCCAAGAGTTACCGGACCGATGGTTGGGGCCGGAGCGATCTGGATACGCAGCGCAGATCCCGGCACTGGGGTGCGCCATCGAGCCAGTACGGCAGTCAATCCCCGGTGTTTACGGGCAGTTGGTGGGTGGATTCGTGGCCTCTGGACACGGATCAGCCGCCGCGGCTTGAGAGCGGGCCCGGCGACACGCCCGGCTCCAACGAGATGAACCGTGTCTGTGTCGACCGTCACAACGGATTTGTGAATTCCCTGTTCGCCGACTGGTCCGCGCGTAAGGTGGGTATGAAGGAACTCTGGACCCTCAAATGGCATCGGACCTACAATACCAGCGGCATGTGGACGAAGGCCGGAGGATGTGACGCGGCCGCCTGGCCGCAGTGGATGAGGGTTTACAAAGACTACTGATTCGTTGATCGGGCCGAGGCAAAATGCCGTGGTGGTTGGATGATGCCGAGGACCGCAGTTCCCATTTGAGTCCTGCTCAGAGAGGCTGTTCTTGTTCCGCGGGCGATTCCTACGAGCGGGCCTTGGCGTTGATCAGGGCGGCCAGCAGGATGTGTCGGAGCCGGTCGAGAGGGAGATTGTCGAGGTAGTCGTCGGAGAAGTCCAGCTTGAACCGGCCTCGGAAGTCCTTGATCCGCGTCTTCAGTTCCTCCCTGCCCAAGGCGGCGATGGAGACCACGAGTTGTTCAAACTGTCCCTGCGGGCTCATGGTGTTGACCTTGCGAAAAGCTGGCAATCATCCGAGTCGATCCGTCGAGCGTCCTGCGGGATGCGTCATGGGAAATCGCATCGGGCACGCAGGACGTGCGACGCGACCCGAAACACGAGGGTCGCACCGGAGCTATCGGATGGGATGCCGGGGGGCTTGCGGAAAAACATCCGCCGGCCTGCGATACCCGCCGGGATGAGGCGATTATTGGGCGGGAAATTTTTTGTTCCGGCCCACGGGGTCTGATAATCTGTCGTCATGAAGACGAATCAGCTCGATTATGAACTACCGTCCGAGTTAATCGCCCAGGACCCCGCTGGGGTTCGCAGCGAATCACGACTGCTGGTCGTGGATCGGGTCTCCGGCAGCGTCACCGACAGCCGATTCAGCCGGATCGTCGAGTACTTGCGACCGGGTGACTGTCTTGTCGTAAATAATACGAAAGTCCTGCCTGCGAGGTTCTTTGCGCGTCGCGCCACCGGAGGCGGACTCGAAGCGTTGTTCCTGTCCGAGACCTCCACCGCCGGCGTGTGGGAAGTCATGCTCAAAGGCGTCCGCAAGCTCAAGCCCGATGAAACCATCCGCATCGTCGATGGCCGCGAGCAGGATTACTGCACCGCCAGGGTGATCGACCGGCAAAAGGAAGGCGTCTGTCTGCTGGAGCTTGACGTCAAGGACGCCGCCGAGACGGTCCTGGACGAAATCGGCTTTCCGCCCTTGCCGCCGTACATTCGACGGGACCACGACTGGTCGAAGGCCCAGACCGACCGAAAGCGATACCAGACGGTCTACGCCCGCGCCAGCGGGGCGGTGGCGGCGCCGACCGCGGGACTGCACTTCACGGAGGACCTGCTCGGCCGGCTGAGCGCACTGGGCGTTCGGCTCGCCTACGTGACTCTGCACGTGGGGGCCGGGACGTTCAAGCCGATTACCGCCGAGAACGTCGAGGAGCACGAGATTCACCATGAGTGGTATCGCATCGACGAGGCCAACGCGCAGATCATCAACGCATCCCGAGCGGCGGGCGGGCGGATCATTGCGGTGGGGACGACCGTGACGCGGGTGCTGGAGACGGTCGCTCGGGACGGCCGGACGCTGGCCTGCGAGGGCACGACGAACCTGTTCGTCCTGCCCGGCTACCGGTTCCAGATTGTCGACGCCATGATTACGAACTTCCACCTGCCCAAGTCCACGCTGCTGGCGCTGGTGGGCGCGTTCGCGGGTCTGGAGCGGATGCTCGCAGCCTATCGGCACGCGATCGAGCAGCGATACCGCTTCTACTCCTACGGCGATGCGATGCTGATCCTGTGATCCACACGACGCGGCTTGTTCGGAGAGAGTCTGGCCTATGCGACGATTGCTGGTGTTGACAGGGTGTCTGTGTTCCGTGTGCGGTTGCAGTCTCGGACCGGTCAATACCTCGCCGTTCTCCAGCGACTCTGCTGTCCGTCGCATCGATCCGAACGATGCGCCGTTCAAGATCATCGAGATCCACGCGCCCGATCCCAACACGGGACAAGTGCGTTTGACGCGGGCCGTTCAGTGGGGGGAGGCGGAGATCAAGTCGAGTCTCGATGGTCCTCGGACATTCACAGCGAGGTATCGAGACTTCGATTACCGTTTGTTCAGCAAGGTCCTCGTGCGGATTCGACTGGGGGACGGGCACAGGTGCTGGGCCTGGGTGGACACCGGCTGTCCGATGGGGCTCTACGTCAACGACGCTGTGGTGCGGGACTGCGATCTGGCGGTCTTCCCTCTCGGCACGCATACGGCGACGGGGTGTCCTGTGGGGATTTGTGAAGTCCCCGTCCTGCAGATCGGACAAGCCGCTGTGACGAATCCGCCCTGCTGGTATGAGCAGAGGCAGTGGGAGTTCCGCGTCTTCGGGCGACCGCTCTACCGCGACCGGACCGTACTCCTCGGGCTGCGATTCCTGCGCGTGTTCCCCTATGTCCTGTTCGACAACGCGGGGCGCGAGGCGGTTTTCGGTCTGTACGATGCGTTCGAGCCGAATGATCCGTCGGAGTGGGTTTCGCTGCCGTTCGTTTTGGAGCAAGCGGATGGCGGTCCTCGCATGATGATCGACATCTTCCTCGGAGAGCGCAAGACTCATGTCGAGTTCGACACAGGCGGCGCCAAGCCGGGGTTGATCCTGCGAGAGAGCGTCTGGCAGGAACTGGGAGGCGCCGCGGGGACCAAGGGAAGACATGCGTCCTATCAGTTCGGCTGGCTTGCGTGCCGTCGTGTGGTCGTCCCGGAGCTGCGCGTGGGACCGCTGACCCTGAGAAACCGCAAGGCGGACGTCCTCGCGCACGACAGCCCTCTCATGGAGAGCTTGGAGGGAATCTTGAGTCTGGACTACTTCAAGAGAACCACGGTGGTCCTCGACTTCCGCAAGAACCTGATTTGGATCCGCAAATCCTGATCCGTCTTGACGTCCGGCAGCGAACCTGCACAATGCTACAGCACCCGCCGGACCCCAGGGAATTGCCGGATCAGGGCGGCCAGTCCGAAGCACAGAGGCACGAGGATCATGGTTGTGAGGGCGAACTTCAGCAGCGGATACAGGTGAATGTCGCGGACCATCAGCGTGAAGACCAGGAGTACCGGGGCATGGATCACGTAGACCGCGTAGGAATTGGCGGAAGCCGCCTCGCTCAGCCGATTGTGCCGGTTCAGCCGTTCGCGGAACAACACCAGCAGGCCGACGGTCAACAGCACGCCGAGCGACTGCTCCCACAGGGCCATCGCGAGAGCTTGCCAGTGCGGCCCGCCCAAGAACCTGGAGACATCGCCCTGCGCCCCGCCCAGGGTGACCATCAAGGGCGACAGGACGAACGCAAATACAGCCGCGAGAATCAACGACGACCTGCCGACGGTCGTCGAGAGCTGCGTCAACCACTGCCGACGGTGGGCGACGACACCCAGGACGAACATGACGATGTACTGCGGGAAGAAGGGGAACTGGAAGTTCAGAGGCTCGTAGGACCACCCGATGGGTTTCCACAGTCGCACGAGAAAGGAGACGATCCCCAGAGATGCGGCCAGAACCGCCATGTGCATGCCTCTTGGCGTTGCGGATGTGCCGGCGGACGGCGGAGTCGCGGTCCGGCGTATGAGTCGCCACATCATGTACACGATGCTGAACAGGAGCAGGGCCTCGGCGAACCACAGGGGTCCTCTGCCGATGTGAAATGTGCTGTAGTAGCTCGCGGCCCAGTTGCGGAATGAGCCCAGATCGATCACGTCGTTCCGCGCAAGCCAATAGATCATGAAAGGGTGGATGACGAGGTCGTAGAATAGCATCGGGATGCCCAGCCGCAGAAGGCGGTCGATGAGGAATCGGCGGGGGCCCTTGCGGTCCAACGAGGCCGGCGTGAAGTAACCCGAGACCAGGAACAGGCATCCCATGAAGAACGACTGGTTCACAGCATTGTGCGCCGTCAGCACGATGCCGCTGAGCGGGTCGGGCTTGCCTTCCTTGTAGTACCACGACCCCTCGCCGCCGTAGGTGACGGAGAGGTGGACCATGATTACCAGAATGATGATCACGGTCCGGAGATTGTCGATGAATGCTAGACGTGGGCTGGCTGCTGCAGTGGTCGATGTCACGGAATATCCCTGATTGATGACCTCGTCGAGTTTTCGAGTGCGGTCTATGCGCCGGGCTTCTTGACGGGCCAGGGCAGGACGCCGCAACGCTGGGCCCAGCCGTTGTACAGGGCCGTGAGTCTGTCGACTTCGTCCGGATGCTCGCTTGCCATGTCGTGCAGTTCCGTGCGGTCGGCCTCCAGGTCATAGAGTTCCCAAGGCTTGCCGTGGGCCGCCACGAGCTTCCACTTGCCCTGTCGCGCCGCCCGGTTGCCCTCGTGTTCCCAGAAGAGGGCCTCATGTCCCTGTCGGCGGCCTTCCCGAAAGACCGGCAGCAGGCTCCTGCCTTCCAACGCGGTTAGTTCGCGGCCATTCTGGGTCTTGGGGTATGCGATGCCACCGACGTCTAGACATGTCGCCATCACGTCGATGAGGTGGCTTACCTCATCGGTGATCGTTCCTCGGCTCTGGATTACGGCGGGCCAATAGGCGATGAACGGCGTGGCGATACCGCCCTCATGGACCCAGTGCTTGTACCGCCGGAAAGGCGTGTTGCTGGCGTTGGCCCAGGATTGTCCGTAGCTCATGAATGAGTCTACCCCGCCGGGCGGAAGGCCGTTCTTGCGATTGTCGAAACCCGAGGGCCCGCCCTCGGCGCAGCCGCCGTTGTCGGACAGGAACATGACGAGTGTGTTCTCCTGCTTGCCCAGGTCCCTGATCTTGTCGAGCACTCGCCCGATCCCGCGATCCATCCGCTCGATCTGGGCGGCGTAGACCGCCATCTTGAGGTCCATCAGCTCCTGGTCCTTCTCCTCGGACCAGGGCGGATTCTCTCCATCTCGCGGCGACATTTTCCATTGGTCGCGGATGAGCCCCATTTTGACCATTCGCTGATATCGCTCTTCGCGGATGGCGTCCCACCCTTTGGAGTACTTGCCCCTGTACCTGGCGATGTCCTCGGGCAGCGCGTGCAGCGGCCAGTGCGGCGCGGTGTAGGCCAGGTAGAGGAAGACGGGTCTCTCGTCCCGACCGTGCTCGTCCAGGAGTTGCACCGCGTGGTCGCTGAAGGCGTCGGTGATGTAGAAGCCTTCCCTCGGCGGCCTATACGGCTGGTCGTCGATAGCCATCTTGCGGACGACGTTCTTGGCCTTGTCCTGGGTGATGTCGAAGTAGTTGGCGCCGCCGCTGATCAGGCCGAAATGGTGGTCGAATCCGCGGTCAACGGGCCAGTGCGGCCGGTTCTCGCCCACGTGCCATTTGCCCGCCATCAGCGTGTGATAGCCCGCGGGTTTGAGTGCTTCCGCGATGGTCAGACAACGATCGTTGAGGTAGCCTTGGTACGCAGGGTGACCTTGGTCGGCCACCATGTGCCCGATGCCGGCCTGATGGGGATACAGGCCGGTCAATAGCGACGCCCGTGTGGGACAGCACCTCGCGGCGTTGTAGAACTGCGAGAACCGCAGGCCGCCCATGGCGAGCCGATCCAGATTGGGGGTGTGGACCTCGCCGCCGTAGGAGCCGATGTCCGAGTAGCCCATGTCATCAGCCATGATCAGCACGATGTTGGGCCGTTCCACGGGCCTGATTCCGGCCTGAACGTCAGCCGTGCCAAGGCACTCGCGCAGAGGCGAGAGGATCGCCCCTGCGCCGAGCACCTTCAAGAATTCCCTGCGTGTCGAGTGTCCTCGGATCATGAGACACTCCAATTGGACGCATAGGACCTATGGGACTGACGGGTCCTATGCTACCTGTACATCTCGTCGAAATACTTCTGGGCGTCCACGACCGCGGCTCGCATCATGTCCTCGGCCGTCGCGGTGTCGCGGCTGGCCAGGGCCTTCATCAGGTCCTTCGTCTTGAGTTCCTTGGCCGCCCGCGCACAGGCCTCCCAGCTCAGGACACTGCGGATCACGCGGTTGATTGCCTGTTCGGTGTTGTCGTAGGCGCGGGCCTGCATGTCGTGGCCCTTCCAGCGATTGTAGCCCGCCTGCTGGATCAGGCCGGCGATGGCGACGTTCATCCCGTTGACGCGGGCGCCGTGGTCGATGTCGTACTTGCCGGGACCGCCGAGGATGATGCCGTCGTTGTAGCCCTGGCTGTTCAGGTGCATGTGGACGAGCATGCCGTTGTCGATCTCTTCGACGGTATCCGCGACGTGGTCCAGGCCGATCATTTCGGAGTGGCCGAATTCCTTGTTGACGCCCTTGTTCTTGATCGAGACCCCGAACTCCTGCTCGACCTTGCGCCAAAAGACGATCGCGCTGGCGACGGTCGGGATCAGCATGGCCGGGTGTCCCTCGTTGGGCTTGGGCTCGAACGCGATGCGAAGCTGGCCGCCCTTCTTGGTTTCATACTTGCACAGGCCGGCGACGCTCTCCTTGAGGTTCTGGTACATCTGCTTGATGGCGACGGTCGCGATGTCGTAGCCGAACGAGCCGTTCCAAATCACGAACGCCGGCGGCGTATCCGGGGCCCACGCCTTGCGGAGGGTCCCGTAGGCCAGGTCGACCGTCCGCACCCCAAGTTCCTCAGCAGCCTTTCGCTCCTGGCGGTCCAGCGAGCAGATGCCGCCGTAGGCAAAGTGCGAGTGCGCGCCGGGCGTCAGCATCGCGAGGGCCAGCTTGTTGCCGACCAGCGCGTCGGCGACCGCTTCGGCCGTGCTGTCACAAACCTCCGCGTCGTAGTGCAGCTCGATGCCGAGCTGGACATTGCGGGGCAGGCGAGGCCGGATCTTCTTGGCTACCAGCTCGATCATTTCCGGCGTGCCGAACTTGCTACCCGCCCAGTCGGGTCGGATATCCGCAGGGACAAAACCGCCTTTACCCGCGTTGAACGTCCATCGGCATATGCTGTGTAGGGATTTCTTGGCCATTTTGTTGCTCCTACCTATTTTAACACTCCGTTTGTTCTCCTCCCACAACGACCGGAACTGGACAGAACCAGCTCTGTGACGGACGTCCGTGAGACTGCAGGCCAATAGTACACGAACATAAGGGACGAGTAAACCACAAATGCGCGGGCCACCCCAAGAATGAAACCGTGTAAGACTTTGGCTTCTCCCTGGTTTATAAGTGTGGATTGGTGTGTCGAATCCTCAGGTCACACGATCACGATCTTTGACAACCAAATACGAACGTGGACGGATTCCTTCGCTGGCGCGAGGGGCAATGATCAACGATGCCTTTCGGCTTCCTTCCATCTGGTTTCATCACCTTGAACAGATGAAGGGTAGTTTTCGACTCTCCGCATGCGTGCGTAAAGAACCTCGAACCTACTGTTAAGGAGTTCTATCATGGATAGTGCAACACTCAACAGGAACGACATGGTCTGCCTCATGATCCAGTTCAGCGATGGCGGCAAGTTCTTCAACGTTGGTGCCCGGTTCAAGGTCGTCGGCAGTGACGGCCCGCTCGTGACGCTTCGGGTCCCGGCGGGCTCGTACCGCATCAGCGTTCGCCGCCAGGTGGTGAAACGAGTCGACCTCAACTGATGTCCGCCGCACTCAGGGCGGGTTCTGGCAGCCATCGTGGTCTGTACACAGCCCGCTCTGTGCCTGTCAAACGATGTCAACTGTCCGGTGGAGGGGAACGGATGCGCGACCAGAGGCATCTATACAGTTGGTAGCATAGGATGCGATGCATCCCTTGGGTTGAATGTGTGTAGAATTTGTTTCCCTGACGGAGGTAAGGGCATGAAAGTCTGTGAGGAATTCAAATCGAATGAACCACAAAAGCGATGGAATCTGAACGCTATCATGTTCCGATGTGCCGTCTGCCAGCTTGGGCGGGACAAGGGGCGGTGTGCTGTCCAGCATGCCTGGAGTAGAATGCACGCGGAACCGCATCTCTTTGTTGGCTGTGCGGCAGGTACGCGTCCAGGCGAAGATCTCACGCTCTACGCTCTCGCGGTCACAGCCGGTGTTTCCGAGCGCAGGTGCACCCTCAATGGTGAATGTCTGTGGCCGCTTGTCTCGCCGGGCGGTCCCCGCTGTCCACCCCCCTCATATCCTGCCTGCCGCCCCGGTTGGCCTGGTGAATCGTGGAGCTTGGACCAGATCCTGCACCGGTATGTCGCCGTTCTGGTTAACAAATCACATGTGGATGATGTTGTCCAGGAGACTTGGCTCGCTCTCACCAAATATCCTCACCGGCTCATCTACATTGGTGCGGGCTCCGACCCCCAGCGCGCCATGACGCGGTATGTCCGCGTCGTTGCCAAGAGCAAAGCCAGGAATCTTCTGCGCGGCTTGCGCTTGGACGCCGCCACCCGCGCTTCCTTAGCGGCTGTTCTCACCCAGGAAGACTTGGAACTCCCGGACGCAAATGCTCTCTGCCTGGATCCTGATGCCCGCGACTTGATCCATTCCGGCCTCGCTTCTCTTCGGCCTCGCGATCGGCGGCTCATGTTGCTTCGGCTGGCGGGCTGGTCCTACGCCGCCATCGGGCAGGCCTTGTCCATGTCACCCACCGCTGTCGGCGCGGCCTTGTCTCGGGCTCATCAGGCCCTCTCTGCTGTTGTCCGCGCGTTGCTCTCGTGAGCTTCCTCTTGTGCCTTGCCGCTTTTTTCGACCCGTGCCCTCTGGGCGCGGGTCTTTTTTTGTCCCTTTTCTGTCGCCTGGGCCGCAGCTACAAGGGCGTCCCAATCGATCATGCCCTTTCGTGTCCCCGCGACCATCAAGGTGATCAGGTTCAGTTGTAGCCTCAGATCTGCCCTTGCCTCTTCAGGTCCTTGAAAACGCCGTACGTACTGTCCGGGGTCGGGTGGCGGATCTTCGTGAGTTAATAGCCGCGACTCATACTCGTTGACGTATGCAGCCACCAGCTTCTGGTAATCCGTGACAGGGTTGGTTAACGTCGTCTTCCTGCAAATTGTTGTGTGCTTTCGGTTCATGGGAAAGCTCTGGTCAAAGGTTATGGAAACGATACTCTGAGCGACTATCCACTTATATAAACAAACGGGTGCGTCAAACGTTACACCTATATTGCAGACATCGCTGTTAAAAACACGATTTTATTCGCAGGGTAGGTGCTCAATACGCCTTGTTTGGCTGATCAGGAGGGCAAGGACTACGCGCGGGGAGGCGAGCTTCGTCATCGACCCCGGATTCCTCACACGGGACATAAACCCTTTGAATACCGACGGATGCGTAACAAACGTAGACGCGAACCGAAGCCGGGGGGATGCGTAGCAGCCTGGCGTCGTGGACCGTCGGCACGCACTCACTCAGTGCAAGGGACCTTTACGATTTCGACACCGGGTTTGCTGCGCCAAAAATCCAAGACCGCGAGCCGGTCCTTGTCCTTTGCGTCGTGCGGCTTATCCGGGATGTCACTGATGATAACGTACTTACGCCCACTCTTGAAGTCGAACGCATCTTCCCCGCTACCACCGCGAGGGGCGACGAGATTACCGTATTTGTCGGCCCATTTTGACCATTCAATAGGTATCAGGATAAGTGGAGACTTGATACCTTTCAAATGTGCCACCTTTTCTTCGACTTCATACGGCTGGCGTGTCCAGAAGCCCTCCTTTGAGAGATGCATGAAGCTGACCACAACTGCATCCACAGATTGATCTCCCAGTTGCTTGCTCTCCCCTTGCAGCCACGCGGTTGCGCGGTCAAACTGCGATCCCACAAGGTTTAAGATCATACTCTTGGGGTCGCAGTACACGAAGCCCAGGAGGACCAGAATACTGGAGGTGAAGACCACCTCAATATGAAGCTCGTGTCTGCGGAGGAACAGGCATTCTGCGGTTTCATAGGCACTGACGCCGCTTCCAAACACGATGGATTTGATCGGGTCATTGTGGTCTCTGAGATAGTCGACAGTCGCCTCCCCCAGGCGTCGTTTGACCATCATGGATGGGGTGCTGCGAAGGCGGAATCCGACATCGGTGCCCTCCCAAAGGCTTTCAAGGGCCAACGGTGGGAGAACAACCTTGCCACCCGAAGATGCGACGGGGATGCCAATGGATTGGAGTTCCCGGATGTCCGATTCAACCGTGGCCTTCGAACAGCGCGTCATGCTCTGAACGGTCTTGAGAGGGACTGGGCCATTGCTGATGGCATGAGCCAATACGCGTGCTCTTCGCTCCCAAACTGTCTCCTTCGATCTCTTCGCCATCTGTGTGCCTCCTGCTTTTATCGACCGCTACTCAGCTAAACGGGCCTATTATACGACCGACGAAGGCAAGGAGCAAGCCCTTTTTGGCAGTTTGGTCGTCCAGATTACTGATTTCTGCCCGCATGTGTGCATCTGGCGATGCACAACGGGTCCACGTTACTTGCAGGAAGCCAAGTTGCCAAAAATGGGCAGGCACGGTGTGACCTCTGACCTATTCGGCGTCCTTGCCTGCGATGAGGACGACGTACTCGCCTTTGGGGTTCTCCTCGATGCTGGCGATCAGTTCCGAAAGCCTGCCTCGCCGGACTGATTCGTAGACCTTGGTCAGTTCCTTGGCAATCGCGGCAGGGCGGTCGCCGAAGACTTCGAGAGCCTCCTCCAGCAGCTTCCGCAGACGGAATGGGCTCTCGTAGTAGATCAGTGTATAAGGCGACTCCCTATCCTCTTCCAGGAAGTGGCGTCGCTTGCCCGGTTTGTTGGGCGGGAAGCCTCGGAAGGTGAAACTGTGGACAGGCAGACCCGAGAGGACCAGGGCCATGACGAAGGCGGTCGCGCCCGGGATGGCGGTGATCTCGATGCCCGCGGCGATGGCGTCGCGGACGAGGACGAAGCCTGGGTCGGAAACTCCGGGCGTGCCCGCGCACGTCACCAACGCGACTGATTTGCCCTCCTGGAGCAGTTGGATGATCCGCGGGGCGACCTGGCGCTCGTTGTGCTCGTGAAAAGCGATCTGCGGCTTGCTGATCTCGAAGTGCTTGAGCAGAACGCCTGTGTGGCGAGTGTCTTCGCTGGCGACGTAGTCCACCTGTCGGAGCGTCTCCAGCGCCCGCACGGTGATGTCGCCCAGATTCCCGATCGGCGTCGATACGAGGTACAACATTTTCGCGAATCATCCCTTCAGCAAAAGCAGCGTTATCCATCAGGGCTCTTCGGCGGCGAGCCAGAGCGACCAACAGCGGTCATCAGGTGAAGCAAAGGACACAGTCGCCCCTCCCGACACGACGCCGTCGCCGGCCGGGGTCAGGTCTCCACTGCGAGGGTCGAACCATCTGGCATTGAAGCGTTTGCCCGGTGTATCGGACAAATCGACGGAGATCGGGCCGCCTTGAGGTGCAAATGCGAGGTATTGTCGCCCTTTCTCGGCCAGGCACCAGCAACGATCCCCTTCACCGGCCGCAGCCAACGGCTTCATCCGGGCAAGCGAAGTCGCAAAGTGCTTGCGGAGAAAGTCGTACGTCGGCTGGATCACGAGCGATTCCTCCGGTGCAATGTAGGTGTCTGGAGGCTCCCAAGGCTCCTTCGGCGGCGCGCTGTTGCGATACTGCATTCCTGAGATGATCATGGACCCTCCGCCCATGAGAAAGGCCCACGCCTTTTCCACCTCGATGCGATGATGCTGGATGATGGCCTTGTCAGGGTATCGCAGCCGATACTCCTGGATCTGGCGATACAGCGACGCCGGACTCGTCGCATCGGGCAACTGGCCCGTGTAACGGCCCGCAACTTCCTTGCCTCCCTCGGGAGCATAGAGTGCGCCGTCGGCGTTGTACCACCAATAGCTCAGGCAGATGACCGAGACATGCGGTCCCCGCACTGGGTCGGCCAGAATCGCGTCAAGAACGTCCTTGGTTCCCACCAGCCCGATCTTCACATGCTTGCCGGTCTGCTGCTGCCACTCCAGGATCGTATCGATCCAGAACTGCATGAAGGAAGCAGACCCGGTGTACTCCTGGCTCACGAGGTGGACGACGTTGGTCTGGTCGCCCAGTTCGTCGAGGCACTTGCGGATGTACGCGCGATGCAACTCCCGGCGTCGCGGGTCTGTGACATCGTAGAACGCGTTGGCCGCTGGGAAGGAGTCGGGCATTCCCGTTTCCTGCACGCAGTTGGCGGGTCGCCAGGGGAAGTCCACATAGTGGGCCTGTTGCTCCAGCAACGCGTGCTGCATGTAGAAATTGTGAAACAGAACACAGCCCTTCGCCCGACACAGCGAAGCCAACTCCTTCAAACGCGAGAAGTACCACTCATTGAAACGAGTCAGATCGTACTTGGGCAGGCCATCCCAGGCTGTGCCTTCTGAACTGCGTGCCCAGGGCTGCTCCAGGAAAGGTGGCTGCACCCGGTCGTCGGCTCGTTTCTCGGTGTCGTGATTGTCGCGCCGTCGGTCGAACCAAAGCCCGTAGTTGTGCTCGAACCCTGGATACCCATAGCGTACCATCGCGTCGGTGAGCTGGTCCAGGTCCTCGGTGAAGCTGGGTCCAACCCGGTCCGGATCCCGGCGACACAAGGCCGTTCGGACCTTGTAGTAATGCACCCAACTGTCATTGCGACGGTAACCACCCCACCAGCCGTTGTGCTGGGCGGCGCCCCAGATCACGCGCCCCTCCTGGGTAAACCATCCGTTGACGATCTCCAGACCACCCGACTCGGCTGTTGCGACAGACGAGAACGCCGCGAGGATTCCGAACACCAGGACCATATCCCTCCCGCCGGCGAATGTCCTTGTGCGAGATGTCGGATGCCGTCTTCTCATGACTGCAATTCCCCCAATTCGTGGAGAACCAGAGCGGGAACAACTACCGCGGCGGTTTCCGTCCGCAGGATGCGCGGGCCCAGACCGATGGGCACGGCGCCGTGGTCGCACACCTGCCTGACCTCGTCGTCGCTGAATCCGCCTTCCGGACCGATCAGGACCGCGACGGAGACAAGTGGCTTGTCCCCTGGACTCAGAGCTTCCTTCAGCGAGCGTGTCGGGCCGGATGTGGCCGCGATGAGACAGCGGTCGAAATGAGCCAGATCGGAAAGCATGTCTTTGAACAGAGCGATCTGATCGAGATCCGGAACCCGGCCCCGGTGCGACTGCTCCGCGGCTTCCAGCAGGATTCGATGCCAGCGGTCCAGCTTGTTGTCCTCGATGGTCTTCACCCGCACGAGGCTCCGCTCCGTCAGGACGGGCACGAATCGCGAGACGCCGACCTCCGTGCCCTTCTGGAGCACCCATTCGAATTTCTCCCGGGCCAGCACGCTCTGGAACAGGGTCAGGTGCACCGTCGGCTCGCCACGGGCCTGCCGGCTGGCGGTGACTTGCCCGACGACTGCTCGCTTCTCGACCGTCGTGAGCGTCACGTCGTACTCCATGCCGGTACTGTCGAGTGCCACGATGCGGTCCCCGGTCCGCAGCCGCAGGACCTGCTGGACCTGGTGCGACTGCTCGGGGCTCAGGCGAACCCGGTCGTCCTGGAGATCCGACGCCAGGATGAAGAATCGATTCGTGCTCATGGCTGCTATCATAGTGCACTTGCCCCGAATCTGAAATAGTGACAGAGCTGCGCCGACTCTGTATTATGTGTCACAAGCACGGGGACACCAAAGCATCCATCGAAAGGAGAAGCACATGGGATCGTTCAGGGTCGCCGGGATTGCCCTTGCTGTCGCTGTTGTCGGCTCGCTGATCGCGGGTTGTGCAACCGAGGGCGGCACCCACAGTCTGAGCACGCAGATAGGCACGAGGGCGCTGTCGCTGACCGCCACGGGGTCCGGCGAGTTCTCCCTGGACGTCAATCCGCCCTCCGACCATGGCGTCGTCATGCTCAACAAACACAAGATCGTCATCCAGGGCGACTCGGTCCTCCTCCACGGCAAGGAGGTCATGAAGCTGGCGCCCGAGTCCAAGAGGGTGGATATTGCCTATGAGGCCGGCCGGGTGACCATCAGCGACGGCATCAATCCCGCTCGAACCCTGCACCTGTAGTGCGGCGTCCCCTTGATCCGCAGCGCGCATTGTCGCACAATGCACGAGTCTTCGACCCGATACCGCCAGTCGTGCGGCTGCGTGTCCATGATCCTTGTTCTGGGTTGGATCACGTCGGGTCTTCGCACAGGCCCGCTGGTTCCTCTTTTCTCGGACTTTGCCCCGAACCATTCCCTGCCGGGACCCTATCTATCAACAGGGGGGCCGGTAGCGCCTTCGCTCGTGTGGGCGCGAGAAAAGTCAAGAGGGCCGCTCTGGCTGTCGATATCACATGGGACAACCAGACCTGCAATGGACTAGCAGTCCACATGACTCAGAAGAAAGAACCGACAGGCGAAAAGCCCCCAGTTCCCTGCAACGGGAACCACGGGTCGTTCACGATATCGGGCCGGCTCAAGAGCGTGTGCAACGCTCTTCACGGCATGGCGCTGATGCTCCAGTCGCAGCACAACGCCTGGTTTCACGCCTTTGCCTCCCTGTGCGTCCTGATCCTCGGTCGGCTATTCCGACTGTCGGACGGGGAATGGTGCTGGATCATCCTGGCAATCATGGCCGTATGGACGGCCGAGGCCCTGAACACGGCGTTGGAGTTCCTGGCCGACGCGGCCAAGCCGGAGTTTCATCCCCTCGTCAAGGACGCCAAGGACGTCGCCGCCGGCGGCGTGCTCATCTCTGCGATCGGCTCGGTCGCCATCGGTCTGCTGGTCCTCGGGCCCCATTTCATCGACGTTCTGCGAAACGCTTTCTGAGAACCTCTCCCTCCTCGCTCCGTCCCGATCATCGCCAGCAGCCTTGATCTGGCCTGGAAAAGCTGATAGGATGCCAACTCCGTGTTTTCAGTTCACTATTGTCGCGGGGTAAGGAGGTACGATGAGATACGTATTGGCATCAATCGCAGTCGTGTTGCTCTCGGCGGTTGTGTCCGCCGCTGGGACGGCGGATTCGACCCACACGCCGGACGCTCGGATGCTCCGGTTTCCGGATGTCAGCAGCAGCGAGATTGTCTTCGTCTATGCCGGCGACCTGTGGATTGTACCCAAGACCGGCGGCGTCGCCCGCAGGCTCAGCTCGCCCAAGGGCCAGGAACTGCTCCCGAAATTCTCTCCGGATGGATCGCTCATTGCTTTCAGCGGCAACTACGACGGCAACACGGATGTCTACACGATCTCCGTTCACGGCGGCTCGCCCACAAGACTGACCCATCACCCCGACAGCGACAGCGTCGTCGAGTGGTATCCCGACGGCAAGAGCGTCTTGTACCGTTCCATGATGAGCAGTCCGTCCCGGCGGTTCAACCGGTTCTTCAAGCAGCCGATCTCGGGGGGGATGCCCGAGACGTTGCCGCTGGCGTATGCGGAGATGGCCAGCTTCAGTCCCGACGGGCTGCGAATGGCGTTCCAGTTCATCTCGACTGAATTCCGTACCTGGAAACGCTACCAGGGCGGCATGGCCAGCGATCTGTGGCTCTACGACTTCGTCAACAATACATCGGAGAGACTCACGGACTTCGCGGGGACGGACGCCGTGCCCATGTGGCACGAGGACATCATCTACTTTCTCTCCGACCGGGACGAGCACAGGAAGCTCAACCTCTGGGCCTACGACCTGCGGACGAAAGCAACCCGACAGGTTACCAGGTTCGCCGAGTACGACGTGAAATGGCCGAGCATCGGACCCGATGCCATCGTCTTCGAGAACGGTGGCCTCCTGTACCTCCTCGATCTGGCGACCGAGACCCCGAAGCCCTTGAGTATTCGGGTCCCGGACGATCTTCCGCAGATCCGCGCGGAACTCAAGAACGTCTCGAATCGCATCGAGAGCTGGTCGCTCTCGCCCAGCGGCAAGCGGGCGCTGTTCGGCGCCAGGGGCGAGGTGTTCACGATCCCGGAGAAGCACGGCAGCGTGCGGAACCTGACCAACACCTCCGGCGTGGCCGAGCGCGACCCGGTCTGGTCGCCCGACGGCAAGCAGATCGCCTACTTCTCCGACCGGACGGGCGAGTACGAGCTGTACCTGCGTCCCGCCGACGGCAAAGGCGAGGAGAAGCAGCTCACCCACGGCGGGCTGGTGTTCCGCTATCAGCCCCTCTGGTCGCCCGACGGCAAGAAAATCGCCTTCAGCGACAAGACGGGCAGCCTGTACATCGTCGATGTCGAGAAGGGCGAGCCGACGTTCGTCGACAAGGACGAGTGGTTCAACATGGCCTCGTATTCCTGGTCGTCGGACAGTCGGTGGCTGGCCTATGCCAAGCGGGGCGCCAACCGCAACAGCAACGTTATGATCTGCGACGCCAACGACGGAACGGTCCGCCAGGTCACCAGCGATTTCTACAACGAATCCGATCCCGTCTTCGACGCGGAGGGCAAGTACCTGTTCTTCACCTCCAACCGCCAGTTCGATCCCCTGTATGGCGACATGGATTCCACCTGGATCTATCCGGAATCGACGAAGCTCTACGTGGCGACCCTGAGGAAGGACGTCGAGTCCCTGCTGGCCCCGCGCAGCGACGAGGAGGAGGTCAAGAAGGAGAAGGAGGACGAGAAGAAAGACGGAGAGAAGAAAGAGCCGGAGAAGAAGGACGCAAATGACGTAGAGGGCAAGCCGGCCCAGGAGAACGCCGGTGGAGAGGATGCCCCCAAAGATGGGGAAGAAGCGAAGGCCCAGGAAGACAAGGCCGCAAGTGACGCGAAGAAAGAGGAGAAGGACAAAAAGGAAGACAAGAAACCCGAGGCGATCCGGATCGATTTCGAGGGGATCGAAGGGCGAGTGATCGAGCTGCCGATCCAGGCGGGCGATCTTGGCGGCCTGTCCTGCGTGGAAGGCAAGCTGCTCTTCCTTCGTCGGGTGCCACGAGGCGCCCGCAGGGGGGGCGGGTCCGCGGGTCGGCTGCTGTACTTCGATCTGAAAGAGCGAGAAGAGAAGACCGTCATCGACGGGATCGACGGCTACACGCTTTCCGCGAATGGCAAGAAGATCCTCTACAGGAGCGGCGGGACCTACGGCATCATCGACGTCGGCGAGAACAAGAAGACCGGCGACGGCCGCATTGCGTCGGGCGACCTCCGGGCGTGGATCGATCCGCGAGAGGAGTGGCGACAGATGTTCACGGAAGCCTGGCGGATCGAACGCGACTACTTCTACGATCCTGCCATGCACGGCGTGAACTGGGAGGCGATGAAGCAGCGGTACGCGGCCCTGTTGCCCTACGTCGTGGATCGTGCGGATCTCAACTACGTGATCGGCGAGCTGATCGCCGAGCTGAACTGTTCGCACACCTACGTCAGCGGCGGGGACATGGAGTACCCGAACAGCCTCTCCGTCGGTCTGCTGGGCTGCGATTTCGAGCTGGACCGGAAGAACAACTCCTACCGTATCGCCAAGATCTACGAGGGCGCCGCGTGGGACACTGAGGTTCGTTCCCCGCTGCGGGCGCCGGGCCTGAAGGTCAGCGAGGGTGACTACGTCCTGGCGGTCAACGGCCGGCCGATGGATACCTCGATGGACCCGTGGGCCGCGTTCCAGGGACTGGCGGGCGAGGTCGTGCGACTGACGATCAGCCGCACGCCGGATGCGAACGACGCCAATGATGTCCTCGTCCAGCCGATGTCGAGCGAGTTCCGTCTCCGCAATCTCGCCTGGATCGAGAGCAACCGCAAGAAGGTCGAGGAAGCCACGCAGGGGCGCGTGGGATATGTCTACGTGCCCGATACGGGCCAGAACGGCCAGAACGAGCTGGTCCGCCAGTTCGGGCCGCAATTCGACAAGGACGCCCTCGTCATCGACGAGCGGTTCAACGGCGGCGGACAGATCCCGGATCGATTCATTGAATTGTTGAATCGTCCGACCTACAATTACTGGGCCCGTCGGGATCATCGCGACTGGCAGACGCCGGCGCTCTCGCACACCGGCCCGAAAGTGATGATTATGAACGGCTGGTCCGGCTCCGGCGGCGATGCCTTCCCGTACTACTTCCGCGAGGCGGGTCTCGGGCCCCTCGTCGGTACGCGGACCTGGGGCGGCCTGATCGGCATCAGTGGCAACCCGTCGCTGATCGACGGCGGCTCGGTCACCGCTCCGACGTTCGGAATGTACGAGAAGGATGGCTGGGCCGTCGAGGGTTACGGCGTCGATCCGGACTACGAGGTCGAGAACGTCCCGCACGAGCTGGTCGCGGGCCGTGATCCCCAGTTGGAGACGGCGGTCGCGGTGGCGTTGAAGTTGCTGGAGAAGAACCCGCCGGCGAGGCCGAAGAAACCGGCATATCCGGATCGTTCCGCGACCACGAAATGAGACGGAACGCTGGACAGGGACGACACCGGGATTGCCTGTCATGCTGAACGAAGTGAAGCATCCGGCCCACGGTCGAGAGGTGCAAGGACATTGATTTCAGGGAGTGCAACGATTATGAAGAATCTGTTGATTTTGGCGGCGCTGGTCCTGACGATGGTTGCGCCGCGCGGGTATGCGGCTGATGCAAAGGAGAAAGCGTTGAAGGATTTCATTGCGGCTCACGTCGAGAAGATCCAGCCGCTGGAGAAGCAGGCGAATCTGGCGTGGTGGGACGCCGCGGTGACGGGTGACCCGAGCGCCTACGACCGCTCCAGCGAACTCACACTCCAGATCCGCCGGATCTACAGCGACCCGAAGGACTTCGCGTTCCTGAAGGATCTCAAGGACTCCGGGAAGATCAAGGACAGGCTGCTCGCCCGCCAGTTGACGGTGCTCTATAACAGCTATCTGGCGAATCAGATCGAGCCGGAACTGCTCAAGCAGATCGTCGAGCTGGGCACCCAGATCGAGAAGAACTTCAGCACGTTCCGCGGCGAGATCGACGGGCGAAAGGTCACCGACAACGAAATCAAGCAGATCCTCAAGGACGAAACCGACTCGGCCAGGCGACAACAGGTCTGGCTGGCGAGCAAGCAGGTGGGGCAGGCGGTGGCCGCCGACATCGTCCGACTCGTCAAGCTCCGCAACGAGGCCGCGAGGAAACTCGGTTTCCCGAACTACCACACGATGACCCTCGCCACCGGCGAGCAGGATGTGAAGGAACTCGACAAGATCTTCGCGGAACTGTACGAGCTGACGAACGAACCGTTCCGCAAGGTGAAGGCCGACCTGGACCGCGTGCTGGCCGCCAAGTACGGCGTCGAGCCCTCGCAGCTCATGCCCTGGCACTATCACGATCCGTTCTTCCAGGAGACGCCGATGGTCTACGACCTGGACCTGGACGTCTACTACAAGGACAAGAACATCGAGAAGCTGGCCGCGGCGTTCTACCAGGGGATCGGTCTGCCGGTCGAAGCGATCCTGGCCAAGAGCGACCTCTATGAGAAGGAGGGCAAGAACCCGCACGCCTTCTGCACCCACATCGACCGCGAGGGCGATGTCCGGATTCTGTGCAACATCCAGAGCAATGAGAGCTGGATGGAGACGGTGTTGCACGAGCTGGGTCACGGCGTATACGACAAGTATCTCGACTTTGACACGCCGTATCTGCTCCGCTCGCCCGCCCACCCGTTCACCACGGAGGCCATCGCGATGTTCTTCGGGCGACTGAGCCGCGATCCCGCCTGGATGCAGCAGATGCTGGGACTCTCCGATGCGCAACGGGCCGAGATCGAGAGAGTCAGCGACAAGTACATGCAGCTCAAGCAGCTCATCTTTGCCCGCTGGGACATGGTCATGTACGAGTTCGAGAAGGGGTTGTACGCGGATCCCGACCAGGACCTCAGCAAGCTGTGGTGGGACGTGGTCGAGAAGTACCAGTTCGTTCATCGGCCGGCGGGTCGGACGAATCCCGATTGGGCTGCGAAGATCCACTTTGCCGCTGCCCCGTGCTACTATCACAACTACATGCTGGGCGAGCTGCTCGCATCCCAGTTGCACCACCAGTTGACGGCCAAGGTGCTCAAGGTCAAAGCGGGTCAGGACGTCAGCTACGTCGGACAGAAGAAGGCCGGGCGATTCCTGGAAGAGAAGGTCTTCGAGGCCGGCGATTCGTACGACTGGAACCGGATGATCGAGCGCGCCACAGGCGAGCCCTTGACCGCGAAGTACTTCGTGGAGCAGTTCGTGAAGTAGCCATGATGTGTTTTTGGAGACAGGTGTTTCATGAGTGAGAACAGCAACGCACCACGGGAACTGTCGGTCCGGGTCATCTTCTTCGGCGTGATCTTGTCGGTGCTCCTATCGGCGGCCAACGCCTACCTGGGCCTGTTCGCGGGGATGACTGTCTCGGCGGCGATCCCGGCGGCGGTCATGGCCCTGGGCATCATGCGGTTCTTTCGCAACAGCTCGATCTACGAGTGCAACCTCGTCGGCACATGCGCCTCAGCGGGCGAATCGCTTGCGGCGGGCGTCATCTTCACGATGCCCGCTCTGCTTCTGATCGGATTTTGGGACCAATTCAGCTACTTCTGGGTTGCCGTGATCGCGGGGTTCGGCGGACTGCTCGGCACCCTGTTCACCATCCCGCTGCGGCGCTCGCTCATCGTGGAGACGAAGCTCCAGTTTCCCGAGGGCGTCGCCACCGCGAAGGTCCTGGAGACCGGCCGCAAGGACACTTCCGGAATCAAGTACATCGTCAAGGCCGCCTTGGCCGGCGCGCTGTTCAAAGTGGGCGCCAACGCCCTGGGAATCTGGCCCGAGATCATGCAGGGCGCCCGGCGCGTGGGCGGGTCCATCGCCTACTTCGGTTCCAACCTCAGTCCCGCACTGCTCTCCGTGGGGTACATCGTCGGACTCAACATCGCCTTGCTGATGTTCATTGGCGGCGCGCTCAACTGGTACGTTGCCATCCCGGTGGTTGCCGCTGGCGACGAGTGGCCGGAGTACCAACTCCTGAACAGGAACGTTCCACAGGGCGTGTCCGTCGCGGGCGCCGGCTTTGCGATGGTCGATCCCAACAACACCGCTGCCTGGGACAATCGTACGAATGAGCCGAAGCACTGGAATGTCTTCGTGCTCGAAACCCAGATGGCTGCTGCCGATGCCTCGCCCGAGGACGTCAACGCGGTGCAGAAGCACAATGCCGCGGTCCTGGCCAGACTGGGCAAGCCTGTCCCCGCCAAGGACTACGCCCAGCGGATCTGGTCCAAGCGGACCCGCTACGCCGGGGTCGGCGGCATGCTCGTCGGCGGCCTCTGGACGATCTTTCGTCTGCGGAAGTCCCTCCTCAGCGGTATGACCAGCGGGCTGAAGGCCTACAAGCAGCTCAAGGACGGCAAGGGGGGCGCGGACCGGACCGAACGGGACCTGCCGATGCAGTGGATTATCGGAATGATCGTCGGCTCCATCGTCCCGTTGTTCCTGGTCTATCAGCACTACGTCCAGCAGGTGCACGTCTCGCTCATCATGGCCTTCGTCATGCTCGGCACCGGGTTCCTGTTCGCCGCGGTGGCGGGCTACATGGCCGGCCTGGTCGGTTCCTCGAACAATCCCATTTCCGGTGTCACCGTCTCGACGGTGCTGGTCTCGTCGGTGTTGCTGGTGCTGCTGATGGGCAAATCGGCGGCGAACGGCCCGGCTGCCGCGATCATCGTCGGCGCGGTCATCTGCTGCGCCGCCGCCATCGCAGGCGACGTGATGCAGGATCTCAAGTGCGGCCGGCTCGTCGGCACGACGCCCTGGAAGCAGCAGATCATGGAGATGATCGGAACCGCCTCGGCGGCTCTGACCATGGGACCCGTGCTCATCCTGCTCCAGGGCGCCTACGGTTTCGCGGGGATGAAGGGCGCCGGCTCGAAGGCCCTTTCGTCGCCCCAGGCGAATCTGATGGCCTCGGTGGCCACGGGGGTCTTCGAGGGCGGATTGCCCTGGTCCTTCGTGATCCTGGGCATGGTCGCCGCGGTGGGGATCATCGCGCTGGACCAGTACCTCCAGGCCAAGAACTACTCGTTCCGCGTGCCGATCCTGGCGGTCGCCATCGGATTCTATCTGCCCTTCCAGTTGTCGGTTCCGATCTTCGTAGGCGGGCTCATCAGCGTAGCCGTCGCGAGGTATCACAAGAGGAACAAGAGCGACAGCGCCGCGATGGAAGGGGCGGAACGTCGCGGCCTGCTCATGGCCTCCGGCCTGATCACCGGCGAGGCGATCACGGGCATCCTCGTGGCGATCCCGATTGTCATCCTGAAACAAAAGGACATCGAGATGCCGCTGTGGGAAGGCAAGATCCCCTTCGGCGGCCTCGTCGGCGTCGTCCTTCTGCTCTTCGTGACCTTCTGGCTCTACCGCGTGACGGTCAAGGAGAAACGCTCCACGTAGGCGCGGAGGGTGCATGACGACTATTGCGCATTCCGATGGGTCGACGAGGCATGGGCGGGACGCTGTCATTCCTGCGCCAAGCAGGAATCCAGAAACCGTGGCAGGCGGCGCACCCCAGGAACTGGATTCCCGCTCCTCTGAAAAATGCGGCATCGACACGTAGGGTGGGGCAAGCCCCACCCTACAAACGCCCCAAGGCGGCTTTCATCCCCTTCGGGTGGGCCAAAGGACCATGAACGCCTTCGCGGGAAGGACAATCCAGGGTCTCCGTGAATTCATGTTGCGTGCGCGCAAGTGCGGTCACGCACCCAGACGCGGACCTCCCGTCCTGTGGCGGGCCGGATTCTGCAATTGTCGTTCGGAGGGCGATGGAACTCGGCCCTGTCTACTCGGGCGCGACGCTTGTGCCTGGGGTCCTGCTTCGTATCCGCTGCGCGTACAGGAAGTAGATGCCCGGTCCGAAGGAGATCAGCATGACGACCAGACCCGTGGCGATGCCCAGGGCGGTCACCGCGTGGGCGCAGCAGACGTCCTTGTGCCTGACGATGATGTGACTGGGCACGGCCACGAGCAACTCCAGGATGGACCCGCACAAGAGCCATTTCATGAGCCGGTGTACATAGGCGTGTGGATCGGCAGCGCGTACGAAGCCCCGAAAGACCCAGGTCCATAGGGCCCAGTCCAGCAGGACCAGAATCAACAATACTCCGCTCTCATCGAGGGCATCGTCGCCCCAGATCGCGGCGGCGGCTGAGACCGCCATGCCCAGGACGACTAGCGAGAACAGCACGGCGGCCGCGATCGCGGTTGCCCAGATGCTCCGACGGGGGATGGGTCGCTCCCTGGCGACCCGAATCGGCACGGCCAGCAGCAGAACCTGGCTGAGAACTGCAACCCCGCAGAACACCCAGAGAGGCCAGCCTCCGGTGTAGATTCCGCAAAGAATGTCCATCGCGTCGTTGAGGGTGTCGTCGGGCTTGCCCCACACGACGGCAAGAGAGAGCAGCACGGGCGCGAAGACCGCCGCGACCCACAGCGTATACAGCAGCGCCGTCGCGTAGGGCCATCTTTTTCTCGCCAGCCAGCCGGCGACCGCGGTGACCGCGCAGATCGCCAGGAGGGCCACCCACGCACGCGGATCGCCTTCGAGTTCGTCGAACCAGCTCGTTTCTTTCGTCTCACCCTCGACCACGGTGGCCAGACTGGCCAGGTCGTAGGATGGGCAGTCTACCTTGAACGGTCCCGGGATTTCCGACGTGACCGCGAAGGGACCCGCCACGTCGTTGGGCTCTCGCCACGAGAGCGAACAGGTCGAGCCTCAGCCATACTCGAAGGAGAGGACCTTGTCGTACGATCCATCGGCATTGCGGATCCGCAGCTTCGGCGCGTCGGACCGCTCACCATTCCTCTTGATGGAAATGGTCTCGCCCAGCTGGCCCTCCAGGCAATGCTGGAACGTGACGACGGAACCTTGCTTGACGGCCGTCAGCGTTGAGACCAGCGGCTCTCCAATTGCGAGTTGCGTCTGGCCCTCCGCTGCGACCTCAAAGACACTCTTCTCATGAGGGACCGAGGCGTCGCACGTCCACGTGGCGCCTTGCTCATCGATGCGGGCGATGCTCCATCCTTCGAGGTTGTATCCGCCGCGAGGAAGAACCGCCGGGTCGCCGTCACCCTGCAAGGAACAGCGTATTCTGATGGTCACGTCCTTCGGGATCTGGATCCTGCCGAACTGAGGCTCCTCCACAGCCGCCTGTACTGCGGCGGGCAACAGGATCAGGGCAAGGACGAGTTCGATCCGTTCTCTCATACGGACCTCCGTTCTGCGTTCCGTTCGACGCTGGTCCTTCGTATGTGACGAATCACGAATGAAGCGATCATCTCGCCTGTTTGGCCCGCACCTGCCGACCAAGCACGTGTCAGGCGGGTGAGCCAAACGAGTAGACGAGGGCCGCCAACAGCGCTCCGGCGATGGGACCCACGACGGGAATCCAGCTATAGCCCCAGTCGCTCGGTCCCTTGCTCGGGATGGGCAGGAACTGGTGGACCAGTCGCGGCCCGAGGTCTCGGGCGGGATTGATCGCATAGCCGGTCGTTCCGCCCAGGGACAGGCCGATCCCGATCACGACGAGGGCGACCGGGATCGCGCCAAGGCACCCCATGCCCACCTTGATCTGCTCGGTTCCCGATGTGAACTTCGGACAGGCGGCATACAGCACCGCCATCAGCAGGACGAACGTGCCGATCACTTCGCACAGGAAGTTCCGGACGGGGTTGCGAATTGCCGGCCCGGTGCAGAAGGTGCCAAGGATCGCGCCGGAGTCGCTGCTCACGTCGTAATGGTCCTTGTAGAACAGCCAGACGAACAACGCGCCTGCGGCGCCCCCGAGAAACTGGGCAGTCAGGAACAGCGGGATCTTGGTCATGGCGAACTTCCCGGCTGCCGCCAGGGCAATCGTCACCGCGGGATTGAGGTGCGCCCCGCTGAACTCATTGCTGATGACGACCCCCGTGAATACCGCAAGCCCCCAGCCCACGGTGATCACGATCCAGCCGCCGGCGTTGCCCTTCGTGCCTTTCAGACAGACGTTGGCGACCACCCCGTCGCCCAGGAGGATCAGGATCATCGTCCCAATGAACTCTGCTGCAAACTCGCTCATACACACGTCTCCAGACTACCGGGCCCAATCCCGCACTCGATCCACCGCTTTGTGCCAATTCTTCAGCAACTCGGCTCGCGTCTCGGTCGCCATGTGCGACTCGAACTCGGCGCCTTTCTTCCAGATCTTCCGAATCTCCGCCAAATCCCTCCAGTACCTGACCGCCAGGCCCGCGAAGAACGCGGCCCCCATCGCGGTGGTCTCCAGCGTCTGGGGTCGGACGACTCTCACCTGCGTCAGGCCTGCCTGGAACTCCATCAGGCCGTTGTTGATCGACGCGCCGCCGTCCACGCGAAGCTCGCGGATCGGGATGCCCGCGTCGTCGGCCATCGCGTCGAGGACATCCTTCGTCTGGAAGGCGATCGATTCGAGGCAGGCGCGAGCGATATGTGCGTCGGTCGTTCCCCGGGTGATGCCGAAGATCGCGCCGCGGGCGTACTGATCCCAGTAGGGGGCCCCGAGTCCTGCGAACGCCGGGACCACGTAGACCCCGCCGTTGTCGGCGACCGAGTTGGCGAGTTTCTCGACCTGCTCGGACCGCTGGATGCAGCCCAGGCCGTCCCGCAGCCACTGCACCACCGCGCCCGCAATGAAGATGCTCCCCTCCAGGGCATACGTCACCTTGTCGCCCAGCTTCCAGGCGACGGTGGTGAGCAGGTTGTTCTTGGAGTGCTTGGCCTTCTCGCCCGTGTTCATCACGATGAAGCAGCCGGTCCCGTAGGTGTTCTTGATCATGCCCGGCTCCGTGCACATCTGGCCGAACAGGGCCGCCTGCTGGTCGCCCGCGATACCGGCGATGGGAATCTGGGCGGCAGCGAACGCGGTCCCCGTTACGCCGACCACTTCGCTACAACTCTTGACCTCGGGCAGCATGGAGGCAGGGACCTCGAACAGCTTGCACAACTCCTCGTCCCATCTCTGCTCGTGGATATTGAACAGCAGCGTCCGGCTGGCGTTCGAAATGTCGGTGACATGGACCCGGCCGCCGGTCAGCTTCCAGACCAGCCAGGAATCGACGGTGCCGAAAGCCAACTCTCCTGCTTGGGCACGCTGCCGAGCGCCGGGCACGTTGTTCAATATCCAGCGGACCTTGGTCGCGGAGAAGTAGGCGTCGAGGACCAGGCCGGTCTTGGCGCGGATCCTCTCGGTCAATCCCGCCTGCTTGAGTTCATCGCAGAACTCCGCGGTCCGGCGGTCCTGCCAGACGATGGCGTTGTGGACGGGCTCGCCTGTCTTGCGGTCCCAGACCACCGCGGTTTCCCGCTGATTCGTGATCCCGATGGCCGCGATCTGTCGCCCATCGATGTTCATCCGTGCCATTGCCTCGGCCGCGACGCTGGCCTGGCTCGACCAGATCTCGTTCGGATTGTGCTCGACCCAGCCGCCTTTCGGGAAGATCTGCTGAAATTCCTTCTGCGCGACCGAGACGATGCCGCCGTCCCGGTCGATGACCATCGCTCGGGAACTGGTCGTGCCCTGATCCAGAGCCAGGATGTACTTCGTTTCGGCCATGCCCAATGCTCCCCTCGTGTCGAAAACTCAGTGCACAGTCAACTCAACACCCTTCGCACGGCCAGAAGTAGACCACCCGCCATGTCCCCTGTCAAGCAATACCCGACACATACCCCGCCGCGAGTCCATTCGTGCCCAGACGCAGGGTCATGGACGATAGGAGTCTCGCATAGAGTGCCTGAGTCAATGACCTCTGGGAAGCGATTCCTGACGAGGACATAGAGTATGTCAACAGACGGGAATGGGGGCTCATTCGAGTCTCAGAAGCGTGTAGCAGATTCCTCCGTGTTACCTTCGGCTCAAGAGACTACACGGCCTTCCGTTGCATTAGCATCTTCGGCTGTCGGCGGACGAGTCTGTCGCCATGTTTCTTCTGAGCCTCATACACGTGGTCGAGATACTTGGCGACATCGTGATCGAATTCCTGCTCAATCTGCTGTCGCACTTCCCGAACTTCTTCCACGATGGCTGCGGTGTCGATCTCGCTGTCGGGCGTCAACTGGTTGCGCGCGACGGAGCCGCAGAGATGGGCTCCCCGCAGGCGGTCCGTTCGTAGTGACGCCGTGAGGCGTTATCTTCCTCGGCCCAGAGGATATGCCCTTACGGGCACACTACAAGCAGGCCGTCGTTCGCCACAGCCACCCGATGGCCAGTTTCTTCTCACAGACACGAGCCGTCGGGGCGCATGACTGTAGTTGCGCACGTGCAATAGACGTTCACAAAAACCCCGGAGTGTCATTCCCGCGAAGCCGTTCATGGGCCTTTGGCCCACCCGAAGGGGATGAAAAGGGGCTTGCGTCGGGGTATACTGGAGGGGGTTTTGGGCGGCGGTGGATGCAGGTCGGTCCGCATTGATGCTT
>JAGOLX010000083.1 GCA_017993835.1 Phycisphaerae bacterium
CCTTCCCTCCGCGGGGATTAGCCGCTTCTTCGGTACTACGGGCCTTTCCGTCATCCCCTTGGGCATCAGACTTTTCGAGGCCTGCTCAGCGTTCACTCACGTTACCGCCTGCCGATTCGCGGGACGGCTTAACCGCCCTTTCCGTCGAAGGCTCCCGCCGCTTCGTTGCCTCCGCGACGGCTTCGACTGCTGCCGGGTGGAATGACTCCAACTTCCCGGACGGGACTTGCACCCGTTAGACCACAGCGCCTTTCTTCACGGCGCACTGCAGGACACATCTTGCGTAATCAGCAAGTGGTGATATATGCTCTACTATAGCCGTGGAAGTGAACGTGAGAACCTCAGCGCCGACGACCTCAAGCAGGGTCTATGCACCGCCTTGGACAAGCTGGGCACGAGACGCAAGGTCCTCGCCCTGCCGCCGGACATTACGAGGCTCCACTCGCGAGCGGGCGAGTTGACTCGCTATGCCTGGCAGTACTACGGCAAGGCGCTCGCGGATGTCCTGCCGGCGCTCGGGACGCACTTCGCCATGGCCCAACCCGAGATCGCCAAGATGTTTGGCGAGGTGCCCGCCGAGCTGTTTCGCGTCCACGACTGGCGCAACGGATTCGTCACGCTGGGCGAGGTCCCCCCTGCCTTCATTCGCGAAGTCAGCGAGGGCAAGCTCGACTGGTCCTGGCCGGCGCAGGTGAGCAAGCTGATCGCCCAGGGCGGGCACGATCTGATCCTTTCGCTCGGCCAGGTCGTGCCGCACGAGGTGATCGGCATGGCCAGCTACAACAAGAACGTCTTCGTCGGCACCGGCGGCTCGGAGGGCATCCACAAGAGCCACTTCCTCGGCGCGGTCTACGGCATGGAGCGGATCATGGGCCGGGCGGACACCCCGGTCCGCAAGGTACTCAACTACGCGTCCGACCGCTTCGCCAGACATCTGCCCATCGTCTACGTCCTGACGGTCGTCGGCGCGACGCCCTCGGGCCCGGTGACGAGGGGCCTGTTCATCGGGGACGACATCGAATGCTTCAACAAAGCGTGTGAGCTGGCTTTGAAGGTGAACTTCACGATGCTCGACGAGTCGCTCAAGAAGGTCGTCGTCTGGCTCGACCCGGAAGAGTTCAAGAGCACTTGGCTCGGTAACAAGAGCATCTACCGCACGCGGATGGCGATGGCCGACGGCGGGGAACTGATCGTCCTGGCCCCCGGCCTCAAGGAGTTCGGCGAGGACAAGGGCATCGACCAGATGATCCGCAAGTACGGCTACGTGGGCACGGACCGCGTCCTGCAGCTCGTTCGGGAGAACGAGGACCTTCGATCCAGTCTCGGCGCCGCGGCCCACCTGATCCACGGCTCGACGGAGGGCCGCTTCACGGTGACCTACTGTCCCGGCTCGCTGACGAAGCACGAAATCGAGAGCGTGAACATGCGATACGCCGACCTCAAGACGATGCTGTCGAAGTACGACCCCAAGAAGCTGAAAGACGGCCCAAACCAGGCCGCCGGCGAAGACATCTTCTACATCTCGAACCCCGGCTTAGGCCTCTGGTCCACCCGAGCGAGATTCCATTGAGCATCGTTGGATCAAGTGCTGGGACTGCAACAACACAGGCAGGCGAACCCACCCAAGCCAGGCGAAAAATACGTACTTCTACGTATTGACTTTGAGATCACGCGAAGTCCATAATAGGATGTTCGGTGGCTGTCTTTTCGGAGGACGAAGTATGAAAATGCACCACGATCACACCGCGACTGTAATCCTGATTGTCCTGATGTCGTTCCCGGCCTCCTCCTGGGGCGCAGTACACAACCTGACGGTGGCAGGTGAACGGCTGGAGTATGTGGCCCAGCCGGAGAGGGGGTATGTCGTCAAGCTGGCGCCGGATGCTGGCGGCATCCATGCGCTCGCGGGGGTATCAGCCCTTGACGCCGAGGACGCAACGCCGGTTGGGGGGTCGGATCGTCGTGGTGTCTGGGTCGTGGAGAACGACGGCCTTGCAGGGGAGAACGAGGAGACGATTCGCTCTCTGCATGCCGACAGGCGCATTGCCTACGCCGCACCGCTGTTCTCGTCGAACGGCGAGACAGTCGCCATCATCCCGGAGATCGTGATTCGCATGAAGCCGGGGGTCGCGCTGGAAGAGGTCCAGGCAACGTGTACGGCGGCCGGCTGCACGATCCGGAAGCGGATGGAGTTCACGGAGCAGGAGTACTTGCTGGAGATTCTCGGGCTGGATGCGGATGCTGTGTTCGCTGCCGTGGAGCAACTCAATCACGCTCCGGAGGTCGAATGGGCCTGCCCGAATACTGCATTCCAACCAAGGCTGTACAACCAACTCTCGCCGACTCCTTCTACTCCCGTAGGACAGTTACCAATCGTCTCAGCAGCAGGAGACCCGAACGCGCCGGGTGTGTTCCCGAACGACGAGTACTTCCCGAATCAGTGGCATCTGTACAACACCGGCCAGTCCGGTGGAACACCGGGCGCGGATATCCGTGCTCCCGAAGCATGGGAGATCACAACTGGGGACCCGAACATTGTGGTCGCTGTGATTGATACTGGTGTGGATACAAACCACCCTGACTTGGTGAACAACCTGGTCGCCGGGTATGATTACATCGACAACGATGATCAGCCATATCCGTCGCTCGACGACGCGGGGGGTGCCCATGGTACTTCATGTGCCGGTCTTGTAGCTGCACAAGGAAACAACGGCATTGGCGTCAGCGGGGTAACGTGGAACTGCAAGGTCATGCCCAACCGGGTGCATATAGAAGGGGCGACATGGATCAGCGAAGCCGATATTGCGACAGCCTTTCGTTGGGCTGCCTCGCAGGGAGCTGACATCCTCAGCAATAGTTGGGGTTTTAGCTCTCCCTTACCGATCATTCATTCGGCGATTATTGACGTCACAGAGCCACTTGGCATCGGCCGTAACGGCAAGGGATGTGCCGTCCTCTTTGCCGCAGGGAATTACAACATTAGTATCACAGGCTACCCCCAGAAGTATCCGGAAGTCATCCTCGTAGGCGGGACGGACCACAACGACCAACGATGCTGGTACAGTAATTATGGTCCGGAATTGGACATAGTTGCACCAAGTGGAGGTGGAGTCCGGGTCGCGAATCTCTGGGAGGAGGAGTATGTGTACGAGTACTTGCGGCTGTCCACTGACCTTCTATGGACGACAGACATCCTCGGAGCAAGCGGCTTCAGCACGTTCAACGAGAACTCTGACCTCGTGGATTACACAGAGAAGGCGTCGGGAACATCTTCGGCCTGCCCCGTCGCCGCCGGTGTGGCGGCGCTTATCCTCTCAGTCGAACCGAATCTGAACAGCGACGAGGTTCGGTATTTCCTGGAGCGGTCGGCGAAGGACCTGGGCGATCCGGGTCGGGACAATTACTACGGCTGGGGACGGGTCGATGCGCGAGCGGCGCTGGATATGGTCCTAGCGAAGCGGGCGGATCTGAACAATGACTGGACAGTGAATCTGGCCGATCTGGTGATCCTGATCGAAGCGTGGGGGTCCAACGACTCGTCGGCAGATGTAGCCCCGGCCGCGAAGCGGGATGGCATCGTGGATGAACAGGACCTGGCACTCCTGATGGAGTACTGGCAGACAGTGATTCCGGTGATGCCCGAGCCAGGGCTGATTGACCACTGGAAGCTGGACGAAACGGAAGGCCTCGTTGCTCACGATAGCACGGGCAAGAATGACGGCACGTTGATGGGCGCGCCGGTGTGGCAGCCGGAGGCGGGCGCGATAGACGGCGCCCTGGCGTTGGATGGCGTTGATGACTACGTGGTTATCAACCGCGTGGTGAATCCCGGACAAGGGCCCTTTAGTGTGTTCGCTTGGATCAAGGGAGGTGGGCCGGGCCAGGTGATCGTCTCGCAACAATCCGGGGCGAACTGGTTGAGGGCAGACACTTCCGAGGGCAGATTGATGACCGAGCTGGGTGCCACGGCAACAGGGAGCGAGTTGCACTCGGAGACTGCGATCATCGATGGCGACTGGCATCGCATCGGATTCACCTGGAACGGTTCCACCCGTGCACTCTACGTGGATGATGTCCGGGTAGCGGAAGACGCACAGACTGGGTTGGCCGGTTCGTTTGGCCGCCATTACGTTGGCTGTGCCAAGGACTGCGCGGCCGGGACGTTCTTCAGCGGTCTGGTTGACGACATACGCCTCTACAACAGGGCGGTGAAGCCGTAGCGCAGCGAACGTTGCTCTGTACGAACCTTCGTCCTATTCAATCACAACCTCTTGCGCGCCTGCGGACCACTGCTCCTGCAGGACGATCTCGATCTTGAGAGCGGTGGTCTTGATCGGCTCGAAGGCGACCTTGTTGAAGGCATCCTTTTCCACGCCGTACGGCGCGGCGTTCTTCACAGGCTGGAACTGGCCCTCGGCGGTGCGGTAGAGCACCTGCCAGCTCTTGGGCAGGTGACACTCGCCCCGCCCGGTGTCGTCGAACCAGTAGACCTGGACGCTCGAAAGCTGCTGCGGCTTGGCCCACTCGAACAGGAGCCATTCGGTCGTGCCCTTGTGCGGCCAGAAGTCCAGTTGCTGCGAGCCATCGGCCGAGTTGGCGGGCAGGTTCTGGTCTTTGATCGCGTCGAGCGACTTGTGGACGAAAGACGCGGTGGTCTTGCTTCTGTAGGTGAGCGTATCAGCCGGCTCGGGCCTGGCGACCTGTGGCTCGCGGGCCGGCCAGACCGTCATCGGCGCCCGACCCCGATGGGCCCAGGCGTAGTATGGAATCGCGGTGAATGGCCTCGTCCCGCTCAGGATCGCCTTGCCGTCAAGGGTGCGCTTGGCGACTTGCGCCTTGCCCGTGAGAACGACCACGCCACGGAGCAGATCGGGCTTGTACTCGGCCTTGAGTTTCACATCGTCGGGGATCACCAGATTCAGCACCTTGCCTTCGTTGTCGGGTCCTTCGAGACAGAAGACGATAGGCCCGCGCTGGAATGCGACCTTGCCCGCGTTGGTCTTGATCTCGGGGTGCGAGAGGATCCGTCGGATCGGCATCGGCAGGTCCAGGACGATCTTGTCGCCCTTCTGCCAGGTCCGCTCGATTCGGGCGAAGCCCTTTTGGACCTCGAACGCCACGGCTTTGCCGTTGACCTTGATCGACGGTTTCTCCGAGACCGTGTCGGCAAACTTGTACAGATCGCTCGGGACCGGCTCGTTCCTCGCCCAGCCGGGGATGCGAACGAAGATCGCGAAAGCGCCCTCCTTCTCGGGCTCGACGGCGATCGCGACCTCGCCCTTCCACGGGTATTCGGTCTGCTGGCTGAGCTTGACCCCGCCCGCGGCGGTCTTGACGGTCGCGTCGCCACCTATGAAGAGATTCACGTAGACGTCGTTGCCCTTGCTCGCGTAAATGTAGCCCGGCACGGAGGGGACGAACCTCGCGACGTTCGACGGGCAGCACGCACAGTCGAACCACGGACTTCGCTCATTGCCGCCGGCGGATTCCAGCACGTTCGGATAGAAGAACCGGTCCCCTTTCATGGAGATCCCTGCCAGGGCCGCGTTGTACAGCGTCCGTTCGAGGATATCCATGTACTTGGCGTCGCCGCGCATGAGGAACATGCGATGGTTCCAGAAGATGTTGGCGAACGAGGCGCAGGTCTCGCAGTAGGCGGTCTGGTTGGGTAGTTCATAGGGCCCGCCGAAACCTTCGTGTCCGCCCTCGGCGCCGATGCCGCCGGTGATATAGAGCTTCGTCGCGGCGACATCGCCCCAGATGGAGTCAATGGCATCGACGTACTTCATGTCGCCCGTCAAGGCGGCGACGTCCGCCATGCCGGTGTACAGGTAGGCGGCCCGCACCGAGTGGCCGACCGCCTGGGTCTGCTCGGTCACCGGGACGTGGTCCTGGGCGTACAGGCCGTAGAGACCGCCTTTGCCGTCGGGCCCGCGGTTGCCCAGCCGGCCGCGTTGATCGAGAAAGAACTTGGCCATGTCCAGGTACTTGCCGTCGCCGGTGGCGCGATAGAGCCTGCAAAGGCCGATCTCGATCTCCTGATGACCGGGCGGGTCGGTCCGCTTGCCCGGCCCGAAGACACTGCAGATCAGGTCTGCGTTCTTCGTGGCGATATCCAGGAACGACTTGTTGCCGGTGACCTGGTAATGGGCGACCGCGGCTTCAAGCATATGCCCGGCGCAGTACAGTTCGTGCTTGCCGGCGATGTCGGTCCAGCGCGTCTGCGGTTGCCGCTCGGGCACGGAGTAGAACGTGTAGAGGTAACCATCCTCCCACTGGGCGGCGGCCATGACCGTGATGAGCTTGTCCAAGTACAGTCTCATCATGGTGTCCGGCTGGACCTGGAGCGAGTAGGCGGCGCCCTCCATGACCTTGTAGACGTCGGAGTCATCGAAGTAGATGCCCTCGTGCTTGCCCTCTCGGACGCCGGCGGCTTTCTCGAAGTTCCTGATGCGACCCGTCTCCTCGCACTTCCCGAAGCAGTACGGAATCGTCGCCAGTCGGCTGGTGGCCAGCCGGTCCGCCCAGAACTCATCCTGGACGTGGACCTGATTGAACGGCACCGGCGAAACATTGTAGTCCCGCTCGAGGCGACCCGCGGGGTCCTGGGCGGAGCAGAGCCCGGCCCACAGGCCGCACCCAGCGATCATCATAAGTGCTGTGAGGAAGGTTCGTCTGCTGCAATCTCTCATAACCGGCTCCATCTGCAAAAGAACATGGTCGATTTGGTTTGTCGAACCATGATACTCTATCGCCGGCGCAGGTCAACGGCAGATCGAATCCCCTGGAAGACCCCGATCGCTGGAAACAATGACCAGATGGGAAGCCGTCCGCTAAGACAGAGAAAATGCGCAAGAATCCACTTAGTTTCCTATTTTATCATTGACACGCAAAGGGGGGGTGTGATATAGTCCGCATGGTTCGTGCGCCAGAATCTGTTCAGGATGACGATGGAGCAAGCAAGGAGGTAGGGTATGAAGACGAGCCCGCTGGTTGTTGGCGCGGTGATTTGCCTGGCCTTGACGGCCCAGGGCGGCGAGACGAACACATATGGTTGGCCCTGTACCCGCGCTCCCCTCGAGGTGACGACGATCCCAGTCTGGTTGGAGCTTCAGCCGTGGGTGTGGGTCAAGGATGTGGACAAGCTGGTCGTCCACCTGACGCGATGGTCGGCGGACACCTACCAGGGCTGCGTCGACGTCTCCTTTGAGGCCCAAGCCAGCGTGAACATCAGCGCCGAGTTCATATCGAACGGCGTTATGCCAGGCAAGTATACCTGCTGGCTGAATTCGTCGGTTCTCAATCCTCCCGGCGGGACGCTGACCCTCTGTGTGAGGCTGCAGACGCAGGCGACGCCGCCCCCAAGTAACACGCGAGTGGGCACCGTGTTCTTCCGGATCACGCCAAGGTCCTGATCGACGTCCCGTCGGACTCGGGAACCGGGGCAACGGAAGTCCGCTTTATGCCTCGTGTGGAGAACCCATGCCTCACGCCAAGGGTTTGCCCCCGTTGATCTCTTCGTAGGCGGTGATGTACTTGGCGACCATGTTCTCCAGGCTCCACGTGTGCCTCGCTTCCTTCATGATCCTCCGCATCTGCTTGTCCCATTCCCTGGGGTGGTCGTGGAAGTACCTGTGGTGCTGGATGGCGGCCTCCAAACCCCAGCGGAGCCCATTCACATCGTAATCACGGAAGAGCACGCCGTTGCCGCGATCGATCGGCGCGCCCCAGGCCCGAAGGGTCAGCGGAATAATCTTGTCGCTGTAGCCCCCGGTGTCGCGGTTCGTGGCGGTGGCACCGTAGATATTCCCGACGACGTCGATCTGGCCGAAAGGTTCGTAGAGTGAGGCGCCGAAGACATCGCTTGCGGCGGCATACCCCAGCGTGCTGAGATCCTGGTTGAACCGATGGTAGCAGACGGCCCCGCGGGAGGCGAAGGCGATCCTGCCCATGACGTCGGAATGCCAGTTGTCGCCTCCGACGGGATCTCCGATCACGGCGATCTGGACGCCGGGATGATCTTCCACGAGCTTCTGCGCGACCTTCTCGAGCAGATCGACGCCCTTCTGCATGGGGTCCAGTCGCGACGGCCAGTACAGAAGGATCGCATCGGGGTCCACCCGCAGGCCCGTCTTCTGCTGGAATTTGACCAGGTTGGCGCGCTTGGCCTCGACGATGCTGGTGTCGGACGGCCCGTACCGCTTCGCCAGTCCGGGCTTGTCCACCTCGGCATTCTCCTCCTGCTGGTTCTCCGGGTACACATCGGGCGAGATGCCGTTCGGGATGACATGGGTGTCGTGCCCGAAGTACCGCACCTTCGTCTCCTGACGCACGCTCAGCGGCACGACCGGGTCCCAGAGGAAGTAGTCTCCCACGATCTCCTTGAGGAATTTCTCGCCGACGAAGCTGACCTTCGAGGCATTGCGGATCGCGGTGGCCTGGCAATCGACAGCCTTCTCGCGGCTGTCCTGCGACAGGAACAGTTTCGGCGAGAGCGTCTGCAGGTTCACGCCGTAGAACATGTCGAGCGGGACGTGCCCGGTGTGCGTGTTGTGGACCGTGTGCAGGATGGGGATGCCCCGCAAGTTGGCATAGGCAGAGATGATCCCCCCGGCCATCCAGTCGTTCGTGTGCACGATGGCCCTGCCCTCGTACGTGCTGCGGATCTCCTTGATGTAGGTGTTGACGACCTGCTTCTGGAACTCGGCGGCATTGGCCAGCGGGGAACCGTCGTAGGCGCTGCGATAGGCATCGTAGATGGCCGAGCTGACCAGATGGATGTTCTCGGGGTTCAGGTGGTGGCGGGTCTGGGTCCATTCGGCCTCGCTGAGGCCGGCCTCTTCGCGGAACCTGCGGCTGAGGTTCAGGGTCACCAGGTGCACCGGGATCCTGCGTTCGGAGAGACCCTTGCACAGCGCGGAGATGACCTCGCCCAGCCCGCCGCTCTTGCCGGAGACGTACTTGGCGAACTGGCCCATTCCTTCCGACGGGAGCCGGCCAGTTTCCGGCGTAATAAGGACGACGGGCGTCCGATCGCTCTTCTTGAGGATGTTGAAACTTCGAATCGCATGAAACAGGTCGTCGATCGCGTGGGTCAGGACATAGGTGGCGGTCGCAACCGAGTCGTACGGGCCGGAGAGATCGCCGGCGAGGTCCTGTCCGTTCTCGGCCTGGCGAAGGCACTGCAGGTGGTCCGACGTGGTCAGATACCGGAACCGGCGAACCAGGTCGCCGCCGGCGCGTTTCGCCTCGGTCTCAAGACTTTCGATGTTCCGGAAGAGCACCCACTGGGCGCCGGACGGCGGCGCGCCGCGACGCCCGGACATCGTTGCAGGAAGCGAATCCCTCGGGTCCGGACAATCCACCATCGGACAATCGGTAATCTGGAACCACTCGGCAATCTCCGTCGGATTGGCGGGCACGATATCCGTGCGGGTGGTAACCTCCTCGGCCAGGTCCGTCCAGAATTGGGTGATCTTCTCGTAGACGGGCGTTCCGACCTCGACCAGCGGGAAGTCGCTGAAGAGGACCATGACCTCGCCGCCGGCCTCGTGGATGAGGTCGGCGTACTGGCGAGCGGGAGAGGCCACGCCGTTGATGTCCAGAGACAGTCTCCAGCTCAACGCCGCATTTCGCGGAAGGACCGCCAGCTTGCGGGGCCGACCCTTGCGACCGATGGCACGGTGCACCTCGTTCGCCTGGATCGGCAGCCGGCTTCGCACATCGACCGTGCTGATCGTCGGCTCGCAGAGAATCGCCTTGAACCCCATGTCCGCCACGATGTTGGCGATCTCGTTATTGTACGACAGACCCGTATTGGCGAACGCGGTCGGCTTGACCCCGAAGATGTCGTGCATCTTCTGGCGATGGAGCGAGACTTGTTCCTTGAACTCGGTCTTCCGCGGATCGGCGAAGAACGACGCATACGAGTAGTAGTAGGGTTGTTCCAGGAATTCGACCTGGCGGGTATCGCCGCCGAGATGGAGGAGCCCTTTGAGAGCGTCAAGAACCTTGGGCTGATATAACTCCGCTTGCTCCAGGAACGTGCCGGAGATGCTCAGACAGATCTTGAAGTCATAGTGGGACTGCACAAGGTCCGAGAACACTTGAATCGTGGGCAGATAGCAGCGTTCGGCCCTCTGTGTGAAGATCTCGCGATTCTTCTCATCCCAGAAGAGCGCCGTGCCATCCGGCTGGAGCCAGAACGGCTGATGCAGTTGAAAACACAGCGTCAACAGGGGCATTCCATTGACTCCCAAGCCACGTTGCTGCCGTCGAGGCAGCCAACGCCTGACTGGCCACAATCCACTTCTTCATCCGCAAACCGACGACTTCCACCCCAGAAGACACAACGAACCGATGACAGCATCTGCCCGTGAATTGGCGTAGATCATAGAGGCACAGATTACCCGATCTCGGTGCGGATGGGAAGCCCTTTCTTGCGGCGACGACACAAAATATCAGTTTCTTGTCGTCAATTCTTATCGGACCCACCCAAACCTCTCTCCAGATTCGCGTCACACGGATTAGGAGTACTCCGTGCGCGGGTGGAGATCTGTCATCCAGAGCTTGCCGAAGGGATGACAGAGCCCGTGCAAGCATCAATCCCAATTCGTATCAGACCTGCGTGGGGTCCGGATGCACCCACGGACTGCGGTACGGCCGCGCGAGCAGGCGGTTGGCTTCGTCGTCGCCGACGACCCGTCCTCGCTCGGGGTCCCAGGTCAGACTGCGGCCGAGCTTGCACGCGATATTGGCCAGGATACAGGCGCTCGCGGTGATGCAGCCCTGCTCGATATTGGAGACGGGCTGGCTGCGGGAATCAACGCAGTCCAGGAAGTTCCGCCAGTGTCGGCGCATGGGGGCCGCGACGTGGCGTTCCAGGTCCTTCTCGGTCTCGTCCTCGGGATACTTGTCGTATTCATAGAGGGCCTTGCCTTCGAGCGGCTGGCCCTGGCCCTCCGGGATGAACTTGTACTTGTGAACGTCGGCCTTGAGCGTGCCCTTGTCGCCGTAGATGAAACCCGCCCAGGGGAATTCCGGGTCCGGCGATGAGCCCCACGTCCGATGCGTCCACACAACCGGCACGTCGCCGAAGTCGAACGTCGCGGTCTGCGTGTCGTTGGTGTTGGCCTTGCTCGCCTTGTCCATGAGGATGCCGCCCGAAGAGCTGATCTTCGTTGGGGTCCCCAGGTCGAGCAGCCAGCGAACCATGTCGAGCATGTGTACGCACATATCGCCGATGATGCCATTGCCGTACTCCATGAAGGCCCGCCAGCCGCGAGGGTGATTGATCGGGCAGTACGGCCTCATCGGCGCCGGCCCGGTCCACATCTCATAGTCCAGATTCTCAGGCGGAGCACAATCAGCGGGATTGCCGCGGTTTCGCATGTGATAATAACAGCAGATTTCGACGTAGGCGATCTTGCCCAGCAGGCCCTCCTTGATGACGCGCTCTTTGGCTTCGATCAGGTGCGGCGTGCTCCGTCGCTGCATGTTGACCTGCACCACGCGCTTGTACTTGCGAGCCGCCGCGAGCATGGCCTGGGCTTCGATCACATCGACGCTGATCGGCTTCTCGACGTAGACGTCCGCGCCGGCCTTGCAGGCCGCGATCATCGGCAGCGCGTGCCAATGGTCCGGCGTCGCGATGTGTACGATGTCGAGCTGCTCCTGCTGTAGCATCTGGCGCCAGTCGCCGTACGTGCGGGGCGTCTTCTTCGACACCTGGCGGGCGGCGATCATCTCCGCGGCCTCCGCCGCCATCTTCTTGTCCACGTCACACACCGCGACGACCTCGACCGGCTCGATCTGCAGCAGGCGAAAATGCGCGCTCTTGCCGTACCAGCCGGAGCCGATCAGGCCGACCCGCCGCGCCTTGGTCTGCGCGTACAGAGGCACATACGGGGTTGCGGCGGCAAGGGCCAGTCCGGCGGTGGTAGCTCGTAGAAACTCGCGACGATCCATAATGTTCCTCCAGGTTCGTGTTGCCCCGTACTCGCGGAAGGGCGGATTCTTCTCAGGCATGGGACCACTCATTTCTTCAATATCATGACGTGCTCGTTCTATGTGGGCGTTTGGCGGGAAACGAAACGAGGCGATCTGCGTGCGCGTGCTCCTGCTTGCGGAGGTCCGCTGCAATCGCGCGCAAATCGTAGTTGAACCGCTTCGCGTACTCCTGGCGCACCCGCCGAACTTCGTCAACAACCGGGTCTGTCAACATGACTAATCCTCCATCAGTTCCTCGGGAGTACAGATAACAGGACACACGTAACCTGCCCTCTCGATCAAGGACTCGATTCCAGCACGGTGAACAGCATTTGCCAAGTGTTTACAGTTCCATGTCAACAGATAGTCCAGACCGTTTACGGCCGCTATGGCGATATGCAGGGCATCGGCACCGGCTCCTTGGGGAATGGGACCCTCTGCTACGAGACGTTCCGCCAGTGCGACAGCCTCCTCCGTTATTGCCAGGACCTTCAGTTCCGCAAGGATTTCGAGACGCGCACTTGCGGCTGCCTCGTCTCCCGCCGCAGCCTCCCTGTACACAAGCTCCGAGACCAGCACCTCGAAATGGATGGCGCGATCATCCCACCACTTGCGCGTGAGCTCCTGATGAGCGGCCACGATAGCGCTCGCGCTCGGTCGCCCGCAGAGATAGCTCACAATCGTCGTCTCTATGTAGACACGGCCCTTCATATCCTCAAGTATACGGCGGGGACAACGCACAGTAAACTACCGTATCGTCTCGGTTACGGCGTATATCCCAAGCCGCCCCAGGCGGCTTGCTGCACTCGCTGGATGTCCTTGTTGCCGGACTGGGCCGCCGTAAGGCCGCCTTCCCCGCGGGCAAACTTGATGGTCCGATTGTCCTCCCATTTCCAATACTCGGAGTGGCCATCCGCGAAGCTGAAGTTCGTGCCCTGGCCGTGGCGGACCGGCACGCCGTCCCACCACGACTCCCGGTCGTAGAAGATCGTCCAGCTCTGCGTGCTCGTCTTGCCCTCATCGACGTAGACCATTCGCTCGCCCGGTCGCTTGATCTGGGTCTTCTTCCGAACGACCAACTTGCTGACCCCTGGGATGCTCGTCATGGCTCCGTTCATGGCGTCGACGATCGCGTAGGTGTTCTGCTCGCCACGGATGCCGGTGGGACACTTGTAGATCGCGAGCTGGTTTACGAATGGCCACATAGCCCCGTCCTTGATCCCATCGATCCGCTGCTGCGTGGTCCAGGTATCGCCGCTGAAGTACAACCAGCAGGGCTCTTTCGTCCGGTCGGCGTGCCCTTCCGTGCCTGGAACCGTGCAGGCGTTGACGAGCATCTGATCGTTCTCGTCCGCGTACAGAACCCAGGACACGCCGAACTGTTTGACGTTGCTCAAACAAACGGCCCGCTTGCCCTGCTCCCTCGCCCGCTGCATGGCGGGCATCAGCACGGCCATCAGAATGGCGATGATGGCGACGACGACGAGCAGCTCGATCAGCGTGAACCCTCTTCTTCCCATAGTCGTTGCTCCTATCCCCCTCTCGTGACATCTGCATCGCTCGGATACACCTCTGACCGGCGTGCAGGCCAACCCCGCTGGTCTGCACGCCGTCAGTTCATCTATTCTACTATGTTGACTGATTCCGGGCCAGACAATACAATCCTATAGTTCGGACAACTGGAGAGGAACAGGATTGTCCATTCGTTAAGGAGAACGACGATGAGACCATTCATTGCATGTGGATTGGCGGTCCTGCTCTGGCTCGCGGTCGATGCCCAGGCACGAAACCAGGGACAAGGCAAGAACGACCCGGCGAAGGTCCAGCAGAACGCTCCCAGGCCGAGCAATACGCCGGAGAATGCCCCCGCTCCCGCCCAGGATGCCCGGAAGGACGCGGGCAAGGGCGAGAAAGGAAGGCCAGGCCGCCAGGAAGGCTCAACAACCGGCCAACCCAAGCCCGGCGGCCCCCAAGGCAAAGACGCACAGCCTCCCCTCGACGCCAAGGAGAAGGCCATGGGCAAGGGCAAAGACGGCGCCCGGCAAGCGCAGAGCCTCCAGAAGCGGCTTCAGCACGAGCAGGCCAAGCACATGGAACGTCACGCCCGCCTGACGCGGATTCGGGAGCTGGCCGTTCAGAAGGGAGACCAGGAGATGATCGCCCGCGTGGACAAGCTGATCCAGAAGGAGCAGCAGATCTTCGACCGCAAGTCGCAGCGTTTGCAGGGGCAGCCGCGAGTAACACCGCAGCCCCCGACGAACGCGGGCACAGGCGCCGCGGCACCGGCCGGGCCCGGCTCAGGCACGAAACACGATGGTCGCCCCGACGGAGGGAAAGAACCCGGCAAACAGGGACCATCCAAGCCGAATCCATGAACGAGTTGAAACCGCATCGCCGGTTGAGGAACCTCCGCACACAGCAGGTCACCAACCGACGAGAGGCAATGGGGAACAAGCTATGTTGCGGAACGTATTCGTCACGATAGTCGTCGGCATCCTGAGCGTTGGGGTCCTGGTCGGGTGCTCGAAGAAGGCGGACCAGCCGCCTGTCCAGCAGGAACAGACCAAGACGGCCGCGGAGTACAAGGCCGATGCTGACAAGCAGATCACGGAAGAAAACGTGGACGCGGAACTAGCCAAGCTCGAGAAGGATCTCGATGCCGATGCCAATGCAGCCGACGCCAACGAAGTAGAGTAACGGCGGAATGGGCTGAAGTCACAACCCAAACCGCCACAGTTCAAACGGGATCACTTGTTGGAACCCTGTGCGCCCTGCGGCCTCTTCGCCTTGTATTCTTCCAGAGAGACTTGTTGCTTGTCGAGCCAGGCCTGCGGGAGTCGCGTGCCGACGAACGGCTTGGCCTTCTCGATGGCCTTCTCCTGCATCTGAACGGCGTCGTCGATCCGACCGGCCTTGAAGAGCATGTCCGCATACAACACGAGGACGTTGGGATTCTCCTGCTCGCCCGCCTTGGCCTTCTCGAGGGCAGCGATCACCAGCACATAGTCCGGGCTCTTCAGAGTCGCCGCCTGCTGGCCCACGATCATGGCCGCGTTGAAGGCGTTGTACGGGTTCTTCTCGATACTGCCGTTCTCCAAGAGGGTCCGCAGATAGGCGAAGCCCGCCGCCTCATCGACCTGCAAGAGAGCCCTGAACTTGACGGGCATCAAATCCTGCTCCATCTCCGGCAGCGCCGCCACCGCCTTTTCGACGGCATCGAGCACCGCCTTGTTGTCCTTGGCCTTGAGGGCTGCGTTGATCGGGGCTTCGAGCGCCAGGCGTTTCTGCCTGTTCCGCCACTCGATCTCCTGGCGTTTCGCCTCCGCCTGGACGTCCCACGTGCCCGCGACCACTTGATCGAGCACCGTGTCCATCGCGGCGGGATGGCCGATCCAGGCGATCTTCCCGTCCCGACCGATGACGAACGCACAGGGAATCCCCCGCTGGTCGGCGGCCATCATCCACGTCGTCGCCATCGCCTTATCGATCCCATCGGCGGCGACGTTGTAGTCCATTTTGTCGCCCATCTCGGTCACGAAGGGCTCCACGAGAGCGAAGATCCCCTCGTCGGTCTTGTCCTTCGGTCGCTCCCAGACGCTGACGCCGATGAAGGTGATCTTGCCGGCGTGCTTGTGGGCCAGTTCCGTCAAATGGGGAATCGTGTTCCTGCACGGTCCGCACCAGGTCGCCCAGAACTCCACGACGTAGAGGTTGCCCACTTCCAGCTTCTCGACGGGCGTTCCCTTGAACCACTTGGCGACCTTGAACGCCGGCGCGGGCATCCCGACCCGCAACACCGGGGGTGTCGCCTCGGCCGGAGCGGCAGCCTGCGGCGCCGGTCTGGGCTGGATGACCTTCGCGGGGACCGCATTGGGCTCTTTGGCGGGGGTCTGTGCAGTTGCCACGCTCGAAAGACCAAATGCCATAGCGATCAGGCACGTTCTGATGCACGTCGATCTCATGAGACACACTCCTTCCACTGTTCCTGTGAGCAACGAAACGCAGACGGCATTATAGTCGCAAGCCCTGCAAGGCAACAGGACAAATCGCAAGTCCTCCCTTGTTTTCCCTACTCGCAAACGGGTCTTGGGGCTATAATGGTGGTCGCCATGGAGAGAGCCGTCTACAGGATTGCCGATGCGAACTTCAATCGCGCACGCGAGGCGCTTCGCGTCATGGAGGAATACTGCCGGTTCGGGCTCAATTCCGGCCCGCTCAGCGAGCGGGCCAAGAAGCTCCGTCACGAGTTGTGCGCCGCGGTCGGCCCGCTGGACTCGGGCAAACTGCTCGCGGGACGGGACACGCTGGGCGACGTCGGCGTCGGCCAGAAGGTCGAGGGACAGCACCGGCGGACAACGCTGAAGGATTGCTTCACCGCCGCCGCCAAGCGTCTGACCGAGGCCCTGCGGGCTATGGCAGAGGTGATCCAGATCGAGGATCGCTCGGTCGCAGAGGCGGTCGAACGGCTGCGATACGAGAGCTACACGCTGGAGAAAGACATCGTGCTGTTCAGCGAACCCGTCGAGAGGTTCCATCGCGTCCGGTTGTACGTGATCCTGACGAGCAACCTGCCGGCGGAGGTCCTGGCCCTGGCCAGCCAGTGCGCCACAGGCGGCGCCGACTGCATCCAGTTGCGGGCCAAGGACATGCCCGACGACCGGCTGTTCGCCACCGCGGTCGAGTTCGTGGAGATCTGCCGGGAGATGGGAGCGATGAGCATCATCAACGACCGCGCGGATATCGCGGCCGCCGCGGGCGCCGATGGCGTGCACCTCGGCCAGAATGACTTGCCTGTCGAGCAGGTTCGACGGATTCAACTCAGCCCACTGATTATCGGCAAGAGCACACATTCGCTCGGGGAAATCGAATCATCGCTGGCGGGACAGCCGAGCTACGTGAGCTTGGGACCCGTGTTCGCGACGCCGACCAAGCCAGACATCGAGATCGCCGGTCCAGAGTACGTCAAACAGGGCTTGGCGAAACTCGAAGGGACCGGGATCAGCCACGTCGCGATCGGAGGCATCACCGTGGACAACATCGAGCAGGTGATCCGGGCCGGCGCCCAGCGGGTCGCCGTCTGCTCGACCGTCACGAAAGCGGCCGACCCCGCGGAAGCCTGTCGGCGTCTGAAAGACAGGCTCACGAGGGCCGTCGACGACGAGGACTGACAAAGCCAAAGCACGAATATCGAAACTCGAAATTCAAAACGGCGTTTTCGGTCGAGCGGCGGCGTTTCGGTCATTTGGGATTTGTGCTTTGGATTTGTTTCGAGTTTCGTGCTTCGGATTTCGGATTTGCCTTCCATTTGAGGTTGGGCCATGAAGCAGGCAGTTCGCACAGGACAAACGGCGATCATCGGGTCTTGGATTCTGC
>JAGOLX010000084.1 GCA_017993835.1 Phycisphaerae bacterium
GACGATTCAAGATCCCGGGGGCGGCTTCGCGGCCCGCCTGTCAGAGACTTCCATTCCACTCGATCCTGAAGAGCGCACGTATCGAGGCGCCGAGTCTGATCATTGGCGGTTTGGCGATCGCGTCAATTACGCCATCGGCGTCCTCCAAACCGGTGGTCGCGATCCGCGTGATGCTTCCGCCTCGTGTCGGCGACCCTTCCGGCGTCATGGAAGGTCTGAGGAAATGGCTGTTCAGGTTTGTCAGGTCTGCCTCGGAAAGTGCGTACACGGCGCCCACTCTGACGCCGGCTCCCTTGGCCATGCGCTCGGCATTCTCTCTGGCATCTGCAATCGCGACTGCCATCAGTTCCTGCTCCTTCTCCTTGCGACTCGTGACGTCAAAGTGTGTGCTCACGCCAGTTACGGAGTCCGTCTCAAGCAGCTTTCGCGTGAGTTTCTGCCATATGTCCAGGTTTTTCAGCGTGAGTGTGAACCGACGGCTGAACTCATAACCCGTGATCTTCCCCCGTCGGAATCCCTCCAACTCCTCGCGTACTTCTTCCTTGTTGATGGCGAACGCCTGTGCATCGTCATGGGCGATGCTGAACCCATCCATGAGTGTGACAATCGCCCTCGATTTCTCCTGGAGTGCCTTGATGCCCCTTTCCGAGTCGCTGTCGGAATGCACGACGCTGAAGGAGATCGTCGCGACGTCCGGCGCCACCTCAATGGAAGCCTGGCCGGCGGTGCAGATGAATGGAAACGCGGGCAAGTCCTCGCCATAGACGTACGACGTGCCCACGAGGATCAGAGCGACGACAACAACCGCTTTTTGCATGAGACACCTCCAATCAAGTTTGAACCATATTCGCTTGTCTCTTCTCAGGAGAATCTGGTTGATTCCGCCACACGCTTGAGAAATGATATCTGCGGTTTGCGGGTTCGACAAGGGTTGTTGTGGAAGGTGACGGATGATTGCATCGCTTCTGAAGGATCTGGAGAACAGGATCGATCCGCGGGTCGAGGAAGAACTGCTCGACCAGTGGAAGGCGTTCGCCGATGGGCGAGTGACAGACGCTGTCTTCTCGCCGAGGCGGCCAAGACCGGTGCCGCCGGCGGTCGAGTGGCCGCACGTGCTCGTCAACGATGCCCTTGAGGAGCCCGACGCGATGGTCGTGCAACAACTGGAGCAGTGCTCGAAGGCCATCGCGGAGAGCAGCGGGGCGCTGCTGGCGGTGCGGTGCAACTACGGCACCGCGATCCTGCCCTCGCTCTTCGGAGCCGAGATCTTCCTGATGGACAGGGAGATCGACACGCTGCCAGCCTGTCGGCCCCTGGAGGGCGGCGCGGACGCGATCAAGCAACTCCTGGATTGTGGTGTCCCCGATCTGGAGGCGGGACAGGGCGAGGTCGTCTTCCGCACAGGCGAATACTTCGAGCAACTCCTTCGCGAGTATCCCAAGCTCTCGCGACACGTGCACATCTATCATCCGGATTTGCAGGGGCCGATGAACGTGTGCGAGATGCTCTGGGGCGGCTCGCTCTACGTAGACCTCTATGACAAGCCCGACCTCGTCAAGGACTTCCTGGATCTGATTACTGAGACCTACATTCGTTTCATGCGACGATGGGATGGGACCGTCGCTTGTCCGGAGTCGCTCGTCGCTCGAGCCGGCACACGGACGATTGCTCCCGAGCGACGAGACCACGCTGTGCATTGGTCGATGCTGCATCGCGGGCGGATCATGGTGCGAAACGATGCGTCCACGAATCTCTCGCCTGCCATGTACGAGGAATTCGCCAGACCGCGCGACCAGCGGCTGCTTGACGAGTTGGGCGGCGGGGCGATCCACTTCTGCGGCCGGGGCGACCACCTCATCCCCAAGATCGCCGGTCTGTCCGGGGTCCACGCGGTGAATGTGACGCAGCCGGCCCTGAATGACATGGAGACGATCTTCCGTCACACGATCGACCGGAGAGTCAATCTGATCGGCCTGGAGAGAGACGCGGCCCAGCAGGCCCTCGCGCGGGGACGAAAACTCCACGGTCGGGTCCATTGCTGGTGACAGCGGGTCGTCACTGGATTCGCCCGAGGAATCGGAGCAGGCCGTCGAGGATGGTGATCGGATGTGGCGGGCAGCCGGGGATGTAGAGATCGACCGGGACCACCGCGTCGGCCCCTTTGCCTGCTTCGGGATTGCCCGCGAAGACACCTCCCGAGATCGCGCACGCGCCGACAGCGATGACGAGCTTGGGATTGGCGGTGGCCTCGTAGGTCTTCTTGAGGGCCAGTTCCATGTTCTTGGGGACTGGCCCGGTGATCAGCAGGCCGTCCGCGTGGCGGGGGGACGCGACGAACTGAATGCCGAATCGGCCCAGGTCGAACACGACGGTGCCGAGCACGTTCGTGTCGGCTTCACAGGCGTTGCAGCCCCCGGCACAGACTTCGCGGAGCTTGAGCGACCGGCCGAAGAGCCGTCGGGCCTCGCCGTCGAGGGCCTTGGCCAGTTCGAAGGCCCGCCCGTCCGTGACCAGGGCTTCGCGGGTGCGGGTCGCGGTGCTGTATTCGCGAGTGAAGTCGATGGCCTTGGCCGGGCAGACGTCCGCGCAGTCCGTGCAGAACAGGCACCGGCCCATATCGACACGCAGTTCATTTCCCTTCCTGGAGATTGCCCCGGTCGGGCAGGCATTGATGCACGCGGTGCATCCGGCCTGGCATTTGCCGGGGTCGCACAGCGGCCGGCCCCGATACATCGCGGGCAGGGTGGGCGGCTTGTCGGGGAAGCCCACCGTTCGGTACCCCTGTTTCCATCGGGCTCGCAGGACTCTCAGCATGACGCACCTCGAGAAAGCTCGAAACTCGAAATCCGAAACTCGAAACAAGCACGAGTGACCAAAATCCCAAATCCAAAACGGATCACCCAGCGGGCGACAGCGTTTCGGTCCTTTGTAGTTGAGGCATTTGGATTTGTTTCGGATTTCGACATTCGGATTTCGAATTTCTCTTAAAGATCGTGTCCACAATAGGATAGATTGAAGCTCTTGTTGCACAAGGGGAAGTCGGAGATGGGCTGATCGCGCAGGGCCATCGCCAGTCCAAACCAGTTGTGGAACGACGGATCGACGATCTTGTAGTGTTTGAGCCGGCCTCGCTCGTCCGTGAGGGCGACGTGGCAGATCTCGCCTCGCCAGCCTTCGACGAGGGCGACCGCCAGGTGCTCGCCGGCTGGGGGCGGAACGTCCTGTGCGACCGGTCCGGCCGGCAGGGCCTTCACCTCGTCGGTGATGAACTCGACGGACTTCTCGATCTCAAACCAACGCACGTACGCCCGTGCGGCGACATCGCCCGTGTGCCAGGTGACCGAGGGCAGCGGATGCAACTGGTAGCCTCCCCAGGGCAGGTCGCTTCGCAAATCGAGGTTGACCCCGCTGGCGCGAGCGGCCGGTCCGACGAGTCCCAACCGGGCCGCATCCTGGCGGGAGACCGTTCCCGTCCCGTCGAATCGAGACATTACGGAAGGCGTCTCCCAGAGCAGGTTCACGGCGTTTCGCGTGTCGTCGAACGTTCGGCGCAAGCGATCCAGAAGCTCGTTTGCGGTCTGGGGACTCGGATCGAATCGTACGCCGCCCGGCCGGACGAGATTGCGTCCGAACCGGTTGCCGCAGAGTAGCGCGGTCATGTTCAGGAAGTCGCCGCGGAGCCGCCCGCAGTACGAGGCGGTGGGCAGGAATCCCACGTCGTTGGCCAGCGCGCCCAGATCGCCCGTGTGGTTGGCCAGGCGCTCCAGTTCGAGGGCGATGGCCCGGATCGAATGGGCTCGCGGCGATGTCGTCGCGTCGCCAAGCGCCTCGATGATCGAGGCATAGGCCGTCGCGTGCCCGATGGTCGTGTCGCCTGCGAGGGTCTCCATGAAATGAGCAGTGCGAGGTTCGTAGCGACGCCGTAAGGCGTTATCTCCCTCGCTCTGAGGATATGCCCTGACGGGCACACTACGAACGAGGGCCCGCTCGATGCCCCGATGCTGGTAGCCGAGCTCGATTTCCAGGTGGAAGACGTTCTCGCCGTGGCACTGGAACCGGAAGTGACCCGGCTCGATGATCCCGGCGTGGACCGGTCCGACCGCGACCTCGTGGACCTCCTCGCCCTCGACGCGGAAGTAGTCGGTGACGCACGGCTCGATCGGCTGAGTCCGATCCCGGCCCCACGCATCGCGCCTTGTGTAAGAAGGGTGGAATCGGATGGGCTTGAGCCAGGGATGTCCCTCGGGCACGATTCCCCATTGTTCGGCGATTTCCCGCTCGAACCAGTGGGCCTGCGGTGCGTCGGTCGTCAGCGAGGGGTACGCGTCGCCGACCGAGGTCCGACACAACTCCAGCGTCGCCTGTTGGTCGTTCGTCAGCACGGCAACGAGAATGATCTGCTTGTCGTCGGGCACACCGAACAGGGCGGAGATTCGTCGGCCTTTGTGGACTCGTTCGAGTACGGCGGCTCGCCATTCCGACACAGCCAGCTCGGGGACATCCTTCCAGGAAATCGCCTGGCCATTGTGAATCTGCGGCAGTGTTGTCATTTTGCCAACCCTCCCAGCAGGCCGGCGGCGCCGTGCAACTTGTCCGCGAGCGGGGCAGGCAGGTATGCTCCCAGCAGCAGGGCCAGCAGGGCAAATGCAAGTGGCGAGAGCACGGCGGTCCAGGACTCTCGCTGGCGAACGGCCTGGGATTGGCCGAGTGCCATTCTCAGCACGATGACGGACATGCCGACGAAGACCACCAGCAGGAACAGGCTATACAGCCCTGCAACGATCCACCGGCCTTGTTCGACCGAGGCACGCAGGATTGTGAACTCGCTGATGAACGTCCCGAAGGGCGGCGAGCCCGTGATGGCGAGGAAGCCGGCGATCCACAGGGCGCCGGAGATCGGCAGGACGCTGCAAACGCCCTGGATTTTCGCGGTGTCCTTCGTGTGGAAGCGAGAGAGGATGTTGCCTGCCGTAAAGAACAGCATGACCTTGACGATGGAGTGATTGACGGCGTGCAGCATCGCGCCGAACAACCCGAGACCGCCCATCCCGACGCCAATTGCCAGGATGCCCATGTGCTCCACGCTGGAATAAGCGAGCATGCGTTTGTAGTCGGCCTGGCGGAGGATGAAGACGCCGGCCAGACCCATGGACAACAGGCCGAAGAGGATCAGCAGATCGCCGCCGAAGGCGGCCATGCCGGCCGCGGCACAGACTTGTTGCACTCGCAGGATGCCGAGGAAGGCGCAGTTGAGCAGCGCCCCGGACAGCAGCGCCGAAACCGGCGACGGCGCCTCGCTGTGGGCGTCGGGCAGCCACGAATGCAGCGGCGCCAGGCCCATCTTCGTCCCGTACCCAACGAGCATGAAGATGAAGGCCGTCGAGAGCCACTTGTGGTCCAGGGCCGCTGCCTGTCCCAGCAGTGCGGTCAGCGTCAAATCCCGCGGTTCTTCCCGCACGGCCATGAGCAGGAAGAAGATCCCCAGCAGGGCCACCGCGATGCCCACCGAGCACAGGATCAGGTACTTCCAGGCGGCTTCGAGCGATCGGCGATTCTGGTGATAGTAGATCAGCGGGGCGCTGGCGAGCGTCGTGGCCTCGATGGCGACCCATTGCAGAGCCAAATGCCTGCTGAGAATCGCCAGGCTCATTGTGGCCAGCAGCAGCAGGATGCCGCCGGTGAAGACGGATTCGGGCTCGTTTCGAAAGAGACTGCCGTCTTCGAGGTCGGGGTGGGGTGTGACCGGCTCGCGGGCGACGTAGCCGATCCCATAGATGCTCGCCCCGAGGAAGAGCAGACTCGTCAGGACGAGGAAAACCGCACTGAGGCAGTCCAGTCCAATCCAGTTGCCGAGCGTCGCAGCCTCCGGCGGCATCGCGGCTGCGATCGACATCGCCAGGTGAGCCGCCGCGGTTGCGACCCAGATCACTCGCCTGAAACGGTGCGAGCGAATCAGGTACGAGGCAATGCCGGCGGCGGCCGGCAGCAGGATGATCGCCAGCAGGAGCGTCATGCGATCTCCTCTCCGCCGATGGCCGGCGACTCCGACACGTCGGACAGTTCCGTGAGCTTGTCCACGTCCATGTGCTCGAATTCACGGTCCAGATGGAACAGGAGGTTGCCCATGAGGAACACGCCCACGAACACGTCCAGCAGGATGCCCAGTTCCACGACGAAGGGGAAATCAAGGCTCATGCCGACGCCCACGCCGTAGACGCCGTTCTCCATGACGAGATACGCGAGCGATTGGGTGAGGGCCTTGCGCCGCGTGACCATGAGGAACAGGCCCACGAAGACCAGGAAGAAAGAACTGGTCATCAGGAAGCCCACCGGGAGTTTGCCGGGGACGGCGGGCATGCGGACCGTGACCCAAACCGCCAGGGCGAGCAGTCCCGTGCCGCACAGCACGGACGACCCGAATCCGATGAACGGCTCGATCTCCCTGCGGATCTCGGAGTTCCGCAGGCAAATCCGCATCAGCCAGGGCAGTACGATGCTCTTGGAGACGATCGTACTGATGCTCAAAACCCAGATGCCCGCGGTGAACTCGCCCATGGACCGGATCAGGGGCAGGACCCCCAGAAGGACGCCTTGGGCCGCGACCACGCGGATGGCCACGTTCAGGCGGCTCGACCCGAGCAGGAGCAGGCAGGACAGAATCAACAGGACCGAGATGATATCCATGGTTGCGGGTTCTACTCCATCAGTTCCACAGTCAACGCGATAATGCTCAGCGCCGCCGAGCCGATCAGGACCTTCGGGACCTGCTGCAGCCGCAGCCTGGCGAGGATGGACTCCACGACACCGACGAGGACCGCGACGACTCCCATCCCGATCAGGAACAAGGGGATCTGTCCCCACGCCGGGACGGACCGGAGGGGGACGATCAGGTTCACCACCAGGGCCGCGAAGACCCATAGCTTCAGCGATGCGCCGTACAGGATGTACGCGAAGTCCGGCCCGGTGTAATCGAGGACCATGACCTCATGGATCATCGTCAGCTCCAGGTGCGTGTTCGGGTCGTCGATCGGGATGCGTGAGTTCTCCGTCAGCAGCAGGACGAACCAGGAGCAGGCCACGAGGACGAGCAGGATGCCCGACGTTTGCCCGGTTGCGACGGACAGGCCCGACATGACGTCCGAGAGCCCGATGGTTCCGGCGCGGAGCACGAGCACCAGCATGCCCAGGAAGAACGAAGGCTCCGCGATTGCCGCGAATTGGACTTCCCGGCTGGCGCCCATACCCTCGAAGGCCGAGCCGGTGTCCAGGGCGCCCAGCACCGTGGCAAACCGGGCCAGGCCCAACAGGTAGGCCAGCAGGACGATGTCCCCTGCGAAGGCGGCCGGCGCCCGCAGGGTGCCCCAGGGAACCAGCGTCACACAGATCGCCGTGCAGGCCAGCGAGACCGACGGCGCGATGCGCATCACGAGGCTGGTCGAGCGGCTGTAGACGGATGCCTTCCGCAGCAGCTTGAACAGGTCGTAATACAACTGCAGCAGAGGCTGTCCCCTTCGCCCGGCGAAGACCGCCTTGACGCGGTTGATGATCCCGAGCATCAGCGGCGCGAGCGCCCAGGCGGTCAACGGAAGCATCCAGCGCAGAATGGTCATGGTTGGCCTCCTGCCTTCCAGATCAGCAACAGGACCAAGACGATGGCGATATAGAGAAGGTACTCGTGCACCCGCCCGTGCTGCATCCGTCGGATGGGCGCCACGATCCGGTCGATCGCGCGGAACAGGGGGACGAACAGCCACTCTCTCGCTGCGTCCGGCGTGTGGGTCTCGAATCTCGCCGCCCTGGGGAAGAACCCCTGGACGGGGTCGCCCCGCCGGCGTGTTCCCAGGACGAGCCGGAACAGGTCCGTGAGCGGCTGTGCGAAAGACGACGCGGTATACTGCATCCGTGCGGTGGGACGTGCGTAGCCACAGTCCCAGGTCCCCGTGATGGTCTGTTCCTGTCCTCGCGGGAGGCGCCGGCGGATGAAGAACAAGCCCGTCGCCAGCACAAGCAGGCTGAGCGAGACCCACGCCGTGCCGGACAGGAGCTGGATTGGCATGGACAAGGCCTTGCCCGGCGACACGCTGTCGATCCCCGCCACGACCTGCACGGCTGGAAGAGCCGTCTTGATCGCCAGCGGCGCGAACAGACCAATCCCCAGGCAGATCGCTGCGAGAGTCGCCATGGGCCATCGCATTGCAGCGCCGACATCATGGGCTTGTATCGCGTGCGGACTCCGCGGCTCCCCGAGAAACACAATGCCGAACGCCTTGGCGAAGCAGGCCGCTGCCAGGCCGCCGATGATGGCCAGGCCGCCGGTGACGATGATGGCCAGGACGACGGTGTGAGCGGCGCCGGCTCGAACGCCGCTGAACCCGGCGAGGTAGATCAGGAATTCGCTGACGAATCCGTTGAACGGGGGCAGTCCGGAGATCGCCGCCGACGCAACCAGGAAGGTCAAGCCCGTCCATCGCATGGATTTGAGCAGACCGCCGAGGTGGTCGATGTCTCGGGTGTGCGTGCCGTGAACGACGGCGCCGGCGCCGAGGAACAGCAGACTCTTGAAGATCGCGTGATTCAGCACGTGCAGGATGCCGCCTCCCAGACCGAGCACGACCAAGGCCGGCTGGTTCCAGGTCAGCCCGAGCAGGCCTGCGCCGATGCCCAGTGCGATGATACCGATGTTCTCCACGCTGTGATAGGCCAGGAGACGTTTGAGATCGTGCTGGGCCAGCGCGAAGGCGACGCCCAGGACCCCGGACAGCAGGCCAATTGTCACGAGAGCCCATCCCCAGGCTTCGAGGGGGGCGCCGAGCATTGTCAGGGCGCGGAGCAGGCCGTAGATGCCGGTTTTGATCATGACGCCGGACATCAGTGCCGACACGTGGCTCGGCGCCGCCGGGTGGGCCTCGGGCAACCACACGTGCAGGGGGAAGAACCCCGCCTTGGAGCCGAACCCGACCACAGCCAGGGCGAACAGGACGCTCGCCATCGCGGGCGCCAGCTTTGCGCCTGCCATCGCGTCGAATTCGAGCGAGCCCGCTTGCCTGCCCAACAGGGCGAAGAACACGAGCAGTGCGGCTGTCCCGATGTGGGTGGCGATCAAGTAGGTCCAGCCGGCCTCGCGGACGTGAGCGTGCTCGTCGTCGAAGATCACGAGGAAGAACGAACTGATCGCCATGATCTCCCAGACGACGAGGAACAGCAGGCCGTTACGGGCCACCATCAGCAGGAGCATGCTGGCGACGAGGACGTTGTAGAAGAACAGGATCGAGCCAAGGGGCTTCTTCTCATGGGCGAGGTACTCGCATCCATACAAGGCCGCCAATGGCGAGACCAGCAGGATCGGCAGGCAGAAGAAGGCCGACAGGCCATCTAAGCCGAAGGACAGCGAGCCGCCCGGCATGGTCCACGCGATTGGCAGCGATTCTGGCGCCTGACCGGCCAGGGTAGCCAGCACAGGGACCAGGGCCGTGCCGCATCCGACCCAGACGCCGAGCGCGCCCATCCATGACGCCCCCCTGGAGCGCCCTGACAGAAGAGCGACGGCGCCCGAGAACGCCAGGATGAGACAACCCGAAATGAAGACTTCCATGTACGGTCCTTCATGAGCCCTGGGGCAGGCGGGCTTCCGTCTGGGCCAGGGTATTGAGAATCACGTCGCGCGAGGCCTGGCCGAGAACCGCCTGCTTGAATTCCGGCTCGTGCAGGCAGAACGCCAGTCGTGCCAGGACGCGGAGGTGCGTGCGGACATTGGGGGAAATCAGCAAGAACAAAGCGTAGACGGGCTTGCCGTCGAGGGCGCCGTAGTCGATGGGCGTTTCGAGGAACGACAGGGAGAGGATCGGCTGGCTGACGTATCCCACGAGCGAGCCTCGGGCATGCGGGATCGCGATGTGGTCGCCAATCCCGGTCGAAGCCAGTTCCTCCCTCGCCAGGAACATCTGAAACAGGGGACTCGACGCGCTCTCGTCCACCCCTTTGACCATGTTCAGGGCGTTCAGCAGCACGTCCTTCTTCGTGGCGCCGCCGACGCGATAGAAAACCCCGCCCCTCACCAGCATCTCGTGCAGGGAGATGTCCTGGTGGTCGTCCGTCTCCTGGGCTGCATCGGGCAGGGGGCCCAGCCCGTCGCGGATCACGAGGTTATTCACCTCGGACCGCTCGATGAAGTGTTGTCCGCCCAAGCGGCGAGAGGGCACCCGCCCGTCCTTGATCCAGCGATAGACGGTCTTCTGCGAGACGCCCAGCAACTCAGCGGCCTCACGAACCGAAAGCATGACACCAGAACTCCAGTCTTGACTCAATGAGACAACTCAAGTCGCTCTTGTACCATTTGCTGGCACAAATGTCAATACTTCTGACACGAATTTCCCCTGGATTAGCGCGGGGGTAGTTTGGGGGATATAGGGTGTCTGTCGGCGAGTGTGAAGTCCCGCATTTCAGGTTGTTTTTCGAGGCAATGTGAGAGAGAATACTACTGGTAGGTTGGCTGTGCCTGCGATGGACTGGAGACAGCAGGTCGCGAGATGGCGATGCTGGTCGGTATCAAGATGGCGATCTGAGAGGACCTATGCCGCAGATTCGATCGTGGGACGATATCTGGATGCGTCTTCAAGACAATTGGAACGGGTATGCACGCGAGTATCGCGTCTTCCTGGTCCTGTTGCTGCTGGTGTCCATTGCTGACGCGGCCTCCACGGTCTACTTCATGAGTCACCGAGGCGCGGGAGCCGAACTGCACCCGGCGGTGCGATCCGTCTCCTACCTCTTCGGTCCGATCCTCGGGCCTATGCTGGGCAAGGCGATCCAGGTTGTCGTCGTGGTCGTCCTGACGGTCTACTTCCGACGCCGGGCGGTCTTCATCTTCATCCCGGTCATCATCCTCTATGCCTGGGCCGCCTGGTACAATGTCTGGGGGCACAACCTGTATTACCCCAACCTTCTGCGGATTCTGGACTACTTTGCTGTGTGAGGGAGGCCCACGGGGATCATGCGCACGAATGCACCTAACGTCAACGAGGGAATCTGATGCGGTTCTTCACATGGAAGCTGTGGGAGCAGGGGAATTCGAATAACGATGCGGTCTCGACGAGAGCGAACGATGCCTGGATCTCGTATCGAGGCGAGGAATCGCCAGACTAAAACCGCCCGTTCGGTTGTCTGGAAGGGGACAGAAGACTGTGCGGCGTGGAAAGGGGCCTTTTGAAGGACGCATGGCTGGCACAACGGCTGCTGCGTGGCGAGACTGACGCTCTGCGTCAGATCTACCACCTGTACAAGCACGACCTGCTGACGGTCGCGGCGTCCATTCTCTGCGGCCTGCACGCGGCGGAGGACTGCGTACACGACGTGTTCGTCCAGTTCGCGGGCGGCGAGAAGGATGTCGCGGTCGAACACAACCTGCGAGGCTACCTGATGCGCTGCGTCGCGAACCGGGCCAAGAACATGATCAAGGAACAGCACGTCCGGCGGTCTCATGCAGCCCGAGACGCGGATGAGAGGTCGGCGACGGAGTCCCCAATGGGCCGATTGATCGCCACCGAACAGTCGGTGCAAGTGTTCCAGGCAATGGCCCAACTGCCGGTGGAACAACGCGAGGTCATCACCCTGCACCTGCACGCGGAGATGACCTTTCGCGAGATCGCTCTGCAACTGGGCCTGTCGATCAACACGGTCCAGAGCCGGTATCGGTACGGGATCGAGAAACTCAGGACCCTTCTTTGAAGGGTGTACCCTATGAAGTCTTTCGAAGAGATTGAAGAGATGGTGAAGGCCAGCCGGGTTCTGGCCAGCGGAGCCACGGACGAACGCATCCTTGGCGAGGGGGCGAATGGGTCCCGACCGGCGGTGGCCGCTGAGCCGATGACACATCGATGCCGCCGAGTGATTCCCATCCGGATCGCCGCCGTCGTTCTGGTGGCGGTCGGCCTGTTGATCGTCCTATTCCCCAGCGGCAAGGGCCTTATCCCCGAAACCATCGTCTTCGCGGATGTTCAGAAGGCGATGGAGCAACAGGGCGGCATCCACATCACAGGCATGCGCCGGTGTACGTTCCCGGCGGAGCCGAATCTGCCCGAGGAGGTTTACCTCTGCAAAACCGAGAAGTGGGCTTCGCAGGAGGGCTACATCGATGTGACCTACGATCAGGACGGCAAGCGGATGCTGCAAGTGTGCTACCACTTCGACACCGGCACCATCACCGTGACCTATGACTACCTCAGGCAATACTACCGACTCCAGGTCCCGCAGGCCTATCGGGACCGCCTCCGCGGCATCGGGCCGGTCGGGCTGATCGAGACCCTGTTCCAGTCGGGCGACGCGAAACGCCTGGGGCCCGAGCGGGTCCAGGGCAAAGACGCCGTCGGGTTCGAGGTGTCGAACGTCGCCCAGCGCCTGGATGAGACGGTCAGTCCGCCGTGGGTGCGGTTCTTCTTCGTGAACCTCAAGGAGTCCAGAGTCCGCCTGTGGATCGACCCCGAGACCCGCCTGCCGATGTACATGCAGGGCGACTTCTGGCTTCAGGGCTGCCTGTTCTCCGACTTCACGACGATGCGGATGGAGGAGACGAACGACCAGTGGCAGTGGGACCCTGGCATCGACGGACTGTCCCTGTTCCCGGAGAAACCCGAGGGCTACAGGCAGATGACGATACCCGGCGCACCACGGTGAGATGCGTACTTGGTCCGGGCAACAGACAATTGGAGGCCAGTCCGAAGCGGTGGGACGGACCGGCCTCTTGTGACTTGAAAGGCAGATTGACGAGTGAGTTGTGATGCTGCCCGAAAACCTGTTGCGAAGCGATGGTACATTGTGGACCTCGTGCTCTTCGGTGGATTTGCCGTCGCCTACGCCGGCTTTTGGGGGATCAACTTCTTGACCCGCTACCTGGACGGGTTGTCCAACGGAGGCTGCTGGCTGCTGGGTCTGCTCGGGTCCTGCGGTTTGGGGATTCTGCTGGTGGTCTGGTTCTTTGCGTTACTCGTGCGAATGCTGACCGCATGGCTGACGCACATCCGCAGTTGGCGCAGACTCGTGCTGTTGTGCACACTGACGCTCATCGCCCTGGCTGCGTGGGTCGGCGCACCGTTCAGCGACCTGTGGCCACCCGGGTATGTGACGTTCTGTCACGGCTTCAAACGCTATGTGCAGGCAAACGCGGATCTGGGTGCGATCCGTGGTTGGCTGAACACTCTGGACCCGAATACGTGCACCGGAGAGGACATTGACCTGTACAATGGGAGCGTCGGGAAGGTACGTTGGCCGAATACCATGGCCTGGCCGAGTGCCCTCACGCGATTTGACCCTCATTATGTTCAACTCATGAAGGCGGATGCCGGCCGACCGAAGATCCGCCTGACGTGGGGTGGTGCACTGGGTCACTGGGGTGTCGAGATCGGGCCGGAGGATATGCCAATCCCGGAGACCGTGGAGAGAACGAGGGAGGAATACGGGCCGCCGGACCACCGTCAGGTGTTCTACACCCCCGACGAATACCGCCTCCCGCTGGCCCCCGGGGCCTATGTCTGGTATGAGATACAATAGACTGTAGGGAAGTAGCCCATGCGCGTCACGAGGTTGGCTCAGCACCTTCTATATGTTGTGATGCTGTCTGTACTCAATTCGGCGGTCGTCATGTTCGCGGCGGAGGAATTCACGTTCACCAGCGGAATGTCGGATCCCAGGGTTGCCATGGCGTTCGTCCCTATGTCGCTGACGATCGTGCCGTATGCGGTGCTTCAGGTCGCTATGGCAGCCTGGGTCATCAGGCCACTGTCTCTTGTGCGGCTATTCGTCGTCTCTGGCGCGTTTGTGTTGGTCACCAACCTGATGTCTTCTTTCGCAATGCGGAGCCCCTCGTCGGTGATGCAATGGATGGGATTGTGCCTGTACTCGGTATTGTCGCCCACCTTCTCGCTCCTGCTGCCCCTGCTGATCCTTCGCTTCCTCGGACGGCGCTGGCCCAAACGCTGGTCTGCCTCTCCATCGCGTGCCCAGGTCGGTGTTGTATCCGATGTCCCAGCGACGCAGGAGCGCCGACGGCAGGACACAGGCGGAAAGGCGTGGCAATGGTACTACTGGGACGTCGTTCTGGCGATGCTGCCGTTGTGGTTTGGCCTTGTCGTTGATCCGTATGGCCTCCTGAGCTACCTCGGCGGGCTGATCAATGTGCCGTTTGCCCTCGAATCACTCATGATGAGCGTGATGCTGATTCCCGCGGCTCTCTTGTGTCTTGTTGCCTTGTTCATCCGCATGCTAGCTATTTGGCCAAGGCATACCCGTCGCTGGGCCCCGCTTCTGGCGTCATGGGGAATCGCAGTTGCACTTCTCGCTACTGTATTTGTCCTGCCTTTCTTGCTTGGCACATGTAATCCGGCGGGGAGGTATATGTCGGGGTTCAAGAGGTACGTAGAACGACGGGCGGACATCCCCGCCATCCAGGCTTGGCTCGCCACGCTGAACCCGACGCCACACCCGGAACATGGGTATCCGTCGGACATCTCCGTCCCCGACTCGGACCTGCCTCCATCCGTCAGACAGTTGAGACCTTGGTACGCGCGAGTTACACTGGATGACGCTCGTCGTCCCATGATTCGTGTCGAGTGGGGCAGTGGCGTGATGAGGTCCTGGGGACTTGTGGTCGGCGACAAGAACATGGAGACTCCGCCATCCGACTTCTCACGATATGGCGAGTACCGACTGCCTTTGGCTCCGGGAGCCTATGTCTGGCGTGAGATACGATGAGACTGTCGAGACTGCCCGCGCTGCCGTCCTGCGCAAGGTGAAACACCCACGGGAGTGGACACTATGACCGAGTACGAAGCGAGTAGCAGCCGGGAAGATGCGCGGAAGAGGTGGTGGTATCTCTGGGATGTCCTGAGTCTGGCGGGGGCCGTGCTCGTTGGCCCCTATTCCATTCGGGTCATCGACTACATCGCCGGACTGCGAAATGATATGGGGCTGAGATTTCAGTATGGGTTCCCTGTTGTCTGTGGTCTGTGGCCTCTGTTGGCGATAGGCGTGGCGTTGCTGGTCGTTCACATGATTTGTCTATGGCCCAAACATATCGCGGACCGAAAGAGACTCCGGCTGCTCCGCATGGGTGCCACCGGTCTTCTCGTTGTCCTCATCATCTTGCCCTTCACACCTCTGCGTATCCCCGGACCTTCTGGATTCTACGCGGGCTTCAGGCGGCATGTCTTGAGAACCGTGGATATTCCGGCGGTTCAGGCTTGGCTTGGCACCTTGAGCCCGGACGTATGCATGATGGGACTTGTCAGCATACGTCCAAATGGCAAGCCAGCGGATTGGCCCGCTTCGAGGGATTGGCCGGCGACCCTCACCCATGTCAATCCACAGTTCATTGTCTTTGGACAGGCAGACGCCAACCGAGTCACGATCCGGCTCATGTGGGGGATTGTTGACGAATCCTGGGGCGTCGAGATTGGGCCCGAAGATATGCCGACTCCGGAAACCTACGGGCAGGTGTCCTGGGACGAGAACGAATGCCGCCTGCGGCTGGCGTCGGGCGCCTATGTCTGGCATAGGATTGAATAAGTCATGAGATCGCTCGGAGAACTTGGACCATGATCTATGATCGCCGCGAGAGGGTTTTCGGGACGCTTTGTCGGGTTCTGCCCATGGCTTTGCTCATGGCCCTCGTGGTGTCCTGGCTCGTCTGGGGACCGTTCGGGATCATGTGCTACGTAGGCGGGCTGTTCAATTGGATGGGCGTCTTCATGGTCCTGTTCGTGATGATGCTGCCGGCCCTAGTGTTTGCGGCGGCCTTTCCCGTTCTGGCCGTGCTCGCTGCCATGACGTGGCGGCGGCGAACTGTCGCCGCCCGGCGGCGGATCACCTTCTGGGTCGTGCTGACCGGCGGGTTCGTCGTGCCCTATGTCCTGAGGATCGTCGGTCTCGGGGCAAGTCCTTTCGACCTGTTCGTTCGCGGCTTCACCCGATATGCAGGGTGTCGAGTATATGTCGCGGCGATTCAAAGCTGGCTCACCACATTGGACCCGAACGACTACAGGGACTCCGAGGGGGTCTGGATCGAGGGCTGGCTGGCGGAGTCCGAGCAGCCTCAAGTGATTGCAGACCTGCACCCGAAGTGGGCGCAGCCGATGTTTGATAGAAGGGGGCGTCTGATAGTGCAACTGCTCTGGGGCGGCGGCATGATCGGCCACTGGGGTATTGTCATTGGTCCCAGAGATACGCCGGAGCCGCTTTCTGACCCTTCACGCGAACAACTCCGTCCCCTGGCTCCGGGGGCTTACGTGTGCCATCGGCCGCATTGATAGGGGGAGCCGTGTCTGGTATGAAGTGTAATGGTGTGTGAGCCATGTGGAGAGATTCAACCATGGATGACGGCCATCAGAAGGTCATCGAATCGATGAAGACGCTCTGCCGCGTCTTGACAATGGCTGTGGTTGTGGCGGTTGTGGTCTCCTGGGTTGTCTGGGCGACTCTCGACGCCATTTTCTACATCGGAGGACTATTCAACTCGCGTTGGCCTCTTGGTGCCGGCCCTCTTCTGCTGCTATTGACCCTCGTAGCCTTGGTCTGCCTGCCAGCATGGGTCCTGCGCAGGGTTTCTCGCCTGCGAGGACGCGACTGCCAAGAGCCCCGGCGGCACATGACTCTCGTAACGACTGCTCTTACTTTCCTGGCTGCGTTCGGCTGGGCGCGTTCAGGGCTGATGCCCAGCCCTATGGATGTATTCCTTCGAGGGCTTGGCCGGTATGTGAGATGTCGGACGGACATTGTGGGCGTTCAGCAATGGCTCGGCACGCTCGATCCCAACGACTGTGAAGACCAACCGTTGGAGGTGAGAATCGCCCCCGGTGCGGGCATCGATAACCCTCCCAATTATGAGACTGTAGCAACGTTGCAGAGGATTTCTATCCTGTCTCACGGCGTTGTTGATGGAGAGTGGCGGTGGTTTGATAGCGGGCGGGAGCTTGCAGGTCACGCTGCATGTCCAAAGCGATACGGCAACGGATCGTCTGCTGAGTACGGACTCG
>JAGOLX010000035.1:0-1402 GCA_017993835.1 Phycisphaerae bacterium
GAGGTAGTCGGTGATTCGCTGTGTGTACCTGGGTCCGATGCGGACCAGGACGAATCGGTCGTGGACCTCCAGCGTCTGCCGACAGCAGTCCGGACCGTATTGGATTTCCTTGCCCTGGGGGCTGTTGAACGACGGCCAGTCGGGGTGCCGGGTTCGCTTGTTGATCACGGATTCCTCGATGGGCAGCAGGACCGAGCCGACCAACGTGGACGCCGGGACCTTTCGCGACCGCAGTTCCTCGATGCACCGATCGCGAGATGCCTCGTCCTTCATCTCCCAGCCCACGCAATAGCCGATGTCGCCCTGCGGATCGGGACGATGCCGCAGGCGGATGCCGGGCACATTCTTGATCCCTTCATAGACCGCCTGGGCAGCACCGCGCATCTGAGCGACCATGGCGTCGAGCTTGGTCAGTTGGGCACCCAGCACGGCGCCGGTGAGTTCGTTCATTCGGAAGTTCTCGCCCGCGAACATCTCGCCTTGGGCGGACCCTGTGCGGTCGGTGAAGACGCCTCGCATGACGCCCGTGTCGTGGAAGCGGACCGCCCGCTCGTAGATCCTCGGGTCGCTCGTCACGACCGCGCCGCCTTCGCCGGAGGTAATCATCTTGTTGATCTGGAAACTGTAGATGCCGACGTCGCCGAGGGAGCCGAGCTTCTTTCCGTGGTACGACCCGCCGACGCACTGGGCTGCGTCCTCCAGGACCGCGATCTTGTGTTTGCGGGCGATTTCGAGGATGGGGTCCATGTCACACGGCCCGCCCAGCAGGTGGACCGCGATGACCGCCTTTGTGCGAGGCGTGATCTTGCGTTCGAAGTCCTTCGGATCGAGATTGAACGTCGCGTCGATGTCCGCAAAGACCGGCAGCGCCCCCGCGTGGACGACGCACGTGTAGTCCGACCACCACGTATAGGCGGGGACGATGACCTCGTCTCCCGGCCCGATGCCCAGGCCCGTGACGGCGCAATCGAGGGCCGCAGTGCCCGAGGTCACGCCCAGTGCGAACTTCGCATCCATGTGTTTGGCGAACGCCTCCTCGAATCGGAACACCTTGTCCGGCCGACCCGGTCCCCAGTAGCGGAAGGGCGATCCCGACTCCAGGACCTCCAGCAGCGCCTGCTCTTCTTTCTTGTCGAAGAACTGCGGCCCGACGTAGCCGGGATCGATGTTGGAGATCGGGTCCGATCCGCCCGTCGGTTTGCCCCAGGCGGGGCGCATTCCCGCGCCGACGCCCACGGCGGAGGCCGCCAGGCAGCCGGCCGTCAAGAGATCGCGACGACTGATCCCTCCAGAGACGATCTTCGAATGAATGTCACGTGCAGCCATGTCTTGGCCTCCTTCAAAAGTGCGTAGTGGCTCAGCCGCCCCGGCTGGCGAAAGAACACCCCCGAGGGCGGGGGTG
>JAGOLX010000035.1:1502-67493 GCA_017993835.1 Phycisphaerae bacterium
GGTGTCACGGGCTGGGAAGAAGGCAGATCGGAGCGGGAAGGTGAGAAGTTGAGAAGGTCAGAAGGTCGGACAGTCTGGTTCTCTCCTGGACTCCCGGCACGTTCGACCGACTCTCCGACCTTCTCACCTTCTGACCTTCTGTTCTTTCAGGCCCGACCTGCCTTTTTCCGATGGGTCGCGACCGCCGCTCGACGCACGATGCATATCCACCCCATCGCCCGATCTACAGGCTTCGGAGCATCTCCTCGGCCCTCCTCTTGGTCCTGGCGTTCTGGGATTTCTCGACGATCGTCCTGAGGATCGTCTGCCGCTGCTCTTTGGAGACCCCCGGGATCTCCCTGCCCACGAGGTTAAGCATGGCGGAGCAGGTCTCTTCAGCGACGGCCGGATCAGCCACGAGCTTCGTCAGCAGATCGAACGCTCCGCCTGCAGGGATGCCGCCCAGCACTGAGACCGCCAGGCGTTTCTCTTCCGGCCGCTGGATCTGGCCGAGCAAGTCCTTGACCTTGTCCACCTTCTTGTCCGCGGCGAGGGTTTTTTCGCCTCGAAGGTACTGGAGGTAGCCGCGCAGACCGAGCACCTGGTGCGAGACCTTCTTGCCCGACTTCGCCAGCGTCAGAAGGGCGTCCGCTGCAGCCGTATCCTCGGGCCAGTTGTTCGGCCAGGTGGACAACGTGCGAACGGCTTCATCCTGGACGGTTTCGTCCTTGTCCTGGGTCCCGTCTTTCACCGCCGCTAGCGCGGCCGGTCCTCCGACGATGGCCATCGCGTGCAACCCGACCATGCGAAGGGTGCCGTCGCTGCTCTGCATCAGCGGCAGCAGATCCGGGACGCAAGTGGCCCCCGAGCGGCCGCTGACCGCCAGGAGGGCCTTCTCGACATCCGCTCGCTCCTTGGAGTCCTGGGTCTTCTGGGCGAGTGCCACGAGATCGACCACCTGGCGGGGCCCGCCGAGAATGCCGAGGGCCTGCACGGCGGCGCTGCGAATGCCCGCGTCGGCGTCCTTGATGGCTGGCAGGACCGCGCCCAGCGACCCCTCGATCTGTCGCCACCCAGCCAGCTCGATGAGGACCTGACGGGTCTTGCCGCTCGCCTGGGGCAGGCGGGCGAGCAGGTCGGCATCCACGTCTTTGCCGGGGAGTTTCGTCAGCGTGGTCTTCGCGGCCTGCGCCAGTTCCGCGTCGCTGTCGGCTGCCGCCTCCAGCAGCACGGGCACGCAGGACACGTTGCCGATCCGGGTCATCACGCCGACGGCGGCGACTCGCAAATCTTTCGAGCCGTCTTTGGCGGCTTTGACGACCGCGGGCAATACCGCATCGTCGGTCCGATCCGCCAACGCCAACAGCAGCAGGGGCCGGCGATCAGCACTCAAGCCACCCATCGCGGTCGCCAGGGCTTCGGTCACATCGCGGCCGGGCAACTCCCGGGCCGTCCGCAGTCCGATGCCGAGCCGGCCCTTGTCGGCCGAACGCAACTGCTCGATCAGGTACGAGACGCCGGTCGAACCGCGAGCCAGGATCGCCCCGCGGGTGGCCTCGAGAATCCGCTGTTTGGGCACGTCGGCCAGGCAGACCGCGTCATACAGCTTCTTGGCTTCGGCGGCTTTCCCATCGGTCAGATACCTCTGGGCGCACCGAACACAGCCCTCGGCCACGGCCGGACGGACCGCCGGCGACGCATCCGCCAGCGCCTGCTCCAGGACCTTGGCAGCCGGGTCGCCGCCGATGCAGCCCAAGGCCACTGCCGCCGCGGAAGCCACTTCCACATTGGCATCCTTGAGCTTCTCCGCGAGAGCGGGCACGGCCTGTGCATCCCGGCGAACACCGATCGAGTTGATCACGCCGATCAGCACTCGACCCTGGGCCTTGCCCATCGCGTCGCGCAGGGCCGCATCGGTCGCCGGACCCGGGATTACCTCCAGAGCGATTCTTGCCCACGACGTCAGATGTTCATCCGTCAGCAGCGGCGCCAGGGCCGGGACCGCAGTCTCCGTGCCGTAGACAGCCAACCGCTTGCACGTAATGGCTTTCTCCGCGGCCGGTGCATCCGACCGGAGCACCGCGATCAACTTCGCTTCCTGGTCCTTCGGGGAATCCTGACCTGCGGCCGAATCGGGGCCGATCACCGTCAGGAAGGTCACGCCCGCGATCAGGGCGACACACCATGTGAAATATCGATTCATAGGCATCATAGTCATCCTCGTAGCAAGTAGTTCGTGAAGCGTCGTTCGCAGTAGCCCAGCCGCCCCCGGCTGGGGAAAAAAACGAGGGCGGCGGTGCCACTTCACGAGGCCCGCTTCACGCGTCACGTTCTTCTCACAGCCGCCAGGGCTCGCGCATCGCCTCGGAGCGGAGCCGATTGGCCTGCTCATCGCCGATGAATTCATGCTTCACGGGGTCGTAGTTGACCTTGCGATTCAGGAACAGCGAGATATTGGCCGCATGACAGGCGATATGCGAATTGCAGGCGACATCGGCGTTCGCACGAGTCTGGGCCCTCGTCTTGACGCAATCGAGGAAGTCCCGAACGTGGAAGTCCGCGGGGTAGCCGGCAATCTTGGCGCCTTTGCCGACCAGCAGCGACTCGGAACTGGCAACGATCTCGGCGTCGTCGCCCGTCTCGACCCAGCCGGTCTCGCCTTCGAACCGCACCGGGCACGAGCCCAAGGGCAGCCATCCGTCGTTACGCATGACCAGCTTGACGCCATTGGCATAACGGGCGTGCAACTGGTCACCCACCGGCTCATACTCCACCGGCGCCGTATCGTCGGCGTTGTTTGCCCATTGGCACAGATCGACGCAGTGCGAGCCCCACTCCAGGCAGCCGCCGCCGCCGAATGCGCCGAACATGCCGCCGCCTTTTTCAAAGTTGAAACCGTCGAGGAGCCTGCGATTGAACGGCCGCCAGGCGGCGGGCCCCAGATACAGGTCCCAATCCACCTCCTCTTTCGCGGGCTCGGGCTCCTCAGGCAACCAGCCGCTCATCAAGGTCTTCAGTCCCATCGGATGGGCGTAGAGCGTCTGGAGCTTGCCTAGCTTGCCGGTGCGGGCCAGATCGATGGCGAACATGAAGTTGGGCAGGCTCCGGCGCTGCGTGCCCGCCTGGAACACCCGCCCGGTCCGACGGAAGGTCTCCGCCAGCGCCAGGCTCTGCATGATGTTCTTCGTCGAGGGCTTCTCGCAATAGACATCCTTGCCTGCGTTGGCGGCCATGATCGAGGCGGTCGCGTGCCAGTTCGGTCCCGTGGCGATCAGGACCGCATCGATGTCGTCGCGCGCCAGCATCTCGCGCATGTCGACGTAGGTGGCGCAGTCCTGGTTGCCGTACCTGGAGTCCGCCATCTCCTTGACGGCCTTTCGTCGATTGGCCTTCACGTCGCAGATGGCGACGAACTGCACATCCGGCTCGTGCAGGAAGCAGCCGAGGACGTACCCGCCGCGTCCACCGATTCCGATGCCGCCCAAGCGGATTCGCTCGCTCGGGGGCACGGACCCGCTGCCGGCGAGAACCGTGCTGGGAATGATCTGCGGCATGACGAACAACGCGCCGGCCTGGGCCGCGGTCTTCAAAAAGCCACGCCGGCTCAGAGGAGCCTGTCTCTTACGCATGATGACCTCCTAAAAGAAAACGTGATTTGTCAGCCAGCTTACCGACCGAGCGAACCGCTGTCCACCCTGAGGGCCGCGGATTGGAAAAAGGCAGATTCCTTCGCAGTCTCCTGTCATCGCGTCACCTCCACTGTGCCCAGGACGTACCAGCCCTCCGCCATCGGCAGATCCGTACCGAGTCGGATGTACGGCGCGACGTCCTTGCTCTTGCGGACAATCGCCAGTGCCAGGCGATACTCGCCGGCCGGAGTGTCGGAAAACACGATGTGGACCTTCTCTTCAGCCGGCTTGCCGGGCATCCATCGGTGGGGCAGGCATTCCGGCGGCCACACGACCGCTGCTCGTCTCCCTTCGCTATCCAGCAGCGCGAAGGCCGCCGCACACGGAATATAGATGGGCGCAACGCCCTGATTGATCCAGGTCAACTCCAGGTCGAGGACGCCTCCCTCCGCCCGGCGAGGACAGGAAACTCGCTGCAGATGGAAATGGTAGCCAATCCGGTTGGTGAGGCGCTCGATGAGTTCGCGGTTTTCGCGGACCATCCTCAACCCCGATTCGCCGCCGCGACTGAGGTCCACCCAGGTGGGCTTGCCGTTCTCGATGCATTCGGCAAGGGTGAAGCCGCAACCGTTCTTGTCCTTCTGGCCGTCCCACCAGCCGCGCCTCTTGAGGCCGTCGTAGTTGTCGAACAACTCGAACACGCCCGGCGCGATCCCGAAGCCGATAGCGGTTTCACTGCCGTCGCTGTTGCCGCAGATGCCGTCCCGGCGCGGCGCGATGTGCTGGTCCAGCACTGCCCAGTTGAAAACGGGTTTCAGCAGGCCGAATCGGCCAAGGTGAGCGTTTCTGGACAGGCAGAGCTGCGTCCTCTTGAACGCATCGAGGTGCATTTGGACGTGCTGGCGGAACTTCTCCGGCGCGATGTCCGGAACGCCGAACGGGTACATATGGGCCTCACCCCAATTGCCGTAGGAGCGGATGTCCAGCACGGCGATGCGAGGGTCGCCGTCGTAGCGACGTGCGAAGGCGCTGAGGAAGCTAGCGAACTTGTCGAGAAAGACGGGGTCGTCGAACACAGGCGCGACCTTTCGTCCGGGCGTTCCGGTCGTGGACTGGTCCGGGTCCAGCAGGATCTCGATCTTCCGGGCTCCGGCGTCGAAGACCCATTTCGGCGTGACATAGCCTTCCGAAGCCCGGCTGTGCGTGTTCGCACACATGATGCCGACGTTGCAGACCTTGCCGAGCCGACCCCAACTGTCCAGGAAGCGGTCCAGCGTGTCCCATCTGTACTGCCCTTCCTGGGGCTCGACGCTGGACCAGTCCAGACGCATGACGCCCATGCCCAGCAGTTCGAGCACCTCCTTCGGCTGCCTGTCCGGCAGGCCGCTCGCGGACCACCCTTTCCCGGGATTCAGCAATACCCCCTCGCGCGGCTTGGGCTCAAGCGTGATGCGAGCGCTCTCGCTGCCAAGAGCGGCAACCGCAGGGAACAACAGGCAAATGACGAATCGAATCCCGTTCATGGCCTTTCTCCTTTGCCGATGTGGTTCCCATGGTACCACCGCCCGGACCCGTCGCCCAGACAATATGCCTTGAACAGGAGGGGTCTGGAAGCTACCATCACAGAACCAATTGGGCAGGGTCCCCAAGGACCACCGCGAACAACTGAAACGGGAGCCAATGAACATGTCCCAGATGCAACGTCGTCAATTCCTCGCTGGTCTCGCAGGGGGAGCGGCTGCAATGGTCGCAGCGCCGCTGGCCGCCCAGGAGACAAGCAGCAAGCCACGAAAGAAGACCCCGGCGGGTCTTGCGGAGCCGGCGTTCAGACCGCTGCCGCTGGGCGCGATCCGGCCCGAGGGCTGGCTCGCCCGCCAGCTCCAACTCCAGGCGGACGGCTTGAGCGGGCACCTCGATGAGTTCTGGCCTGATGTCGGCGAAAGCCAATGGTTCGGCGGCAAAGCCGAAGGCTGGGAACGCGCCCCCTACTGGCTCGACGGCGTCATCCCGCTGGCCTGGGTCCTCGACGACAAGGCCCTTCAGACGAAAGTCAAACGCTACGTCGATCACATCGTCGCCCACCAGCGGGCCGACGGCTGGTACGCGCCCTATCCGCTCGACGCCAGCGCGAAACCCTACGATCTCTGGGCCATCCTGCTGGCCAACAAAGTCCTCGTCCAGTACCACGAAGCGACAGGCGACGACGCGGTCCTGCAGGCGGTGACGCAGAACCTCAAGGCGACGCTCGACGCGCTCGACCGAACGCCGCTGTTTGCCTGGGGCAAGTTCCGCTGGTTCGAGGGACTGATTCCGGTCTACTACGTCTACGAGCGAACCGGCGAAGCCTGGCTCCTGGACCTCGCCCGAAAGCTGTATTCGCAGGGCTTCGATTATATGACCTTCTACGGCGGCGAGGACGTGACGCAGCCCACGCCGCGTCGCGGCCTGTGGCGATTCGACAAGCACGTTGTCAACACGGGCATGGCGATCAAAGCCTATGCCCTCGCGTGGCGCCTGACGGAAAAAGGCAGGTCGGGCCTGTATTCTTCAACGAAATCTCGCAGTTCGATTTCGTTGAAGAATGGACAGGACAAGACCGCCGGCGCGCGACCAGGGTCTGAGGGGGAAAAATCGAACCAAGAAATTCTTCCCCCTCAAAGTAGGCCCGACCTGCCTTCTTCCGTCGGGCGCGACGCCGAACGGGCCTTTCCAACAAGGATGCTCGATATCCTCGACCGCTACCACGGCCAGGTGACTGGCATGTTCACCGGCGATGAGTGCCTGTCCGGCAAGAGCCCGACCCAGGGCACCGAACTCTGCGCGGTGGTCGAGACGATGTACTCGCTGGAGCATCTGCTCTCGGTGACGGGCGACCCCGCCCTTGGCGACCGCTTGGAGCGAATCGCATTCAACGCCTTGCCCGCGACGTTCGCCCCTGACATGTGGTCGCACCAGTACGACCAGCAGGTCAATCAGGTCCAGTGTACGATCAATCCCGACCACATGTGGTCAACGAACGGTCCCGAATCGAACCTCTACGGCCTGGAGCCCAACTTCGGCTGCTGCACCGCGAACATGCACCAGGGCTGGCCCAAGTTCGCCGCCCATCTCTGGATGTGTCAGGGCGACGGGATCGCTGCGATGGCCTATGCACCGAGTTCGGCCCGTTTCGAGACGCGAGGCGCACAGGTCCGTGTCGTCCTCGACACGGATTACCCTTTCCGCGACGCGGTCAAACTCACGGTGACAACGGACAAAGCGGTTCGTTTCCCGCTCGTCCTGCGCGTCCCCGCCTGGGCCGAGGGCGCGACGATCCGCCTGGCGGGCGGCTCCGCCAAACGTCTGAAGCCCGGCTCGTTCCACAGGGTCGAACGAGAATGGAAGGGCTCGGTCCAGATCGACCTTCGCTTCCCGATGCGGGTCAAGACCTCGCGCCGGTACAACGGCGCCGTCGCGGTCGAACGTGGCCCGCTCGTCTACTCGTTGAAGCTGGGCGAGACCTGGACGCGGGTGAACGCGGACAAGCCGCACCGTGAACTGCCGCATGGCGATTTCGAGGTTCGGCCCACGACGCCCTGGAACTACGGCCTGCTCGTGAACGAAGAGAAGCCCGAGACGAGCGTGGCATTCGAGGACTGCCCGGTGGGCGAGATACCGTTCTCGCCGGAAGGCGCCGGCGTGGTCGCCAAGGCCAAGGGTCGCAGACTGCCCGGTTGGAAGCTGGAGCACGGCTGGGCAGCCGAGGTCCCGCCCGAACCCCAGAGTTCGAGGGAAACCACCGAGGAGCTGACGCTCATTCCCTACGGATGCACGAACATCCGCGTGACGGAGTTTCCGCGAATCAAAGAGTGAAAGCATGTAGGGTGGGCTACGCCCACCGCTTCCATCCCGAGATGAACAAAGATGGTGTGCACAGCACACCCTACGGAGAACCATATCTTGTTCACAACCAGCGTCATCATATCAACAGTCTTGGCCATGACCGCCCAGGGATTGCCGACGGTTCATGTCACCTCGGACAACACGAGGATTACGAAGTCGTGCGTAGTCGTCATTCCTCCCGGAACGATCATCGAGGACGCCGACGGCAACGGCGTGATTCAAATCGTCGCGTCGGGCATCACGGTCCAGTTCGTCGACGGCTCGTGCCTGCGCGGTTCCGCGAGCGACCTGCCGCCCGATGAGTACAAGGGCTATGGCATCCGCGTGAATGGACGGTCCAATGTCACGATCCGCGGCGCTCGCGTCAGCGGTTTCTGGTGCGGCCTCTGGGCCACGAAAGCCGACGGCCTCGTGCTCGGCGCGGTCGATGCCTCCGACAACCGACGGGCTCGTCTGAAGTCCACCCCTGCGGCCGAGGACGGCGGCGACTGGCTCTTCCCGCACGACAACGATCAGAACCAATGGCTGGAGAATTACGGCGCTGCGATCTACGTCGAGGACTCGAATCAGATCACGGTGCGCGACTGCAAGGTCCGGCACGGGCAGAACGCCCTGTGCATCGACCGGGTGAACGACTCGAAGATCTACGACAACGACTTCTCTTTCAACTCCGGCTGGGGCATCGCGATGTGGCGGTCCAGCCGGAATACGATCTCGCGGAACGCGTGCGATTTCTGCGTCCGCGGGTACAGCCATCGCGTGTACAACCGCGGCCAGGATTCCGCCGGCATCCTCATGTTCGAGCAGAACTGCGAAAACATCATCGCGGAGAACTCCGCCACCCACGGCGGCGACAGCTTCTTCGGCTTCGCGGGCAAGGAGGCCCTGGGCGAGACGGGCGAACACTCCCTCGACTGGTACGAGCGGCGCGGCAACAGCAGGAATCTACTCATCAACAACGATTTCTCCTACGCACCCGCCCACGGGATCGAGATGACCTTCTCGTTCGGGAACGTCTTCTGGGGCAACCGCCTGGTCGAGAACGCCATCTGCGGCGTCTGGGGCGGCTACTCACAGGATACGCTGATCGCCAAGAACCAGATCGAAGGCAACGGCGAGATGGCCTACGGCCTGGAACGCGGCGGCATCAACATCGAGCACGGTCGGGGCAACCGCATCCTGGCCAACGTCTTCGCGAACAACCAGTGCGGCGTCCACCTCTGGGGCGGCCCGGTCGGCGACTTCGCACAGAAACCCTGGGCCAAGGCCAACGGCACCGACTCTAAGGACAACGTGGTCGCGGGCAACCAGTTCACGGGCGATAAGCTCGTGTTCCATCTCCGTGGGCCGGGTGAACTCACTGTCGGCGAGAACTCGTTCGAAGGCGTAGATCAACAGATGTCCCAAGAGACCGAGCACGTCGTTCGCAGCAGCGCGGGTGTGGAGAATCCGCCGGAGCCTCAGTATTCTGTCTGCGGCAAGACGCATCCGGTCGGCGCCCGTCCGCACCTGCGGGGCCGTCAGAGCATCGTCATGACGGAGTGGGGGCCATGGGATCACGAATCGCCGCTAATTCGCATGGTCCAAGACGACGGCGACTCCATCCAGTACGACCTGCACAACATGGCCAAGAGCACTCTCGTGGCCATCGAGGGCAGCAATGTCACATGGGAACGCTCCACATCCGCGGAGGCGGGAGGCGGGACCACGTACGCGATTCGCGCGACCGCGCCCGGCGTGCATCCGTATTTGTTGCAGGTCAAGAGCGGCGCCTGGAAGCAGGAGATTCGAGGCACGCTCGTTTCCGCGTTGTGGGATGTCACGTTCTTCAAGTGGGACAAGACGACGGACCCGCGTGAGAACCTCGACGCCTGGCGGAAGCTCAGCAAGAACGAGAAGGCGGTCTCGGGACAGATCAAGCAGTTGACGCTCAAGTACGGCTGGAGCGGTCCCAGCGAACAGAAGCTCTCTGATGCGATTACCGCAGCCAAGCTCGGAGGTGACTACTTCGGCATGATCGCCAGAACCCGCTTGCCGCTCTCGGCGGGCACATGGGAATTCACCACGCTCAGCGACGACGGCATTCGCATCACCGTGGACGGCAAACCGGTCATCGAGAACTGGGCCTGGCACGGACCCACGCGCGACGCCGGGGTGCTCGAGCTGCACGAGGACAAGACGGTCGAAATCGTGGTCGAGCACTTCGAGATCGACGGTTACGCCGTGCTCGAATTGGGAGTCGCTCCCGGGTCCGGACCAACACCGTAGGACTGGATGGCGAAGGTGTTGAGGGCCGTGGGCAGGTCCTGGTAGCGGTAGGGGACCCGGAGTTCCTCGCACAACTGCTTGAGTCGCTTCAGCGCCGCTTCGCTCAGGTCGCTCTGGAAGGCCGAATCGCCGCGACAGGTGAAGATGCGACAGCCCGCGAAACGATGCTCGTGGATCGTGCACCGGTTGTCCTGCTGGTAGGGGCATCGGCCGGTGGGCATGGGCAACAGCCGGTGGCTTGGAAAAAGACAGATCGGGCCTGTATTCTTCAACGGAATCTCTGGGTTCGATTTCGTTGAAGAATGGAAGGGACGAAGCTCTCGACGCGCAATCGCCCGTTTGAGGGGGAAAAATCGAGCCAAGATATTTTTCCCCCTCAAAGCAGGCCCGATCTGCCTTTTTCCAAGCCGATCCACATTCAGCTTCACGGCCAGATAGATCAGCTCGGGTGGCGTGACGTAGAGCCGATGCTCGTAGGCGATGAAGTCGCAGCAGGCGCCGCAGGCATTGCACGAGCCCGCCCGGTGTGGCTCTCGTCGCTGCTGTGACTCGATCCACGTGTAGACGTTCGCTACTTCCTCGACGAGTCGGCGATGTCCTTCGGGTAGTCCCACCATCTCGTGTTCTTCCGGATCTTCTCGATTTCGTCGCAACTGTAGAGCCGGCCGCGGTTAATGCCGGGACATCGCTGGGCGGCCCGGTTCCACGCCTCCGGGCTGGCCAGATTCTCCGACCAGAACGGCCACGTCCGACACTGGCCCGGCCGAACGGAGTAGATCGCACACTGCTTGACGCCGTCGATCATCTGGAGAAAGATGCAGTCCTTGGTAATGGGCTCCTCGATGATGGACATCCGCAGCCCGACGTGTCGCATGTACCTGCGGCACAGCTCCTCCGGCGTGAGGTTCAGATGCTCGGCGATCATCTGAACTTCCGGCTTGGCCACCCAGATATAGCCCTCGCCCGGCCCGGAGCAGCACCCGCCGCACCCGCGGCACTCGAAGTGCAGCCCCGCTGCATACCATCTTGTCGAAATCCGTTCCCTGATGAGGACACCTCTGGGATCAACCACCGACGGCATGTGTTTCCAGATGTCGCCGATCTTCCCGTGGTGGACGTTCATCCGCCTTCTACCACTTGAGCACGGCGCCGGTGTCGGCGCTGGTGGCCATGGCAGCGTACTTGGCCAGGCAGCCGCTCTTGATCCTCGGCTCGGGGGCCTTCCAGCTCTTCTTGCGGGCGGCCAGTTCCTTTGCGGTGAGCTGCACTTTGATCTTGTTCTTCGGGATGTCGATCTCGATGATGTCGCCGTTCTGGAGCATGGCGATGGGCCCGCCGTTCGCCGCCTCTGGGCTGATGTGCCCGATGCACGCGCCGCGGGTGCCGCCGCTGAAGCGCCCGTCGGTAATCAAGGCGACCGACTCGCCCAACCCCGCGCCCATGATGTAGCTGGTCGGGCTGAGCATCTCCTGCATGCCGGGACCGCCCTTGGGGCCTTCGTAGCGGATGACGACCACGTCACCGGCCTTGACCTTGCCCGCCAGGATGCCCTCGCCCGCTTCTTCCTGGCTGTCGAAAATGACCGCGGGACCTTTGTGCGTGAGCATGGACGGGGCCACGCCCGCGCTCTTGACCACGCAGCCCTTCGGCGCCAGGTTGCCGCGCAGGACCGCCAGGCCGCCCGCTTGGGAGTAGGGATTCTCCAGGGAGTGGATCACCTCGGGATTCCTGATTTGCGCGTTGGCGATGTTCTCGCCGAGCGTCTTGCCGGTCACGGTGCGGCAATCGAGGTTCAGCAGGTTCGGGATCTTGCTGATTTCCTTGAGGATCGCGCTGACGCCGCCTGCGGCGTCCACGTCCTCGACGTGCACCTTGTTCGTCGAGGGCGAGACTTTGCAGATATTCGGGCATCGGGCGGAGATCGCGTTGATCCGGTCGAGGTCGTATTCGATGCCCGCTTCGCTGGCGATGGCCAGGGTGTGCAGAACGGTGTTGGTCGAGCCGCCCATCGCCATGTCGAGCATCAGGGCGTTGTCCATCGACTTGAGGCTGATGATGTCCAGCGGCTTGACATCGTTCTTGACCAGTTCCAGGATCTGCTTGCCGACCGCCTTGTACAGGTCCTGACGCTTGGGGGCCACCGCCAGGATGGTGCCGTTGCCGGGCAGGGCCATGCCGATGGCCTCCGCCAGGCAGTTCATCGAGTTGGCGGTGAACATGCCGGAGCAACTCCCGCAGGTGGGGCAGCCGGTGGCCTCGAGCTCGTCGAGCTGGGCCTGACCGATCTTGCCCATCTTGAGCTGGGCGACGCCCTCGAAGATGCTGATCAGATCGACAGTCCGCCCGTCCTTGGTCTTGCCGGCCTTCATGGGCCCGCCGGAGACGTAGATCGTCGGGATATTCAAACGCACAGACGCCATGAGCATCCCCGGCACGATCTTGTCGCAGTTGGCGATGCAGATCAGGCCGTCAAAGCAGTGCGCGCGGGCCATCGACTCGACCGAGTCGGCGACGATCTCTCGGGAGGCCAGCGAGTACTTCATGCCGGTGTGGCCCATGGCGACGCCGTCGCAGATGGCAATCGTGTTGAACTCGAAGGGCACTCCGCCCGCGTCGCGCACGGCCTGCTTGACGACCTCGCCCACCTTGTTCAGATGGACGTGTCCCGGGACGACCTCGCAGAAGCTGTTGGCGATCCCGATGAAGGGCTTGTTGATATCCGCATCGCCCAGACCACACGCATGGAGCAGGGCCCTGTGCGGCGCCCGCTGGAAACCTTGTTTGACCGTATCACTTCTCATTGTCGATCGACTCCGAATCACAACCATAGAAACGATGTGCGTGAAAGACCTCAGTGTAGCCGGCCGCCGCGGATGAATAAAGGAAAAACGCGGCCTTCTCCGGCGGAAACCGGCTCCGGCGGGTACACGCGGTCTCTGGCAACCGCACCTGACTTGTCATGCTGAACGCAGTGAAGCATCCGGCCCAAGAACCAGAGGTCCGCCTCGACGGCGGATCGAGCGTTCTCCTCCGATGCCCAGATGCTTCGCTTCGCTCAGCATGACAATTCCAAGCCTCGCAAGTACGGACGTGCACCCGGCAACGAGCAACGACGCGTTTTCCCCTTTGCCATGCGGGCAAGCCGCACCTACAATAACGTGCTGGACCTGGTGACTGGAGCGCTTCCCCCGGGTGGAGAACACAGTATGCAAGCGAATCGTTCGAATCTGTCGCGTCGTGGTTTTCTCAGGAGTTCGTTGATCGGCTCGGCCATCGGGACCGGAGCGTTCAGCTTCGAGGAGCGGGCGCTGCTGGCCCGGGCGACCGAGAACTCCGATCCAGGCCGGCCTGCCGAGTCAACGGGCGAGATGCCCACAGGCAAGCTCGGAAAACTGAACGTCACACGTCTGATCGTCGGCGGCAACGTCACCAGCGGCTTCGCGCACAGCCGGGACCTGATCTACGTGTCCGGCCTGCTGCGACAGTACTTCACGGATAAGAAGGTCTTCGAAACCTGGGAGTTGTGCGAGGAGTGCGGGATCAACACCGCGGTGCTGCGACTGGACGACCACGTCATCGGGCTGATCACACGGTACTGGAACGAGCGGGGCGGCAAGCTCCAGTGGATCGCGCAGGTGAAAATCACCGCGGACAGCTTCGACGAGATCAAGCGGGCGGTCGATCATGGAGCCGTCGCGGTCTACGTCCATGGCGGCGTCTGCGACAGTCTGGTCGAGGAAGGCAACGTGGACCGGATCGCGAAGGCGGTGCAGTTCATCAAGGATCAGCATGTGGTCGCGGGCGTCGCGGGCCACAAGATCGAGGTCCCGATCGCCTGCGAGAAGGCCGGCGTCGATCCCGATTTCTACATGAAGACGCTGCACCGTCTCGACTACTGGTCTGCTGCCGGCCGGCCGGAGCACGACAACGCCTGGTGCCTGACGCCCAAGGAGACCGTCGAGTTCATGGCGACCGTGAAGAAACCCTGGATCGCCTACAAGGTCATGGCCGCGGGCGCGATCCACCCGCAGGAGGGTTTTCGCTTTGCCTACGAGAGCGGCGCGGACTTCATCTGCGCCGGCATGTTCGACTTCCAGGTCCGCGAGGACGCAATCATCGCCCGGAACATCCTCAACAGCAACCTGCCTCGCCGGCGCCCCTGGCGAGGATAGGGTGTGATGCGTACAGCTTCGTCTCAGGCGCCTTCTGCACGTTTGAGGGGCCAGAACTTGGACTCGGTCCGCGCCCGGGCGAGATAGGCTCGGGCTTCGGCGACCTCCTCAGGGTGGCCGGCGGCCACGTCGGTCGTCTCGCCGAGATCGTTCGCAAGATCGTACAGCTCCAGATTCCCGCTGGGCAGGCAGATCGCCTTCCACCGGCCGAATCGAACCGCCTGGGCAGAACCCCGCTCATGGAATTCCCAGTAGAGGAATTCGTGCTGCTCTTGCTTGCGGGCGTTGCCCAGCAGCGTCGGGACCAGGGACAGGCCGTCGGTGGTCTCGGGAGCCTCGGCGCCGGCCAGGGCGGCGCAGGTCGGCAGGAAGTCCCAGAAGGCCGAGACGTGGGCGCTGACGGCGCCTGCCTCGATGTGTCCCGGCCAACGGGCGATCAGCGGCACGCGGATGCCGCCTTCGTACAGATCGCGTTTGATGCCTCGCAGCGGGCCGCTGCCGGTGAAGAAGTTCGGGTCCGAGCCACCTTCGCGATGGGGACCATTGTCGCTGCCGAAGAAGACGAGCGTGTTCCCGTCGATGCCGAGGTTCTTGACCCGCCGCAGGAGTCGCCCGACGCCGCGATCCAGTCGGGAAACCATCGCGGCTCGTCCCTTCTCCGCCTGCGGCCAGTCCTGCCCCTCGTAGACGCCGTAGTCGGGCACTTCCATGCCGTTCTTGCCGGCCTCGTTGTTGGCGTGCGGCAGCGTCACTGCGAAGTACAAGAAGAAGGGGCCGTCCTTGTTCTCCGTGACGAACTGGAGCGCCTCCTGCTCCATGAGGTCATACGAGTACTCGACCTTCTCCGTGGCGACGCCTGCGCCGTCCTCCCGGCCGCCCGGGACCTTGTTCTGGAGCGGGATGCGCTGACCGTTTCGGAACAAGAACTCCGGATAGTAGTTGTGGGCGTGGCGCTGGCACAGATAGCCAAAAGAGTAGTCGAATCCTTGCTTGTTCGGCTCACCGGTGCTGTCGGGCCCGCCCAGACCCCACTTGCCGATCAGGGCAGTCTTGTAGCCGGCCTGCTGGAGCATTCTGGGCAGCGTCACTGTGTCCGCGGGCAGGGGCAACTGGCCCATCGGGCGGACCTCGCTGTTGCCGCGAATGTACGTGTGTCCCGTGTGCAGGCCGGTCATCAGGCAGCATCGCGAGGGGGCGCAGACCGTGCTGCCGGCGTAGTGATCCGTGAACCGCATCCCCTCCGCCGCCATCTGGTCGATCGCGGGCGTCTCGATCAGCTTCTGGCCGTAGCAGCCCAGGTCGCCGTAACCCAGGTCGTCCGCGAGAATGAAGATGATGTTGGGCTTGTTCGTAGTGACGCCGTGAGGCGTTTCTTTGGACCCCTTCGCGGACACGCCACGAACGGACCGGGCGCACCCCGCAAGGCCGGCCACTGCCATGCCGACACTCACCTGTTTGAGGAAGTCGCGTCTGTTGAGGTTCTGGGCCATTCGAACGTGCCTCCATCGGGAACATCTGCCGTACTGCGTCCTCGGGCGGAACCGGACACGCACCCAGAATACCGGACACACCGTCGATGCTCAAGTCTGGGGGCTGGAAGATACGGCGCCGAGCAAGTTCTCGATTCGTCGCCGGAAGAAGGGGCACCACAAGCCCAGGATCGCGAACGGCAGCGCAAACAGGAACACCATGGCTCCGGTGATGAGACCCCAGATGACAGCGGGCTCCAGAAGCACATCGACGCGGCCCAGGCTATCGGTGGTAGCGAGCAGGAAAATGAATGCGAACACCAGTGCGCCTGCGAGGCAGACGACGACATTGCCGGCCGCCTGGAACACGACAAATCGCCAGGCGCGACGCGAACGATATCCTCGGACGGCCAGTGCATAACCCAGAACCGTCGCAATCATCATGACGTCGATGAACGCTGCGGCGGAGATCGTCTGACTGGTCGCGAAGCCAAGCCGGAGTCCACGGTGACTCGAAGATCGTCGGGAATCCTGGTGAATTCTGACAGACAAGTCCGGCAGCGTGTACCACCGCTTTGGCGGACTTCGTTCACTTGGCTCGGAGTCCCTTCAGGGGACAGTACAGTAATGTAGCCCAGCCGCCCCCGGCTGGGATCACCCCCGGCTGGGATCACCCCCGAGGGCGGGGGTGCCACACGGTTCAGGCGGCTCGAAAGTCGTGGTCTGGTCTTTCGGCCCCGTGAGGATCAGTTGCTCGATCCCCTGGCCCTCGATGCGAAGCTCGCCGACCGCCTCCTGCCCGCCGTACGCCGCGAGCGCCGAAATGTGGGCAAGGACCAGAGCCCGAGCAATCGGCGCACCCGTTTTGCGCCTTGCCATTCTCGTCTCCGCCACGAGACTGTTACATTCACTTGTCCTTCGAGACCGTGAATTCCTTTGTGCCGGTTACTGTACCGTAGAGCTCGTTGGTCTCGTACGTCACCTTGATCGTGAAGGTCTCTTCGGTGCCTTTGAGCGTCAGGTCTTCCGGTACTCGCCACGAGTACCCGCAGGTGCCGCCTCAGCCAAAGGGCATCGGGCCCTCCGCAACGGTTTGGCCCGATGAGTTCGTGATTCGGATCGCCGGAGATACGGACTCGAACAGGTCCAGGCTGCGACCGTTTGGCAACTCGGTGGAGCCCGTCTTCTTCGTCGTGTCTTCCAGGGCGGAGATCATCGTGCCGGTGGCGGTGTCGCAGAGGGTGGCCTGGACTTGCAGCGTTTCGCCCACTTTGATGCGTCCGTCGGCCGCGGGACTCCTGAAGACCACTTCCGGCTTCCCCGAGAAATCCATCACGAACGGCTTGTCCTGTCGAATTGCGATGGGGAACACCGCCGGCGCATCCTTGTGCCCGAGCCGCGAGGTGTCGGTAGCGATGCCGATGCGGCGCAGACCATACCGCACGGCTAGGCGAAACGGCCTGTAGTCGCCGACAGGCAGGCTCAGCTTGCCGTCCTTCTGCGGGCAGTCGCTGAGATCGATGAAGGCGTCTCGGCTGGATATCCAGCCGAAGTCAATCGTCGGCGCAGCGATGTTCCGACCGCCCGCGCCGGTTTCGAGGACCCCGAACGGACCCGAATATGGCGTGACGGTGACCTGGTCTCCCGAGGGTGTTGCCGAGAGGCTGTAGAACGTGCCGTTCGCGAAGCGCCAATACCCGAGCAGGGGGAGCGACTCGTCCATACCGGACAAAAACGCGCCCATCATCGGTCTGTCATACCGGCCGGCAATCGTGTGAACCTGAGCCAGCACCAGCTCGACCTCCTGGGAACCGAGCCGGATCTTCCCTTTGCGGGCGGTCGGAGCGGTGAAGAACATGTAGGAGGCGTCCTCTCCCACCCTCATCAGACGCGGCATGACGACCTGCGTGAACACCCCTTGGCCGGGGCCATAGTCGAAGTGAATCTGCACGTTCTCGAACAGGACGCTCCGCGGCATTTCCTGCATGTCGCCAGCGGGATTCCTGGCGAGACCGACTACAGGGTCGTTGGTCAGATCGGAGTCATGGTTCGCGTCGAAGTACAGCCGATCGTAGCCTGCACTCGCCGATTCATCGAGCGCGAAGCAGTATTGCAGTCCCGCCTGGGGGTCGAACAGGCTCATGTCGAACGTGACGGTCCCATAGATGGGTTTGCCCGACTTGAACGTCGGATAGACAACTCCTGGAGTGGGCGTGTCGCCACAGTCGGGCGCCACCGTGCCCGATTGCAGTTGGCCCTTGGCGGTCCCGTCGTAGTTGAAGATGGAGATTTCCTCCAGGGGAAAGACTCTGCCGGTCGCCGCCGCAGGTTCGCCCCCGCGGACGAGCATCGCCGGCAGCAGACCCAACGTCGCCACGGCTACCCACAGGGTGAACTTCACTTTCGCATTCATGTTCAGTCTCCTTCAGAGACCGTTGTCGGTTCTGCGGACTCTATTGCATCCCCTGTAATTCTACCGTGCGGACGTGCCTTGGTACATAGCGATCTCTCGCGTGCGGCAAGGCATTCGCACCGTGCAGGGCGATCATGCGTACTGCCGGCACCAGCAGTCCCGTCTCGGAAGGCACCGGCAGTAGCCCGTTCACACAAACAGCGGCAGGACGTACGGCAGGATGAGCGCGGTGATCAGGCCGTTGAGCATCATGCCGACGCCGCTCATGGCGCCTTCCAGCTCGCCTTCTCGCAGGGCGCGGGCGGTGCCGATCCCGTGGGCTGCGGCGCCGGTGGCCAACCCAATCGCGAATCGACTGCGAATCCCGATGAGCTTGATCACCTGCGGTGCGAACATGCCGCCCAGGATGCCGGTGAAGATCACCGCAGCCGCAGTGATGGAGGGCAGCCCGCTGATCTTCTCGGAGATCCCGATCGCGATGGGCGTCGTGACCGACTTGGGCGACAGCGAAGTTGCGATTTCCGAGGTCCCGCCCAGCAGCAGAGCCAGGCCCACGGCCGACGCGATCCCGGTGATCGAACCGACCGCGACACTCGCGAGCGTCGCAACGAGGTTCCGCTTGATCTTGTCCAGTTGGCGATAGAAGGGCACCGCCAAAGCCACGACCGCCGGTCCCAAGAGGAAGGACAGCACTTCGCCACCTCGGTTGTAAGCTTCAAAGGGGATGTCCGCCAGCAGGAGCACGCTGATGATCGCGACCACCGACAGCATGACCGGGTCCAGCAGTGGCGTGCCCGACCGTCGCCTGATCCAGCGAGCGACGATCCACATCCCGACGCTCAGGATGATGCCGAACCACGGATGATACGCCCAAGTCTCCATCAGCTCTCCTCCGCATCCTTCCTTTCGAGCAGGCGGGCGGTCAACGCGGTCGCCCACAGCACCGCCAGCAGACTGCCCACGATCCCCGCCAGCAGGGGGAGCCATTGCTTGGCGATCAGGTCGAAGTAGAGCATGACCGCCACGCCGGGAGGCACGAAGAACAGGCCGATCTCCGACAACAGCATATCCGCCGCCGGCTCAACCCGCTTGATGTCGATCACCTTCGCAAGCAGGCAGACCGCCAGCAGGATCATGCCGATCACATTGCCCGGCACGTGCAGCCTGAAGCCCAGCGAAATCGCGTTGCCGATCCCCAAGAACGCCAGGAGCAGCGCGAACGAGTAGACCGTTTCTTTTCGAATCATTCTCTTTCCTAAGAACCCTTGACCTGGATTCAGCAGAACCCACGCACAGGCACCTTCTTGTCATCCTGAGGCGCAGCCGAAGGATCCGGGCATCGGTCAAGAGGTCCCTCTCTGCCGCAGGCCAGATCCTCAGCTCCGCTCAGGATAACATGCATCGCACGGGCTGCTCAGAATCCGTATGACACTCACCCCGAACAGAGCCAGCGGCGGCAATTTTGACCTCGCGGCCTGCGGACCGCAAGTCGGATCTTGGGTGGAGACAGTCTTTGGGAGGATTGGCGGGTCGGGTTAGCGTCCCAAGGCCGACACGACAGACATGACATCGCCCGGGCTCGCCAGGAACAGGATCGTGAACGCGCCGGAGACCAGGAGCGTGACGAGCGACAGCAGCCTTCGCCTGTCCCGGCGTACGCCCACAATGCTCAATCCCAGGGCCAGGACCAGACACAACAGGCACGGCGGCCCTACAAGGGCCGGGATTGGATTGCCTCAGCCAGGCTGCAGGACAATCAGCAGCGTCAGCATCCCACCGGCTGCTGCAAGGACGAGCGTCGCTATGATGCCATAACGCATGAGTACCTCTTCCAGAAGAGAGGACGCGTGGTACGCACCCTACTTGAGAAGACGCGTATAGCCGACGCGCCGCGTCAGGCCGATCTTGTCGAAGTAATCCAGAAGCGGAATCGCGTATTTTCGCGTCGTGTCGAGGACGTACTTGAACTGGACGCTCTCCAGGCCGTTGTGCTCTTTGATGTACGCGATCAGCCGCTGGCGGGCGTCGGCGACCGCATCCGCGTGGAAGTACAAGTCCTGCTCGACCCGAACGAGTTTCTGTTGTTCGATGAGGATTCGGATGGCCCGCTGGACCTGAGGGAGCGTGGTTCGGGTCTTGTCCGCGACCTCCTGCGGGCCGGGCGGACTGAACGGATGCATCTTGAACATGGACTCGACGCTCTGCAACAGTTGCTGTTCGGCATCGTTGAACTGCTCGCGGTGTTCCGGCAAGGCCAGGCAGCCCTTCCGCTCGACCAGCCTGCCTTCGGACCGCAGACGTTCGATCAACGCGTCGAACACCTCCTTGCGGACCGCGGATTCCGCCATCAATTGCTCGCGAGCGATGCCGGGACTCTCCGGCCGCTGGCGGTGGAAGGCGAGGACGAGATCGAGCAACTGCTGTCGCACCCGCTGGGCGGTCTCGATGTGGACGTAGAGCCTGCCGCTCACAGGGAGGATGCGACCAGCGCCGGTCAGCTCCGCCAGCAGGGGGGCGAGTTCCTTCAGCGGGGTCTTCGTGCGGACGGAGATCTGCTTCTCATCGGCCGCGACCGACTCGGCGGTCCTGATGGAGTACTCGACGAAGTCCTTCGGATTGGCGGCAGCCTTGGCCCGCTCGGCCACATCCGCGAGAACGTCGGGATGGGTCCGCTTCAGACGGCGCTCGATGGCCTCGACGACGATGCCGCCGCCGAGCGTTCGCATCGGAGACAGCGACCGCAGGATGAAATGGTCTCGCGGCCCGGCCACCACCGACTCATTCAAGAACACCTGGATCAGGCATCGTTGACCGGGCTTGAGACTGCCTTCCTGGAACAGGTACACAGCCGCCGTGGTCTCCGAGGTCCCTGTATGGAACTTGACTCGCGCGCCGTTCTTGAAATCGGCCCGTTCATCGTCGAGCAGCTTGAACTCGCACAGGTACCACTGGTGCGGGGCGAAATAGCCGCTCATGCTGATGACGTTGCCGCGCTGGATGTCCTTGTGGTCCCATTGGGGGATGTTGATCGCGGCGCACTGGCCTGCCATGGCGCGGGTGCTGTCCCGGCCGTAGACCTGGACTGCCCGGACGCGACCCTTGTTCCGCTGGGGCAACAGCTCGACCTCGTCGCCGATGCCGATGGAGCCGCAGGTGGGAATCCCGGCCACGATGGTCCCGTAGCCCTTCGCGGCGAACGCCCGCTCGACCGGGACGCGGAAGATGCCGCTCGCCGTTTTGGGCGTGATGGCCGCCACCATCGTCTTGAGGGCCTCGTAGAATTCCTCGAAGCCCTGGCCTGTGATATTGGAAATCGGCAGGATCGGGGCATCCTGGAGGAATGTCCCCGTGACAAACTGCCGGATTTCCTGCGTCGCCGCCTGCGTTCGCTCGGGGGGGACCGCGTCCACCTTCGTCAGCGCGACGATCCCGTGCCGAACGCCTGACAGAGTCAGAATATCGAAGTGTTCGCGGGTCTGGGGCATCACTCCGTCGTCGGCGGCCACGACGAGGATGCAACCGTCGATCCCGCTGGCGCCCGCCACCATGGTCTTGACGAAGTTCTCGTGGCCGGGGACGTCGACGATGCCGACCTCCAGGTCGGCGATCACGCACGGCGCGAAGCCCAGCTCGATCGACATGCCGCGTTCCTTCTCGATCTTGAGCCGGTCGGTGTCACAGCCGGTCAGGAGCTTGACGAGCGCGGTCTTGCCGTGGTCGACGTGGCCCGCGGTGCCGATGGTGATGTTGTGTTGCTGTGTGGTCATCCGTCCTATTCGTCCTATCCGTCCCACAAGTCCCATAGGACGGATGGGACCTATGGGACCAATAGGACGTGTTCTCGTGTGCTTTTCACGCGCCCGCCGAGAGCGCCGCGGCCACCGCCTCGACAAGGATCGCATCGTCGCCATCCCGCAGCGTTCGCGGGTCGAGGAGGACCTGGTCGTTCTGAATCCTGGCGAAAACCGGAGTCTCGTGGAGCCGCAATCCTTTGGCCAGCGAATCGGCACTGATCTTCCTGGGCGTGATCGCCACGAGCGTCGTCGCCAGATTCTGCGAGGGCAACGACCCGCTGCCCATCTGTGAGAATCCGCTGATCGTGGTCACGTCCGCGGCAACGTTCGTTTCGCGCAACTGCGAGGCCAGTCGCTCCGCGTGCCTGCGGATCTCGTCCGCGCTGCGCCGCAGCATTTGCAGCGTCGGCACCTCGCGCAGCGCGACGGCCTCGTCGAGGAACAGCTTGAGCGTCGCCTCCAGGACCGCCATCGTGAGCTTGCCCACGCGAACGATCCGTGCGAACTGGTTCTTGCGGACCTTCTCGATCAGGGTCTTTCTGCCCAGGATGATGCCACCCTGCGAGGCGCCGATCAGCTTGTCGGCGCTGCTGGTGATGATGTCGGCCCCCGTGCGGACCGAGTCGGGAAGCGTGGGCTCCGGCTCGAACCCGAACTGAGAGAAATCGACCAAGGCGCCCGCCCCCACGTCGTCGATCATCACGAGGTTGTGCCGGTGTGCGATCTCGACCATGGCGTCGAGCGGGACCTCCGCGGAGAATCCCTGGATCTTGTAGTTGCTCGGGTGTACGCGGAGGATCGCGGCGGTGTTCTCGGTGATCGCGTTCTCGTAGTCGCGAGGGTGCGTCTTGTTCGTCGTGCCGACCTCGACCAGCTTGGCGCCGCTGAAGGCCATCACCTCAGGCAGCCGGAACGAGCCGCCGATCTCGACGAGCTGGCCGCGAGAGACGATCACCTCCTTGCCCTTGGCCACCGTGTTGAGCACGATGGCGGTGGCTGCCGCGTTGTTGTTCACCACGGTCGCCGCCTCCGCGCCGGTGAGCCGCTGGAGGAGCCGCTCGATCTGCTCGTCGCGCCGGGACCGTTTGCCGGTGTCACGATCCACCTGGAGCAGGGAATAGCTTCGCAGGGTCGCCTGGATCTGCTCGACCGCCCTGGCGGAGAGCACCGCCCGGCCCAATCCCGTGTGCAGGATGATCCCGGTGGCGTTCACCGCCCGGCGATAGAACGGCGCCGCCAGCGTCTCGATTCCGCGTGTCGCCGCCGAGACGACCTGCGCACGAATCGTCGCTTCATCCGCATCGGGCGTTGGCTGGGCCAGAAGCCGCCGGCGAATCTCCTCGACCGCTTCGCGAACGCAGTCCGCGACGAGTTGACGCCCGTGCTCGGCCGCGAGGGATTCCATCTCGGGCTCCCTCAGGACCGAATCCACCGAAGGGACCCTCCGCATCAATTGTTGGGTCTGTGCATCCATGAAGATCATTGTACGCCTCCTCGCCGGGCAGACAAGTCGATTTCCCAGGCCAATCGCACGTTCCCCTCCGCAACATCCGCCGGGGATGAGAACGGCGAAATGGCCCGGTTCGTAGTGACGCCGTGAGGCGTTGTCTTCTGTGCGTTGGAAGATATGCCCTTACGGGCACACTACAAGCTGTTCCGAGAAAACGGTCAGAAACCATGTAACAATGCGGCCTCTGCCGCGTCTGATAGAAGGCGGGCGTGTGATGTTCTGCGCCGTTGCCATATTGACAACGGACCCGATCGGCGGTAGAAGAGCCCAAAACGAGAGGCCGATATCATGAACAGAAGAGAACTCATCGCCACCGGCGTCGTCATCGTGCTCGGCATGCTCGTGGCGTTCCCTCTCAGCAGGTTGTTCATCCCGTCGGCCCCACGACAGGCAAGTCTCGTCGGCTCCGAGACGTCGATCCACCAGACGGACCACCAGGGGAACGACTGGTTCATCACGCCGGTGCGGGGGCAACCCGCGGTCGTGGATCCCAACGCGGCTCAGGCAAAACCTGTGATCGTCGTGAAGACCAACGTCAGCATGAACGGGCGGGAGGCATGGATCGGACTGGTCCTCCAGGATCGCGATGGCCGGCAGTACCAGCCGATCATCGTCAAGAGCGGGGTCCGGCTGTCGCCCCCGAAACTGAGAATCGTCAACGAAGCCGGAGAGGTGCTCCTCCATGACAGTTTCCAATATGGCTGAGGTGGCACCTGTCGGCGCTCGTGGCGAGTGCCAGAGGGGTTCAAGGGCGACTTCCAGGTGCAAGTGGACATCGATCTTGGTCCGTTCCAGGTCGAGCACGAACGACCTTGGCATTCCCTCTGACAAGGCGCCGGGCCGACGCGGAGGGCCCAGATGACCAAGCGACGCTGGACCATCCTGCTCGCGGCGATCCTCCTCGGCGTGGGATTGCTATGGCTCGTCCTCGGCCGCGAGCCCATCCAGGAGGGACGATGCAGGCTCAAACTCAAGCGGGTCGGCCAGCCCGGCGGACTGACCGGAATTGCATACCGTTTCCTGGACCGGCCAACCTCAGACAGTAACGGCATCCGCGACCTGCCGGAGGGGTTCGACAAGCCCTACTATTATCGCGTCCGAGCCAATGACGCCGAAATTGCCCTCGTTGTGAATGGGACCAATCCATGGACCCTGTGTCTGGATACCGATCAAGACGGCCTCCTGTCCAACGAGAAGCTGTTTCAGGGCAAGATCCGCCAGATACGCGACTGGGGCAAGGACCAGCGGCATTATCTCTTCGGACCAGTCGAACTGGCCTTGCCAGATGAGTCAAGTGCACGCACCACAAGGTTCTGGTTGCTTGGATCCAGGATGGACGTCGCCGGGCAGCACGTGACCGAGTTGCCAAGAGTATTTGCGATCTACCCCGCGGGGTATCGCACGGGACGGCTTCGCATCCAGGGACAGGCATACAACGTGGCCATCCTCGACGGGGACTATGATGGCTTGTTCAGCCCGGTCGATCTTGCCAAGCGAGACCACATGAGACGGCCCGTGTGCGACTACTTCGCCATCGATCTCGACAAGAACGGCACATTTGAGCAAGACCTGTACCAACGTAATGAGACCAGACCACTTGGCAGACTGGTGCTGCTCGGGGGCGTCTATTATGCGATTGACATCAGCGGCAATGGCCAGGAACTCGCGCTTTGGCCGATCGACCCCGAGAGAGGCACGCTCATCCTGGATCACGCGGATTGCGAAATCCAATGCAGGCTGTGGTCCGACGCCGCAGACCAGTGGATGACTGTGCCGGCCGGCCAAAAAGAACTGTCGCTGCCGGTTGGGAAGTACAGCATGGCTCGCGTCATCGTACGGGCCGCAGATGCGTCCGGCAGCACCTTAGAAGCCGCGTGTACGCGGGACTTTGGCACTCTGTCCCTGTTCGAAGTCAAAGCGGGGGAGACGACGCGACTCGACATCGGTCCGCCGTTCACCTGCACACCCAGAGTTGCCAAGACAGACGACGGGACGGTCTCCATCGAGCCGATTCTCACGGGCCGCGCGGGGGAGGAGTATTCCATCATCGTGAAGCGAAACGGCAAGTCTGTGCCTGCCCCGGCCATGACAATCGTGGATGAGAAAGGGACCGTGTTGGAGACGGGCAAGTTCGAGTATGGCTGAGGTGGCACCTGCCGGTACTCGTGGCGAGTGCCAGAAGGGTTCAAAAGCAAGTTTCAGGTGCAGGTGGACATCGACCTCGGACCGTTCGAGGTCACGCACGAGCGACCGTGGCATTCGACCGGATCGGCCGATTAAGAGGGCTGTGGAATATGACGATAGAAAGACATGCATACAAAGAGGAGCAATCTGCCCTATATCGTCGTTGGCGTCATTGCCGCAGCCATTCCATTATCGGCCCTGGTCACCGCGCCGCCAAGTGCGGCCGATGCTTCGTCCGTTTTGCAGGAGGAGCCGGGAATCCTCCGGCAGACCGACGAACTTGGCAACAACTGGGTCCTGCAACAGGCCGGCGGACCGTCGGTTCTGAGCTTCCACAAGCCGGGCTCGCCCATCACGGTGAAGACGGACGTTCGCAACACCGGTTCGGGCGTCGTGCTGATCGGGCTGGTGCTGGAGGGCCGGGCCGGGGAAACTTACCGGCCGACCGCCATCAGAAACCGGGTCCCGGCGGACCCCGCGCATTTGCAGATTGTGGATAGGCAAGGCAATGTGCTCGACGAGGGCTACTTCGAATATGGCTGAGGCGGCGCCTGCCGGTACTCGTGGCGAGTACCCTCGGATGCCTCCGGCAAGTTCCAGGTGCAGGTGGACATCGACCTGGGCCCATTCAGCGTCAAGCACGACAGACCCTGGCATTCCCTCTGACCCAGCGCCGGGCCGGCGCGGAGGGTCCAGATGACGAAGCGACGCTGGACCATCCTGCTCGCGGCGGTCGTCCTGGGCGGAGGACTGCTCTGGGCACTCGTCGGCCGGGAGCCCGTCCTGGAGGGGCGGTGCAAGCTGACTCTCAGGAAGGCCGATTCGCACAGTCAACTGATGTCGCTGGCCTCTCAGATCATCCTTCCCTTGGATGGCAAGCCGGATCGCGCGCAGGACCTCCCCGACGGCTTCAGGCGGCCGACCTTCTATGAGATCAAGGGCGCCGACGGCCCGGTCCTGATGGCCGTGGACTACTCCCGGGACCTCCGACTGTGCATCGACACGGATGGCGACGGCATTCTCTCGGAGGAGCGGTGTCTTGTGCCTACGGTCGTCACGGCTACGCGGAGAATGAGCCAATTCTACCGGTTCGGACCGATCTCGCTGTCTTCCCGCACGAGTGGGGGCAGGATCGACGGCCGGTTCCACATCCGGTGCAATCGTGCAGATACGCCGGAGACGCTGACCGCACACCCGGTATTCCTTCGCACGGGCAAGCTCCGCCTGGCCGGACGAACGTACCGAGTGGCCCTGGTGGATGGCGATCACGACGCTTCGTATCACTCGATGCTTTCGTTGCCCCTGGATCGTCCATGGCGAGTGCCCGCCTGTGACGTGTTCGCCATCGATCTGAATGGCGATGGGACATTCGAGTACTCGATGTCCGATCGATCCGAGGTCATGCCGCTCGGAAGGCTGGCAAAGGTCGAGGACGCCTATTACGCCGTCGATGTCGCCTCGGACGGACGGAGTCTTGCCCTTTCCAGGACCGAGCCGCAATTCGGGACCCTGGTCGTGGAACCGGACGATGCGACCATGGAGTTGAGACTGTGGTCCGACGCCGCGGATCAGCATCTTCCTCAGGGCCGCCAGTGGCAACTGCCCGCCGCCAGGTACAAAGCGGTTCATGCCATCCTCAAGAAGACGGATGCCTCGGGAGATGAATGGACGTTCTCGTCGAACCTCTCCTCGCCTTTCACCTATCTTGGACCGTGCGAGTTCTTCACGATCGAGCCGGGCAAGACGACGTCGATTCGGATCGGGCCGCCTTTCGTCGTGCGAGCGGACGTGCGGAAGATCGACGCCGTGACGGTGGAGATCGGTCCCGTCCTCGTTGGCTGTGCGGGAGAGCAATACCGGGCGGACTTCCGACGAAACAACCGTCGCCCGCCTGAACGAGAATTCAAGATCGTGGACGAGAAAGGGACCGTGTTGGAAACGGGCAAGTTCGAGTATGGCTGAGGTGGCACCTGCCGGTACTCGTGGCGAGTGCCAGAAGGTTTCAAGGGCAAGTTCCAGGTGCAGATCGAGATGGACCTGGGGCCCTTCGAAGTCACCCAAGAAAGGAGTTGGCACTCCATCGAGTAGTCGCATCGCGATCCCAGCGTGTACCGGCGGGTTCAGAGATGTCTCTGGCCCGCCTTTTTTATTGGTCAAGGATGTTTTCCAGGAGGTACGAGAATGTGGACATCATGTGAGCGGGAGAGAATCGTGGAGATGGCACTGATGATCGCGGTGCTGCTGTGCGCAGGCGCCTATGCCGGGCCGCCGTTGCCGACGCACCAGGTCGAGGGCAACAGCGGCGTGTTCATCACGCCGACTGCGTATTTCGCCAATCCGGCCGAGGAGGGTCAGGCCTTTGGCTTGCCCAGCGTCTCGGGCACCTACGCCTACATCGGTCAGAAGGACTTCGAGGCCTTCGTCATCACCGAGAACCTCTGGGGCCGGATCGAGCTCGGATACGGACTCGAACGGATCGGCCTGGGCGACTGGCCCGACGACGTGAAGGCTGCCATGGATATGAGCGTTCAGGACGATGCGTACCTGCACAATTTCAACGCCCGCCTGCTGGCTGTCAAGGAAGGGTCGTTCGACTGCCCCTGGATGCCTGCGGTATCCGTGGGGGCGCACTACAAGTGGAATCAGGACCACGATGACATCAACGAGCAACTGAACGGCACGTGCGAGGCGCTCGGCGTGGACCACGACAGCGGCATCGAGTTCACCCTCACGGCCACCAAGACGATCGCGAAGCTGCTGCCGCGACCTCTGATCGTCTCTGCGGGCCTTCGCAACGGGGACGCCATCCACACCGGCCTGCTCGGTTTCGCCGGCGAGCGCCGCACCACGGTCGAGGGCAGCGTGATCTGCCTGCTCACCGACAAGCTCCTGATCGCCGGTGAGTACCGCCAGAAATCCGATCTGTGCAAGCACGCCGGCGACCTCGTCCGAGGCGAGGACGATTGGTGGGACATTTGCCTGGGCTATATCGTCGACGACCACATCACCGTCGCAGGCGGATACGCCAATTTCGGCGACATCCTCAACCACAAGGAAGACAACGTGTGGGCCATCCAGGTCAAGTATGAGTTCTGATAGCCGTCTGATGAAATGATCGGAGCATAGGCGGAGTTCTCTGTGCTGTCACCCCCGCGAAAGCGGGGGTCCACCCGATGGACTCTGTGGATTCCCGCCTTTGCGGGAGTGACACCGGCGTGCTCTGCGACCAAGTCGTGATCACATTGGAGATTCGAAAGGAGATAGATCGTGAAGAGCGTCAGTGGAATCGGTTTGAAGGATGTGCAGGGGGTCTACAGCGGACCCGAGGGGAAACTGTGGGAACTGATTATGGGCGAGCAGATCCACATCGGGGGCCTCACCTCGTCGATGGATCTGTCGGAGCAGGCGGGGATCAAAGCCGGGAGCACAGGCGTCGATCTATGCTGCTGCAGCGGCGCCGGGATGCGATTCCTCGTTCGCTTCCGCAACGTCGCCCGGATGCGCGGCGTGGACGCCACCCCGACGGTCGTCGAGCTGGGCATACAGCGGTGCCAGCAGGCGGGTCTGGCCGACCGGATCGACTTCACCCTGGCCGACGTGTGCAGCAGCGGGCTACCGGCCAACAGCGCCGACTTCGTCTGGGGCGAGGACGCCTGGTGCTACGTCGTGGACAAGAACAAGCTGATCGCGGAGGCGGCCCGGGTCGTCAAGCCCGGCGGCGTCATCGCGTTCACCGACTGGGTCGAGGGCGAAGGCCTGTCGCAGGCAGAGGCCCAGCGGTTCCTTCGCTTCATGAAGTTCCAGAACATCGAGAGCATTGGCGGATACAGCGATCTTCTGAAGGCCAACGGCTGCGAGGTGATCGCCGCCAAGGACACCGGCCGGTTCGCACCGTACATGGATCTGTACCTCAACATGATCGGCATGCAGTTGACGTATGACGCATTGCAGATTATTGGTTTCGATCAGGCCATGATGGCGGCCCTGGCGGCGGAGATGACCTTCGCGCAGCAACTCGCCCACGCGGGCAAGATCGTCCAGGGCCTGTTCGTCGCACGAAAGAACAAATGACAAGAGGAACTCACCACAGAGGCACGGAGGGCACAGAGCAGAACAAGGAACGCACTCGGTGTTCTCTGTGTCTCTGTGGTGTGGACTTGAGTGGTGATTAGAAGGGAGAACATGATGGGAAACTGCTGTGACAAGCGGGATGTGAAGATCGATCCGACCGATCCGTGTCACCCGCCGCAGGTGTCGTGCGGGTCGAAGAGCGCGACGGCGGCGATGGCGACTGGATGTCCGCTGGCGTGGTTCGAGCAGATGATCCCGAACTGCCTGCAATACGCCCAGGATGCCAAGGCCAAGGGCAAACGGATCGTCGGGATCATGTGCGAGTACACGCCGCGGGAACTGATCATGGCGGCGGGCGCTGTGCCGGTCTGCCTGTGCGGCGGCTCGGCCCAGACCATCGGCCCGGCCGAGGAGCACCTGCCCGCCAATCTCTGTCCGCTCATCAAATCCACTTACGGCTATCACGTCCAGAAGGCGAATCCGTTCCTGGAGATGGCGGACCTGATCGTCGCGGAGACCACCTGCGACGGCAAAAAGAAGATGTACGAGCTAATGGCCCAGACCCGCGCGATGCACGTGCTGGAGCTTCCTCAGAAGCCCGACGACCCCGATGCCATGGCCCACTGGGTCCGCGAGCTGCACAAGCTCAAGGCCCGGCTCGAGGACACCTTCGGCGTCGCGATCTGCGACGAGAAGATCCGCCAGGCGATCCGCACGATGAATCGCGAGCGCCTCCTCCGTCGGCAGTTGGCGGAGCTGATGAAAGCGGACCATCCGCCGCTGACCGGTCGACAGTTGCTCCAGTACAAGAGCAGCATCTCGGGCCTCTGCGCCGACCTCGCACAGTACGAGCGGGCGCTGGGCATGTATGCAGCCAAGAAGCCCGCCGGGAATTCCGCAGTCCGCGTCCTGATGACGGGCGTCCCCATGGCGCACGGCGCCGAGCGAGTGATCGAGATCATCGAATCACACGGCGGGCTCGTCGTCTGCACCGACAACTGCACGGGATTGAAGCCGGTCCTCGAAGACGTGGACGAGACAGCGCCCGATCCCATCGTCGCACTGGCCGAGAAGTACTTCCATCTGCCGTGCTCGGTCATGACGAAGAACACGCGCCGGTTCGATATCCTGCGGGACCTGGCGAGGGAGTATCGCGCCCAGTGCGTGATCGACCTCGTCTGGCAGGCGTGCCTGACGTACGACGTCGAGTCGTTCTTCGTCAAGCAGTTGACGGAGAAGGAACTGGGCGTCCCGTATTTGCGAATCGAGACGGATTACTCGCCCTCCGATTCCGCACGGATCGCGCTGCGGGTCGAGGCGCTGTTCGAGACCGTCGGGCAGAGGGCCTCTGCGAAGGCATGACAGATCCGACTGGAACCATCGTGTATACGTGTCCTTACGTGCCGGCGGAGTGGATCGCGGCGCACGGCCTCCGGCCGCGCCGGCTGATCCCGCTGCCGACCGAGAGCCAATCCGTCGCACTGCGGCTGGAGGGCCTGTGCCCCTACGCCCGGGCCTTTGTCAACGACGCCGCAGCCGAGAACGCCGACGGAATCGTCGTCACAACCCTGTGCGACCAGATGCGCCGGGTCTACGATCTGCTCGTTCGCGACAGCGGCAAGCCTGCGTTCCTGCTGAACGTGCCGAAGACCTGGCAGACGGTCGCCGCACAAAGGCTCTACGTGGACGAACTGAAACGCCTGGGGCGCTTTCTGATCCGCCTCGGCGGTCGGACGCCATCCAACGAAGACCTCGCGAAGACAATGGTCGAATATGTAGGGTGTGCTGTGCACACCATCTCTCCTATGCCTCGGAAAGACGGCGTGCCGATCGCGGTGGTCGGAGGCCCCTTGATGCAGCGAGATCGCGTCCTCTTCAATCTTATCGAGGACAGCGGCGGACGGGTCGTCCTCGACGCCACCGAGACCGGTCTGCGAGGACAACGACGACCCTTCGACCGCAGACGTCTCGTCGAAGATCCGCTGCTGGAACTTGCCGATGCGTATTTCAGCATTCCCGATGCCTCCCGCAGACCCAACAGCGGATTGTACAAATGGCTCAAAAACGAACTCGTCAAAACGAACGCCAGGGGGATCGTCTTTCATCATTACCTGTGGTGCGACGCCTGGCGGGCGGAGCTGTCGAGATTGAGAGAGTGGGCGAGCCTGCCCGTGCTCGGGCTCGACGGCGATGCGTATGATGAGACGAATCTGGCCCGTTCGCAGAACCGCATTCGGGCGTTTCTGGAGATGTTGCATTGACCGACGCGCCGGCACAGATCAGCTTGGAGCAGTGGGACCGCCGATACGACCGCTTGCACGCGGCGGGCTTGAGCGAGCCCGTCTATGGCGGACCGCTCAGCCGGCACGTGGCCGACGGCGACACCCGACTGCTCAAGCTCCGCTATGACAATTCGCCCGCGGCCCTGCGACTGTGGAACTTCCTCCTGACCGAGGAGGATCGGCTCCAGGCCGCCCGCGCCAGCGGCAAGAGACTCGTCGGCACGATGAAGGACCTCGGCACCGTGCCCGTGATGGCGTACAGCCTCGAGAATGTCACTGCGTTCTACCCCGACGGCGCCTGGTGGATCCCCTGCGTGATGGAGCTGAACGCGGGTCTGCTCCAGATCGCCGACTCGCTCGGCATCGACGAGTCGTTCTGCCCGGTCCGCGCGATGCTCGGCGCATTCGTCACCGAGGCGCACTTCCCCATTCCCGACTTGCTGACGTGCAGCGTCGGCGCGACGTGCGATGATTTCTCCGCGATCGCCCAGCGCCTCAATGGGCTGGGCTACCCGATTCTGTGGTGGGAGATCCCGCACCGCAGGACCCCCGAGCCCGGTGAGGAGGTCGTGACGCTGCCCGGCGGCTTCTCGGCGCCGAGGAACCAGGTCAGATTCGTTGAATCAGAGTTGTGCCGAGTTCGCGCGGCACTGGAGGAGACCGCCGGCCGGACCCTCGATGAAACAACGCTCGCCCAGGGAATCGCGAAGGCGAATCGCGTGCGCGACCTGCTCGATCGACTTCGACATCTGGCGTTCACGGCCCCGCGATGTCCGATGCCTGCCCTGGAGATGCTGATTGCGGAAATGCTCGCGATTCACTTCTGCTCCGATCGCGAGGAGACGATCCGGGTCCTGGAGGAGCTGCTCGACGAGGTCAACCATCGCGTGGCGGCGCGGACAGGGTACCTGTCGCCCGACGCAGCCCGAATCTTCTGGGTGAACCCGGTGGCCGATTTGCAGGTGATGAACCTGCTGGAGGACTGCGGCGGGCGGGTCTGCGGCACGGAGTACCTCTTCACCCACGCGCTCGACGCCATCCCGACGACCCTGCCTCCGATGGAGGCGCTGGCCCAGATGGCGTTGGCCGACCCGATGGTCGGCTCGGCAATCGATCGCGCGACGAGGATCGTCTCCGATATCGGGCGATTCGGCGCGGAAGGCGTGCTCATCTCCCGCATCCCGGGCGCAAGCCACTGCGCTCTCGAGGGCGAAATCATCGGCCAGATCGTTCGAGAGCAGTGCGACGTGCCTGTCGTGGAGGTCGAGGTGCCCTCCATCACGGACGCGACGCAGGCGACGCTGTGCACCCGGCTGGAGGCGCTCGTGGAAACGGTCAGGGAGAAGAGACAATGAAGAGAAACTCGAAATGCGAAATGCGAAACAAGCACAAATGACCCAAACCCAAAATCCCAAACAAACCATCGGAAGGGCGACAGCGTTTCTGTCATTTGGATTTTGGACCTTTGGATTTGTTTCGGATTTCGAGCTTCGGATTTCGGGTTTCCGCGCCTCGCGGCTTTGGATTTTGTGCTTCTGAGGAATGACATGACGGTCTATGCAGGAATCGACGCCGGGTCGAGAGCGATCAAGGTCGTGCTGATCGACGTGAACGGCTCACGGATCATCGCCAAGGCCCAGGCCGATCAGGGCATCGAGCAGGACAGGCTTGCCTGCGGGCTGTTCGCCAGGACTCTCGCGGACAACGGCATCGGCGAGTCCGACGTTCGGCGCATCGTCGCGACCGGCTACGGACGCAGCGCGATCCACCTCGCCCATACGACGATCACCGAGATCACCTGCCACGCGGCGGGCGTACGCCACCTCGTTCCCGATGCCAAGACCATCATCGACATCGGCGGGCAGGACAGCAAGCTCATTCGCCTGGACGGCGCCGGCAAGGTGCGGGATTTCGCCATGAACGACCGCTGTGCCGCGGGCACGGGCCGGTTCCTCGAAGTGGTGGCCGACCGACTGAGCGTCCCGGTCGATAGTCTCGGTCGAATGGCGTCAAAGAGTCGCAACCCCGCCGCGATCAGCAGCATGTGCGTGGTCTTCGCGGAAACCGAGATCATCGGTCTGCTGGCAGGAGGGCGGCCGGGAGAGGACATCGTCGCAGGCGTCCAGAACGCGATTGCCTCGCGGATCGTCGCGATGGCGGGTCGCAGCGTCGAACCGCCCATCCTCTTCACCGGCGGCGTCGCGCGGATCTCGGGCATGGAGACCGCCTTGCAGACCGCTCTGGGGCAACCGGTCTCGATCTCCCCCGCGCCGCAGATGACCGGCGCGCTCGGCGCCGCCTTGCTCGCGCGACGGTTTTGTGAAAACGACGAGGCGTGAGACATACGGATTGACAGCGTTCGTCGTATCGTGTCATGCTGAACGAAGTGAAGCATCCGGCCTGCGAGCGGAACGTGCTCTGGAGCCTTCGCGGGCACATCCAACTCCTGGGCCAGATTCCTTCGCCTGCGGCTCAGGATGACGGAGTCGGCGTGAGGATTTACGTCGGCGACAAGCGTGCGAATGAATACCAGGCGGAGAAACCAGTGGCGACACGGAGAATTCGATCATGATCGATAGGGAACGAAGGAAACGAGTGATGCAGCGGTCCATCAGGCTGGGGCACTGCATCTGCGACGCGAAGCAGCCTTGTCCCTGCCCGACATTCAAACAGAAGGGCATCTGCTCCTGTGCAGGCGAGCGGGAAGACAGTCCGACCGGGCCGGTCCGCCTGACCAAGCTCGTCGAGAAAGCGGGATGCGCGTCGAAGATCGACCAGGCGTTTCTCAAGAGCGTGCTGAAGGACCTGCCGCCGGTGGACGATCCCCGCGTCCTGGTGGGCATGGCCGCCGGCGACGACGCAGGCATTTACGACATGGGCGACGGCCAGGCCCTGGTGCAGACGGTCGATGTCTTCACCCCCTCGGTGGACGATCCGTACACCTTCGGCCAGGTCGCGGCGGCCAACTCCGTCAGCGACATCTACGCCATGGGCGGCACGCCGATGACCGCGTTGTCCGTCATCGGATTCCCCGTGCGGAAGATCCCCGATCAGGCCATGCTCGAGATCCTCCGTGGCGGCATCGACAAGATGAAGGAGGCCGGCTGCGCCATTATCGGCGGCCACAGCATCAACGATCCCGAGGTCAAAGCGGGCTTCGCGGTCACTGGGCGGATTGACAAGGGCCGCGTCGTCACGAATGCCGGCGCGAGGCCGGGCGATGTACTGATCCTGACGAAGCCTCTGGGCACAGGGATCGTCGCGTTCGCCGCCCAGATCGACCGGGCCCGGCCCGAGAGCGTCGCGGCCACGGCTGCGTCGATGACCTCCCTGAACAAGACCGCCGCGGAACTGATGGTCGAGTTCGGCGCGCATGCCTGCACCGATGTGACGGGCTTCAGTCTCATGGGCCACCTGGCGGAGATGGCACGCTCGAGCGGTGTGGACGTGCGAATCATCTGGGACGATCTGCCCCTGTTCGAAGGCGTGCTGGAATACGCAGCGGGTGGCATCCTGCCCGGCGCGATCGAGCGGAACAAGGAATCCTGCGCCGACCGGGTCGTGCCCTCCGAGCGTCTGCCGCAGGAGATGGTAGATATCTGCTTCGACGCCCAGACCTCGGGCGGATTGTTGATAGCAATCGAGCAGGCCAAAGCAGCGCAGTTGTTGAAGGCCCTCCACAATCGCGGCGTCCCGGCGGCAACGATCATCGGCAAGGTCGCAAGCAAAGGGGCAGGCCTGATTCATCTCGAAACCACGGGCGCACGCAAGATCCCGTCGCCCGAGTCTGCTCGTACGGCCGAGTCCCCTCAATCATCAATCATAAATCGTCAATCATCAATGCAAGAGGTTCCCTGCTGTGCCGACGCCATCAGCAATGTAGCACCCCCGCCCTCGGGGGTGAGTTCCACCCAGCCGGGGGCGGCTGGGCTACACGAGACGGCCCAGGTCCAGGCGGCGTTCAAGCAGTTCCTCAGCGCCGCCAGTTCGCCGCATGGTCTGGATGCCTATACGAAGCAGGCCATGGCGCTGGCGCTGTCGGTTGCGCTGCGGTGCGAGCCGTGTCTGAAAATGCACTTGACGAACGCTCGCAAGAAGGGCTTCACGCAGGCGGAGATCGACGAGGCCGCCTGGATGGGCATCAGTTTCGCAGGTTCGCCTGCGATGGTGTTCTACCAGCAGGTTCTTGAAGCCGCAGACAAGTAGGCGAATGCTACTTGTCCATCGGGGGCACGTACCGGCCATCTTTGAGGTGGATGGTCGTATCAACGGCCTTCGCCTCGAAGGGACGGAAGTCGATCACCGCCGTGATCGTGCAGGTTCCTGTGAGATTCTGGGGTATTCGCCACGAATACGCACAGAAGGAGCTTCACCCATACTCCAGATTCGCCTCGGCAATCTGCTTGCCGTCAGCGTCCTTGACCAGCAGTTTCGCCGGTGGCTCGTGCCGACTGTTGTTTCTTCGCAGGGTGCTGAACGAGCCGCCGAAGGCATCCACAATCTGCGGCTCCAGCTCGATGACTGCGGGCTCGGAGGTCTGTCGCACGTCCACCCGGATCGTGAGCGGCAGCACGCTCGCCAGAGTCGCTGCGTGATTCGGCTCGATGGCAACTTGTGGCCCTGCTTGGCCATATCGTCCGCGCGAGGTCCAGCGCGCGCCGTTGCTATCGACAATCTCCATCGCGATGTTGCGGACTTCGTATGTGCCAGCGAGTGCTTTCGCCTGGCCGTCCTTGAACTCAAGCTGTTGGAACTGCTTAGGCGAGCTGAGCCCGACGGACTTCACGTTGGCAGGAGCCTTGACCGTGCCGAAGGTCGGCCGGGCGGTTCGGATCTGGAGCGTCCCGCCGTCGGGCGAGGCCTCCAAGGCGTACCACGTCCCCGCGATTTCCGTGTACCGCGCGTAGGAGAAGCTCTCCGTGAGACCACGCGCGTGCGAGAAGGAACCGTTTTCGTCGAGGTCCACGAAGAAACGGTCCCCGCGGAACACGCCTTGTTCGTAATCGTTGAACAGGCCGTTGGAGTCCAAGTCGGCCAAGGCCACCTTGCACCGTTTGCCGCCGAATGTCGCTTCGCCCATCATGATGGTCGAGTCGCGACAATTGGCATGGATTCTCTCTACCGGATTGTCCGTGTCTTTGTAGGGAAAGGCGGTGAAGTCGAAGGCGTAGGGGATCGTCTTTCCGCCGGCAGAGACGGAGAGCGTGATTCGCACCGGTTCCGCGCCGCGAGTTGTGCCGAGTTGGAATCCGAACCTCTCGTTCTCCGGCGTGATCCGATTGTCGTTGTTCAGGTCCGCGTAGAGCGTGTCGTGGCCGGTCCCGGTGCCGCGGCTCTCGTCGAGGACGAGCGTGAAGACGCTGTCTGGCGCATCACCGTACCTGGCGGCGTAATACACCCGCCTCCCGGACTGGTAGTCCGGCTCGGAGATGAGCTTCTCGTCGGGCCCTTCTCGTGGGTAGAGCCATTGGCAATTGCCATAGTGGATCAGGCCGATGACGTTCGGTCCGTGAAACGGCATCAGTTGGACGGTCTGGGAATTCTCCGCTGCTTGGGCCTGGGCCAAACTGTTGCTCGCCATCGCCAAGCCAACACCTATGCGAAACAGGATGTTTGCTGCAAGGCTCCGCATGGCCTGTATTCTATTGTACCGGTCCTCACAACGCAAGATTGTGGAAAGATCTTCCGTTTCGGCCCGCCATGACGTATACTTGAGTAGGTGACTGGGGCACTACGAATCGCGGAGGTGACTGGCGTCTGGTGGCGCTCCTGGTCTTCAAAACCAGTGTAGGGCCGAGAAGGTCCTGGGTGGGTTCGATTCCCATTCGCCTCCGCCATTTTTGGGATTGTGGCTATGGAAAAGCATAGAACAGGCGCATCGGTCGTGCTGATCGCTATCGGGGCTGCCCTGCTGCTCTATGGCCTTTCTTTGAGGGCCGAGGTTGCAGCACCCTCCGACGAGCAGAGTCAGGTCCAGGTTCAAGTCCCGTCGGCGCCTGAGCCGCCTGCCTCGCAGGGAACTGTCGCCAAGGACGAGGTCACGCAAGGGGAGCCAAACCGGGTCAAGCCGCCGGCCAAGGAGCCGACGAAGACCCCTGCGGCCTGCCCTACCTGAGGCAAGTAACTCCCCGCCGTGGTGTCCACGGCTCAGACAGACTCAGATCGACACTCCCCCCGAACAAGGAGCCATGGCAATCGCTGCCCATAAGACGAGACTCGCGGGTGTTTTCGCCAGACTGCAACCATACCGGCTGTGGATTCAAACCGCATTTCTTGCGGTCTGGCTGCTCCCCATCGGCACGCGCCTTCACGGCATCTGCGCCCCGGTCTTCCACTGCTATGGCTGTCCGCTCGCGACCTTCGGCTGTCCCATCGGCATGTTGGCGCATGCCAGCGCGTTGCACCTGATCCCCTTCATCACAATCGGCCTGCTGGTTCTGTTCGGCGCCTTCGTGGGCAGCCTGTTCTGCGGCTGGGCCTGTCCCTTCGGGTGGCTCCAGGACCTCGCGGCCAAGATCCCCACGCCCAAATTCGAACTGCCTCGCTGGATAGGGCACTTCCGCTTCGTCGTGCTGGGCGCGACCGTCCTGGCGATCCCCTACTTCTTCGGCATTGAGCATCCGCTGTCCGTCTGCATGGTCTGTCCGGCCGGCGGGCTGGAAGCGGGCCTTCCGAACGTCGTGAAGCAGGCCGCGGCCGGCCAGCCAATCGACTGGCCCAACACCCTGAAACTGACGATTACCGGCCTGTTCTTCGTCGCCATCCTCTTCTTCCGACGGCCCTGGTGCCGGATTCTGTGCCCGCTGGGGGCGATCCTCTCCGTGTTCAACAAGGGCTCCGCCTTCTTCCTGCGATTCGACGCCAACCACTGCACCGAGTGCGGCCGCTGCAACAAGCTGTGCAAGTACAACATCGAGCCCGAAAAGAGCCCGAACGACCTCCGCTGCATCCGTTGCCTCGAATGCACCCGTTGCGCCCTGGGCGCGCTGACCCCTTCCACAATCCTGCACCGCCAAAAAGGATCGCCCGCCCCAACGCCGCCAGCGGACCCGGGAATCCCGACGTAACAGCGATCGCGACGGGGTTTTGGACCGCGAAGGTGCAACTGACACAAGTGCTTTCTAATCCAGGAGTTGTGGTTCACGCCGAGACGCAGGGACGCTGAGCTTGAGAGACAGTTGCTATCTTCTTTATCTCTGCGGCTCCGCGTGAGCACGTTTCGGTTGCGGCCGAAGGCCGCATTGGGCCTCTCTGGCGCATCCATCCCGCTCTCCCCCAGAAACCCTGCCACGCGCTCTTCCGCGTCCGAGAGCAGACCGAAAACCGTTTGGGGAGTATCTACGTTTGACCCCGAGTTTCCGCACCACCGTCCTCGACCGCACCCAGAGGACACCGAGCCAAACCGAACCACGAACCACGAGCTACGACTCTGATCCGCCGATTACGCCGATTGACGCCGATTCCGAACGAAGCACGGGCCACAGGTCATGCCCTTGCTGCCGCCGACCACCCGAAACGGAAGACAATCAGATGGGGGAAATGCTAAAGGGTATCCGATGGGCAGGCCCCGGATGTCCTCGATGAATTCCCTTGCTGCTGATGTTTTTTTTCATTCGCGCCTTGACAATAGATTGACACAACATTATCGTTGTGTTATTATGATACCTGATTTCATCGACGTCGGTGGTCCGTGGCAAGTTCTGCCGCCTGGTGTGCATGATGCGACTCTTGAGGAAATTGAGGGAAGGTTCGCCACGCCTGCCCGACGGAGGCAACTGTTCTTGGGGCTCAAGAACGCGGTGGCGGCTCTTCAACATGCTGGCTGCCGGGAAGTACTCGTTGATGGCAGTTTTGTTACGGCCAAGCCGCTACCGGGCGACTTCGACGCTTGCTGGGACCCAGTTGGCGTGGACGCTGCGAAGCTCGATCCTGTGTTCTTAGATTTCTCGGATGGGCGTAAGGAGCAGAAGAGACGTTTCGCTGGCGAGTTGTTCCCGAGCACGGCTCGCGCAGATGGTACGCATTTCTTCCGGGACTTCTTTCAGATTGACAAGTACACCGGGAATGCCAAAGGCATTATCCGCGTGCACCTCTCCCCAAAGCAACGGAGAAAGGTAGTATCATGATAATGAATGAGCGCCAATATCGCATTAGTAGAGTACAGACGGAGAAGCTGCGAAGCCTCGTTGATTCTTTCGATGTCAAGGCCGCTACTCAACGGTTGAGATCTGATGTGTTGGCGAAGGCCGAATTGGATGCACTTCGCAGTCAGTATGAAGACCTTGCACAGCAGATCCAGGAATATGAAACCCTGAAATCCGGCACTGTCGAAGTATTGAAGGCATCGAGCCTTGAGGAACTGCCAAGAATTCTCATACAGGCCCGCATTGCTAAAGGGCTCTCGCAACGGCAGCTTGCAGAGGCCGTCGGCCTAAAGGAGCAGCAGATACAAAGATATGAAGCAGAAGAGTACATATCTGCGAGTCTCCGACGTCTTGCTGACGTTGCCGCCACACTTGGTCTGAATATCAGTGAGGTTGGCGAGTTCAAGGAAGTGCGGCAGCATTCCGACAGTGGCACGGATGATCTACCATGGGATCAGTTTCCAATCAAGGAGATGTATCGACGTAATTGGTTTGAAGGTTTCTCTGGTTCTCTTTCGACGGCTGTTGCGAATTCTGATGAGCTTCTCAAGACATTCGTTATAGATGCCCTAGATAGGCCTGTGCGGGCTGCGGCACGACACCGCGTGCGTTCCGGGGGGCTTGTGAATTGGTATGCTCTTCTTGCATGGCAATGCCGGGTCATCGCTATAGCTAAGAAACAGGCGCTCGCGGCACAATACAGACCGAATACAATCAGTCAGGAATGGCTGACGAAGCTTTTGCGTCTGAGTCGTGAAGGAGATGGACCCAAGAAGGCAATTGAGTATCTGCATCATTTCGGCATTCGAGTGGTTATCGAGCCACATCTTCCTCAGACGCATCTGGATGGGGCGGCATTTCTCCTGTCTGATGGTCTACCAGTCATCGGGTTGACCTTACGGTACGATAGACTTGACAACTTCTGGTTTGTACTAATTCACGAACTCGTCCACATAAGGGAGCATTTACACAAAGGTGATATCGAAAGCATTTTTGATGATCTTGATGCGCAGGCTGATAAGATCGAGCAAGTAGCCGATAATATGGCGGGTGAGATCTTGGTCCCTGAGGCCAAATGGGAGGTAGCCTTGGCTCGTTACGTGAGAAGTAAGGATGCAATAGAGACCGTTGCAGAGCAACTGTACGTTCATCCGGCGATAGTCGCGGGGAAGATACGGAGAGAAGCAGACAATTACACGATCCTTGTGGAAATGGTCGGCCAAGGGGAAGTGCGAAAACTGTTTCCGCAGATTCACTTTTCTTAGGAGCGGACGGATAATGCAATTCACTCATATCCATTACGTGCCGTGCCTTCGGTGGAAACTGGGTGAGTACCAAGGCCTATTGCGATTGTCACCCAGGACGCGATGTTTCTTAACACCACTGATAGAAGTGCCGAGAATCGGATACGATTTTGAGAACGCAACAGCTACAAAGACAATAGACCAGCACTTAGCTCCCTTTGCCAAGAGGGTTCACGAGAAGTGGGGAAGATCGGCATGCTTCGTTGACCTCAATCTCATTGAACCTGATGCGCGAATGGATACAGGGATTCACCCAGTGCGATTCATATCAGATTGCCTTCGAGCGAAGATGTGTTCATTCATAATGGTTACCGGATTAGACAGGGATGCAGCGTATCAGCGAGAAATCAGAGCCGCCGCGATCCAGAGTCAATCAGGAGTGTGCTTGAGGCTATCTATAGAACGGGCGGCAAGAGGATCGGTCAGACAGGATCTCAATTCGTTACTATCAGAACTGAAGGTCGATGTGCATCTGTGCGACGTAATCGTGGACTTGCAGGCACCCAACTTCCTTCCTCTTGAAGGGTTTGCTCAGGCGATTCAGGCCATTCTCAGTCCATTTCCCCATCTGAAGGATTGGCGAAGTCTTACACTCCTTGGTACGTCGTTTCCGAAGACTATGCAGGGAATAAGAAAAAGGGGCGAAGTCGTGCCTCGCCATGAGTGGCAACTGTATAGGACCGTCATTGCTGACTTCAAGAAGGCTGGATTACGTCTTCCCACCTTTGGCGATTATGCCATTAGCCACCCGGATGGCTCTGAACTCGATTGGCGAGTAGTGAAGCCTCCGGCAACTATAAGATATACCATCGATGACGGATGGTATATTGTGAAAGGAGATAATGTCAGAGATTATGGTTTTGAGCAGTATCATGAACTCAGCCGCCTTCTCACGAGTTCGCGGTACTACCAGGGACCATCTATGTCCTGGGGAGATGACTATATCGAAAGGTGCGCAAATGGAGATGTTAGAACGGGTAATCTCTCCACGTGGCGACAGGTTGGCACCAACCATCATATAGAGAAGGTTACGCGCGATATCGCCAGTTTCTACGGGTCCTCAAGTACTTCCTGACGGTCCTACGGAGTCCTTGTATGTCCAAGACGCTTGTGAGGTGTTCATACAAATGGGCCCGGGGCTGACGAAGGACATGTGGAGGTACTCCTCTGCGGTGTAATATCTCCACAACTTCGTTACGCCATAGAAGCCGAGCAACCGATATGGGATCTTGGCGTGTGTTTCTTCTGGCGTTGCGCAGTGTTCTAAAATTGATTGCTCCCCTTGGGCCTCTAACAAATAGGATCAAGCCCCACCACTGGGGGACCTGCTTCCGAGCGTTCTCAAGATGACGCTCCCCCACAATCATGAACACCCGATCAAAGACAGCGTTATATGACTTGACCTGTCCGTCCAATCTCCTGAGGGAATCTTCGTCGCTCTTTATCTCATATCCCACAAGTTGGCCGTTGATTATCGCGATGTCCGCTCGGCATCTCCCATGGTTCAAACCGAGTTCATTCACAACAAGCGTCCTGCTGTGAGCATGTTGCCGTCGCAGTCTCTTCCTATGAAAGTTTTCTCGAACCTGAACATCGTTCATGGCAAGGTAACTCGTGAAACAACCAGCCTTTTTTGTCTAATCATAGCATCGTTGAACAAGAAGTAAAGGTGGTATTTCGCGTATGTGCGAGGAACGGGACGGCGTCAACTACTTCCCTCGAGATCAGCTTCGCACGGTTCACCATTGAAGTTGCCTCTCATAGTGTCAAGGATCGGGTAAAACCAGCCAGTCGGGGGTCCTTGCGGTCAGGCATGGAAACACGCCTCAAAGCACCGTCAAGTTCCGAGAGAGCGTCGTCAGGACCAGCCGTCGCCAGGGCTCACCCGCCGGGGTCGGGGCCCGCTTCGCGCTCGCGGGCTTGGCGTTCGGCGTGGACCTGGGCCCGTCGCTGGGGCGGCCATTCGTCGGGGAAGTTCAGCCTCGCGAACTCACCGAAGCACTCGACCGCCTTGCGGTCGTACAGCCGCGCCGCTTCGACCTCCTCCGCAACGTACGGCGTCGCGTGGCACTTGCCTTCGAACCAGCATTGCGCATACCACTTGTGCCGCCGGCGGTTGTAGAAGACGCCTTTGAAAGCAGAGACCGAGCCCGCGTGCTTGCGCCGGTTGCGCTGGTTCTCCTGGCGGGTGCAGACGCGGAGATTGGATCGGCAGTTGTTGGCCTGGTTGCCGTCCCTGTGGTCCACGACCATGCCCGCAGGCGCCTGCATGATCTGGCGGTGCATGAGGATGGTCCTGCCCTTCTCCTTGCGTGCGGCGTATCCGTTCTCCAGGTGCCACTTGTACCGGCTGAGCCCTTCGTAATCGGCGGCCTCCACGTAGACATAGCACCCCTCGCTCAACGGGATCTGCCTGACGTCGCCCTTCGGCGCCGCGGGCTTGGGCCGGTAGTTCCGGCGGGGAACGCCCGTGACCTCTCGCATCTGTCCCGGCCAGCACGGATGGTTCGCGCATCGCGGCAGGAGCGGCTCGCCCCGCCAGACGTTCCGAAGCCACAGCTCAGGATCGCAGCACGAATAGACGCAATGGTGACAATTCGGTCCCGACATGGTTCCTCCCTTCCATTCTCATTTCCAGCCGGGGCCCGCGTCCCGGCGCACCATCAATCTCTCACTACAAACTGCGATAAAGTATAAAAGTTCGGCTGTTATGTGTCAACACAAATACGCACAAATAACCATAAGACATCCGTAAGTCCTTGCCTACAAGGGAGTTGCCGCCGTGTTTTTGTCGTACCCGCGAAAGGCCTGCCCTCGCCGCGACACGCCTCTCGATTCGACAGCAGACGGCAGCGCGATGAATCCTGTAACACGCGGGCTTCGTCGGCGTCTATAAGATGGTGGGCCGGGGAGTGTCTGCGCGCTTGGTTCATCCCGGCTTGGCCGTGTCTGCGGAGAGCGAAACCTGTCTGGCTGAAACGAAAGACTGCTGCCATGATCCACGTGGCCCGGATGGTCGTGATTTCGACGGCGTTGATGGCAGTATGGTCTGGTGCGACCCTCCGAGCAGACGAACCGCCCGGGGCGAGTGCAGACGATCCCTCATCGAAGCAGCCGTCGGGAGAGACGTTCACAATGACCTGGCACGCGGGCGATCCGAGCCAACGAGACGGCCTGAACGCCGGCATGTTGCGGGTCTTCGAGATCCACCTGGCTGATGTCCCGCCGGCGGGGGCCGAGAAGCTGCCGACGGCCAATGCCAAGTTCGGGATTGTGCAGTTCGCCGATGAGGGACAGTCTCGCTTCGCCTGCGGACTGCGAGAGACGTCCCTCGACGGGAGGAAGGACAGCAGTTTCTTCATCGATCTGAACCGCAACGGCGCCCTGGAGGATGGGGAGGTGCTCCAAGGCACGGCGGTCTTCGCAGGCCTGACAGCGGTGGAACTCGGCGCCGCCGACCTCCTGCTCGGGAGTCCGGATCGCCCACGCAAGCACCGGGTCTTCGTTCACACCAATGCCTACGGGCCCCTCTACCTGACCTCGCACTGCTACACGCGAGGGCGCATCCGCCTGGGCGACCGGGAGATCGAGGCGACGCTGCTGGACTACAACTGCGACGGGCGGTACGCCTCGGGAAGAGTCGTGGAAGAGGCCATCGGAAGCCTGGGACCGCGCGAGTCTGACTTCGACCGCATCAGTTGGGATGCCGACGGCGACGGGCAAATCGGCATGACGGAGCAGCATTTCATCGGCAGCTACGTCCTCAGCGGCGAGAAGGCGTACCGAATTGACTGTTCCACCGATGGCCTGAGCGTCAGGGTTGCGCCTCTGGATCTGCCGATGGGCCGGTTGCAGATGCCGCCGGGATATGCCTACGTCTGTCTGGTCGGTCCTCTGGGCCCGTTCAGCGTGCGCATGCCGGACGCTTCCGTCGCAGTGCCGGCGGGCACGTATCGCGTGGACTATGCGGGCGTCTGGGAAACGCCGCAGATGACCGGCATGCCCAAGTCCCGCAAGCTGGGCATGTTCTTCCAGAACCCGTGGACGATCCGCCCCGGTGCGACGACGGTCATCGAGCCCAGTGAGCTGGTCGTGACCGCGGACGACCAGGAGCAATACCGAGCGAGACGCGCGGCGCGACTCACCGTCCGTCAGGAGCCGCAGGTGCGTTCGCTCCTGGGCACATTCCTCGACGACCTGAAGGAATTCAAGATCGACCTCGACGATGCCGCGACCGGCAGACCCATCCTCCTGTGTTTCTTCGACGCCGACCAGCGGCCCTCGCGATACTGCATGACACAGCTCGTCCTTCGGCGCGAAGAGCTCGGGCAGAAGGCCCCTGTCTTCGCCGCGGTCAACGCGTCGCCGCAATCGCCGTCCTCGCAGAAATGGCTGGCCGAGCAAACCTTCCCATTCGCGCTCGGTCGGATCGAGGGCGATGGCGAGCAAGTGAAAACGAAATGGGGCGTGCAGTCCCTGCCGTGGTTGATTCTGGCCGACGAAGACCACGTCGTGCGGGCCGAAGGGTTTCAGCTTGGCGAGCTTGACGGTATGCTGGGTCAGACCATCGAGGTGCAGAAATAGGGGAGTTCGTCTTTTGCGGAGGCTAGCATGGCTTATTGGTTGCGCGGATTGGTCGCGGCAATGGTCGTTTCTTCTGTCACGGGCCTGTCGTCGGGCCAGGGGCACTTGGAACAGGTGGAGTGCACCGGCGTCGTGCTGGATGACGAAGGCCATCTTGTCTCGGAGGCCGACGTGGTTTGTGCCGAGCAGCGTTACGACTACGGGGCGGGCTCGATTACGTGGGGGACACCCCGCCGGACAACCTCGGACTCCAGTGGCAGGTTCCGGACGCAGGTCCGCGCCGAGCGGAAGGACCACGTCTGGGTCGTCGCCTGGAAGAAAGGGCACTCTCTGGGGTGGCAACGGATGCGGAACACCGGCTCGGCCAAGAATCTCACGATCCGGCTCTCCCAGCCGGCTATTCTGGCGGGTGTCGTCGTCGATGAGAGCGGTAAAGCGGTCCCCGGGGCCACGGTCCGGCCCTGCCTGAAGATGGATTGGATGGGCGGGTTGCTCGGCGTTCGTTTCGACGAGCCTCGCGAGTGGTTCACCGTCCAGACCGACGCACAGGGTCGTTTCCAGTTTGACAACATCCCCGTCGCGGCCTCGGCGGACTTCTGGGTCGAGGCCCCCGGCTGGGCCTCCTCTTGGACGTACTGGGAGAAGGAACTGTCCGATTCCGCGGGAAGCCAGTTCAAAGCGGGACAGACCGATGTCCGCATCGTCCTGAAGCCAGAGGCGATCGTCGAGGGCAGGGTGATCGACGAGGACAGCGGCAAAGGCATTGCAGGCGTCGTAGTCCTGGCCCGCCCGAACGCCCGATACGCCAACTACTCGTGCGTCGATCCGGTCACTTCCGGCCCGGACGGCGCCTTCGTCTACCGCGGTCTGACCGCCGGTGACTACTCGCTCCAGATCGTCGCGCCGCACGAGCATACCGCCGAATGGACCGGCCAGGACGTGAGAGTCACGGCCGTCGCGAGGCAGACGGTCGATGTCAAGATCCCCGTGGGCAAAGGCGGACTGATCGAGGTCACGGTTCTGGATGCCGCGACGGGACGAGCCATCGAGAGCGCGCAAGCGGCCGTCAGCCAGCAAGCCAATTTCGGCATCCACCCCTGCTGGTGGCATTCGGCATACGCCGATCCGAACGGAGTCGTCCGCCTCCGCGCGCCGGCGGGAGAATGCCATCTGGCCACGTGGGCAGAGGCATACGCCGACTTCAGCGATTCGGAGCCGGCCATTGTGACCGAGGGCCAAGTGCTTCGCCGGAAGGTCAGGTTGGACGCCTTCCCCGTCGTGACGGGGATCGTGCGCAATCCGGACGGACAGCCTGCCGCGGGTGTGCTCGTGGCTTCCAAACCGATCTGCGAGGAACCTGCGACCACAGACGAACAGGGCCGGTTCCGAGTCACATGGCCGCCTAGCGAGAGTGTGGAGAACGTGCTGGTGCTGGCCCGAGACCCCGACCATAATCTGGCGGGCCTGGCGGATGTGAAGGACCAATCCCGGCCCGTCGAGGTGACGCTGGCGCCCGCCTTCGCGGTCGGGGGCCGCATCACGGACCCCAATGGCAAGCCAATCCGCCAGGCCGTGATTTCATTGTGCGCCTCCATGCCCGGCTGGTGGACCGGTGCGGCGCCAGACGTCCTGAGCGACGCCAACGGTTTCTATGAAGCGCGTGCGATCCCCGCGCCCCGCGACGATTTTACCTACCGACTGCAGGTGAAAGCGCAGGGCTACGGCCCAACGGCGCTGACGACCTTGCCCTTTGACAGCGCCCGGGATGGGCGGGTCACGGTGGGGACGATCAGCCTGCCGGTAGCGGACAAGTCCATCTCCGGCGTGGTGGTCGATGCGAACGGAGCCCCGGGCGCGGGCCTGCCCATCTTCATCACCGGGCCGAATGGCAGCTACATAGCAGGCCAGCCGCAGATTCAGACCGTCAGCGACGCGCAGGGTCGATTCTCCGTCGAGGGCGTGTGCGCCGGTCCGCTGCAAATCCAGGCCAGTTTCAGCAGCAGTCCGGGCGGCATGGGAATGCTCGACGCCCAGGGCGGCGACCAGAATGCCAAGGTCATCCTCGGCCGCAGCGGTGTACACATCGAAGTCACATCCCTGCTCGGCAAGCCCCTGCCGGACACCAGACCACTGCTCGATCTGCCCGCGGAGCAGATGCAGGGCAAAGCGGTCCTCCTGTGCTTCTTCGACATGAACCAGCGACCGTCGCGGTACTGCCTGACCGCGCTGGCCAAGCGGGCGGAGGAACTCGGTCAGAAGGGCGTGATGCTGATTGCGGTTCAGGCCGCTGATACAAATCGCGCTGCCCTGGAACAGTGGTTCAAGGAGCAGAATATCACTGTGCCCGTCGGATCGATCCAGGGGGACGCAAAGAAAGTGACATCCGCCTGGGGCGTCCAGTCCCTGCCATGGCTGATTCTGACGGACAAGGACCACAGAGTGATTGCGGAAGGGTTCACGGTGGATGAATTGAGCGAGAAGATGAAGGCGACGGAGTTACCGGCGCGGTGACTTGGAAAGGACGATGTCTGATGCGAAGAACGATCGTGGGCGGCTGTGTGGTCCTTCTGTGGGCCGGCGTCTGTTTTGCTCGTGGCGTCACGATCACTGGCAGGGTCGTCGATTACGAGGCCCGGTTGGTGAGTGAAGCGGAGGTGGCAGTCATCGAGAACGGTCCGGACTGGGACACCCAGCTCCAGGAGGCCAGGGTGTGCGGACCGATCGGGCGGACGGATGGTCAAGGTCGGTTCGAGGTCAAGGCGGACGTTGAGTCCTTGCGCAACGTGTTCGTCGTCATCCGGAAGCCGGGTCTGGCTATGGCCTGGGACAAAGCCCCGACGGAAGCCGGCAGCGCGAGTGATATCCGTTTCCACCTGGTCATGGAAAAACCGTTGGCAATCTCGGGCAAAGTAGTGGACAGCTCAGGCCAGGCGGTCGCTGGGGCGAACGTGCGGGCCGTGCCTAAAACCTCCTATCTGACGACACTGGACCAGAGTCCGATCTCCATGCCGGCGTCGTGGCTATCCACCACAAGCGACGCAGAGGGCCGTTTTCGATTCGACTTCTTTTCCGCCGACTCGATCTGTGACTTCTGGGTCCGGGCTGAGGGCTATCACTGTGTGCACCTGTTCACCACGAACTATCTTCCGGGCTGCGGTTACGAGGTCGGACGTTCGGACATTCGACTGGTCCTGCCCGTCGAGCGCCGGGTTCAGGGTCGGGTAGTGGAGCAAGGCACGGATCGGCCGGTCGCCGACGTGGAGTTGGCGATCTCGATTCCGGGATACCAGCGGGAGGACACCAGGAATCCGTATGTGCCGTATCGAGTGCGGTCGGACGCCAACGGGGTATTCGTGTTTCCCGGGGTGCCGGAGGGCGAACATGAAATCGAGCCGACGCAGCCTGAGCATAAACTACCCGCGTGGTTCGCGGAGGCGATCTCTGTCCAGGTCGCGCCGGACTCGGCCACCGAGGATCTGACTGTGGAGGCAGTGGAAGGCGGAATCGTCGAGATCCTCGTGCGCGACGCGAAGACGCAGGGGAGCCTTTCCGGCATCCGCGTGTCCTTGCCCAACATGCCCGTCTCTCGTATGCCCGTCACGGACAGCCACGGCGTGGCCCGGGCTTGCCTTCGGCCGGGGAAATCCAGGGCGTTGATCTCGAGCGGCGTCGGCTCCAACCGCGAGTACCAGAGCTGGGGGCTCCGTGGACAGAACGACGGGTTTTTCGTGATCCGTGGGGAAACACTTCGGATCGAAGTGGATCTGGAGCCCGCCAACTGGGTGCGTGGGACTGTCGTGGACCCGGACGGGAAGGCGGCTGGTGGGGTCGCGGTCAAGGTCCATCCCCTGGGAACCGGCAGCCGGCTCATCTCGAACGTGGGAGACGAAACTGGCACGGACGCCGCGGGTCGATTTGAGTTCCCCTGCGGTGAGGCAGACCCTGTCGGCTGGTACGTGACTGCCTGCTGCGAAGAGCGAGGTCTGGCCGGCGTCGCCGAGATCACCACGTTTCAAGAGCCTGTGAAGATCGCACTCAGGCCGGCCGTGACCGTCAAGGGGACCGTTGTCACGGAAGACGGCATCGGAATCCCCTCGGCCCGCGTGGCGGTGTTGACCCATGTCAGTGGGGCGGTATCCAGCGTGACGACGGAGACCCTGTGCGATGGCGGCGGCGTCTTTTCCATCCCGGCTGTGCTGCCGACCGATGCCGCGGTCACACACAGGTTGTGCGTAGATGCCTCTGGCTATGGCCCGAAATCGTATGTGGACATCGAGGTCTCGGATCAGGCCGGGGCGACGACCGATCTGGGCAGGATCGCCCTCCCTGTCGCCAACGAATCCCTCTCGGGAATCGTGGTGGATGCCAATGACCACCCCGCGGCGGGAATTCCGATCTTCCTGCGCAGGGCTTCTCGCGAGGTAATCCAGCCCCAGAAGACGACAGCCACGGACGAGGGCGGCCGGTTCCGCTTCGAGCGGATATGCAAAGGCCCGGTGCACCTCCAGGCCAGTTTCTCCAACAGTCCTCGCGGCTGGGCCAGCACGAAAGTCGAAGCTGGCCGGCAGGACGTCCGGATCGTGTTGAAGCCTGGAGAACAGTCCGCGAACCTTCGCATCGCGGCCGGCCTCTCGCAGGGCTCTCCGCAGTACGTGAGCTTGGCGGGCAAGCAACTGGCCCAGGTCAAGGGCCTGGAATCCCTGGCGCCGCCGGAGACCGCGGACAAGCCTGTGCTCATCTTGTTCATGGACCAGCAACAGCGCCCGTCTCGCAGGATCGCGCCGGAACTGGCTGGGCGGATGGATCTCCTCCGAGAAAAGGGGATCGAGATCGTGGCCATGCAGGTCGCGCCAGTAGATCGTGTGGAGCTCGACCGGTGGTTCGCCGACCAGAAGATCCCGTTCAAAGCTCAGCTTCTCGAAGGCGACTTCAACAAACAGCGGTATGCCTGGGGGGTCCAGTCCCTGCCGTGGCTGATCCTGACGGACAAGAATCACACGGTCCGAGCGGAGGGGTTCGGCCTCGACGAACTGAACGAGAAGATTAGATCGACCGAGTCGACGAAATAGGCTGTGCGAAAGGGGAATCGTATGAGATGGATGTGGCATCATCTGACGATGGAGGTCGCTGCGAGCGTTCTTGCTCTGTCGCCTGCGGTCGTTGCACAGGCTGGAGAAATGCGTGGATCGACCTCATCCAGCGGGGTGTTGGAGCTTCAAGCCGTCGCGAGGCAGACGAGAGAGCCCATTGCCGGTGCGAAACTCGATATCCGGATCGACAGCCAGACCCGCGAGGACGTCACAGACGAGCAGGGCCGGTGCCGGATCGAGTATGGGTCGCAGCCGGATTACTTGAGCGTACGCGCGAGCAAGCAGGGTCTCGTCCCCGTTCAGATCGCGTGGCGCTCGCGGGAATCGCCCATCAAAATCCCCGCCGACTACACCCTGGCGATGGACCCGGGGACGAGCATCGGAGGCATCCTCCAGGACGAACAAGGCAAGCCGATCGCGGGGGCAGTCGTGCACCTGCTTGTGCCATCCGGGGGCGACAACGACATCGAGCGGGTCTCCATCTGGGACCACCCGGAGAAGACCGATGCCGAGGGCCGATGGCGGTGTGACATCGTGCCGGCCCAGCTCAATGAGGTCGCGATTCGTCTGGAGCATCCGGACTACATCAGCGACGAGATGTACGGCGCGTCCGCGAGACCTTCGGTCGAGTCCCTTCGCACCCTGACCGGCGTGGTAGTCATGAAGAAAGGCGTCGTCGTAGCCGGCCGCGTCCTGGACACGGACGGCCGACCCATCGAAGGGGCGACGGTATCGCAGGGCTCGGACCGTTTCGGCACCAGCTATCCGAGCACCCGAACGGACAAAGACGGCCGGTTCGAATTCAAGAACGCCAAGCTGGAACAAATGATTCTGACCGTCCAGGCCCGTGGCTATTCCCCCGACCTGGAACAAGTCCTGCCTCAAAAGGAGATGCCGCCGGTCGAATTCCGCCTTGAACCAGGGCACACGCTCCGCGGGCGGATCGTGGACAGGGCAGGCAATCCGGTCGCGGGCGCTTTCGTGGCGGCTGACACTTGGCGCGGACACCGGTCTCTGGAATGGCGGGTGGATACGGATGCCGAAGGGCGGTTCCGTTGGGACGACGCACCGGCGGACGAGATCCTCATCGACATGGGCAAGCAGCGCTACATGAGCATTCGCCACTATGGCATGACCGCCGCGGAGCAGGAGCACACGATCACGATGCTCCCGCTGTTGCGGATCAAAGGGCGAGCCATTGACGAGGAGACCGGGCAGACGATTCCCACGTTCACCGTGTGCCCGGGCGTCGACTGGGGCGATGGTCGGGCCATCTACTGGGAACGCCGGCAAAAGAAGTCGTATACCGACGGCGTCTACGAAGTCGCCTTCAGCGAGCCCCGTTCAGCCCACTACGTCCTGGTGGAGGCCGAGGGATATCTGCCGGGCGTGTCCCGTCCCTTCGAGGATGGGGAAGGCGAAGTGACATACGACCTGGCGCTGAAGAAGGGCGCGGGCGTGAGCGGAACGATTCGGTTCGCCGATGGACAGCCGGTCATCGGAGCGGAGGTCGTCCTCTGTACTCCCTCCCAAGGAGTCTACATTCGCAACGGGCGAATCCAGCAGAGGCTTGACAACGTGTCCGTGCGGACCGGCCAGGACGGCCGATTCGCCTTCGCGGCACAGACCGACGCGTACTGCCTCGTTGTGCTTCACGACAAGGGCTGTGCGGAGGTGACGGAAGACGACCTGGCCGCGTCGCCGGACGTGACGCTGCAACCCTGGGGGCGCGTGGAAGGCAAGGTCCTGATTGGCAGCAAGCCCGGCGCGGATGAAGAAATCCGAGTGATCTTCGTCAGACCTTACGACCAGGGCGCCCCCAGAGTCCAGTTCGATTGCAGCTCCGTGGCGGACAAGGAAGGCCGTTTTGGCTTCGATCGGGTCCCGGCTGGCGATGCGAGGGTGTGCCGCATGGTCGGGCGTATGTTCAGTCATGGCGTGCCGGTCGAGGTCAAGGCCGGAGAGACGACGAACGTCACGATTGGAGGCGTAGGCCGTCCCGTCATCGGCAAGGTGGCCATCGCCGACGCAGTGAAGGATAGGATCGACTGGCAGAACCTCGACTGCCTCGTGCGGAGCCAATCGGCCAAAGGGTTCAGGCAAACCCTGGGTATGACGGTCGCGCCAGACGGGACGTTTCGCATCGACGATGTCCCGGCCGGAGACTACTCCCTGAGTTTCACCGCCTACGCACCCGCTGCAACCCCTCGGTCCCTTCGCGGAGAGCGTCTCGGCGCTTTGAACCATTCCTTCAGCGTTCCCGAGATGCCGGGGGGCCGAAGCGACGAGCCGTTGGACTTGGGTGTTCTCGATCTGCTGACCCTTGGCGGCCCCGCAGCCGGCCCGATCCTGACCGGCAAGGCCGTGCCCGACCTGAAGGAATTGCAGTTGGGGGTCTCGCTGGAGGAACTGAACGGAAAACGGTTGGTTCTCTGCTTCTTCGACATGAATCAGCGCCCCTCGCGGAACACGGTCGCACAGTTGGCCAGGCAGGCGGAGGCCCTGAAGGCCAAGGGCATTGCGGCTGTCGCTGTGCAGACCTCCCAGACGGACGAAACGGCGCTGAAGGAATGGGTTCGACAGAACGCCGTCGGCCTGGCGGTCGGCGTCATCGCGAGCGGCGAGAGCAAGGCACGCTCGGCCTGGGGCGTGCGTTCCCTGCCATGGTTGATCCTGGCCGACAAAGACCACGTCGTGCGGGCGGAGGGGTTCCAGCTCGACGAACTGGACGGCGTCCTGGCTCAAGCCGCGGAGAGGCAGAAATAGGGCAGCTCATGCTCTGAAGAGTGAGCCTCACACAAAGGCACGAAGCAAATCCCGATTCTGACCTCCGTGGCTTCGTGGCTCAGTGTGAGACCGCCCTTGGCGAGATGCCTGCGGAAGCCCGCCCTCAACCCGATCGCGGGCGGGAATCCGAGCTTCTGCGTACGACGCTTCGCCCTGTGAGCTTGTCCGCCTCGGCCTGCCGCATCCGCGATTCGGCCTGGGCCTCTACGATGCTGTCCAGGTATTCGACCTCGATCATGTGGACGCAGTACGGGGATGAGAGGTAGATGTCCACGTCACGACCGCCGATGACGGGCTTCGCCGCCCTTTTCCTGAATACCGCGGACAGCCACCTTGTCTTGCGCGTCGTTCTGTCGCAATTGGGTCGAGTTCTTCCGAAAGACGCCGCAGAAATGGAAAGAACAACAAGGCAGCTCCGTCCCGAGAGCCAGTCCACTCAGTGGGCCACTGGATAGCCATTGCATGGCTCTCGGCCAAGCCCTGACGAGCATGGCCGGATTGGGATACTGTTTGAGGATCAGCGCCAAGCAGGGCGCCAAGTCAGCCTGCGACTCATCCGTAAGTTGTTGTCTTGAAAAGGAGTTAGCGTCGTCCTGACCTGGTATTTGAACCAGGGGTTATGGGTTTGAATCCCAACGTTGGCTTGTCCAGCAGGCCGTGTGGAATCCCCATTCTGTCTATTTGGCAAAGCGGAGAATTCGTGTTGACACGCCGCGAGGACTGGCTTAGAATACTGCGTCTAGACAAGTATCGGCGGTGTAGCTCAGTTGGTTAGAGCATGGGATTCATAAGCCCAGGGTCGGTGGTTCGAATCCACCCGCCGCTAGTGACGCGTGTCTTTCGCGGCGCTGAGCGTCCTGGAACGCCGATGACGGATACAAATGGGGCCCCCATCGTCTAGTGGCCTAGGATATCAGGTTCTCATCCTGGAGACAGGGGTTCGACTCCCCTTGGGGGTATAGGGTGCGATATCTTGTGTTCGCAAGGTATCGCACCCTCTTGTTTTTTGGCCGCAAAACGCGGTTTTGCCATCTTCGTTCCCCTGGTCCTGCGATGTCCTGCAAGGTTCTGCGTGCACTGACTGCACGGATTCTGCACGGATTTGTGAAGGCGCGATTACGCCTGCGACCGCCCGGGCGATATGCTCGGCCGGAACGGACATGTAGTGCTCCGCGGCAACCTCTCGGCTGTGCCCCATCCATGTGCAGACCGTGAACCACGGGAAGACCTCGCTCAACTCGACCTCCCGGCTGCTCCGTAAGTCTTGGAACGGACAGCCCCACGGCTCTTGCCCAGACCGCCGGATAAGCCGCTCGAACTGAGTCCGCCAGTTCCCGCTACCGTTCCGGAGCCTGCCATGAATGACAAAGTCGTTCCCCTCCGGGCTCTCCGCATGGGCCCGCAGGAGGACCGGCTGCAACTCGACAAACAGCGGGATCGTCCGGGTGGCGTGTCGCTCCAGCCGCTCCAGCTTCGGGCAGCGGACCGTAATCAGATTGTTCGCCCAATCGATGTCCGACCAGCGCAAGGCCAGCGTCTCGCTTGGCGTCCGCAATCCGCCGTATCTCGCCAGAGCGATGATCGTTTGCCACTGGATATCGTCCTCGCACACAGCCAGAACGCGGTCAATCACCTCACGGGCGATGGACTCCCGCCGATCAGGGTTGCCCCGGACGGCAACCTTGATCTGCTTGTGGACGAACGGATTCCTCTGGATAAGCTCCTTGTCGATGGCCGCCGCGAAGAACTGCCGGGCCCGGCCCAGATGCCGGCGGACCGTGTTATCGGCCAGCCTACGGCCCAGCATGGCCGAACGGAACTCAATGGCGTGGCCGCTCGTGATCTCCCCCATGGCCCGATCTTCGCCGAAGAACCCGACCAGCTCCTTGCGGCTCATACCCAGGTTGATGATCGTCCGGGGCTTGGTGTCCCCTCGCCGCGACTTGATATAGTCGGCGGTGAACTTCCCCAGCGCCGTGACCGGAACCCTGCTCCGGGGCTCGACCAGACCCACCCCGGCCAGCCGCTCGTGCAGCGCATCGCCGATATCGGTCAGCCACGCCGCCGTGGCCGGATTGATGGCATGGCCCCGGATCTTGGCGGAAACGAGCTCCTCCACGTGCCGGCAGACGCCCTCGGCTGCCCGTTCAGAGCACTTGCCGAGCCTGAGTGTCCGTCTGCGTCCATCGGTCGGGTCCATGAACAGGATGCGTCGTCGCCCACCGTTGCCGTCTTTCGCCACACTCGCCATCACTGCCTCTCTCTCTTGCCACAGGGTTTCAACTTCAGGCCCAGGTACTTCCATAGCTCGTCCGCCGTCTGCATGCTGCACGTCCCCCCGGCCGCAATCTTGCACAGAACGGCCGACTCGATCTCCTTGGCCGCACGGAGCACCTCGCCTGCCGTGACACCCCATGACCTGTCTTCCTGCATCTGTTTGAGGGTGCGCAGCAGCAGTTCGTCTATCTCAGGCATGGCACTTTCGTGGGCGGATTCCATGGACTTGATGGCGTGTTGTTCCACCTCCGCTACGAGTCCTTGCAGGCCGGCGTCCTCGACAAGGGCTGCTATCGCCAGAATCGGCAACCAGAGTTCGAGGTTACGTCCATTGAGGGATTCACAACCAGGCTGCCAGCCGGCCATCGTCGTCAAGCGCGCTCCATAAGACAGCGCCATGCAGTGAAGGTCGTCACGCAGGTCCGTCCATGCGGATGCTGAAGGATCTATCCGGCGTCTGGGAACGGGGGAGTCCTTGCCGGCTCGGAACATCGTGATCCGGATGCACCGGGATGCCAAGGCCGCCGGCATGCTGGATATCCCTGCAATGGCCTTCGGTTCATAGCCTCGGCTTCGACGTCCATCCTATTCTTCCCCTTGAATCTGCCCATTTGTCGTCATTCTGCGCGAATTGCCTTTGCCTGGTGAGCCAAATCCCCTAAAATGTGGTGGAGAATTTCGGAGACTGTTGTCGGAAGGGAAAGAACATGGCAAAGAGCGTCGAGGGGCCATGAGAGCCAGACAGCTCACGGCGAGGACTTTCTGCGCATGTGGGAGAAGACACAAATCGTACGATACACACAATGAAAGGGTATCCAATGGAATTGACGTTCAAGACTCTTCAAGAAGCAGTGCGAGGAACCGCATGTGCATTCCGCTGCCGCTGTCAGCTTCAGCCCGCCGGCGGACCCGGCGACAAGGTGTTCCCTCCTACCTATGCGGGGGCAGTGTATGCCAAAGAGCAAAGGCGCGTGCCCGGATGCAACGACGCGGTTGAATGCGTTCTGCTGGATTCGGTGCAGTCGCAGGCGAACCGAATGGAGGACGCGCTCCAGGCCGCAGTGGATCAGGGCCGGCTGACCATCCCAGTGATTGAAGTCGACTTCGGCAGGAGTTCTCTACCGGTGCCAATCGGCAAGGTGACGAGCCTCCAAGCTCCGCATCGCATTGCGGACGCAATCCTGCGGGACAGCCTTCTCGATGATGTCTCGTTCCGCAAGACGGAGCTTGGCCAGAGCCTTGACGCAGCCAGCATACACAATGCCACGCCTCTATACAGACTGTGCCCGACGGCATTGATCCTGGGCATGTGGGATTCCACCGGTCCCAAGGGCGGGATGGGAGTGAAGTTCCAACGAGCGATGGTCAGTGAAATTGTTGGGATAGACGCTGTCTTTGGCGTCAAGACAAGTAGCAGGATCGATCCGTTGCAGGTCACCAAGAATGCGGGGCCACTCTTTAGGACACCCGACGGAGGGTGGACGCTGGATCAGCAAGCTGCCATCCGCGAGGAAAACAAGTTGGTGTTGTATAAGAAAGACAAAGGCAAGGATGTCCTGTGGGATCCTCAGACTGACGCGGGGAAAATCCCAGATCAAGGACGCCCTTCTGTTGCCAATCACGGAAACAGGACCCCAGACATAGACTATCGCCGGGACCCGAACGGCAGGCTCGTCTATGATGGCAACGGTAGTCCGATTGCAGTTGGCGGCGTAACGCTAACCCAGGCCGAGCAACTCACAGTACTGTCGTTGCCAGCCCTACGGCGTCTCCATTTCCCCATCCCTGGTAAATCCAAGGATGAACAGATCCGCGTCGATGCTGCTGGACAGACGGTGCTGGCTGCACTGGGGCTCTGTGCCGCTGCGCTCGCTGGCGAGAGGGGTCTTGATCTGCGTTCACGCTGTCTGCTATGGCCAACAGAAACGATGGAATGGGAACTGTTGGATCGACCAGGACAGACACCTGCAAATATGGCCTTGACGGCGGACAACGCCATTGCTGTGCTGAATGATGCCGTTGCTGCTGCCGAAGAAATCGGATTGTCTTGGCGAACCGAGCCATTAGTACTGATGCCCTCACCTCAGTTGGTGGAACTCGTGAGAAGGAGCCAGGAACTCGCAGCCGTCAGCGCTGGGACTGAGGAGGGCTGAGCATGTTCGCGATGGGAATCCGCTACCTGACTGGCTATGCGGTGGCGACCGACGTTTCCAACCGTGAACGAGCAGAATGGCCACCGCATCCTGCCCGCGTGTTCATGGCGCTGGCGGCCGCGCACTTTGAAACGGGTGAGGATGCGGAAGAGCAAGCGTCGCTCATGTGGCTGGAGAAACAGGGTCCTCCCGCAATGCGGTTCTCCGAATCCGATCGTCGAGACGTTGTGAAGCATTTCGTGCCGGTTAATGACAAAGCTGGCCCGAGCAAGACGATGCTCCAGTCGGCACCGAATCTCCCGCGAGACCGCAAGGAGAGGTTCTTCCCGCGGGTTCGTCCCGTCGACGACGCCATATACCTGCATTGGGCCGAATCGCAACCGAGCAAGGAATACGCTGATGCACTGGATCGTCTCTGTCGCAAGGTGATCTGTATCGGCCATTCGTCATCGCTTGTGCAGATGTGGGTTGAGGACAACCCACCCGAAGCGAACCATCTGCCAGATACGATTGGATCTCTACGATTGCGCGTTGTCGGTGATGGAACGCTCGGTTACCTGAGGGAACAGTTCAATGCCAAGGAGATCCGGGCCTATGCCGAGTTGACTAGCCGTATGGCTCAGGCGAAAGGCAAGCAGAAGTCCGCATCAAAAAGGGAACTGGACGAGCGTTTCCCGAGTGGCGAGCCGACAACACGCCGGCCAGTCATAAGTCTATGGCAAGCATATCACCCCAACGATACCTTCTGCCAAGTTGAGTTGTCTGCTTCAGGAGCTTTCGACAGAAACCTCATGGTCCTGTCGATTCATGACGGTCCAGTCATTGGCTTGGAAACCACATGGCAGTTCCTGACCGGGCTACGAGATACGATCCTGGCGCAGTGCAATCCCGCACCGGAATGGGTGAGCGGGCACCGGCCCGACAAGACGCCCTCTCAGCGGCCACATTTGGCGCTGCTACCGTTGGCATTCGTGGGGCACCCTCATGCCGATGGTCATCTTCTTGGAGTGGGGCTCGCCTTTCCCAAGGAGGTCACGCCCCGAGACCGTGGAAGTGTCCTGCGAAAGCTGCTGTACGATCATGTGGGTAATCCGACTCCCATCGATCTGAAACTCGGTCGGCTGGGCTGTTGGCGGATTGTGCGAGAAACGCGTGAGTCGCCCCCGTTGGCTCTCCAGATCCGGACATGGACAAAGCGCAGCCACACGTGGGCCACTATGACGCCGATCGTCTTGGACCATCATCCCAGGGCAGATTACGTGAAGGATCGTCATGGTTGGGCACGAGAGGTCGCTGACGCAATTGCCGAGAGCTGCCGCAAGCAGGGCTTGCCTGAACCTGTAGGGATCGATGTCGGCAGGAACTGTTGGCACAGGGGCGTGCCGCGTGCGACTCCCGGCAAGAGCGGTTTTCCTCTGATGCCGGTCAAGTCCGACCAGTGCTCCCGGCAGCAAGTACACGCCTGCCTGTGGTTCAGTTGCGACGTGGAAGGCCCCCTATTACTCGGGGCCGGGCGGTATCGGGGTTACGGCGTGTGCAAGCCCCTCTGTGGAGATAACCAATGACGGTCCAATCGCATCAATTTGCCCAGTTCTTCAAAGAACTGTGGGGCCATGACCGATTCCCGTGGCAGCGGCGCTTGGCGCGTCGTGTTTGTGCAGGTACTTGGCCGCAAGTTATCGACCTGCCCACGGCCAGTGGCAAGACAGCGTGTCTTGATGTAGCCGTGTTCGCGATGGCAGCGCAGGCAGGGCTTCCGCCGTCAGAACGGACCGTAGGCCGACGCATCTTCTTCGTGGTGAACCGCCGTGTCATTGTGGATGAAGCCCACGAACGGGCGTGCGAGATCGCGCGCAGGTTGTATGATGCTCCTGCGGGCAGCGTACTCCGCGATGTAGCCGACGCACTCCGGCAGATCAGTGGAGATCCCGAAGCTCCACCACTGGATGTGGCGATTCTAAGGGGCGGGATCTATCGGGACAACCGATGGGCCAGATCAATCACACAGCCAACAATCATCACCAGCACTATCGACCAGGTGGGTTCACGGCTCCTGTTTCGCGGTTACGGTGTTTCGCAAGCCGCGCAGCCACTGCACGCCGCCCTGATCGCCCATGATAGTGTGCTATTCCTGGACGAGGCTCACATCTGCCGGCCTTTTGGCCAGACCCTCGATGCTGTGCAACGGTATCGGGACCGATCATGGGCACAGGCTCCAGTGGTCACTCCTTTTGCCGTGGTCCAAATGACCGCGACACCCAACAAGGCTACTGGAGACATATTCCGGCTCAGTATCGCCGACAGGAAACACCCCGTCCTTGCGGCTCGAGGCAAGAGTAAACCCGTTCTACTGGTACGGGCCAAAAAAGCAAAAGGAACCGGGTCACTGGATGAATTGGCAAAGGTCCTTGTCTCGCAGGCCGAGCGGCTGCAATCCGGAGATCGAAGAACAGTCGCCGTCATCGTCAACCGTGTAGCCACGGCTCGCAGAGTCTACGATCTGCTCAGAAGTGAACAGGTGGCCAACAGAGAGGTCCACCTGGCCATCGGACGCATGCGACCTTTGGATCGTGATGATCTCACGGCAGCGATCCAAGGGCGGGTGAGCAATCCGCAGCCGGCGCCAGGCGATAAACCACTCTTTGTCGTGGCCACACAGTGCCTGGAAGTGGGTGCGGATTATGACTTTGATGCGATGGTCTGTGAATGCGCATCAATCGATGCCTTGCGGCAGCGTTTCGGACGGCTGAACCGCGGGGGGCGGGATATCGACGCGAAGGGCTGTGTGGTGCTTGCCGAAGACCAGAAGAACAGCGATGATGACCCGATCTACGGTCCCGCATTGGCTGAGACGTGGAAGTGGCTCATCTCCGTCGCTCATGATGAGATCACGGATTTCGGGTTGGCCGCGATGGAACAGTTGCTCCAAGGTGTGGACCTTGAGCCCATGCTGGCCCCATCGGCTGATGCCCCTGTGATGTTTCCAGCCTACGTAGACGCTTGGGCACAGACAAATCCGCATCCTGCGCCAGACCCGGACGTATCGCTCTTCCTGCACGGTCCTCAACACGGGGAACCGGACGTACAGGTCTGCTGGCGTGCGGATCTACCGAAGAAGGTCGACGGTGACGTATGGGCGCAGATCATCAGCCTCTGTCCACCTTCCTCACCGGAGTGTATGCCTGTACCTATTGGCGTAGTGAAGTCATGGCTGACAAAACAGGAGGCAACCGATGCCCTGCGGAGTGATTTGCTCAGTGCCAGGGCCGCAGATGAGGACACGGAGAATGGTGCCATCGCCACGCGAGTCGGTATGATCTGGCGAGGTATATCCGAGAGCAGGTTGATTCGCTCCGCCGATGACATACGCCCGGGTGACACAATCGTGCTGCCGGTCAGAACGGGCGGATGGTCTGTGTTTGGCCATGTCCCAAGCATGCATGACGAGACTTCCGCAACAGACCAACTGGATATAGCGGAGCGGGCGTTTCGCCAGTCGAGGGGGCGTGCCATTCTGCGGCTGACGCCGTCGCGTGTTGCCACCTGGCCTGCCAACGAAGCCGTAACAACCCTGAAAACGTGGCTTGGTGATGCTGAGTCAGACTTGCCTGCGATCTGCGATATACTCCGGCAGATCGGCGAGGTCCTGCCCCCGACGTTTGCGGTTGAGGCAGAAACCTTGAGCACATTGGCAGAGAGGCGACTCGGTCTGGTGTGGGAGCGGTATCCCGAGTCACAGAAGGGTATCGTATTGACGACCCGACACCCCGTCATCGCGCACCATCCTTTCCTTCCGGCGTTGGACGACGGAGAAGATGAGACATCCAGCCTCGCACGCCAGGAGCCGGTATCGCTCAAGAATCACACCGCTCACGTTTGCGGGGTCATGGACAAGACACTGCCTCTGCTGGCCGTATCATCCTTGAAGGAGACCCTGCTGACGGCAGCAAGACTGCACGACATGGGCAAGGCTGATGAACGATTCCAGGCCCTGCTCCTGAATGGCGATCTGACCGACGCATGGGCACAGCCCAGGATATGGGCCAAGTCCGCCAGGTTGCCTCTAACGACAGAACAGCGACGTGCCGCCTATCGGCGCAGCACGCTGCCCGTGGGATTCCGTCATGAGATGCTCTCAACTCAACTGGCTGAATCTGTTCTTGATCTGCCACAAGACCCTGTGCTCAGGGATCTGACGCTTCACTTGATCGCGAGCCATCACGGTTACGGTCGCCCCTTTGCCCCGGTGGTCGTCGATGACGATCCACCCGATGTGGTTCTCCCCGATCTGGCCGTGGGCCTCACGTCTAAACAACGCATTGACCGACCGCCCCATCGTCTTGATTCTGGCATTGCAGAGCGTTTCTGGTCACTGACACGACGCTATGGATGGTGGGGTCTGGCGTATCTTGAGACCGCCTTGCGACTCGCCGACCAGCGTGCCAGCCAATTGGAGGACGACGGCAGCATGGCTATCGATGATCCATCTCAAACAGTGGAGGTGACGGTATGTCCTTGATGCTCAGTGGACTTGACGGCAGCAATCCCCTGGCGTTTCTCGCCGCGCTCGGGACACTCCGCATCCTAACTGGCGCTTTGCCAGACGTGCAGGTCAAGATGTCCTGGAGCAGGCACACCGGGGCGTATCGTCCTGCCGTACACACCTTGCAGGCACTGACTGAGGATGATGTTGTTGCCCGATTGGACGAACAACTCAAGGCAATGAACGGTCACATTGCATTCGGCCTTGGGGACAATCTGGCGGTGGCGAGCGAAGCATATCGCTGCTATGCGCAGACGTGTGTTGATGCCGCCCGCCCGTTGCAGGGGGACCGTATTGCTGCCGATTTCGCCGCGGCCTTTGCTTGCGATGCACTGCTGAATGAGCAGGGTACGGTCCAGGATACCGCCTTACGCACGATGAGCGGAGCTGGTCACCAGCACTTCTTGCGGTCGATGCGACAGATCATATCTCAAACAACCGCTGAACACGTGCGCAAAGCCCTCTTTGCACCTTGGGCCTATGATGATCCAGTCGCTAACCAGACTCTGCGATGGGACCCATCCGATGATAGCCGATACGCCCTGCAATGGCGTGACCCAAGCGGCGATCCTGACCGCAAACGACGTGGCAGCATGCTCGGAGCCAATCGATTAGCTATGGAAGGTCTACCCCTTCTGCCCTGCGCGCCGGTTGGCAAACATCTTGAGACGACCGGTTTCGTCGGACGTGGCCGCCGAGACACATACTGGACTTGGCCGATCTGGTCCGCCCCGATCTGTCTTGCTGTCTGCCGCAGCGTTCTGTCGCAAGCGGCACAGAAGGGCGGCAATCCGATCGGGAGCGATTGGTTCCGAGCGGTGGGGATTGTCGCCGGTTTTCGATGTCAACGCATTACGGTTGGCAAGTTCCGGAACTTTGCCCCCGCCGTCGCCGTGTTCTGACGTAGGTCAAACCAGAACACGCCGGGCGGCATTGCGGGCTGGGTTTGTTTGTCGCGGCGGAATCTTACTAAAGGCGGTCCGCTTCTTTGTCGATCTTTGACAAGTGAATAGCGTCTTTTGGGAGGGCGGAAGTATGATTCAGTCAGCGGATGCTCATGAATCCATCGACGCCGACGGCGAGGGGCCGGACCTGCTGCCCGTGCGGATGCTCAACGAGTACGCCTATTGCCCGCGTCTGTTTCACCTGATGCACGTCGAGGGCCGGTGGGCGGACAATGCCTATACCGTGGACGGCCGGAACGTCCACCGCCGGGCGGATCGGCTCGACCACGTCCTGCCCGATCCTGAGAACCGCGACTCCGACGATTCGGACGCCGCATCCGAAGGCGGCAACGGCAACGGGCACAAGACCGGGGCCGACGGCGACGAGCCGCCGACTGTCACCCGGTCCGTGATGCTGGGCAGCGTGGCTCTCGGGCTCACCGGCAAGCTTGATCTGGTCTCCACCGCCGACGAGGTCGCGGTGCCCGTCGAGACCAAGCGCGGCCGCGTGCCCAACAACGAGGAGCGGTCCTATGAGCCCGAGCGCGTTCAGCTCATGGCCCAAGGGCTGCTCCTCCGCGAAGGCGGCTACCAATGCGACCACGGCGTGCTCTACTTCGCCGCCTCGCGGACGCGGGTCGATGTCCCGTTCACGCCGGAACTCCAGCAGCGGACGTTCGATCTGATCCACCAGGCAAAGGATGCCTGTTCGGCGACCGTCTCGCCTCCGCCGCTCGAAGATAGTCCCAAGTGCAACGGGTGCAGTCTGGCGGGCATCTGCCTGCCGGATGAGACCCGCCTGCTGCAAGAGCCGGGCGATGACGGGGGAGACGGCGGGTCCGAATCCGCTGAGATTCGCCAGTTCTTCCCGCCTCGCGACGAGGCTCTGCCCCTCTACGTCCAGGAGCAAGGGGCGATGGTCTGCAAGACAGGCAAGGCACTCGTCGTGTGGAAACAGAAGGAGAAGCTCGCCACCGTCCGTCTGGCGGACACGAGCCAGCTCGTCCTGTGCGGCAACATCTCCGTGACCGCGCAGACGATGCACCTCTTGTGCGAAGAGGACATCCCCGTCGTCCACTTGTCGATGGGCAACTGGTTCTACGGCATCACGCAGGGAATGGGCCTCAAGAACGCCTATCTGCGTGCGGCGCAGTTTCGCATCGCGGCCGACGCGGGCCGATGCCTGGCGTTGGCTCGCCGGATCGTCTCTGCCAAGGTCGCGGCCCAGCGGACTTTTCTGCGTCGCAATGCCGCCGGGTTGCCCCAGCAGGCGCTCGACGACCTGGCCCAGCAGGATACACACGCAAGATCCGCTGCGACGATGGAATCGCTGCTTGGAATCGAAGGGCTCGGAGCCAAGGTCTACTTCGCCAACTTCTCGCGAATGGTCAAGGGCGATGCCCTGCCCACCGAGTGGGACTTCCGCAACCGCAACCGCCGCCCGCCGAAAGACCCGATCAATGCACTGCTGTCATTTGGCTACGCCATGCTCGCCAAGGAATGCACCGTGGCTCTGGCCGCCGAGGGGTTCGACCCGTACTGGGGATTCTATCATCAGCCGCGTCACGGGCGACCCGCGCTGGCCCTGGACCTCATGGAGGAGTTCCGCACGCCGGTCGTCGATTCCGCTGTCATTACCGCTATCAACACCGGCATGGTCCGCGAAGGGGACTTCGAGATCGCCAAGGCCGGCTGCGCCATGAAGCCCGAGGCCCGCAAGGCCTTCATCCGGGCCTATGAAGGCCGACTCGATCAGTTGGTCACGCACCCGGTCTTCGACTACCGATGCAGTTGGCGGACCGTCATTCGTCTCCAGGCCAAGCTCCTGGCAAGATGGGTCCGCGGCGAGATCGACTCTTATCCCGGCATGGAGACCCGATGAGCCATGCGCCGCCGTTACCTCATCACCTACGATATTTCGGACGACAAACGCCGGGACCGCGTCTTCAAGACCCTGCGGGACCGCGGCGACCACGTGCAGTTCAGCGTATTCCTCTGCGAGTTGAACCCCCGCGAACACGCGACGCTCAAAGGCGAACTCCAGCAATACGTGCATCATCGGGACGATCAGGTCCTGATCCTCGACCTCGGGCCGGCGGAGAATGCCTTCGAGATCGGCCAAGGCATGGAATGTGTGGGATTCGCCTATTGCCCCCCGCAGAGAATTGTGGTAGTGTAGTGTCACTTGCGTTGGGCCGACGGACCCGACGAGCGGTCAGGTGATTCTCGGATCGCAGGCACCGCTCGAACTCCTTGAAAAGACAAGAGATACGACCGATTCTGAACCAAGAGCTACCCCTATGCAGACTGTCACCAGCCACCCGCTCGATTCCGGCGTCCTAACCACCGACAGAATCAGTACTTGGCAAAGGCAGGCCTTTCCGCGTTCAAACGAACGCGGCCCCATTGAAGCTTCCGCGCGGCTGCGGCGATACGCATCTTGTACTCGCTTTCCGCGTTCAAACGAACGCGGCCCCATTGAAGCGTGGGACACGATCGCGTGCATCGTCCT